>MEQL01000038.1 GCA_001770205.1 Bdellovibrionales bacterium RIFOXYD12_FULL_39_22
AACTTTTGGGTACGTTGAATATGGTTGCATGAATTGTGGCCAGTCAAGACACGTTGTCGCCTTCACATGTAAAACTAAGTTTTGCTTGAGATGCGGGAGAGTGGCATCTGAAAACTTTGTAGCGCAGGTGATGGCCAGGCTTCATCCAGGGATTGTTTATCGTCATTTGATTCTAACCATTCCAGAGCAACTGTATCCATTTTTCTATAAGAACAGACACGGTAAAAAATTATATAACAACTTCTATCTTTGTGGACGCGACTTTATCGATGACGTGTTTTCTAGGGTGACGAAAAAGGATTTGAGGAGCGGATCAATTATTGTTCTCCACACAGCTGGAAGAAAAGGAAATTATCGGCCACACCTGCATATAATTGTGATGAATGGAGGCATTGATCTTAAGACTGGTAAGTGGGTAGATATCCCATATTTCCCCTATGAAAAAATCCTACCGAAGAAGTGGCAATATCATCTACTCAAAATGGTACAGAGCTTTGATCCGAGCAAAAAAACGAATAAGTTGGTAGAGGAACTTTATCGTGGATACCCAAATGGTTTTGTAAATTTTTTCATGAAAGGTGATGTTCCAAAGGGGAATAAAAACTTGGTGAAGTACCTTTCGAAATATCTGTTTCGGCCAAGTATATCACTGAAAAGAATTGTAAAGTATGACGAGGACTTGGAAACTGTAGAATATGAGTATGCAGATCATCGGAGCAAAAAAACGGAGAGGGAAGTGACAATGATGGGAAATCTGACAAACATTGGTTGCCTTTTACTGGGGTTGTTGACTGGAATAGACTTGGAAAAAACTTATATGGTAAACATTTGCTACAGTCAGTGATGATTGAGGCGTTCCCTCAAGAAACTAATCGGCCAACCGCATCTGAGTTTTTAAATCTTGCCTACCAATCGGCCATTCAGTGTAAAGGGAATGTTCAAAAATGGCCGTAAGCAGATAGTTATTATGCAACCAACTTAACCTTGGCCCCAATGCCGGCCAGTTGGCTTCTTAGTAAAGAGCAAATATTTTGACTGTGTAAAAACAGATGGCCGCAACGGCCGCAGAAAAAGGAATAGTGACAAACCAGGCCATGACAATTCTTGAGACGATGCTCCAGTTTACTCCCGAGCGGCGAGAGGTTATGCCTACTCCTACGATGGCACCAGAAATAGTATGAGTAGTAGAAACTGGAATTCCCAGTTGTGTTGCTAAAAATAAGGTCATGGCCCCGGCGGTTTCGGCACAAAATCCATGTACTGGTTTTAGTTTGGATAACTTCATTCCCATTGTTTTAACAATCTTCCATCCGCCAAAGGCCGTACCTAAGGCCATGGCCAAGTGGCACGAATAGATAATCCAAGCAGTGCTCCAGTTAGTCATGGATAACTCAACATTTGCATCAAAAATCCCCGCAGCAATTAGAAGCGCCACAATGATTCCCATAGTCTTTTGAGCATCGTTGCCTCCATGGCCTAAAGAGTACAAAGAGGCGGAGATGATTTGCCCCTTTCTAAAAAGAAGGTCAATTTTTTGTAAATGCCATTTCCTAAAGATCCAATAAATAGCGATCATAATGATGATACCAATAACCATTCCCAAAATCGGCGCTAGTGGAATAAACAGCATTGTCTCTTCTAATTTTGTCCAATTAATTACATCAAATCCTTTATGGGCAATACCGGCCCCGGCCAATCCTCCGATAAGAGCATGAGAAGAGCTAGTAGGTAGCCCCCACCACCAGGTAATTAAATCCCAAATAATAGCACCCAATAATCCAGTCAACACCACGTATACAAAGGCCGGATCGCTAGCGTCGATATGGACAATCTTGGCGATAGTAGATGCCACTTTAGGAGCGAAGATAAACATCGCAATAAAGTTAAAAAAGGCTGCCCAAAAAACGGCCGCACGCGGAGAGAGAACTTTGGTTGAGACGATGGTTGCAATGGAATTAGCAGCATCATGAAATCCATTTATAACATCGAAAATCAGGGCAATTATTATGGTGACAATGACAATAGTTGGAATACTCATTTATCTTTATCCTGGTTACCGTTTTAAGTAGAAAGACAATTAAATCTAGGCCGATTCAATATAGGCACCTTCAATAATTTGAGAAACCTGAGCACAGCGATCGATAGAGGTTTCTAGGCGCTCAAAAATATCTTTCCATTTTATAACGTCGAGGGCGTCATCTTCTTTGAAAAGTCGAGAAAGAGCGTTGCGGAAAAGATCATCACCTTCATGCTCTAAGTCATGAACGCACTTGCATGCGGCCAAAAGATTGGCGGAGAGTTTTTTATTGCGAAAGGCCACTAGTGCCTTTTTGATTTCATTTTCGGCGGCGATTAAAATTCTAGCGAACTCTTTAACCTCTGGACGAATTTCAGAAATGTTATACATAATCATTCTGGCCACCGCCCCATTGAGGTTGTTGGCAATAGAATCCATTCGCTTCATCAAAGTGAAAATATCAGAGCGATCAATTGGAGTTATAAAACTTTTATGTAAGATCTCGATACAACCATGAGCAATGATATCCATTTCATGTTCTAAATCTTTTACTTTTTTGGCATGCTGCTCCCATGCAGAAGGAGAGGCATTGGCCATGTTTAAAACTTCTTGAGTTAGGGTGATGACGAGATCGATGTGTTGTTCAAAATAATCGAAAAAAATTGGCTCTTTGGGTAGGATGTTCCTAAACATAAAATCTCCATTGTAAAACAGATTGTTCTGAAAATTATTACCGATATGTCACTGTTTCCCCCTTTTAGTCTGAGTTAGAGGATTTGGCAATTATTTTTCAAAGCTCTTTTCGGAAAGCTATTCCGTCATAAGTTTTTTTATTTGCGTTTGATAAGGATCAGTTTGATTAATAAAATTCCAGGCAATTAGATTTTTATTTTTAATATACTCATCCTTAAAGTTAAACAGGAAGGAGATATGGGGAGTCGAGAAATGGCCCCACTTAGGACTCTAAATACTCTTTACATAGAAGTAGAGTTTTGCGAAAATTCACCAACTATTAATTTTTTACGGCAGGAGTTTTATGAAACTATTACTATTAAATATTTTGGCACTCATTTTATTATCGGGTTGTGGCATTCAATCTATTCCGCAGAGTAAAAATAACGTTGAAGCAACCTTAGCGGAAATCACTAATCAGTATAAACGGCGAGCAGATCTTATTCCTAATCTAGTTAATGTAGTGAAGGGGTATGCACAGCACGAGAGTGAAACACTTGTTCAGGTTACAGAGGCGCGTTCAAAGGCCTCACAAGCGACTATCGATCCAACCAATATGTCAGCAGAGAAGTTGCAAGAATTTCAAAAAGCACAAGGCAATTTATCGCAAGCGTTGGGAAGATTAATGGTAATCGTAGAAAAATATCCAGAACTTAAGGCCGATCAAAATTTTCGCGACTTACAAGCACAATTAGAGGGAACTGAAAATCGTATTACTGTAGCGCGGAATCGTCATATTGAAGCAATAAAAAATTTTAATGACTTGGTAACTGTTCCACCTTCTAGTTGGACTAATTCTTTATTTTTTCATCATGAAAAAATGGCCCAATGGACGGTATCGGAAGCAGAAAAGGCGGCCGTAGAAAAAGCGCCGGAAGTTAAATTTTAATGAATAGTTACTACAAAATTGTGAGAAAGCTACTATACATCGCCTTATCTTCTATCGTCTTTTATTCGGTCATGGCCGTGGTAGAGATTTCTGCTCTAACTGGGCCAGTAGAAGATCACGCGGAGATTATTAACTCGCAAATAGAGCGGCAAATTGATCAAATCTCTTTGGCGCTTAAAGATGCTACTGAAACTCAACTTCAGGTTTTAACGATTGCTTCCCTTGAAGAGGAAGATATTGAGTCTTTTGCTATTCGCGTTTTTGATAAGTGGAAGTTAGGCAATAATACTTCTCGCCGAGGAGTTTTATTGTTAGTTGCAGTTCAAGAGCGGAGGATGCGCATTGAAGTTGGCCAAGGATTGGAAGGAGATCTTCCCGACGCCTATGCTAAACGGATAATTGATAATTTTATAGTGCCGGCATTTCGCGAGTCGAGATTTTCTGAAGGTATTTTGGCCGGTGTAATTGAAATTATAAAATATACTGATCCTAATTTTGAAGCGGCGAAATTAATAGATTACAAATATCACCGGATCTCTAGATCAAATGGCCCAAGTACTTTAAGTTTGCCTTTCATTTTATTTATTTTATTTTTAGTAGTTTTTATTCTTCCTCGGCGTAGAGGATTTAGCTCTTTTGGTGGCAGTGGATGGGGACATGGAGGAAGAGGAGGGGGCCGATCTTCTTGGGGCGGCGGCGGTGGATTTTCTAGCGGGGGAGGAGCGTCTGGTTCCTGGTAATATGTTTTTGATCGAGGTGTTTGGTGAAAAATTTTTTTAGAAACATAAAATATCGCAGCTTGGGTGCTTTAATTAATGATGAACTAAAGGCGGCGGTTGCGGAGGCGATTGAAAAAGTTGAGCATACTACTTCTGGAGAAGTTGTGGTTATGATTGCACCGTCTTCTTCGGCGTTAGCGTACGTCACAACTAGCTGGATATTGCTTACGACTTCATTGCTGTTTACCTTTTTTATTGGTGCTAATAAATTAGGATTTAATTTTACCGAGGTGACAATTATCATCGTTAGTGCGCTGGCCTTTACTTGTGGTTATCTTCTTTCTCTTAGTTGGTTTGGTAAAAGATTTTTTTTGCATGTAGATGATCGTCACCAGAATGTGCTAAATCGTGCTCGTTTTGAGTTCCATCTTCATCGATTAAACAAGACACAGAAGGCAACTGGGGTCCTTATTTTTGTATCGCTATTAGAGCGAGAGGCGGTAGTGTGGGGAGATGAGTTAATTGCCAAGAAATTACCAACAGAAACGTGGACAAATATTTTAAACCATCTGATTGCCAACTTTAAAGCAGGGAAGTTGCAGTTGGGATTAACTGAGGCAATTGAAGAAGTTGGGCAAATATTAAAAGAGCATTTTCCGGCAGTGGCGACCGAAAGAAACGACAATGAAATTAGCAATGAACTTATTTTGTTAGAGGACTAATAAATTTCAGTCTGGACACTAGATGGCCCATGGCCTGGCATTTTTATTTTTTCTTTTAAATTCGATTAATCTTGCAGCAACACTGATTGAAATTTCTTCTGGACTAACGGCACCAATATCTAGGCCAACAGGAGATTCAATGCGCGAAATTACTTCTTCGGTAATCCCTACTTCTTTCAAACGGACAAAAGCTGCACTAATTTTTCGCCTTGAACCAATCATACCCAACCAGCCAAAGTCAGAATGAGTAACGGTTTCAAGAATTGTTTGGTCGTGGGTATGGCCTCTAGTGACAATCAGGATAAAATCTTTTTTTGAAGCTTTATATTTTTGAGCAAATTCTAAAAAATCAGAAACGACTACGCGATCGGCCATGGGGAAGCGCTCAGCGTTTGCCCACTCCGAACGATCATCAACAACGGTAACATGAAATCCTAGCATTTTAGCAATAGAGCAGGTGGGAAGCGCAATGTGGCCGGCACCATAAATGATTAAATGATCGCGGCCTTCAATTGGTTCAATATATGCCTGGACTTGTCCTCCACATGCCATGTTAAGGTCTGTGACAAGATTTAACTTTACTGTTTTTGCTTGCTGACTATTAATGACTTCTAACGATAGCTCGGCCAGTTTATTTTCAATTGCACCGCCCCCCACGGTCCCTAATATTTCACCAGACTCTTTAACAATCATTTTGGCGCTAGCAATTTGTGGCGCAGATCCATCAACGCTGATTAGAATGCAAAGCGCTGCCCCTTCACCGCTTTCTTGGATTCTAATTATTTCTTGATAGATGTTGATTGTTTCTTTCATCGTATTCCTGTTCGTATTTATGGTAGCGCCGTCATTTGTTGTATTATTTCAGGACTTAGTGGTTGATTCCAAAAATAGTACTTCACAATGTTGCCATTAAGCTGGTTTTGCTGATTAATATCACTACCAAGTTTGACAATGGTCGAGGCCTGCGGCAGAGACATGGAGGTTGTAGTCGCGAACGAGCTAGTTCCATTTAGACTGCCATAAAATCCGTTGTTGGTATAGGCATAGGCCGTTTTGTTGCGCGAATTCATTAATACCGGGGCCGGGGATTTTTGAGTTAGACTAGTGCCATTGCCGACTATTTCAAAATTAAGATAGCTAGATGGATCAAGGTAAATAGTGTGATGGTTATTTGTGTCTTGATCTGTGGCAAACAAAAAGGAATCCATTTGCGAATTTGGATATTTGTTAATCCACTCAATAAAGATAGTTCCATTGGTTGCGTTGATGTTGGCAAAACTTGAGGAGAGATCATCGTTAGATCGGGAGATCGAAGATCCGTTTGTTGGAATGTATGATGTTGGAGTGTCCCTTTCTTCAAGTTGAGCTCCAAACAGATAGATTGAGCCGACTGTTGCAATATCTGCGCTGGATGACAATACAGAGTTATATGCTACGAAAACACGGGCCTCCCAGTTGCTGCCAGTAGTATTGTATTCTCTCACCCAGAGACGAAACCATCCATTAGGATATCTTTCTATACCAAAATCTTCGGGTGGATTGCCACAAAAGCCAGAATTGGTTGATGATCCAGATGATAGATCAAAGACGGCACCCGCGCAGCTGCTAGCGGGTACTGCAAGATAAAGAGATACAATATGAGCTGTATTGGGTTTGGCAAACACTGAAAAAACGGCCTGGGCGGATGATTTGCTTCTCGTAGTTGTAACATAGCCGGCGTTAAAAGCATTGGAGTTGTCATCAGTAACCTCATCGGCCATTGTTGTGCTGGCCGGAGCAACTACTATGTTAGAGGTAACGGCCGTTGATATTTTAGTCCAGGCACTATTAGAAAAATCCTCTGAATAGTTTATTAGATTGGTGGAGGAAGGTTCCACCAAAAGGCCCATAATGTATAGAGCATAATCGTATTCAAATCGTTCTATATTGCTTGCTGCTTCTACATAGTTACCAGAGTTATTTAAATAATATCCGGAAGTGTTTCGAGTAAGATTCCACGCGCTGGGCATCGAATATTGAAAATCGTAAGAGTGGGTAGTTGCGACTATTGTTAAATTTATATCATGAGATCCATTAGCGTCGGAAATGGTTAATGTATCGTTACCACTTGCAATTGGTGAGTAGATACCACTTAAATTGTTAATGCTGCCAATAGCATTGTTGCTGTTAGAGTAATTTATAGGAGGGGTTCCTCCGAGGATGAATTTTGAAGCATCAAAAGAGAATTCGTAAGTGGCGATGAGATTTGTTGTTGTAATTGCAAGGGGTGCATTTTCGACAATAAAGCTAAAGGTATAGGTAGTCCCGAGTGTTAGGCCATTTATTCCTTGAGCAGAGCTGGGAATTCTAACGTAATATCTACCTGCAACAAGCGATGATACGGAATAGATGACATCATGGTTATCATTTGCGGCAGAAGAGTAAGTTATTGGTAAGCAAGCAATAAAATTTTCGTAAGTAGATAGTTCAATCGTTGTATTGTGGCATGATCCGCCGCTACTTCCTAAAATTGATTTTAGATCCATTTCAAGATTAAAATTTATGGAAACAGATGATATCGGGGCCAATACGGTTGAATCGCTAACTGGGTCTGTGGAAAGAACAGTCAAGTAATTGGGGATAGTGTTTTCGTTAGTAGTATATATCTGTGCTGTGTAGGAATCTTGGCCCACGTCCAGCACCACTGCTTTATCCGCCAATGTGCCCAGTCCAAAGTTTATTCCAAACGCTGTTGTTTCAGGATCAGCACAGGCCGCATCTTTATATCCAATGATTGTCGGAAAAACGATATCGTTGATTAGGTTAGTTCCTACCGGGATTTGTATATTGGTGGAGATATAACCGCTGTCTAATGGGAAGCAAGTGCTGACAAAATTGTCAATTGATGTAGTTGATGGGATTGCCGTTTTTTCTTGAAGTTTAGAAAGTTGTTCCAATTCATATTGGGGAATTGAGATTTTTATTGAATTTATGTTTCCTGGATAAGTACAGCCGAGACCTCCGCCATCATCATAAGCACAGCTCCTTATATTCAATGTTTTAAAGCTCTCTTCTGTCATGTAATCTTGATTTGCATATTGCGAAGTCGTAAGACAGTTGTTTGTATTAATTGTGAGTGAGATTGTGGTATTATTACCATCTAGTGTTTGCGTAATTTCTGAAGAACATCGAGCAGTACCAAGCATTATTGCGTTAGAGATTACTGAGCCTAATTCTTGATCTAGTCCACTCCAGCCCATAGCAATAAACTTCCAAGTGCCGTTTGTCAGGAAAACTGTTTTTGTTTCTAGTGGTGAGTTCAAACTAGTTACAAACGCACTATCGTTTGTGGTTGAGTATCCGGCAATAATGACTCCTCCGTTTAACTCAATGGTGCGAGTTCCTTGAGTGGCAAATTGTGTTGAGAATGTTATTTGAGATTTTCCTGGCCTTTTTGCACAAGAGTTAAGGGATAATACCACTAGTAATAATAATAAAAAAACTTTCAAAAGATACCTCTTATGTTAAGTGTCACTACAAAAATCATCCTGCCTACGTTTTTTTGATACTTAAGCTTATTTGCCACTCATCAATTTCATAAGTAAGAGCGTCCATTCCCATTGATTCTTTGGCCACTTTTTTAGCACTAATGGCCAAGGTTTCTTTGGAAATATAATCAAGATGTTCCGCAATAGCACGTTCTAACTCTTCTGCCCCCGCATAGGCAATAGTGATGCGATCTGCCACATTGAAGTTTAAATCTTTGCGTGATTTTTGAATTCGATTTACTACTTCACGCGCTAGGCCTTCGTTGATCAAATTCTGATTTAGTGTGCAATCCATATCGATTGAGATAAAGCGATTGGAGAGAGCATGTGTTTGTGCTTTTGCCTCGCGAAAAATTAAAATGTCATTTAGTGAGAAATGCTCGCCGCCCAAAGTTATCGATCCTTCGGCCTCTAGTTTTACCAAATCAATGGCCGAGATAGTCTCAATCATTTTTTTAAATTTACCTAATTCCTTTCCTAGGCGTTTGCCTAGTACTGGAAGATTGGGTTTGGCAGATAGGCCTATATATTTTGTCTCATCCTGGGAATATTCGATGTGTTTTACATTGAGTTCTGCTTGTATGTATCCTTCAAGTTTAGAAATCTCTTCTAGCATACTTCGGTCGCGATGAATGATGGTAAGACGGGCCAGTGGAGTTTTAACTTTAATTTGCACTTGATTGCGCTTTTGTCTGCCGAGTAAAATTAACTGCTGCATGCGATCAACGGCATCTTCAAGCGTGGTGTTAATCATCTTATCATCAGGCATTGGGTAGGTGCAAAGATGAACCGACTCTTCATTACTTTTGTCTCCAAAGATTTTCAGAGATTGATAAATATGTTCAGATAAAAAAGGCGCAAACGGGGCCATGGCAATACTCAACTCTCGGATGGCCGTATATAGTGTAGAATAGGCCGCGCACTTATCATCACTAAGCCCCTCTCCCCAAAAGCGAGAGCGGTTTAAGCGAATATACCAGTTCGTTAAATCTTCAATGAAGTTAAAGAGTGCAGGCACTACGTTGTAGAGACGATATCCCTCCATCTCGGTGGCAATATTTTTTTTCAAGGTCTGTAATTTGGATAAAACCCAGCGATCTACAATATTATCGCCGTATTTAAAGTTATGGCCAGCGCTCCAACCATCAACTTCAGCATAGGTAATAAAAAACTTATAAGAATTATACCAAGGAAGTAGTGCGCGTCTTACCATATCTTTTACTCCCGAGTCAGCAAAACGCTGTTCCTCTGCGCGCACAAGGCCGGAGTTAATCAGATATAATCTAAAAGCGTCAGCGCCGTACTCCTCCATTAAAGCATCAGGAGCGGTATAATTTTTTAGTCGTTTGGACATTTTTTTACCATCTTCGGCAGTAACGATTCCATTGACGATGACGTTTTTAAATGCCGGACTATCAAATAAAGCAGCGGATAAAACAGTTAGATTGTAAAACCAACCGCGAGTTTGATCGATTCCTTCTGCAATATATTCGGCAGGAAAGCCATCTTTAAACATTTGCTGATTTTCAAAAGGGTAATGCAATTGCGCATAAGGCATAGAGCCTGATTCAAACCAGCAATCTAGAACCTCGGGAATTCGACGATAGACACCCGGTTCATTAGCTAAAGAGAAGGTGAGTGGATCAACATTTTCTCGGTGATAATCCGTTAATGTTTTGCCAGTATATTTTTTTAATTCTTCAAAAGAACCAATACAAATGTGCTTTTTGCTAACGTCATTTGTCCAAATAGGAATTGGTGTACCCCAAATTCGATTACGCGAAATTGCCCAGTCGCGGGCCCCTTCAAGCCATTTGCCGAAGCGTCCTTCTTTGATGTGATCAGGAACCCAGTTAATTTCTTTGTTCGCGCGAATAACTTTATCTTTAATTTTTTCTACATTTACATACCAAGATGGAATGGTTTTATAAATAAGCGGAGTGTCTGAGCGCGGACAGAAAGGGTAGCTATGCACTACAACAGAATGATCATATAACCGGCCTTCGTCTTTTAAGCGCTTGATAATTTGTTTATCAGCATCTTTTACATATGTGCCGGCATAATCAGAAACTTCTTGGGTAAATTTTCCAGCATCATCAACCGGACAAACAGAGGCCATAATGTTTGCCTCTTTCATCACGCGGGAGTCATCTTCGCCAAATGCTGGGGCGGTATGCACAATCCCGGTTCCATCTTCAGTGGTAACGTAGCTATCGCAGAGAATTTGGAAAGCGCCGTTATTTGCCAGTTTTTCAAAATATGGGAAGAGGGGAAGATAGCGCTTGCCCTTAAGCGAGGCACCTTTAAATTCTTCAATAACTTTTAATTTGCGTTTTTGTCCATAAGTGGCCAGGCGAGCGGCGGCCAAGATGAGAAAAATATTTTTTTCTTCATCTTTTACTTTTACATAATCGATGTCAGCACCCACGCAAAGTGCCAGATTGGAAGGTAATGTCCAGGGAGTGGTGGTCCATGCTGCGTAGTAAGTATCTACTTGATCGGCGGCCTTAAATAAGATGGTGATGGCCGGATCTTGAACATCTTGATAATTTTGTGAGGCCTCAAAATTGGAAAGAACTGTTCCTAGGGCGGTGGAGAAGGGAACAACCTTGGTTCCTTCGTAGACGAGATCTTTGTCCCATAACTGCTTAAATACCCACCAAACAGACTCCATGAAAGAGGGATCCATCGTGCGATAATCATTTTCAAAATCAACCCAGCGTCCCAAGCGTTCAATAGTTTTTTGCCATTCGCTAGTGTAGCGAGCAACAATACCGCGGCATTCGTCGTTGTAGCCTTTTATTCCCAACTTGATCACCGCATCTTGGGCGGACATGCCTAGTTTTTTGTCGATTTCGTGTTCTATCGGAAGTCCGTGACAATCCCATCCCCAGCGGCGTTCAACGTAATATCCCTTCATCGTAAAGTAGCGAGGTACAATATCTTTCAGAATGCTTCCTACTAAATGGCCATGATGGGGAAGTCCGGTGGCAAACGGTGGGCCGTCGTAGAAAATATATGGTTTATTCGGGCGCGTTTTATCTAGAGACTTTTTAAAGATCTTATTTTTTTTCCAGAAGGCCAGAGTTTCATGTTCTGCTTTTACAAAAGAAAAATTGTCTTTTTCGACGCTAACTTCAACGTTGCTTTGTTCGCTCATGAGAGATCTCCACAAGATAAATACTAAAATGCTATAAAGAAAAGAATAGTATCGAATAAGTTACAAGGGGAGGCCATTTGAGTCAAGGGTGAATTAATCTAAATTATCGGGACAAAGAAATTATAAAAATCTCTTTACTATTTGCCGCTACTGCAAATAATATCCCCGGATTACAAAAAAGGGATCACACTGTCTTGTCTATAACAAGGGGATGTTTAATGGGTTTAAATATGATCGTTACTGTAAAGCAAGTTCCGGATACGCATGATGTTGCAAGTGATGCAATGAAACCCGATGGAACTGTTAATCGCGCAGCGTTACCAACAATTTTTAATCCTGAGGACCTCAATGCTTTAGAAGAGGCCTTAAAAATAAAAGATCGAGTAGGTGGAAAAATCACCGTAATCACCATGGGCCCCCCCAAGGCAGTTGATGTTTTGCGAGATTGTCTTTTTCGCGGTGCTGATGATGTGGTGTTGATCTCAGATCGCAAATTTGCCGGGGCCGACACTCTGGCCACATCTTATGCATTAAAATGTGCCGTGGAAAAAATTGGAAAATATGACATCGTACTTTGTGGCCGGCAGGCAATTGATGGCGATACTGCACAGGTCGGGCCGCAGTTAGCGGAAAAATTAGGAATTAATCAAATTACCTGTGTCACAGCAGTAAAAGAATTGTCCGATTCTTTTATTACCGCCCAGCGAGCTGTTGATGGTGGGCACGAGATCGTTAAGAGTAAGTTTCCAGTTCTTTTGACCGTTACTGCCGAGGCCAATGAGCCTCGTTCTCCTAGCGCTAAGAAAGTGATGATGTATAAAAATATTGACAAAAAAACTACCGATGAATCTTACGATGAGACCTATATGACCGCCGGTGATAATGCGGCATTGACGTTCATAAAAGAGTGGAATGTAGATTCTATTAAGGCCGATCCAGAGCAGTGCGGTCTTTCTGGTTCTCCCACCAAAGTGAAAAAAATTCAAAGTGTTGTTTTAACCGCCAGCAACACCAAACAGATTCAAAATAATGAACAATCCATTGCGGCCTTGATAAACGAATTAAGAGCAGAACATATTTTAGGGTAGGTCGACTGCGGCAATGTGGATAAATTGTGAATATGGAGAAAAAATATGAGTGATAAAAATGTAATGGTCTTCATCGAATACAATAATGGCAAAATTGCCGACGTTAGCTTGGAACTTATTTGCGAAGCTAAAAAGTTGGCCAGCAAATTAGGCAGTGCTGTAACGGCCGTGGCCATAGGTGATAAAATTGCCACAAGTTTACCTCTTTTGGGATATCACGGATGCAGCAAGGTTTTTTTGTACGAAGATAAAAGGTTGGCGAATTTTACCTCCGTTCCCTACGCCAAAATAGTAGTGGAAACTATCAAAAAATATAACCCTTATATCGTACTTTTTGGAGCAACCACAAATGGCCGTGACGTGGCCCCACGCGTGGCCTCGGAACTTAAATGTGGCCTAACGGCAGATTGTACGGATTTGCAAATCGGTGAACATGATATCAAAGATAAAGTTTACAAAGATATTTTACTACAAATTCGTCCGGCCTTTGGTGGAAATATTATTGCTACTATTGTTTCTCCTGAAAGCATACCAAGTATGGCCACAGTGCGTGAAGGGGTGATGAAAATTTCACCGCCGAATATGGAACTTACCATAGAGATAGTCAAAGAAGAACATCAGCTATCAGCTGATGATTTTATGAGCGAAGTATTAGAGATAGTGCGAAAGGAGCGCTCAGTAAATTTAAAAGGAGCAGCAATTGTCGTCTCTGCGGGAATGGGCGCTGCTGATGAAGACTCTTTTGCGTTAGTTAAAGAGTTGGCAAAAACAGTTGGTGGAGTAGTTGGCGCCTCGCGGCCATTTGTTGATTCTGGCCGTCTAGAGCGGGATCATCAAGTAGGCCAGACAGGAACTACAGTCCGACCGAATTTGTATATTGCCTGCGGTATCTCTGGCCAAATTCAACATCGCGCAGGAATGGCCGAGTCTAAACGCATTATTGCTATAAATAGCGATCCTAATGCTCCAATTTTTGGTATCGCTCATTATGGAATTGTTGGGGACATTAAAGAGATAATTCCTCGAATGATTAAGGCATATAAAAATAAACTTTAGGGTAATGAACTATACATATTATTAGAGAAAAAGTCAGGAGGCCTTGTGTCCAATTTTTATAAAGATAATGAAGATATTTTGTTCCACATTAAAAATCAAGATTTGAGTCGAATTGTTTCTTTGCGAGAAGATAATTTTAATGAAAAAAATAAATTTCCTTATGCTCCCCAATCATATGAAGATGCCCTCGATAATTACGATCGAGTGTTAGATATTGTGGGGGATATCGCTGGAAATTTCATTGCTCCTCGTGCTCCAGGGGTTGATGCAGAGGGTGCCCATTTTGAAAATGGAGAAGTTCGGTATGCTCAGGGTACTGCGGAAGCAATTGATCGTTTGAAAAAGGCAGATCTCTTAGGGTTTACCATTCCTCGTCAATACGGTGGAATTAATATGCCCAAGACGATCTATTCTGCGGCCATAGAGATGGTTTCCCGTGGTGATGCCTCTTTGATGAATATTTTTGGATTACAAGAAATTGCGGAAACAATCTATAAGTTTGGCTCGGATGATCAAAGGACGCGTTATCTTCCTCGATTTACTTCTGGTGCTGTGACGGGAGCAATGTCTTTAACGGAGCCAGATGCTGGTTCGGATTTGCAATCAGTTGCCACTCGTGCGGAGCAAGATAGCAATGGTGATTGGAGAATTACGGGAGTTAAGCGGTTTATTACCAATGGCCGTGCGCAGGTGTCATTAGTTATGGCCAGAAGTGAGCATGGTACAAGTGGAGGAAAAGGGATTTCTCTTTTTATCTATGATCGTGATAAAAATATGAAGATTCGACGCATTGAACATAAGTTGGGAATAAAAGGATCTCCAACTTGCGAATTACAATTTAATGGTGCCAAGGCCGAGCTTTTAGGTACTCGCAAGATGGGATTGATCAAATATACGATGTCGCTGATGAATGGAGCGCGATTAGGAGTGGCAGCACAATCGTTAGGTATTGCCGAGGCAGCTTATCGAGAAGCAGACAAATATGCTAAGGAGCGTTCTCAATTTAAGCAGTCGATTCGAGATTTTACGGCCATCTATGAGATGTTGACCGATATGAAGGTTAACATCGAAGCGGCCCGTTCGTTGCTTTATGAGACTTCTCGTATTGTGGATATTAAAGAGGGGATTGAAGATGCGATTGAGCATCATGTAGAACGAAAGAATGATTTAGGCGAAGATTTAAAGCGCTATACCAAGTTTGCATCACTTTTTACCCCGATGGTTAAGGCCTATGCTGCAGAGACTTGCAATAAAGTGGCTTTTGATGCTCTCCAAATTCATGGGGGGGTTGGATTTACTTGTGAATTTAATATTGAACGCCACTATCGTGATGCGCGTATTACTAATATCTATGAAGGAACAACTCAATTGCAAGTGGTGGCGGCCATCGGAGGAGTTACTAGTGGGGTAGTGTTGGAGCGCTTAAATGATTATGAAAACAGCAACGATTTTAATTCAGTTGCCCCCAAAATTGAGTTGGCCCGTCGTCTGCGCACACATCTAGAATCCGCGGTATCGTTTGTTAAAGAGATTAATGATGAAGCTTTTACAGAATTTCACGCCCGTCGCTTAGTAGAAATGTCTACAGATGTAACGCTTGCTTATCTTCTTTGTATTGATGCTACAAAAAATGATCGCAAGAAAGCAGTGGCCGAGGCCTTCCTTTCGAAGGCAAAAATTCGCGTAAAGAATGCGCTGGATTATATAACTTCCAATGACCGAGCAATTATAAATAATCACCAAAAAATTATCGGGTAATTGGAAGGATTGTAGATAATGAATAAAAAAGAACATAGTCGCATGTTAGAGGTGTTATTTAGTTATCCGCCAATAGCATCGCGACTAAATGAACGGCCTGGTGATAAGAGGCAGATAGTAAAAAATGCTAATGAGATCATGGCCGATCTATCGCTGAAGACTCTGGATAATTTTTCCAAAATTTTAGATGCGGCCATGGACCGTTTTTACGAAAATCTAAATTTGGAGATACCTCCGGACTTGGATTTTGAAAAAATTGTTACCGAAAAAAATGTGGTAATTGTTCCTAATCATCAATCACATGCTGACTATGTGGCCTTAAATTACATGGTCTATAAGCGTTTTAAATTTCCGCTTTACGTTGCAGGTGGAAATAATTTGAATATTATTCCCATCGGATCACTTTTTCGGCGCTCTGGTTGTTTTTTCATTCGGCGAACATTTCAAAATGATATTTTATATAAGCTGACACTAGAGGCCTATCTCTATTTTCTTCTTCGCGAAGGCCGTCCTATTGAATTTTTTTTCGAAGGAGGGCGTTCTCGTTCTGGGAAATTACTTTCTCCCAAGCTGGGCCTTTATCAGATGCTCTTGACTGCCCATCAGGCCATCTCGCCTCAAGAGCGCAAGGAACTACTGTTTTGGCCGGCCAGTATTGTCCATGAATTTGTTCCCGAACAGCGCGCCATGACAAGAGAATTGGAGGGGGCGGCAAAAAAGAAAGAAAGCTTTGCTCAATTGCTCAAAATTGTAAAACTCTTCTCCGTGCAATTAGGCAGTATTCACATAAGACTTGGCCGTCCAATAGTGGGCGAGATTGCGGCCGATGATGTTAAGAGTTCAACGTGGAATTTGGCATATCGCTGTTTTAGAGAAGTGGGTAGAAATTTATTAGTGACTCCAACCTCTCTTTTGGCCCTCATTATGTTAGATGATCCAGTCGGGGCCATTAAGTGGGATGAAATTTTGCTAAAGGCGCGAAAGATTTTAAATTTTTGTGAAAAATTTAATGTTCCGGTTGCAGGTACACTAACAGGTAGCGCATTAGAGGTAAATTTAGAAAAGGCACTAGATCTTTTCATCGCTAATGAGAAGATTAATATTCTTGGTAAATCAAGTTTTGGCCGAGTTTTTTATGCAATTAAAGAGGAGTGCCGACAAGAAATTCTCTACATAAAAAATACCATTGTTCATCACTTTTTAGTTCCCTGGATAATCAATTTGGGATGGGCAAAAATTTTTAATGGAGAGATTAGCTCAGGAGTAGAATTAAGGGAATTTTTTAAGCGAGAAAGAGCATCATTAGAGTATGAATTTTATCTTCCTTCTAATCCAGAAATTTTAGAAGTCACTTTGAAATTTATCTCTGGGATTATTGGAAGAGATCTTAAGGCCTTGGATGAAACACTATCATTGTCTAGAAAAGAGTATGCCGAAATTGCTAGGAACTTAGGAGTATTCGCGAGGGGAGTGAGTTATATTTATGAGGGTTACTATCTTTCCGCTCGGGCCATCAAATCATTGCTGTTTGAGTCAACCGCCGGACTAGAACCGACAGATTCCTTTTCTTACGAGCAATTTGAAAAAGAGTTTAATTATATTTTCGAAGAGGAGTTAAGAAGTGGAGAGGTTATTAAGTATGCTGAAAGCTGCTCTCGGCCGCTTATAAAAAATAGTTTTAAGTATTTTACACACGAAAAAATCATTGATAATAGCGATGGTAGTTACAGATTATTAGATCGAGATGGCCTGGAGCAAATAATTTCCCGGTACGCTCAAAATCTCAAAGATCAACTAAGCATTAATATAAAAATTTAAATAGGTAGGTCTGTAATGAGTGGAAAGAAAAAAAATAGCTTTTCCGAGGATAAAAAAAAATATCAAGAAGTAGTGGCGGCCATCACTAATATTTTTGAATACCTCGGAGAGAATCCGACGAGGGAAGGATTGAAGGAGAGTCCGGCGCGAATTGTTAAATCCTGGGAGCGTCTATTTGGTGGTTACCTGCAAGATCCGAAAGATGTCCTTACAACTTTTAAAGAAGATAATGTTGTTCCCTTTAATCAGATAATTTTACTGAAAGATATTGAATTTTACTCTACCTGTGAACATCACTTTCAACCATTTATCGGCAAGGCCCATGTGGCCTATATTCCAGAAAACAAAGTGATTGGAATCTCCAAATTGGCCAGAATTTTAGAGATTTATGCTCGCCGCTTGCAGATTCAGGAGCGCATTGGAAATCAGGTAACTGAGACTATTATGACAGTATTGGGGGCCAAGGCCGCCGCCTGTATTATTGAGGCCAAGCATCTGTGCATGGCCAGTCGAGGGGTGGAGAAGCAAAACTCCATTATGGTAACCTCTTCACTCAAAGGGACTTTTTTGGAAAATCCTAAGTCGCGTCAAGAATTGATGAGTCTCATCAAATAAATCGTTCATCAAAGAAATTTACTTTTTTTACAACCGATGTCATGCTATCCTCTGCAATGGTTGATTATTTTTATACCTAAGTAAGGAGGATGTTATTAAAGGATTTGGTTCTTCGCATTCAAGAGGTAGAAACAGTGGCCCAAGAGTTAATCATGAAATAAGAATTCCGGAATGTCGCCTGGTCGGGGATGATGGACATCAGTATGGAATTGTTTCCATGAGTGAAGCATTACGAATTGCAGAGGGCCAAGGATTGGATTTAGTAGAAATTTCCCCAACCGCTACACCACCTCTGGTAAAGGTAATTGACTACGGTAAATTTAAGTATGAAGCACAAAAAAAGGCCAATGAGGCTAAACAGAAGCAGCTGGTTGTGCAGCTAAAAGAGATTCAACTTAAACCTAATATTGAAAAACATGACTTAGAAACCAAGCTTAATCATGCCAAAAAATTTCTCGAAGATGGTGACAAGATAAAGATGGTTATGCAGTTTAGAGGCCGGGAGATGGCCTACAAAGATGCAGGGATGGAGAAATTTAAGAGCATTCTTGTTTCAGTTGTGGAGATGGGGGCAGTAGTTGAACAAGAACCATTGATGCAAGGAAATCGCATCATCACTATTTTAGCTCCTGATAAGCAAATTGTTAAAATGGCCCAACAGCGTGCACGCGAGCTGGCACAAAAGAAGGCAGAAGAAAAGGCCGCACGTCGAGAAGGGAAGCTCAAAAATAATAACGAATAGGTGCTATTTTCCTTTTACATTTTAGGAAGCTGCTGATATTCATACCAGTCATTGTTTTATTTTTTGTTAAAAATGTTGATTTTGAGGAGCGGTTTTATGCCAAAAATGAAGACCAAAAGAGCAGCGGCAAAAAGATTTTCTTTCACGGCCACTGGTAAAGTTAAAAGAAGAAGAAAAGGATTAAGACATATTTTAGAAAAAAGATCTCATAAGTCTAAGAAATTGGCAGGAAGGACAGATTACGTTCACCCAACAGATATGGGACGTATGCATAAAATGCTGCCATATGGCTAGTTAATTATTTTGGTAAAATAACAGAGGCCTGGGCCACAAAGGATCAAAAAAGTCCCCCACGGTTTCGTTCATAAGGAGACAGTTTATGTCAAGAGTTCGTCGAGGGTTTAAAGCAAGAAGAAGAAGAAATAGACTTTTGAAGTTGGCCAAAGGATTTCACTTTGATAGAAGAACAAAAGTTCGCCAGGCCGCTACCACCATTTGTCGAGCATTATATTTTTCATATGTTGGCCGCAAGCGTCTAAAGCGCGAGATGCGCTCTACCTGGATTATCAGAATTAATGCGGGGGCACGCCTACTTGGTAGTTCATATTCTAAAATGATGTGTGCGATGAAGAAGAACAATTGCCTCATTAATAGAAAGATGTTGGCAGAAATAGCCGCTACAGATTTTAATGCCTTTCAAGCAATTAATACTTCTCTGAAGTAGTAATAGTTGTTTAGTTAATCATTCTTATTATCGTTGGTTGTAAAAAGTTTCGAAATAAGCATATAATATAAGCTTGTGATTGAATCAAATAATTCAGATTTTTATGATGTTGGCCTCTCTATTTTAAAGAGAGTCAAAAAGACATTGCCATTTGATGTTTACATCAAACGCGCAGAAGACAAGTTTTCTAAAATATTTAATGTAGGAGATGAAGTCGATTGGGAGCGAATTGTCCAATACGAAAAAAAAGGTGTTAATAGCTTCTATGTAACCAAAAAAGATTATGATCTTTATACTTCCTTCATAGAAAAATTGGGGCAAATACTTATTCAAAAAAGTGCAACATTTTCTGCTGGAGAGACAACTAGTTTGCTAAAAGAGATGATCAGTTTTGCCGTAAGAGATATTGTGGCAAAGCATAGTGTCGATCAGCGAGTTGTTCAGACGGCATCGAATGTGGTGCAAAGTTGTGTAGGTAGTCTTAATGACGATCCCCAAGCACTTCTTCGGATTTTGAGTTTGATTTCCTCTAAAGAGTATGTCGTGAAGCATTCTATTTCGGTGGGAATTTTTTCTATTTTGCTAGCAAAAGGAAGCGGAATCGAAAGTGATAGCGTGCTTAATTTAATAGGAATGGGGGCCTTTTTACACGATATTGGGTTGTCACAATTAACTTTTAGTGCAGAAGATAAAGAATCTTTGACCGCTGAGGAGCGCAAGGAGATTTGTCGTCACCCGGCGTTGGGGAAGCAGATGTTAGATGGGATTCGTAACGTTAGAAATGAGGTTTCGCAAATTGTTTTACAGCACCACGAGCAACCCAATGGACACGGTTATCCAAATGGATTGCGAGACGGGGAAATTTATCCTCCGGCCAAGATTGTTGCAATCGCAGATAGTTTCTCGTCACTAATTGAAAATCGGCCATATCGCAAGGCATTTCCTCCAAAAGAGGCGTTGGAAAAAATGTTCGCTGACGGCCGCAAGTTTGATGGTGCCCTTCTTAGGGCCTTTGAGTCAATCTTGTTCCAAAAAAAATGAAATACTAGTTGTGTTCAATATCGACTAATACTCCATTCTCATAGCGTCGACACTCTCCGTTGGCGCGCATTTCAATGATGCCGCGGATTGGTAGATCGTCATCATAATCTCTTACGTGTGCAGTTACTTCTCCTTTGGGAATGGTTGGAAGATCTTCATCCGCGCCCTCGCTATACTTGGAAGAGATGGCCTCTACGTCATATGAATAGAGAGAGCGTTCGTTTATGAAGATACTCATATATGGCTGCATAACGGAAGAGACATAGTAGTTATTTTGATGAGGAAGTCCTAAAAAGTGTCCTAGTTCATGTAATAGTACGGAGGGGAGATCATAACTGATTCCACTGTCTTTTGTGTCTATGCTATAGCTAAAATCGCGGTAGTTTATAATAATGTCGGCATGAATCAATTCGAAATACTCTGAGGCCGATCCACGATTTTTAATTTTTGTAAAGTACTGGGTAACGGCCAGAACATCGGAATCAATATTGGTAAACCATTTATATGATTTATATACTCCCATTTCTCCATCATAGTAATCATCTATGTTGGCAAAGCTTTTATTGGCGGTGGCGGTAGTAGAAAAGTCGAACAATTTATAGTCAGTGATAATGTTGTCCCACTGATCGGCCATTGTCATGATTTGAGTACGTTCATCATCGGAGAAGTCGGATGATATTGATAAGCGAATAGGAGAGGCGGTTAGCCGCTGGGTAGACCACATTAGTTTGTCATAGTTGGTTATTTTTTGATTTTTATTAAAAGATGGCGCTCCTTTAGCAGAAGTCTCCTCTTTAAATTGGCAGCCAGTAAGGAAAAAAAACAGAAGTATAACTACTTTTATTAATCCATCACTCATACTATTTCCTCGGATTTGCTAGTATCTATTCGGTTAACAGAATAAAAACCTTAGGAAAATAATCAGGTATTGACTGGTAGGCAATCTAACTGCCCTTTTTTATAAAAGCTGGCCGATATATAATAATATCTATGCAATTAACCAACTTATCATTTTATTCATTTATTCTGTTTTTTGTTTTGATTTTAATTTTGCCGGCCTGGGCAGATATGGATTTAACGCAAAGAGAGGTTGATGCTGCAAGGGAGAGAGAAAAAGCGGTGGACGGTAAAAAAATATTGGCCGACTCTTTTTTTGATAGCGCAGCAGACTACTCTCGATTTATTGGCCGAATTACGGATCGTGATTTAACTACTAATGTGGTTAAAGTTTGGGCGGAAAATGGAAATGTAAAATTTTTGCGTTCAGGTGATAATCTTTTATTTGCGGTGGCCTCTCAAAAAGATGATAAACTTTGTCTGGGGTATGTGCGTAGCTCTGAGAAAAATTACTTTGTTATGCACATAAAAAATATCTATGACTGCTGGCAAGCAGATGATTTTTTTCGTATTGGAATGATGCTTCGTTTTAAGGCCGACATTTTGTCTCAGCGAGTGAAAGAAGCAAGTATTAATCGGCTAATTATTCTGCGAAAAAGAGAGGATTTTGCCAAACAATTAAATGCAGTAAATCATTTCCTTTGGACCTATGAACAGCAAAAAATTCAAGTGGCCTTAGATTATGATAAAAAAATTTTGGAAATGGAGCGAGCAAAGGAGCGGGCCATACAATCATTTCTTTCGCAAAAACAAGATAATATAAAATTGCAGGGGGAGCTTTCTTATCGCTTGGATGTGTTGGATAAAGATTTAGAAGATTCAAGAATAGAAAAAATAGAGCTTTTTGCAGATCGTTGGGCCTCTGATTTAGATTTAGGACTACCGGTCCAGACTACTCCACAATCTATAGTGCATGGGACATTGGGGGAGCGCAAGTTTGGCGATCGGGCGGGGAAAGACGAAAGATAATTGTGCGCTCATCTTGATATTTAATTTCCATTTTTAGTGCTGTAGCAATCCAAGAAAATGTTTTGGTAGAATAGAAGGCAACGTGAGTTGGATCATTTTTATAATACCAATTCTTAAAGTCGATATTATCGTTGTAGATGTCGGTCATTACTCCGAGTATTCCGCCAGGCAGAACAAGGCCGGCCAGAAGATTCCAAGAATTTTTAGGATTTTCAAAGTGTTCGACTACTTCCGTGCAGGACACAAAGTCATATTTGCTTTTTAAAGCATCGTGGTCGGGAAAAAAAAGAGGATCATAAATACGCATATTGCAATTTTGTTCCTGTAGCATTTTTGAAAGGGTAGGGCCCGGCCCACACCCAAAATCTAGTCCGCGGGCATTTGGAAAAAGATAGTGGGATAAAGGAGTAATGATCTGCGAAAGAAATTTTCTATATCCATAATCTTCCAGCGAGTTTTGGTGTTGCGCATATCGGTGGTTTTTTTCTTCAGGAGAGATTTGCCACTTAGATAGTAAAAAAATTAGATCACATAAATGGCAGCGATGATAGCGGTTATTGAAAAAAGAGGAGTGGTCTGCACTATCACAGAGAGGGCAGTTTTGTGGGCCATTGGAAGTTGGCAGGTTCATTGGGCCTTGGTATTTTCTACAATACTGTTGATTAATTTTTTAGCAATGTTGATATTTGTAACTTTTTCTAATAATTCAAACCCTGGAACAAGATTAACTTCTAAAACATAGTTGCGATTTTTCCAGCGAAGAATGTCTATGCCGGCATAGAAAGCTCCCGAGGCCTTTATTGCTGCTTGAGCTGTTGAAATTAAATCGGCAGGAAGTGCTGCAATGTTGTCTTTAATCCCATCTATGAAATGGCCATTGTTGCGAAAATCGTTTGCCCTGTTTTGCTTGGTAATGGCCCCTAAAATTTCTTTTTGGGTGAGAAAAATACGATGCTCTTCTCCCCCTTCTAAGTAGGGTTGAATCATAAATTTTTGATCTCTCATCCCCCAAAAAGTTTGCAAGATGGATTCCAAAGATTTTTTGCTTTCTAATAGATTAACTCCAATGCCTTTATTTCCACGATTGGCCTTGAGTATATATTTCAAGTTTTGCTTATCAAGTTCAGGAATGGATGTAATAAAAAGGTTCTGTATTTCGTCTATTAGAGAAGCATCTACTTTCCCGCGAAAAGAAAAGGTAGGAATAATTGGTATCTTGTTTTGAGAGAGCAGCAAGAATTGATGCATTTTATCACGAGTAGCAACAATGGCATTTATCGGGTTGAAGATCTTGGCCCCTTGTTGGGCCAACCACATGGAGAGCGAGAGATCAAATTCATCATAGCGAATACCGGTTATACGATTGAGAACCACTAACTCTTTTTGGGCCTTGGAGTTTAGAGTATTATCAAGGAAAAACTGGTGGTCAAAAGGATTGAGATGAGAAATCTTAATACCTGATTGTGTTGCTTCAGTTATCAGCCTTTGTGCACCATAATAAGAGGGATCTTCGGCCAGTAAAATAATTTCCAAAGTAGTAATCTCCGCTAGTTGGGCAGTTTTTGGGGGCCCATTATTTTTCTTCAAGTATTTACATTATACGCCGAAAAGATTCAAGAGGATATCTCATGTTGAGTTTAAAGTTAAAATAAAGTGCCATGAGAGTTAGGAGTTAGATGTTAACTAGTTTTTCAGAATTTAAGTTTTATCAATCCTTTCGTATTCCAGTTGATGCGTTAGATGAGCTACGCTTTTTGGTGAAAATAAGCGATGGATTGGATAATGGCCAATACATGGCCGATGCGAAATTACTAGACATAAGTGTCACAGGATTGGGATTTGCGACCTCGGAGAGGATTTCAGTCGGAGTCGCCTTAGATATTTCTTTGCAATTTAAAAAATACCATCTGGATATTCGTGGAACAGTTGTTCGGGCGTTTGCCAATATTAACAACGAGACGGAAATTATCTACGGAACGGAATTAGAAGCGGATAAGCAAATTGGCCACTTCTTAGAGCAATATGTGATGGCGTTTACTCCCAATAGATTAAGAAGTTGCTTGATTGATGCGGCATTAAAAGAGAGATATACCAGGCCAAGTGAAGGCTTTGAAATGTTTTCACTGCTTCTTAGCCTGTTTAGAGATATTACTCAGATGGGAGATAGTAAGGAGTTTCTGGATAATATGCTGATGGAAGTGGTGCGTATTTTAAATGCGCAGCGTGCTTCAATTTTTTTGATCAATCCCGATACTAACGAATTAGAGGCCGTTAGCGCGATGGGCGTAGATATTGCGGATTTTAAATTTGATTACAGACTGGGGATTGCAGGCTCGGTGTTCACAACAGGAGTCGCTCTTAATGTTGATACGAATACTGATAAAACAAGGTTTAATGGAGATTTTGATAAGCAGAATAATTTTAAAACCAATTCTATTATCTGTTATCCTATTTCTAATCGAGAGGATAAAGTAGTTGGCGTAATCCAAGTTTTGAATAAAAAAAATGAAGATCGCTTCACTCTTGAAGACGAAAAAACCATGAAGGTCTTGTCGTTAGTATTTTCTTCTGTTTTTCACAAATATAGTCCAATGTCAGAAAAATCCATGGTTCGGCGCTTTAGTGCCCCCTACGATCGCGAGAATGTTATTATTGGGAAGAGTTCATTTGTTACGGAGTTGCGCAAAACCATTGTTAAATTAAAAGATCTAGATTTACCGCTGCTTGTTTACGGAGAACGAGGTGTTGGAAAATCTCTTTTTGCGCAAATTGTTCACGTGGAAGGAAATCGAGGCCTGAACAAGTGTGATGTTATAGAGTGTCATCAAAAAGATATTGCAGAAATAGAGCGTCAGCTTTTTGGGTTGGGCGAGCATGCTTCAAAGTTAATAAAATGTCAGAAAGGAACTCTGATTTTAGAGGAAGTGGAGCATCTTCCGCTGGATCTACAACATCGATTGTATCAAGTAATAAAAAATAACAGCACGGATATTGACGGCATACCTCAGGCAAATGTTCGAATAGTAGCAACTACAACATCTGATTTGGAGCAAATGGCCATTAGTGGTGATTTTGATAAAGAGCTCTACCATTTTCTTGCCCAATCATATGTGCGTATGGATTCTTTGAGAAAGAGAACGGAAGATATTGAACCACTGCTTAATTATTTTTTACGCATAGAATGCCAAAAGCATGGCCTGCTTCTAAAGAGCTTTTCAGTGCGGGCAATTAATAAACTTAAAGAATATGACTGGCCAGGAAATATTAGTGAATTACAAATGTTAATTCAAAGGGTCGTGTCATATAATCCTAAGTTGCATGTTATTACCGAGGTAGAGTTGGAGGGCGATGTTGCTCCCCTATTTGACATTGATGCAAAAAAAAGAGTGTTTGGAGATATTAATCATGTCTCCGATAGCAATATTCCTTTGCGTGATCGCTTATCAATAATAGAAAGAGAGTTGATTATTGCAGAAATAAAAGTTCATTTAGGAAATAAATCTAGGGCCGCCAAAGCACTAGGTATTAGTCGAGAAGCTTTACGCAAAAAATTAATGGCCGCAGAAGAATTAGTTGGAAAGCTTGATAAAAATGTCAAATCCAAGCTCGGAGAAATCTCTGATTTTTCCTTGGATGATCTAGATAGCGAAGATGGTGCTGCGGCGACAAATAAGAAGAAGGCGGCATAATTATTGACGGATGTGGTAAATATTAATCAGAATCAGGCATAAATTTTAAATGGATATTTCTCACCTTGGGATCATCGCGGAATTCTGCCAGAAAAATTCCTTGCCAAGTTCCAAGCAATATCTCCCCATTTTCCACGATCAAATTCATGGATTGTTGTAGCAAGATGGATTTCATATGAGAGGGGGAGTCGTCAGTTCCTTCGGTGGTGTGGGTAATAAAAGGGAGATTGCGGCCGGCCAAATGTTTTAAAAAATTTTCAACATCACTAGTTGCATTTCGATCAAAGGCCTCGGAGATCGTAAGAGCGCAACTGGTATGAGGAATAAAAATACAAAGAAGCCCGGAAGTTCGTTGTTTTTTTGAATCGAAAGCATCTAAATGATGCTTGAGAGTTGATTTTATCAAGGAAGTAATGTTGTAGAAGTTTTCGCCAGTAGTTTTATATTCAGTAGTAATAAATGCCATTATTATCTCGCTTGCTTAGATTTTTATAAAGGTTTTGCTTAAGTTATGGCAGATATAGCGCAAATAGCAGCAAAACATAAGATAAAAATTGATAAAACTTTGATTTAAATGTAGATTATCTGGTTTTATAATTTTGAATTTAGGTCAAATTTTAATATGGTCTGAGCAACTTTTTGATTATGAGGCGCACGCTATGAGCAAGAGGAAATTATTTGGAACAGATGGAATTCGCGGGAAGGCCAACATTTACCCGATGACTTGCGAAATTGCCATGAAGCTTGGCCGTGCAGTAACTTTCTATTTTCAATCACAAAAAATGGCCCGACCTCTAATTGTTCTAGGCAAGGATACCAGACGAAGTTGTTACATGTTAGAGCAGGCCTTTTCGGCAGGTGTTTGTTCACAAGGCGGAGAAGTGATTTTAACTGGCCCCCTACCAACCCCGGGTGTGGCCTTCGTAACTAGATCAATGCGTGCAGAGGCCGGAGTAGTTATTTCTGCTTCACACAATGTTTATCATGATAATGGAATTAAAATCTTTGATGCCCAAGGACACAAACTTCCCGATGAAGTTGAATTAGAATTAGAGCGCATGGTGCTTGACCAGGCACTCGTACCGGTACAAATTGGGCCAGACTTGGGAAGTGCTAAGCGACTAGATGAAGTAATTGGACGTTATATTGTTCAAGTAAAGTCTGTGTTTGATGACAAGTATGATTTAGAAGGAATGCGTATTGTGGTTGATTGTGCCAACGGCGCTTCTTATAAAGTTGCTCCAATGATTTTTTCAGAACTTGGAGCAGAAGTTTTTAAAATTGGAACATCGCCTAACGGAACAAATATTAACGATGGCTGTGGCTCTCTTCACCCAGAAGTCTGTCGTGGTGAGATTAAAAAATATCGAGCAGATTTAGGGATTTGCTTAGATGGTGATGCGGATCGAGTGGTCATTATCGACGGAGATGGCCGAGTATTAGATGGAGATGAGATTATTGGTATTTTGGCCAAGCAACTACTTGATCAGAAGGTTATTAAAAAAGATGATGAGGTGGTGGGAACTGTAATGTCTAACTTGGGATTAGAGCGTTACATCGAATCCTTGGGCCTGCGCTTTTATAGGGCGCAAGTCGGAGATCGTTATGTGGTGGAGCGAATGAGAAACAGTGGAGCTGTTTTAGGAGGAGAACCTTCTGGACATATCCTGCTAACCAAATATTCTACGACAGGAGATGGACTTATTGCGGCGCTAAAAGTTATTGAGTGCATGAAGTATTATAATCGCTCCCTTCGAGAGTTGGCCTCAGTGGTAAAGCTCTATCCTCAAGAAATGAAAAATGTGATGGTAAAACATAAACCTCCATTAGGAGAAGTAAAAGAGATTCAGCAAGCAATCGTTGCGGCTGAGCAGCGATTACAAGACAAAGGCCGCCTTATCGTTCGCTATTCAGGAACAGAGTCATTGCTTCGAGTAATGGTGGAAGGTGAAGATAAGAAAATGGTTACAGAAATATGTAATGAACTAGTGGCCGTAGTTACTGAGGCATTAGGTTAGATCGATAGAAGTGAGGTTTGTTATGTTTCCAAGATTAGGTGTTAATATTGACCATGTTGCTACTTTACGCCAGGCGCGCGGAGAAGAATATCCTAGCGTGGTTGATGCTGCTAATGTGGTGTTAAATTCTGGAGCGGATCAGATTACAATTCATCTGCGTGAAGATCGCCGTCACATACAGGACACTGATGTAGAAACAATACGTCTAGTTACAAAAAAATTTGGCCGGCCACTCAACCTTGAGATGGGTTCAGCGCAGCAGATCATTGATGTGGCCATTGCCACAGCACCTGATTGGATATGTCTAGTTCCGGAAAATCGTCAAGAGTTGACGACGGAAGGAGGACTTAATCTAAACGATGGCAATGTGTTCGATAAAGTTCAAGATACCTTTAAAAAATTAAAGGCCGGGATTCCTCAAGTTAAGATCTCTCTTTTCTTAGAAGCAGACGCCAATGTAATTAGCAAAGCTTGCCAGATTGCTCCTGATGCGGTGGAGATTCATACCGGAACATACACCAGATTATTTCAAAATGGTGACAACTACGGCCATCATATTGATCGATTTCATGATGCAGTTAAAAAGTTGAGAGGGCATTCAATTGCTTGTCATGCGGGGCACGGGATTACAGCTGAAAATATTATTCCTCTTCTGGAGTCGAAACTTTTTGAAGAATATAACATTGGCCATTGGATTATTTGTCAGGCCCTATACGAGGGCATGGGAAATGTAATAAAGAGGTTTAAAGAGCAATTCAATAAATACCCACTCTAGGAGGATTCCATGGTGAATCTACCCTCTTCTTTTGTCTCCGTTGCGCAGATGAAGGAGATAGAAAAAAAAACCTTTATTGAAAGTGGTATCTCCGAAACAGTGATA
This sequence comes from Bdellovibrionales bacterium RIFOXYD12_FULL_39_22, assembly GCA_001770205.1. Taxonomy (GTDB): domain Bacteria; phylum Bdellovibrionota; class Bacteriovoracia; order Bacteriovoracales; family Bacteriovoracaceae; genus YD12-FULL-39-22. The sequence continues at coordinate 29,062 of MEQL01000038.1, forward strand.
ATTGAAAACGTTGGCCTACGCGCTTTTGATTTTTTTCACGAACTGGTTATTCACGATAAAATTGATTTTAAACAAGAACAAGATTGGGCCATAGTGCTACTAGGGAAAGGTAACAATTCTGCAGACGGCCTCGCCATGGCCCGTCATCTTCATAATAAAAGTTACCAAGTAATGGTTATCCCTTTGATGGGCCTACAGAAAATTTCACAAGAGTTAAAAAAGCAACTTGATTATGCAAAAATGGTGGAAGTTCCTTTCGGCACTATTGATGAGTTAGAAAAATTTTTAGCAAATCAATCTAATGTGATAATAGATGCGGTTTGGGGGACAGGCTTTACTCCTCCCATCTCTGATAAAATGGCCAAGGTTTTTTCGCAAATAAATCGTGCAACTAATTTAGTAATATCATTAGATATTCCTTCGGGGATTTGTGGAGAAAATGGCAAGGTAGATAAGTTTGCACTTACTGCTGATTATACTTTAGCGGTATCTATTTTAAAAACTGCCCACCTTTTTGGGGAGGGGGCCAAATCGGTCGGAGAGGTTGTTATTGTCGATGGTGGTTTCCCGCGAAAATTTTTAGAAGTGCCCGGGCAACACCTTCTCGAGATAGAAACGATCGCACACCATCTTCCCTTGCGAAGTGACTGGTTTCATAAAAATAATTATGGCCACCTTTTAGTCATTGGCGGCAGTGAAGGAATGGCCGGGTCTATTTGCTTGGCGGCCAAGAGTGCGCTTTGTGCTGGGTGTGGATTGGCAACCGCCGCAACTTGGGATGAAAACTTTGCGGAACTTTACGCTCGCATGTATCCAGAGATTATGCTCAAAAGAGTTTCGCAGATGGATGATTTGAGTAAGTATGATGCAATATTGATTGGCCCAGGGCTGGGAATTTCAAAGCAAAGTCGTGAACTTGTTTTAAAAATATTATCTAATTTTGCTGGAGCAGTAATTTTAGATGCGGATGCCATTAATGTTTTAAAACTTTCAACGGATCAAAAAAATATAAAAATGCGCAAAGGATTAACCATTTTTACTCCTCATGTTGGAGAGTTTGCTCATCTATCAAGCATCGCCAAACTAGAAGTAAAAAATAATCCATTACCATTGGCCATTGAAAGGGCGAGGCAATTAAAAGCAGTTATAGTGCTAAAAGATGCACATACGATTATTGCCTATCCTTCAGGAGAAGTTTTCGTAAATAACGTCCGCAATGAGGCATTGTCCACGGCGGGATCGGGAGATATCTTGGCCGGAATAATGGCCTCTTTTGTGGCGCAGAAAGCAGCAACGGGAGCACCTGATTTGGAAATGGCCGCAGCGGTTGGAGTAAAAATCCATTCACAAATGGGGGCCTTGGCCACCACTCAGTTCAATCCCGCTGCAATTTGTGCTTCTGAGTTAATTAATTTCATTGGTGATGCAATTGATGAATGTAGCTGAGTCATTATCTCAAATTTGGAAAATAGATAATGAAGGACAATTGACTTCTTTGTGTATTGAACTTTCAAAGTTGATAAAAAAGCCGGCCGTAGTAGTGTTGGAAGGAGAAGTGGGGGCGGGAAAAACTACATTGGTAAAAAAATATTTTTCTCTGATTAGTGGAGGAAAAGATCTTGCTCTTAGTCCAACTTATTCTCTAATAAATAGATTGGGCCCCCTTGTCCACGCCGATTTATATCGTATAAAAAGTGAAAACGAGTTTTTACATTTGGAAATTCCTCTCTATATTGATGAGAAAGTAGAGATCATTTTCATTGAGTGGGGCCGTCAATTTATAGCAGAGATTTTTGATGATTTAGGGGTGACCTTTAACTATTATCTTTTAAAAATTGAGACAGAAAAAAAAGCGCGTAGCTTTTCTTTCTCTTCTTTGATGGTAGGAAAATAATTCCAACCAACTTGGTACACAATTCCCCTTCAATGTTTTTTGGCGCGCAAGTAGTTGATATTAATGAGTTTTTTTATATAAATAAATTTTTAGCAAAAAAAACAATTTTACAAGTTGACGGCACTCGATTGATCACGTCATAATTAATCAGGAAATATTTTTATTAGATCAAAAAAATCTAGTAAGAGTAGGCCCAGAGTAAGAACGGATGCTTACTTTTTTTAAAAAGCACACACAGAGACAGAACGTAAGGCAAAAGGTAAATTTTAGGGAAGGAACATTACTTATTTGGATTTATGGAGGAAGACAATGAGACTAACATCAAAAGGACGGTACGCAGTAAGAGCAATGCTTGATCTAACTGCAAACAGCAACGGAAACCCAGTACGACTACAGGAAATTTCTCAGCGGCAGAACATTAGCTTGCACTATTTAGAGCAGCTATTTCGCAAGCTAAGAAATGGCCAGGCAGTTAAATCAGTACGTGGCCCAGGTGGTGGGTATGTATTAGCACGATCGATGGATCAGATTACAGTAAAAGATGTTTTGAACTGTGTTGGTGAAAATATCAACCCAGCTAAAGACATTGTAGGAACTGAATCTAACACATCAAACAGTGTTGAATATCACCTATCAAGAAACTATTTTTCTAACTTGGCGCTAATTATGAAAGAGTACCTAGAGACAACAACTCTTGGTGACTTAATGAGAAAAGCGAAAGATATTGAGATCGTACCTCAAGCAAATGTTACAGATTTTGCACAAACTCCAACTCAGACAGAGAGCGTTGCTTCTTCCGTAATTAGGAATAGTCCTATTGGTGAGATTAATCAGTAATAGGTTATATTTCGACTATAATGCAACATCCCCTTTGGCCGACTCGGTAAAAGAGTTCGTGCTTAAAGGGGATTTTTTGTTTGGAAATCCATCATCATCTCATACCACTGGGCGACAGGCCGATGCAGTGGTTCGTCAGGCACGCCAGAAGATTCTGCAAATATTTGAATTAAACGAAGCTGATTATAAGCTTTTTTTTCACTCGGGTGCTACCGAGGGCGCGAACACTGTTATTAAAGGATATGCAAAGCATAAAAAAATTTCTTTTTTTTATGCGGGAACTGATCATTCTATTATGTCGGGAATTGCAGAAGAGTTGGCATCTGAGGGACATGCCGTGGAAGTTTTTCACCCAGATAGACATGGCCAACTTTTAGTTGAGTCTTTGATTGAAAAAATTAATTTGAAAAAAGCACAGGGGTATTTTCCGCTTCTTAATTTTACCTGTGTTAATAATGAAACCGGGGTGGTCTGGCCACTTTCTTTTGCTATGCAAATAAAAAAAGAGACGGGAGCAGTTATCCATGTTGATGCTGTTCAGCTTCCGGGAAAGATGGATAATTGGCATAAATTGTTGGCAGGACTTGATGCTTATACTTTTTCGGCGCATAAATTTGGTGGCCTCAAATCAGTTGGCCTTACTATTTATAAAAAAGATTTTTCCTTTGCTCCCTTACTACAAGGAGGCGGACAGGAAGATGGCCTGCGCGCAGGCACGGTAAATGTACTGGGTATTTATGCCGCGGAGTTGGCGCTAACAAGCTTACGAAAATTATTCGATGCTAATTCTTTGCAGACGGCCAAAAACTATATTGAGCAAAATTTAACAGGTATTTTGGGAGAGAGGGGCGAGGTGATTGGATATCATTCGCCATATAGAAATTTAAATACCATTACCTTTCTAATATATGGGAAGCGCGCTGATTCACTTATGCCGGCATTTGATTTAAGTGGAATGGATGTGAGCTTCGGGTCTGCTTGTCAGGCCGGACAAGTTCGGCCCAACAAGGTGCTTCTTTCTATGGGATATAGTGAGCAGCAATCATTATCACCAATTCGTCTATCATTTTCTCCGTTCATGAAGTTGGAGGAGGCAAAATTTTTTTTCAAAGAAATTGAGAGCGTTATTTCTCGCTTTTTATAAAAAATATTTTATTTTGACAAAAAGATTTTATGCTTTTACCATGATGAAAATTTCATGGGTCTGGTTAAATCCAGAGGTTTCTAAGATGGTCGGGCCGCCTTCTAGTCTATGGTAAGAACCTTGCGCTTGCTGGTTCTTGCTAAGAGTTAGGAGGGGATTTCGCAAGATGAAATAATACATTAATTTTTAGCAGTGAACAGCGTATGGGAGAGTTGTCTTTTAGTTAACATCCAAATTCGTATTTGTTCGCTTTTATAACAGTTTAGAGAATTGTCTAATTTTCAGGGAGGGGTATGCAGCAAAAAAATCATGATAGTGATAATGGAGAACAATCTAGTGTGATGGCGCTTGCGTTTAGAGGATATTGGTTTTTTGGATGGGCGCTACCAACGTTGTTTGTAATTCGGGAGATGATAGAAAGGCCGACGAATAAAATATTTATTTTTTTTGGATGGCCAGCAATATATGCAAGCGTAATTCTGACGCGTTTTATTGATGTACGTTTTTATAAAGGTACTACGATGGATGGTGAGCCGGCCACAAGTAAGCATCTCTTGTCACATGCTATTCGTTTTTTACCATTTCCGCTTGTTGGAATTTTGATTACTGCTTTTTTAAAATAGAGGGTGGTATTGAGAAAAATATATAGTTTTATTTTGCCTCTTATATTGGTCATTGCGGTAGTGGCGTATTTTATCGTGCCATTGATCGATTCATTAACTTTGACTTGGTTTGCTCGAGATATAGATAAGAGAGTTATTCTTGTTCACTCTACATTAAACGATTCCTTAGTTGAAATGGTCAAAAATAAGCAGCGAAAAAAAATCGAAGTATTGTTTAACAGAGTTATTCAAGATGAGCGACTTTATGCAATGGCCTTTTGCTCCACAGATGGAAAGTTTGATGTAAAAACAGAGACGTTTTCACAACTGACTTGTGTTTTACAAGATACTTCAAAGCAAGTAGCGCTTCCTGCTGGGGCCGTTAACATTGCGGCAATTTCAATTGTCGATGACGAAAATGTTAAACTTGGCGAGCTTGTTCTTGTCCATGATCTTAGTTTTATTGAACGAAGAAGTAGTGAGACAAGAGAATATGTCATCTATTTTTTTACTGGCCTAGGAATAGTAATATCTTTTTTAACAGTTATCTTAATAAAGATCAGTTATCGTGGATGGTCGTTATCATTAAAAAAAATCTTAGATGAAGATTTTATAAGCGGAACAAAGCAAAAAAGTCCGGATTTTGATTTTGCACCGCTGGTACAGCATCTGAGAAAATATTTTATAGAATTTGATAAAGAGCGAAGAAGTAGAGACGATGAGCGAATAAGTTGGACGCCTAAAAGCTTGAAAGATATTTTAAACAAAGAGCTATATGGGGATGAGGTAATTATTGTTTCCAATAGAGAGCCTTATATCCATGAATTTAAAAATGGCCGGCCAGAAGTATTGTTTCCGGCAAGTGGAGTTGTTACCGCGCTTGAACCAATTATGAAGGCCTGCTCAGGGACATGGATTGCACATGGAAGTGGAGGGGCAGATCGCGAATTTGTTGACAACAAAGATTCTATAATGGTTCCACCAGGAGAAAATAAATATAAGCTGAGAAGGATTTGGTTAACGCAAGAGGAGGAAAATGGTTACTATTTTGGATTTGCCAATGAGGGACTTTGGCCACTTTGTCATATAGCACATATACAACCAGTATTCAGGCTAGAAGATTGGGAGATGTATAAGGCCGTTAATCAACGCTTTGCCCTGGCAGTAAAGGAGGAGGCAAAAAGCGAAGATCCTGTCATCTTGGTACAAGATTATCATTTCACCCTTCTTCCTAAAATGATAAAAGATTTATTACCAAAGGCCACAGTAATTACTTTTTGGCATATTCCCTGGCCCAATCCAGAGTTTTTTGGAATTTGTCCTTACAGAGAAGAGATACTAGAAGGATTATTGGGAAGCACAATTCTCGGCTTCCATACACCATTTCATTGTAATAATTTTCTAGATACTGTTGATCGATATATGGAGTGTCGGGTTGATCGCTCATCTCTTAATATTTCGTATAATAAAAAAATTACATCTATAAACAACTATCCTATTTCTATCGAATTTCAACTTGGGAAAACTGTTACAAATCATTCAGAAGAGAATGCGTTGATAAAAAAAATGTACGGGATAGGAGAAGATGTTTTGATTGGAATTGGCGTGGATAGAATGGACTATACCAAAGGAATTCTAGAGCGTTTTTTATCGATTGAGAGATTTTTTGATAAGTATCCGGAGTGGAAAGGTAAATTCTCATTTATTCAAATTGCAGCACCGACGAGAAGCAGTATTAAAGAGTATCAAAAATTTGGCAATGAGTTAAAAATAACGGCGGAAAGAATTAATACCAAATATTCTACGAAGAATTGGCCGGCAGTGATTTTACTCGCAGAGCATTTTAACCATCATCAAGTAATTGAGTATTATAGACAATCGACCCTATGCTTTGTTTCCAGTTTACATGATGGAATGAATCTGGTGGCCAAGGAGTATATTGCCGCAAAAGAAAAAGAAGACGGAGTGTTAATTCTTAGCCAGTTTACTGGTGCGGCAATGGAACTTCCTGAGGCGATTATTGTTAATCCATACAATATTGATCAGTGTGCGGATGCTATTAAAATGGCATTGGATATGCCAGAAGCCGAAAAACATGGCCGAATGAAGAGCATGCGCAGTTATGTACACGAATTCAATGTCTATCGCTGGGCCGGTCGAATGTTGCTGGATGCTGCTCGTATTAGAAAGAGAGAAAGAATTTTGAGGACACAGCTTTAGATTATGAAAGGATATAATTGTTTGGAGTTTTGGAAGGTTTTTGAGGGAAAAGAAAAAGTTTTTTTTCTTTTTGATTTTGATGGAACATTGGCCCCACTTTGTAGGCATCATACAAAAGCAAGGATGTGTAGAGGAGACGCAGTGATATTGCAAAAACTAAAGGCCAGATATCGAATTGGAATTATTTCTGGTAGATCATTGCGTGATTTAAGAAGACTGATTCCCTTTAAAGTGGATTTTTTAGTGGGAAATCATGGAATGGAAAACCCCTTTTTTCCAATAGTAAATAAAGAAGAGATTGTGCGAGAGATGCGTCAATTGGCTTTGTTATTAGCGGATATGTTTCCAAGTGTTATCATTGAGCAAAAAATAGTTAGCATTGCCTTGCATGTTCAAAGGGGGGGAGGATCAAAAAAATTATTAGAAAAATTAAAAATTTTTTTAAAAAATTTTCCAGAATTAAAAATAGTCGGGGGAAAGAACGTAGTAAATGTACTGCCAGCAATGTCCATGGCCAAGGGGGATGTTGTCCGACAGTTAATGGTAAAATTACCAATGACCCATTTTATCTACTTCGGTGATGATGTTACCGATGAAAGTGTTTTTAATATATGCAGTCAGCGATTACATACAGTGCGAGTTGGATGTCATGTTCGATCTCGTGCCCAGTATTGTCTACGGCATCAGGGAGAAGTATTTCCGTTGTTAGAAAAAATCATATGGAGATACTGTGGGAAATAAAAACAATATGCAAGAATTTGATCAATATAGGATGGGGATAATTGGTAATTGTTCATTTCTTGCCAACATAGACGCCCATGGGAGCATCTGTTGGTTATGTTGGCCGCATGTTGATGATCGGCCAATTTTTAATTCCTTGCTTAATGAAGTAGGCGGGGCAAAATTTCAGATAAGGCCGGCAGGAAATTTTTTAACTTCTCAGCATTATTTGAGAAATACAAATATTTTAGTAACGGAATTTAAAAGTGATGATGGGGCATTTCGAGTTATAGATTTTGCTCCACGATTTAAGTTGTTTGATCGAAATCATCGACCGCTATCGATTTTTAGAAAAATTGAACGAATTTTTGGTAATCCTCAAGTTGTAATTTCTATCGATCTTGCAAGACGCAATGGTGTTGACTTAATTTTGCCCATATTGGGTAGTAATCACTTAACATATAGGGCAGATGACATAGATATTCGATTAACAACAAATGTTTCCAAGTCAAATATTTTAGAAGAGTTACCCTTCACTCTAACAGAAGATAAATATCTTGTTTTAACTTGGGGAGAACATTTACAGGCCTCTTTGGAAGAAACATTTAATGATTTCTTTGCGCGAACCGAAAATTATTGGCATGATTGGATTAGAAGGACGACGCTTCCATGCATTTATCAAAAAGAGTTGATTCGATCGGCCCTGATTTTAAAATTACATCAGGATGAGGATTCGGGGGCGGTGATAGCCTCTGGAAATACAAGTTTGCCAGAATTTCCAGGAAGTGGCCGGAATTGGGACTATCGCTTCTCATGGATTCGTGATTCCTATTTTACACTTTCTGCCTTGCATTCCCTCGGGCATTTTTCAGAGATCGAAAGATATTCGCACTTTATTCAAGATATTGCGATTAAAGCAAAAGATAGGATTCATCCGGTTTATAAAATTAATGGAAGTCCACCCATTCCAGAAATAGTTGATTTACATTTGCAAGGATACAAGTCCAATGGGCCGGTGCGTTTTGGGAATGAGGCGTATAATCAAATACAAAACGATGTTTATGGCCAAATATTACTATCACTTTTGCCTCTATATTCTGATCAGCGAGTTGACGATAGAAGTCCTCGACCTTCTAAAAAATTAGTAATGTCATTGTTGGAGAAAATAGAAAGGACACTATTAGAAAAGGATGCTGGGATTTGGGAATTTCGCGGAAAAACCATGGCCAATTGCACGACATCTCTTTTTAGATGGGCCGGAGCTAGGGCCGCATTAAAGATCTCTCAAATTATTTTTGATGATGATATGCACATTCGCGCACATGAACTTTTATATAAAAGCAAGGAGGCAATTGAAGAGTGTTATTCTAGGGCCGAGAATTGCTTCTATGCGGCCTCAGATGTTAAGTTTTTTGATGCTTCAACATTACTACTAATTAATATGAGTTATCTTGATAAGGTGACGGATAAGCAAAGGGCAATTGGCCACTTGCGGAGAATTGAACAAGAATTATCGGCACAGGAAGGATTGTTTTTTAGATATAGGGAGAATGATGATTTTGGTGAGACGAAGGCCGCTTTTTTGATTTGTAGTTTTTGGTTTATTGAGGCATTGGCCACTCTTGGTTTTGTGGATGAAGCAATAAAAAAACTTGAAAAAGTTATTGGTTATTCAAATAGCTTGGGTATTTTTAGTGAGGATATTGACCCAACTACTAAGGGCCAGTTGGGGAATTTTGGCCAAACTTATGGCCATGTTGGCCTTATTAATGCTGTTTTTAGAATTGCAAAAAAAGTTGATGGAAATATTTTTGATTAAGAGTCTTGAAATAATACTTGGCGATTAATTTTTTTATTTTGAATAGATTTTATAAATTGGAGGTGATTATGATTATGGATGGTTTACAGCTAACAATCGTTGGTGTTGGTACAGTTTTTTCTTTTCTTATAATACTTGTGTTATTGCTTAAATTAATGTCAAAAATTCTTCGGCCATATACTGAAAAGGAATATGCTAAGTATTTGGCCGATCAAGAAAGGGCCACTCTATCTAAAACGTCATCTTCGGAAGACTCCGCAGTAGTTGCGGCCATAGCGGCCGCTATTGAGATGCATAAAAAATAGGTTCTATTTTTTTTAGTCCAAACCCCACTTGGATACCACTGTTCTCAAAAGGGGATTCACTTTGATTCCACTTTGCCCAAAATGCACCGGCCAAATTAGAGTGATTCGCCAATTACTTGATAATTCGACCACAACATTCACTTTTTGTTGCTGTGCGGCTTGGCACGTGTCGTGCAAATAGCATTTACAAGAAGTTGGTTGGCCCGACAGGTTTTTTGCCTTGATCAATCAGAGACGGTATGTCCATTCAAGCAATCCCACCTTGGCCAGCCTCAGTAACGGGTATCAGAATTGGTGCCTGCCAGAAATATCTAATATCCCACCTTTATGGCGTATAAGTTTTTGATCAAGGCAAACCTCTATTTTATTTAAATAAAAGATTACTCAAGTTCGTCCCAGTCAATTTCATTAGAAAGGGTTACCCCCGAAAGAGTTCGATCCTTTTCTTTTTTTATAAAAGGGAAGGTGATTTGATGGGTGTTTGGAAAATCAAGGCCATGAGATATTACGATGGTTTTAGGAACAAATGATTGCAGGGAGGTGTAGAAGTAATCCGCAGGAAGATCATTGATAAATAATTCACTCTCGTAGGATTTTGCTTCTTCTTTTTCAAGCGATTTGTCTATAGTGACAAGGTTTTCTGGGGCCATAGGTCTAGTTGAGCTGTTTTTGATTACTATCGCTCCTTTGATTTTATTTCTGGCCACTTCATTGGTTAGATTCCAGCTGGCGATATTGAAAAAATCCAAAAAAAGAGTGGAGCTATTATATTTTATTTTTCTCGGTAGAAGCAGTGCTTGGAGAAACTTTCGAGAGGAAGGATCTTTTGCCCGTTTAGAAATTTTTTCTGCGAAGTGGCTATCTTCGATTCTGATTATATAGGCCCCGGGATTTTTAGTGGAACGATACAGCATGTATTGAAAGGCAATGCTGTAGAGGTTAAAAAGCTTGTGTTGGTTTAGGTGGATGTGCGGGTGCGAGTCATCAGTGTCAACAAGCATTTTTACCGCTTCGTAGAGTTCTTGCTTTGAAAGATCTTTTTTCATATTTGATTAATACACTTTTTGGTAAATGTTTTGAGTGTTTTTTTAATAGAGGAAAAAAAATTATCTGTAAATTGCTATTTTGAATATTTGTAAAATAGAAATATCTGTGCTAAAAAAAATTTTTCAATTTATATCGATTCAAGAACAACTATTTACTAAGCTACATTGGAGTAATTAAAATGAAACTGAAGGCGAAAACAAGAAACATTGGAATTTCAGCGCACATCGATTCTGGAAAAACTACCCTGACAGAGAGGATTTTGTACTACACTGACAAAATTCATAAAATTGAAGAAGTTCGAGGAGGTGGTGCTGGCGCCAAAATGGATCATATGGAGTTAGAGCGCGAAAAAGGAATCACCATTACCTCTGCAGCAACCACTGTCGTTTGGGATGGAACTTGTAATAAGGGAGTTAAATATGCCGAAGGCGATGAGAAAGAGGTTCGCATCAATATCATTGATACTCCGGGACACGTGGATTTTACGGTAGAGGTTGAGCGTTCTCTTCGTGTTTTAGATGGCGCAATTTTGGTACTGTGTTCGGTTGCAGGTGTTCAGTCTCAGTCAATTACTGTCGATCGACAGATGAAGCGATATAAAATTCCCCGGCTATGCTTTGTAAACAAGATGGATAGAATGGGAGCCAATTACAGAAATGGGGTGAAGGCACTAAGAGAAAAATTAGGCCATAATGCTGTTCCGCTACAAATTCCCATCGGAGCAGAAGAAAATTTTAAGGGTGTTATCGATTTAATTACTATGCAGGCCTACTATTTTGATGGTGAAAATGGGGAAAATGTTCGTATCGAGGCAATTCCGGCCAATTTGCAAAAAGAAGCAGAGTCAGAAAGAGAGGCCATGTTGGATGCCATCAGTGCCTTTGATGATGGTCTAATGGAAAAGTTACTGGAGGGTGGAGAGGTTACCGAGGCCGAGATTCATAATGCTATCAAAATTGGGGTAAATAGTTTGAAGTTAACCCCTGTCATTTTGGGATCGGCAGTTAGAAATAAAGGCGTGCAGCTACTTTTGGATGCAGTTGCTCGTTATTTGCCAAGTCCGCTATCTTGTGCTCGTCCTAAGGTAGTTAACAGTGATGGAACTAAGCAAGACCTAGACCCAGTGGATACAAAGCCATTGGTCTGTATGGCATTTAAGATTACCGATGAGCAGTTTGGCCAGTTGACCTATACTCGAATTTATCAAGGTGTTTTAGAAAAAGGTATGCAGATCTACAATACCAGAACTAAACGCAAGGTTCGTGTTGGACGCTTGGTGCGCATGAATGCCAATGACAGAGAAAATATTGATTCCGCAGGAGCTGGTGATATCGTGGCCATGATTGGAGTTGATTGTGCTTCTGGAGATACCTTTGTAGGAGATGATAATCTCACCAATATTTCTTGTGAGGGGATGCATATTGCGGAGCCAGTTATTACCTTTTCGGTTTCTGCCAAAGATAAAGAGCAGCTTACTCGGATGTCCAAAGGCCTTGCTCGCTTCTTAAAAGAAGATCCAACGTTTAAAGTCTTTACGGATGAAGAATCTGGCGAGACACGTATTGCGGGAATGGGTGAGTTGCACTTGGAAATTTATATAGAACGCTTGAAGCGAGAATATAGTGCAGAGGTGGTGGTTGGAGCACCTCAAGTTAACTACCGGGAGACGATTAAGACCGAGGCAAAATTTGATTACACCCATAAGAAACAAACTGGTGGGGCCGGACAATTTGCTGCTGTTATTGGAAAAATTCGTCCTTTAAAATCGGAAGATAAAGATAGTGAGGATCAAAACTTTAAATTTCATAATGAAATTCGTGGGGGATCGATTCCATCAGAGTATATCAGTGCTTGCGAGAAGGGTTTTAACGATATTATGGATAAAGGGCCACTGGCCGCTTTCCCGCTAATAAATGTAGAAGTTTTCTTACAAGATGGTAAATATCACGATGTTGACTCCTCCGATTTGGCCTTTAGAATTGCGTCCCGTCAGGCCATGAGACAGGCAATTCGCGCAGCAAGCCCGGTATTACTAGAGCCTTTTATGAAAGTAGAGGTTGAGTCACCGGATGAGTATCAAGGATCGGTTATTGGAGATCTTTCTTCTCGTCGTGGAGTAATTCAAGGTTCGGAATCCACTGACACGGGTGATGCTATTATTAACGCCTATGTTCCACTATCGTCCATGTTTGGTTATTCGACTGATCTTCGCTCTATGAGTGCAGGGAAGGCCACTTATACGATGGAATTTCACCACTATGAAGAGTGTCCATCTAATATTGCCGAGAAGGTAATGAAAGATAGGGCAGAGAAGCTTGCTAAAGATGATTAGTAACGGTTTTTTGTGTCGTATTAATGATTGAAACAACTCATCTACAAACTCTAGTTGCGCTTGTTAGGTCTGGAAGTTTTTCCAGGGCCGCAAGCGAGCTAGGGGTTACTCAGTCGGCCATCAGTCAGAATGTTCGTAGTCTTGAAAATAAAGTTGGTGTAAAAATCTTTATTCGCTCCGGTAAGCAAGTTAGCTTAACCTCGGATGGCGAAAAGTTGCACCGTTTTGCCCAATCTTTTTTAGTGCAGCTGGATAAAACTATTGAACAAATTCATCACAGTAAAGATGCTATGGCCGGGAAAGTGCGTATTGGTACTTTGCCTGGAGTGGGGAAGTCTTGGTTGACTTCTGAGCTTTTAAACTATGCGGCCTTAAACAGCGAACTTTCAATAACGCTTAATTTAGGTTTTGAGGCCGATCTTATTCGGGATTTTGAAGCGCTTAAGCTAGACATGTTGATTTTACCGGCCGATTTTTTACCAACCATTGGAGAGACTGTCTTATTGGGAGAAGAAAAAATCACTCTAGTTTTTCCCAAATCGCCAAAGTTTGATATTCATCCGGATATAAAGTTGGCCGAACTTATGAAGTATCCGGCCATCATGTTCGAAGAAGGATCGCCTCTTTTTTCTAGATGGTGTAAAGAGTACTTTAAAGAGGTGCCTAAAAAATTTAACATTCGCTACTCAATTAATTCTCACGGCAATATGTTGCAGGCAGTAATTCGCGAATTAGGCATGGCAGTTATTCCAACGCATGTGCTTAAGCGCTCGGCCTATCGAGATAAGGTGCAAACCCTTGGGCCGGCCGCCGAAGTTTCAAATGGAGAGTTTTATTTAATTTATCACAAAGAATTGAGTGATTTACTCAGAATAAGAAGTACTATTGATTATCTAACCTCCCGAGAAAATCCTTTTTCTGTTGGACAAAATTGAGCAGGCCTTTTTTTGTCAATGGGTAGATTTTGCCACCAAGACTTTCTGTGGCAATTATTTCTAAACGATGAGATAATTTTATTGGATGATGGTAGTTTTCCATCAAACCGAGAGGGCCATGTATGGTGGATTTACATACAATTTTGGCAGACCATAAGTCGAAATATCACAAAGAGGGCCGGCCAGGCGAGGCGGAAAATATTCCGGCAAACACGACGACTCTATCAGAGATCCCCGATCTGTTTTTTGATGAAATTTTGGTGGCCTTCAAATTAAATAGAATTGAGATTATGGTTTTAATGTATCTATACCGGCGAGTATGGTGTCGCCCAAATCTTTATCGCCTTCATGGAATATCTCAACTGCTATCGCATACGGAGATGTCTAAGGCGCTTAATTTGTCATTGGATGAAATTTATCATGCCCTCAGAAAGCTAGAAGAATTTGCTTTTATTACCACCGTAAGGTCTGGCCAATATTTTGTGCGTAGATTTTTTACAAAAGAAAACGATGAGCTTTTAGGACAAAATTACGACGATTTTGAAATCTAGTCCAGATATCCATATAATTGAGTACTAGGCATAATTTGCAACACTACTTTCACAAGTTGCGTCATTTTATAATTACAATATACTTAACGTATAGAAAGAGTTGTTTATCTACATAGTGGAAGATGAATGGGAAACGAAATCAATTTGCCTAAAATAGTATATGTTGGAAGTGACACTAGCTATTTTAATGATGTGCGAGTTCGGTTTAAAAATTCTTATCCGCAAGTTGAATATAAGTTTATGCCTTTAGAAAGTAGTGATGATTATCACCAAACTTTCTTGCAAATTTTAGAACTAAAACCTCTTATTATATACGTGGATTTTTCGGGCAAAGGAAAGGTTCGAACTTATTTGACCAGACTTTTAAAAAGAGAAGTTTCTACACGTAATATCCCCTTAGTTGCTTTGGTGGAAAAAGAAGAACAACTAAAAGAGTGCAATGCCACCGGAGTTGATTTTACCCATATTAAATGTGGAGAAATTAGTGATGTGGTCTATGATCCCTGCTCATTAGTTTATACCCGCAGCGTAAAAAAACCAGATTATGCGCGAGCAAGATTTGTTAAAGATGCTGAGCTGTTTGAGGATTTTCGCATTGGTTACTATACTGCCAGCTATATGCGGGCAGAGAGTAATATGAAATATGGAAAAGGAGATATTGTAGAAATTGAAACTGCCATTCCAGAAAAGGTTATGCCCTCCCATCATTTTATTGTGCGTAATGTGCAAGAATCAGATCTTTTTTATGATTATCGTTATGCTTATGATTTAGATTATGTTTTTGTCGATAAACCAGAGACGATTGATGTAGAAGGTGGGGATGCTAAAGTTGTGGAGTTGGCCAATCAGGAACGAATGGATGAGTATAAAAACAATCTAATCTTAACTAAAAAGAAAGTATCTTCTTGGGTTGATGATAGCTTAAGCTCAACTGCTCCTAAGACAACAAAAATTTTAATCATTGATAAAACCATGCGTTTTTTTGCCAATATGGATAAACCAATTGAGGATTATCCATACGGGATAAGATGTCAGACCGAACTTTTTGACTTGGATTATTTAGAAAAAATTCGTCCCAATATTATTGCCTTTGAGTTTTTTGAGATTGTTGATGAAGAAAGTGGAGATGTTGGCAAGAAGAAGGCCGCCACAACGACAAAAGAGAGTGGGCAAAAATCTAGAAATGCGGTTGAGCAACTGACCTTGATGGTGAAAAAAATTAAGAGCATGCAGAATTTTTCTCCCTTTATTGTTGTCTTTAATTGTCACAAATTTAACTCCAAATCTTTCCAGGATAGCTTACAGTATCCGACTATTTTAGTGGATACTTTAACGTTGGATATGCGAAAGGTGGTAGAGTTTGCCAATATCTATGACAAAAAAATTGAAAAAAAATATGAGGAAGCAATAAAACTTAAAGTAGCGCAACTAAAAAAACAAGATCCCAATAAGTATCGCAAATTGAGTATTAGTGATTTTAAGGATCGAAAGTTTTATCCCAAAAGCTCCTCTCCTTTGAGTTATGCTAGTTGCAAATATGTAATTCAATTGACTAGTATGACGGAGTCAGAGTTAACTTTTGTTGGTGATCCGGAATTTGAAGGAGAGCAGTTTTATCTGAAATTTCCGGCCCGCATGCATATTCGAATAATACCTGGGGATACTGGGAAGAAATTTATTATTGAGCAGCGACGTAATTTGTATAAAGCATTGATTCATTCAGTCGGAGAAGAGCAGAAAAAAAAGCTGAGACAATTTGTAAATGAGATTTTCTTTACTGATTTAAATAATCGCAAAGAAAAAGAAAAAGAAGAATTCGATAAAAAAAATCAAGAGGTGCTAGAGAAGTTAAAGGCCGCCGGAGAAGTGGCCGCGGATATTCAATCATCGGCCGTTACTACCGCAACAGATGATAAAAAAGATGGCCCGGCGCAAAGCTAGTTTTTTTCTTTTGGGGAGATGGCCGTCACAATAAGCAAAACAATTTGCAACGTAAAAAAGGAGAACAAAAATAGTGCTCCGCCTTCGCTAAAGCCATAAGAGTGTAGGCCGCTGGCCAAAATATAATTTACCCCAAACCAGGCCATCATAACGCTCATAAAGGCCGCGGCCGTGAAAGGAATAAATCTCGCAGGTGGAATCCAGGTAGTATGCTTTCCATGGATAATGGCCATGTAGATTAAAAGCACAATCAGACTCCAAGTTTCTTTAGGGTCCCATCCCCAAAATCGCCCCCAGGAATAGTCTGCCCAAATTCCGCCTAAAATAATTCCTAAGGCCAAGAGCACCGTACCAAATTTTAAGCAGGTGTAGGTGATATCTGTATAGCGAGCAAGATCATCTGATGAGAGTGTAAAAAATCTGCGTTTGATTAAAATTACATTTGCCAGCAGCCAGCTAAGGCCTAAGGCCCCGTAGGAGAGGATGATGGAAGTTACATGCGTGCTCAGCCAAAAATTATCACGTAAAACGGGGACTAAAGGGCCAATGGAGCTAGAGAACATTCCGTGAGCAAAGGTTATCATGAAAAGAGAAAGTAAGTTATAGGCCAGACCAACCAGAACGATTATTTTATCTTTTTTTACATGGCCAATTATTAAGGCCAAAAATAGTCCGCCAAGTCCAGAAAATAGCATGGTCTCATACATGTTGGTAACTGGTGCCCGGCCAGAAATGATCATTCGCAAGATCATGTAGGTTGATTCCGTAAGAACTGTTAAAACCGAAAAACCAAGTGCGAAGTTAAAATTCTTAATGGCCACCAACGCAATTAGCGCAATCATGGTCAAGAGCATGGAAAAATCAACCAAATGAAGTTTGGCATAGGTTACCTCAATAAGGTAGTGATCTCCCTGGAGTGCGATAAAATCCTTTTGTGCTTGTGCTAACTTTTGAGAGGCCAGGCTTGGTTGTGTCAGATCTTCTTCAGAAAAAAAGTTTTTCAGGGTTGACCACTTAATTTCGTTACTAGAAGAGCGTTGAGGCAATAACCAATTGGCACCGGCCACTAATTCTTGGTAGATATTTGCTTGGTTATATAGTTTGTTGAGATATTTTTTGTAGGAATTTTCTTTTTGAATTAACATGGCACTGCGTTGAATGGTGGGAAGCTGAGTAAGTAAATTATCATATTCTACAGAGCTTTCATCTCTTCCAACACTAAGTAAAATGCGTGCTTCCACATGCTCAATTTTCGCTTTAAGGGAAGTAGTTATGGGGAGGGAAGAAGATTTTAAAGAGAGTAGACAAAAAAGTTCGGAAGAAGATAGATCATCTTGCGAAGTTTTACCGGTTAAATCTTTTAAAATTTCTTTAGCATGAACCAATAATGGCTTGATTCGGCCATTTTGTTGAATAGGCAGGGAATCTAGCAGTTTGCTGTCACAAAAATATTTCTCAGTTGCGAGTGAAATATTGCAGAGGGAGCTTAACAAGAAGAAGAGAAAAGAAATAGTTGGAAGATAAGTTTTCATCATTTTGCCCCTTTGGTATTTTCTTTTTTGCGACGATAAATTATGTAGTAGTGAATCATGGCCCCCAGAACAAGTAATAGCGACCCCCAATATTTGATGGGCCGTCCAGGATCTACGTTGGCGCTTAGAACTGAGCCGAAATCGCCTTCATTGGTTTCAAAATAAGAGGATTGATAAAAAGTGAATCCCATCATTTTGAGTGGATTATTCATGTATATGTGATGATCTTGATTGCCGTCGGGTAAAAAGAGTTTAACAAAACTTTCATAACTGGCCGGCATCTGAGTGCCGGGATTCATATCCATTTTGAATTTGGTCAACATAAACTCAAAAGGGAGTCTTAATTTTACTTTGCTTAATTCTAGACGATGTGGCTTTCCGTTAACCATGGCCCGAAGAGGTGCGCCATCGGTAATCCAAAGATCTTCACCGTTAATATTTACCAGTAAAGCTTTTTGAGTACCAGAAATTACTTTGCCGTCTTGCTGGATAGGAACTACAAAAAATGGACGAAGTGTAGGGACCATCTTTTCAGAGTGGGTAAGTAGTTTGACGTTAAGGCCCATCCATGGAATGTTGCCAAGATTATTACCCTTTAAGCTAGATGTCATCCACTGGCCGTTTTTAAAAATGGCCATACTCTCTCCAAAAAGAAAAATTGCCGGCCTATTATTGTTGGCCGCATTTTTTACGCCATATGTGGCAAAGGCCGTACATTGGCCATCACTGCTATTTACTACCGGCGGATCGTTGGGTGTTGCCTGTAAGAAACATGCAAAAAGATTTTTAGGTAGATAGAAAATAGAAAAACTATCAAAATGTGCCATGGATTCAAATTGATTAGATTCGGGGTGCAAAGAGAGAGTAAGCTTATTAGACATTTGATCATTAAAAAAAAGATATTGGGAGGAGTGAATAAAACTATCTTCGGGATAGGCCTGCAGCGGTTTCTCCCAGATAAATTCATTTTCACTGGAGGGGAGATACTTTTTGATGGTGAGTGGGCCATAACTTGCATTTATATTAGCAGTGAAGGCGGCAAAGGGGAGTTCATAAGAGATTTGCTTGCCCGTAGACTCTTCTGTCATGAGAAAAATATCATCGTATAACATCACGGTACGATTTTGTTCTCCCTTAACTAGCGTTATATTCCCATCGACTCCAGCATAGTAAGTAATAAAACTACCTGCTCCGATCAGGAGGATGCCAAAATGTATAATGTAAAAACCGGTAAGACGAGATTTGAAAGGTGTGCGCACAAAAGCGGCCAATATTACGCTTAGAAAAATTAGGCCCTGCAATAACATGAAGGGAAGCGATTTATAGACTAGGCGATTAGCAAACTCTGTTCCGTAATAGCTCTCAATGAATGTTCCAGCAATCATGGCCACTGTAAAGAGGAGGATTATAGAGACAGCGAATTTTAGGCCCCCAAAAGTTTTTTCAAATTTTTCCCACTGCCATGATTTTATCAGCTCAATTAATTTTGCCATGAAAAATATCCCCCGGATCACTAGAATAGGTGCTTAGTTGGGAATTGTAAATTTCCATCCACAAAACCACTCAGTAGGATGATTATCGGGGGGGCAGGAAATACACTCAGTTTTAATTTTACTATCTATGGCCTTGGCAAAACTGGTGTATTCTATAACCCCTGCTGACTTACAGGGATAGTCGGCCAGTCCTTTTTTTTGGCGGGCGTTTTGTACGCGGCAATCATTCATATAAAAAAGTAAAGTGTTTTTATCTGGGCGAACCATGCTTTGTTTGTTGATATAAGCATAAAGTCGCCAAGAAAGTGCGCTGGCCAATCCATCAAGGCCTGCATTTTCTGGAAGATCGATTAGATTTTTAATAGACCATGCTTCAAATGGAGAAAATTTTTCCCAACAAGTATCGTTGCAACGCTTGGCCAGAGTCATGCCGTGCACAGACTCGATGGCCTGGAACCAGATACCATCATTGGCCAACCAATTTACGGCCACCGCTTTAGTTAATTCTAAAAGCTGGGCCTCATTAATTTGTAAATTTCCAGAGGCCATAGATGTTTGATCTTCTAAGTTTAATGAGATGTTCAGAGTCTTGGCCAGTCGGCTGGCTTGGAGTGGAATAGTTGTCTCTGCGCATTTTTTTAAAGCTAAAAAAGCTTGCTGCTTGCCCAGAATCGTTTCCACTTGGTTAAACCACATGGAGTGGTGAATTGAAAGGCGATGCATGAAATCAAAAAGAAGTTTTACTTTGGCGTGCATCACATATTCCTTCGATATTGTCCACCGACGTGGTAGAGCGAGTTGGTAATTTGTCCAATGGAGCAGTATTTGGAAACTTCCATTAATTTTTCAAAGATATTTTTATTATCTCTGGCCACCATGTGTAGTTCTTGCAGTAATTGTTTGGCCAGTTGGGCGTTGGCGGTGTGACAGCGCTCAACGGTTGTAATCTGATTTTCTTTTTCTTCTGTGGTAGCGCGAATGACTTCCCGTGGAATGATTGTGGGAGACCCTTTAGAAGAGAGAAAAGTGTTTACTCCAATGATGGGATATTCTCCAGTGTGTTTTAGTGTTTCATAGTAGAGAGATTCTTCTTGGATTTTACTGCGTTGATACATGGTCTCCATCGCACCTAATACTCCACCACGCTCTGAAATTTTTTCAAATTCAGAGAGGACAGCTTCTTCGACAAGATCTGTAAGTTCTTCAATAATAAATGAGCCCTGCATCGCATTTTGGTTTTTTGCTAGGCCTAATTCACTATTGATGATCAGTTGAATGGCCATGGCGCGTCGAACTGATTCTTCGGTGGGAGTAGTAATTGCTTCATCATAGGCATTAGTGTGAAGTGAGTTACAATTGTCATAGATAGCATAGAGTGCTTGCAGTGTTGTGCGAATATCATTGAAGTCAATTTCTTGTGCATGTAGTGAGCGGCCGGAGGTTTGAATGTGATATTTTAACATCTGAGAGCGAGAATTTCCGCCATATTTAAGTTTCATGGCGCGGGCCCAAATGCGGCGGGCCACCCGGCCAATCACTGCGTATTCAGGGTCAATGCCATTAGAAAAAAAGAAGGACAAATTGGGAGCGAAAGCATCAATATCCATTCCGCGTGATAAGTAATACTCCACAAAGGTAAATCCGTTAGATAGTGTTAGGGCAAGTTGAGTGATAGGATTGGCCCCTGCTTCAGCTATGTGATAGCCAGAAATAGAGACAGAATAGAAGTTGCGGACATTATTGTTTATAAAATATTCTTGAATATCTCCCATGATTTTTAGCGCAAATTCGGTAGAGAATATGCAGGTATTTTGGCCCTGATCTTCTTTCAAAATGTCTGCTTGCACGGTACCACGTACTTTGCTGATGGTATCTAGTTTTATTTTTTCATAGATATCGCTGGGAAGAACTTGATCACCAGATACTCCTAGTAACATTAATCCCAATCCATCGTTGCCCTCAGGCAGCGGCCCTTGATATGAGGGGAGGGTGAGATGTTGGGCGATATATTTTTTCTCATAAATCTCTTTGATTTTTTTTCGAACTGAATTCTCAAGGCCTTGCTGGTTAATATAGATTTCACATTCTTGATCGATGGCCGCATTCATAAAATAGCCCACCATGATGGCCGAAGGGCCGTTGATGGTCATGGAGACAGAGGTTTTTGCGTCAGTTAGACGAAAACCCGAGTAGAGTTTTTTTGCATCGTCGAGGCAACAAATTGAGACGCCAGAATTGCCAATTTTTCCGTATATATCCGGGCGCCGATTGGGATCTTCGCCGTAGAGAGTAACTGAGTCGAAGGCGGTGGAAAGACGAGTGGCCGGCAGACCACAAGAGAGATAATGAAAACGACGATTGGTACGCTCCGGCCCACCCTCACCTGCAAACATTCGCGTAGGATCTTCTCCTTCGCGCTTAAAAGGAAACACCCCGGCAGTAAAGGGGTATTCTCCTGGAACATTTTCGTTAAGCGACCAGCGCAAAATGTCAGCATGAGAACGATATTTGGGCATAGCAATTTTAGGAATTTTAGTTTTAGAAAGTGATTCAGTATAAGTTTTAATTTTTATCTCTTTGTCGCGTACGCAGTAAGAGTAGAAATCGTTTTTATATTGGGATATTTTGGTTGGCCATCCACTTATAATTTTTTTACATACTGGATCTTGGCGTTCAGACAGATTTTGATATTTGTTTTCTAGTGATTGGGTGGCCGCATTATCATTTTTGCTTAAAGTGGCCAAGGCGGTGGAGAGACTCTGAGTGGTCTCTGCTAAATCACATTGCTCAGCAATCCAGTTTTGATGAGCACGAATTGTTTCAACTATCTCCGCTAAGTAGCGAGTCTTTTTAGGAGGTATGATATATTTTTTTTCAGACATTCCCGAGGTGAGTGTAAATTGAGAGGTAAGGCCAATTTTTAATTTGCTATTTAGTTGAGAGATAACTTCTTGGTATAGATGATTCATTCCGGGATCATTAAATTGTGAAGCAATCGTTCCGAAAATGGGAACTTTGCTATCAGTTCCTGGGCCGTGATCAAAAATTTTATGATTACGCTTGTACTGTTTTGTAACGTCGCGCAAGGCATCTTCGGCCCCACGTTTATCGAATTTATTGATGGCAATGATGTCGGCAAAATCGAGCATATCAATTTTTTCTAACTGACTACTGGCCCCATATTCTGGCGTCATAACATAAAGAGAAAGATTTGAGTGGTCGGTAATTTCGGTATCGGATTGGCCGATGCCAGAAGTTTCTAAAATAATCAGGTCAAAATTAGCGGCCTTCACAATCTCTATCGCCGATTGCACATACTTGGAAAGGGCCAAGTTAGATTGGCGTGTTGCCAGAGAGCGCATATATACGCGATCAGAATTAATCGCATTCATGCGGATGCGATCGCCTAGGAGTGCTCCGCCTGTTTTTCGCTTTGAAGGATCAACTGATATGATGGCCACCTGTTTGTTCTCAAAATCAGTAAGAAAGCGATTGACTAGTTCATCCACTAGTGATGATTTGCCAGCACCTCCGGTCCCAGTAATTCCTAGCACTGGTGTTTTACTGGATTGGGCCATTGTTCTTATACGATCAAAAATTGCTTGGTTGTCGTCGGCAAAGTTTTCGGCACAAGAGATCAATTGAGCAATGGTTTGATGGCCACAAGTTTTTAAATTTTCCAGTTTGAAAGTTTTTTGATTACCAGTGGGAAAATCACATTTTTCCAACATGTCGTTGATCATGCCTTGCAGGCCCATTTTTCGACCATCATCCGGGGAATATATTCGTGCAATGCCATAGTGTTGTAGCTCTTCAATTTCTGTTGGCAAAATAACGCCACCGCCACCAGCAAAAATTTTAATATGGGCAGAATTTTTGGTTTGCAACATATCGTACATATATTTAAGATACTCAACGTGTCCGCCTTGATAGGAGGTAATAGCGATGGCCTGAGCATCTTCTTCGATGGCGCAGTTAACGATTTCTGCAACGGAGCGGTTGTGGCCTAAATGGATTACTTCGCAACCAGATGCTTGCATAATTCTTCGCATGATGTTTATCGCGGCATCATGGCCATCAAAGAGAGAGGCGGCAGTTACCACTCTGATTTTATTTTTTGAAAGGTAGGGCGCAACTTCAGTTTGCATAGTAGTTAATCCTCGCAAGATAATTAGCAGTAGATCTTATTAAGAAATAGGGTAATTTTTTATAAATAATTTGATGGTATGGCCACAGTTTTGCTAAAAATGCTTAAGACGCCGTGTGTCACGAATTAAAAATAAACGCGATAACTCCTGGCCCTTGCTAGCTCTAATTTTCGAGAATATCATTTTGGGGTTCATCTAATTTTTTTGATAAAATTATTTTGCATCGGGAGTTCATTACATGAGCAATTCTGGCGCTGTCTCTAAACATTCTTATAAAAATTTAAATGTCGTTGAATCACGAGAGGATAAAATTATTTATCTGTCAGTAAATCGGCCAGATAAATTAAATGCACTCAATCATGATGTTTTGAAAGAATTAAAAGATTTTTTCCTTGCTGCCAGAGAGAGTATTTTGGACTCTGGTATGCGCGGAGTGATTTTTTTTGGAGAAGGGCCCAAGGCCTTTATTGCTGGAGCTGATATTGCACAACTGGCGACTCTTCCTCCTGAGTCGGCCTATGAGATGAGCAAAACTGGCCAAGAGGTGACTCTTTTAATGGAGGAGTTTCCTCTGCCGATTATTGCAACCGTACATGGATTTGCACTAGGAGGAGGATGTGAGATGGCCATGGGAGCGGATTTTATCTATGCCACCGAAGATGCCATTTTTGGACAACCGGAAGTAAAGTTAGGATTGATTCCTGGTTTTGGTGGTTCGCAGCGCTTGGCAAAACTTATTGGGAGGGGGCGTGCTCGGGAGTTGATGTATACTGGGGCCAATCTTTCGGCCAAAGAGGCACTTGCTTATGGGTTAGTTACAAAATTATTTAAAAACAAAGAAGAGATGATGGCCGGAGCAAAAATGGTCATTTCGATGATGGCCAAAAATTCGAGGCAAGCAATTGCGGAGGCCAAAAAAGTAATGAATTTGGGAAATGATTTGACTGTGAAAGATGGACTAAAAATCGAAGTTAGTAGTTTTTCTAAATTATTTCAGACGGAAGAGATGAAAGAGGGAACTAATGCCTTTATGCAAAAAAGAAAGGCAAACTTTTAGACAAGGGAGATATCGTGATAACAGATGAGAGTTACAAAGAGATTAGAAATGTAGTGTCCAACATTGCCAACAACGTGCTTATGCCGATTGCTGGAAAAATCGATCATGAGGGGAAAATTCCTTCCACGGTTTTGGAAATGTTAAAAGAAAATGGTTTTATGGGAATTTTTGTTCCAGAAGAATATGGTGGGGCAGGAATGGATTACTTGCATTATAGTATTATTGTTGAAGAGATATCGAGAGGATGCGCTTCCACCGGGGTTTTGATTTCGGCGCACAACTCTCTTTGTATTGCTCCCATTTTAGATTTTGGTACAGAAGAGCAGAAGAAAAAATATTTGCCCAAGCTGGCCTCTGGCGAACATATTGGATGCTTTTGTCTTAGTGAGCCGAATGCCGGTTCTGATCCAGGGTCACTCACTACTTTTGCGGAAGATCGTGGTGACCACTATGTGATAAATGGGACGAAAAATTTTATCACCAATGGGAAGGAAGCGAATATCGCGATTGTTTTTGCCAAGACACGAAAGACTCCGGATCACAAAGGAATGTCCGCTTTTATTGTGGAAACTGCCAGTTCTGGATTTATGGTACAAAAGTGCGAAGATAAGCTTGGTATAAAAGGTTCTTCCACCGCGCAAATTGTTTTTGAAAATATGAAGGTGCCTAAGGCCAATTTATTAGGGCAAATTGAGAAAGGGTTTAAAATTGCTCTACACACGTTGGATGGTGGCCGGATTGGAATTGCCGCCCAGGCCCTAGGGATTGCGGAGGCCGCTTTTCGCTACGCTAAAAAATATTCCACTGAAAGAGTGCAATTTGGAAATCCCATTAGCTCTTTTCAAGGAGTACAATTTATTTTGGCCGACATGAGTACAAAGATTGCCGCATCACGCTTGCTCGTTTTAGATAGTAGCTTTAAGAAAAACCGCAAAGAAAGTTATTCAAAAGAGGGGGCGCAGGCCAAATTATTTGCTTCTGAAACAGCTATGTGGGTTACAACCAAGGCCATTCAGGTTTGTGGGGGTAATGGTTACACCAAAGAATATCCAGTGGAGCGCCACTTTCGAGATGCGAAGATTACCGAAATTTATGAAGGGACATCTGAGGTGCAACGGATCGTTATTGCCGCGCAAGAGTTAAAAGATTTAACATAAGAGACTACTCAAAGGTCAGAAAAGGTGCGTAAAGTATGAAACCAGTTGTTACTTCCGCTAAAGAGGCCGTGTTGGCCATTCCTAAAGGGCAGCGTATTTTTATTGGATCGGGAGCGGCCATTCCGCAAGTATTAGTGGATGCCTTGACTGAAAACAAGGAGCATTTTTTAGATAATGAAGTGGTGCAAATTCTAACACTAGGAAAGGCGCCATTTGCCCAAAAGGGTTTTGAAAAACATTTTCGTAATAATAATTTTTTTATTGGAGCAAACGTAAGAGAGGCCGTTCAAGAAGGTCGGGCCGATTTTACGCCAATGTTTTTAAGTGAAGTTCCGGCCCTTTTAAAGTCAAAATCTTTTCCTATTGCGGCGGCACTGGTTTCGGTTACTCCTCCAGATAAAAATGGAATGTGCAGTCTGGGGGTTAGTGTAGACGTGGTTAAAAGTGGATTGGATAGTGCGAGAATAAAAATTGCGCAGATCAATACGAAGATGCCGCGGACTTTTGGAGATTCACTAATTCCTTACAAATCTTTTGATTACGTAGTTCAGGCAGAACAAGATATTTTTGAATTATCAGAGTCACATTTGGAAATTGATGCTGATTCTGAAGCTATTGGAAAACACATTGCCGGAATGATAAAAGATGGAGATGTGTTGCAAACTGGTATTGGTAGTATTCCCAATGCGGTGTTGAAGAATCTTACGAAGAAGAACGATTTAGGCGTACATACCGAGATGTTTCCTGATGGGTTGGCCGATCTTTTAAAAAATGGAAATATTACCAACAAAACCAAAAAGATTTTGCATGGTAGGTGCTTGACTGGCTTTTGCATGGGAACTAAAAAACTTTATGACTTTGTTCATGAAAATCCACTTATTCAATTTTATCCCTCAGAATTCACCAATGATCCCTTTATTATTGCCCAAAATGATAATATGGTTTCGATTAACTCGGCCTTGCAAGTGGATTTGACTGGCCAGGTTTGCGCAGATTCTATTGGACATAAGTTTTACAGTGGGATTGGCGGCCAAGTAGATTTTATTCGAGGCGCCTCGCGCTCTAAAGGGGGGCGTGCGATTTTAGCACTTCCTTCAACTGCCAAAAATGGAGCAGTTTCTCGTATTGTTGCCGATCTGCTTCCAGGAGCGGGCGTTGTTACTTCCCGAGGAGATGTTCGTTATGTGGTGACAGAGTTTGGAGTTGCCTATTTACATGGCAAGACCGTTAGGCAGCGAGCTTTGGAGTTGATTCAGATTGCTCATCCTAAATTTCGCGATGAGCTTTTGGAGTTTGTTAAAAATCATAAATATGTTTATTTCGATCAAAGATTGCTGCAGCGAGGAGCAAATTATCCAGTAGATTGGGAATTGCATGGACTGTTTGAAAACAAAGATTGCTATTTGCGGCCAATAAAAATAACTGATGAAAAAAAATTGCAAGATCTCTTCTACTCTCGTTTTAACGATGAAGAAGAAGTTTATGAATCGGATTTGCCATCGGCGTTTTCTCGGCAAGGTATTCAACATTTTGTAAATCTTGATTATAAAAAAGAGATGGCCTTTGGGGTTTTTAGACATGCTGATTTTGATAGTATTTTAGTGGGGTTTGCTTACTTCTCTGCGTTTGACGATAGAAGTGATGGTGGAGAGCAGGTGGCAGAGATGAATTTTATGGTAGACAAAAATTTTCGAGGCCGAGGAATTGGTAAAATGCTAACTCAAAAACTTTTTGCTTACGCTAAAACAGTAAAAATTTCCAAGTTGCATGCTACTGTATCGGCAGATAATTTACCAATGATTCACCTTTTGCGAGGATTAGGAAAAGAGACAACCAATTGGAAGAGTTCTGCGGTAGGTAATCAGGTTACTTTCGAGTATGTATTAGTTTAATGGAGTGTTATGGCAAAAATTTTATTGATTGATGACGATGAAGATATGTTGCGTTTGATTAAAAGCATTGTGGAGTGTTCTGGGCACCAGGTTAGTATGACAAATGGGGTTAAGCCGGCCTTGAAATTGTTATCGAAAGAGAATTTTTCCCTTATTTTTTTGGACTTACAGATGCCCGAATTCACCGGCCATGATTTTCTCTCCCTTTACAGTGCGATACATCAGGATAAAAATACACCCATTGTAGTTTTAAGTTCTGATAAATCAGAAGACGCTTACAACAAGGCCATTGCTGCTGGTGCTCGTGATTTTATTGCCAAACCAATATCGAATAAGGTTTCCTTCTTGCGAGTGGTAGAGAAATATGTTGAGGCCAATGGTTAAAAATTATACTTCGCTGTCGTTTTTACATTTAATATTTTATTTTTTCCCCGACTCCATCTTCTGGGTGCGATTAAATTTGCTATGCGCTATATGTTTTTAGATGGAGAAGAAAACGAGAGAGGACAAGTTACCACTTACTTGTACACATACCAATTAAACGATATGGAAGATAATGAAGGCGACTAACAATACCAGGGAAGTCAATGTTATCCAACGGACGCAAAACTGGTGCCAATTACCCTTTAGCTTATTCGCTTATCCCATCTCATCTTGTGGAACAAGATTAATTTACATAGGAGCGAATTAGGCCCACTAATGTTCCTGCAATCTTAAAATTTTCAGTAGTAACCCTTATTGGTTTCATTGCAGAATTGGCCGGCCTTAATTCAACGAACTCTTTTTGTGGATAGAAATGTTTAACAGTGGCCTCACCATCAATGAGTGCTATCACTGTTTCTCCGCGTTCTGCATGATTAGTACTTTTGCAAATGATAAGGTCTCCTTCTAAAATTCCATCCTCAATCATGGAACTTCCTTCAACTTGCAGCGCAAAATACTTATATCCGCGCTTAATAAAATTGGCCGGCACAGAAACAAGAGGGGTGCTTTCTAAATGGTGGGCCTGTTCTATTGCTTCTATCGGGGCACCGGCGGCAATCTTGCCCAAAAGTGGGATTTCTTCAAAATTAGAATGATTAGTTGTCGTACGAAGCTCGCCTTCACTCATTGCGCCTTTCGGACGAAGTCCTCGACGCTCATTCCAGTTTGCTTCCTCTAGAAGGCCCGCATCAACGAGGTAGTTTATGTACCGCTGCACGGAACCAAAGGATTTAAAACTAAAATGTTCTTTGATTTCGCGCTGTGTCGGTGAATATCCATGCTTTGTAAGATAGTTATTTATATAGTCAAAGATCTCTTTTTGCTTGGCAGTAATCCCCATATGATAAACGATAGCGTGTAAGTTAGACGTAAGTCAATCTTTTTGTAATTTCTTTCATTTTATATCATTAATCTTCTGGTAATTGACGACGCACGGCCATCTAGCAATACTATATTACCAACGTCTTCAATAGAGGGAGGATATGCCGGTGAAAAATATAATAATCACACTTTTTTTATTACTTATAGTTGTTCACGTTCGAGCAGATGATTCTATTGATCTTGATGGATATGCATACAACACAATCGGGTCGGTAGAATTGGTGGAAATGGATCTGTCGGGACATGATATCTTCCTGGTCGATTCGATAATGCGCACAGGAACCACTCCCTCTTCTACTGCTCCTATTCCACCCACCGTAACGAATCCAACACCCGTTAATCCTCTAGATCAAGTGATTGCAGAGATTGAGAAGTTATTAGCTATAGGACAAAAAATTTGGAAAATTATTGAAAATGGCCGACCGGTTATTAACACGAGTTATATTCCGGCAGTTAAAGTAATTCCCAAAGTGGTTTCAGAAGATAGTCGTGCTACCTTCGATAGCATGGATAATTGGTCGGAGCCAAAATATAAAAAATATGCCCTCATCTATAAAAATCTTTATGGAATGAGCGTGGTTAATTTTCAGTACATTGTTCATTTTGAATATGATGGGCAATACGAAGGGAAAGGCCATTACCTTAACGCGGTTAGTATTACAGTTTCTAATATATCTGTTCTCTGGGGATATAAGTTTGATGTAGAGACAGAGTTGATTGGAATAAGCAATAGAGGTACCAATGAAAACCCAATTGCCGCGGCCACCCTTAAGATAACTCACAAGGTAGAGACGTCCATTAAAAATGAAAATATCACCACTATCTTTGATATTGATGGCAAAGGAAGAATCTCCCAACTGGAATAGTTTGTTGGGAGATTAGTAAAAAATTTAATTATTAAATTATTAAATTATATAAAATTAAAACCAATAAGAGAGAGTTGTTGCTAACTGATAAGCGTTCTGACGAGGTTGCACAACATCTTCAATCTCTTGGGAAGCATGTTCATATAAGGCCCCCACCGTAAAGAAGATATTTTTCTCCATTTTAAACTTAGTTCCGGCCTCAATTTTATTAACGGTTTGTTCAAGGTGCTTGTTTTTAAATTTTTCAGAATCCCTGTTATTGCATTGTTTATCAACAATTGCGGTTTCAACTTCAAATAAGAAATTGATTAGCTCATCGTATTTTTGCTCAAATCCAAGTTGAATAATGTGATCTTTGGCATCAATCGCACCGTGATAGACTTCGGCGTCGGTTTTAAGCGTGCCATACTGATACTCAAAAAAGAATTCAAAATCCATCCAATTATATTGAGCATTGAAATCTAAGGCCCAATTGCGTTCGTTGGCATCTACAGTATTATCTTGCAAATAGATTGCGGCAACAGCGGCAGTTAAATCAGTTCGTGGAAAAAATTCAAAATTGTTGGCAATACCTCGTCGCAATCTTAGATCAGAGGATTTGCTTTCATATTTATCGCTGTATATGGTGAAGTGATTAAAAAATCCTAACTCTTTTGAACCAAAAGTTAGCTCAATTAGATTTTTATTATCGACATCATACCAAGAGTGGTTGGTTCCTAGTAATGATCCTCCGTCAAGATAGCTGGCCTCAATGGCGCCTCGAATTTGTTTTGAAAAGCTTACCTTTCCCTTTCCCATTTCCAGTTTGATTTGGGGAGAGTGAGTATAGACGACAGAGGCTTCTTCAAAAATATTGTAAGGAGTGTCGAGGGAACTATCATCCAGATCCAGTTTGATTTTAGAGGAGAATTTTTCATAGAAAGCAGAAAACTTAAGATCAATTGCCCCAATGCCGTTATTGAATTGGGCATCGGCCTGATTTTCTTTTACCGCTTTCATTAGATCTACTGCAATGAATCCAGAAAACTTTGTGTCGACGGCAAGTGTTGGCCTGATTAAGGGAAGGATGAGGAAAAAAAGAGGGATTAGCTTTAACATGTCATACTCCTGTTTGAGGTTAGAGGGGAAAGAGGGGTAGTCATTATCAAAAAGTTGCAATAAAAAAAAGTAAAATAAGTAGATATTTCTATATATTATTCCGGAGTGGATTTACTTTGAGATGATGTTTTGATAGAAAAGCAAATCTGTATGAGCGTAAAATTTTTTTTAGAGACCATTCCACTATCCATTATTAGTGAGATGAAAAATCTCCAACTGACGGTAATGGATCAATCCGTAAACAAAGAGATGGAAAAGTTGCTGGCCAAAACGGTTTTAGTGGGCGGTAAACGATTACGCCCTATTATGACCTATCTCTTTGGTGATTTTTTTTCGATTCAACTTTCTAAAATAACTCCACTGGCCCGCGCCATTGAGCTTGTTCATGCTGCTAGTCTTAGTCATGATGATGTCGTTGATAACGCCACTACTCGAAGGGGAACACCTTCTATCAATATTGTTTCCTCTAATCAGCGCGCAGTGTTGGCCGGGGATTATCTGCTTGCCGATGTTATTGTCTCATTAAGTAGGGAAAATGATATAAATTTGATTCGGGAGATGTCTCTTGTCATTCAGGCCCTTTCAGACGGGGAGTGGTTACAGTTAAATGCGTCTGAATCAAGAAAATATTCGCGCGAAATTATTGAGGAGATTGCGCTAAAAAAAACAGGGAGTGTGATTAGTTGGTGTTGTGTGGCCCCGGCCTATCGTTATGGGGCCTCGGCATCGGTTGTTGAATATTGTAGAGAGCTTGGGCACAATATTGGGATTGCCTTTCAAATGATCGATGATACTTTGGATTTTTCGGATAAATCTCAAAAAGATCATTTTCTGGATATGGAAAATGGTATTATCAATAGCGTTATTTATGAGTGGTTACAGATGAATCCAGAGATTAATGAAGCGTTCAAAAAAGGTAAAAAGATAACGGATCTGTGGACTAATAATAAATTACAAGAGGCGGTCGAGGTGGTGCGAGAACGGGCCGCAAAAAAATTGGCAAGGGCCAATGAATTACTAGAGGTCGTGGCCCAAGAGGCAGGACTTGATTCTGCAAATATTGCTAAGAAAATGGCACCGCTTAAAAGTATGATTCGTTTTATTGGAGAGCGTTCACTCTAGTTTTATTTTAAGATCTATTTTGTTTTTTTGCAGTAACTGCCGGCCGTTCCTGTTGGCCTATTTCGGAACATAAATCAAATATCCTTTATATAGATCGTTGACGAAAATTACAACAAACCATAAAACGTCCACCTCGTATCAGAAAAATAGACAGCAACAGATGTTTTAGGAGGTTTTTTTATGAAGATTATTTTTGCTCTTATTGGCCTACTTTTTTCTTTTTCAACATTAGCAATATCTATTGAAGAAGCGCAAACGCTATACAATCAGCGAGGAGAAAATATAAACAATGCGCGGCAGGCGGCAGAGATTTTTTCTCAACTGGCCAGCAGTGAGCGAGAAGTTTTTTTGCGAGCTGAACTTTTAACTTTATTTGCGCAGGCAATTTATTACTACGGAGATCAACTTCCTGAGGCACAAAAAGAGGAGAAATTGGCCATATTTGAACGAGGTTATAGTGCGGCAGAGAGTGCGGCAAATTTACTGGCACTATCTCCGGGTGTGCCAGGTAAAATAGAGTATAAAACGGCCTTGGCCCGAGCTTATTATTTTTTCTGTTCCAATCTGGGAAAATGGGGGGAAGTTAAGGGCGTTTTAAATTCGCTTGGTAAGTGGCCAACACTTAAGGAGCATTTGAACTACATCCTAAATTTAGATGAGACAGTTTTAGATTACGGAGCAAATAGAATTTTAGGCCGTGCTTATATGAAGATTCCGTATGAGTCTAATAAAAAAGGACTGGAGCTTCTAAGGACTGCTTATGAAAAAACTTTGGTGAAGGTCGGAGATGTTACCTTAAGTAGAAATAGCACTACCATTATTTTCTTTCTAGAAAGTTTAAGGAAAGAGAATGAGAAAAAAACTTTTTGCTCGGTCTACAGCAGCTTTAGCTCACTCTCGGAAAATGAGAGTTTGTGGAGCGAGTATAATGCCGAGAGATTGCCAGAAACTAAAAATGATATACAAGAGTTTTTAGAAAATGAATTCTTGGCGGAATACTTCAACGATAATTGCTAAACATCATCCCGATAATAGATATGACAAGAGAGGATCGTTTAATATGATAAAAAATAGTTTGCTACTGCTTCTAATGTTTATAATTTCTCTGGCCGTGGCAGGGGATTTAAAGGCTCCTTTTAGTTTTTCTTCGGCCAGTATTTTGCCTAAAGGGGTAAGAAACTTTAATTATAAGGGTGTCTTTATTTCGGGAACGGATAAATTTGATGATGGCGGTACGATAGTTCCTTTGGGTAGTGCTTTCTCTAAAAATATTACTTATCAGACATTGATTGATTCAAAAAAATTGGCCTCAGATAAGGCGGCCATTGAGCAAACGATGGATGACTTATTAGCAAATGAGCAGACGGTTTTAGCTCAGACACTCGGTGAAGTTAACGTAGTTGCTACGGCGTATGTCCCGGTATTGGCCTGGGGATTGTCATCAAAATTTACGTTGGCCTTGGCAGTACCAATTGTAGAAACAGATTTTTCCGTATCTACTGGCAGTATTACTAATGACGACTATTATGCTTTTAAAGCGGCCATTCATCGCAAAGGTGCGCTAAAGAGCGAAAGCGATCTTCAGGACAAAATAGAGAGGTCGCCTATTGAAAGCAAAATGGTAGATTACGGGTATAAGTCGCTGGCCGCAGAACATGAAACCTCCCTGGGTGATTTTAAGTTAATAGGGAAATATTTAGCAAAGAAAACAAAAAAATCTGCTTTGTTACTCCGGCCAGAAATTACTCTCCCAACGGGTAAAGTAAAAGATCCAGATAAATTGATAGATGTGTCTAGCGGTGATGGGCAATTAGACTTGGGATTGGGACTGGCCTATGAGTTGCAAATAGGGAGCTATTTTTTTATCACCTCTAGTCTCGGTTATACAGCGCAACTTCCAGATAATGTTTCTATGCGAATTCCAGAAGTGGCCGATAGTTCGCTTTCTCCAGACAAAGATACAAGGACTTATCGAAATTTGGGAGATATGTACATGGCCGAACTTAGTGCAAAAATGGTGCGGGCAGGAATAACTTTACAGGCCGGCTATGCTCTTCAATACAAGGAGCATGATCACTTTGATGGGGAAAAGTTTGCTGCCTATCGCTATAACTGGGCAGAACAAAATACCAGACAAAATATGCAAACGGCCCAATTTTCTGTTGGGTATGACACCATTGCTCTTTTTAAAAGTAAAAAGTTTATTGCACCACTTGCTGCCTCTTTAAATCACACGATAGTGGTGGATGGAAAAAATGTAACCAAAGATCCGCTGACCTCGTTTGATCTATCGCTTTTCTTTTAATCAGACTTAAGTGAGGGAGAATATGAAAATATTAACAATGATTTTTTTGACAATGTTGCTTAGTTCTTGTGGAAGGGAGGCCCCGATTGCGCAGGCCTTTCCTAAAACCTTCGCGCGGATTGATGCTCTCTCGGAGAAGTTTAATTTTGATAATAAAATCAAAGACGCCTCCGTGATTGTTTATCCCTGGCCGGAGGATCTGCAAAACTTTTTCTATAATCCTCAAGAACGTGGATTGCAAAGTGATTGGGCCACCGTTTTCCTCGGCGGTGGTGGACGACGGACGCCACTTATAATTAAGAAAGAAGATAATAATTATAAAAAAGCACATGATGTTGCTTTCTTGATTTATGCTGCCGGAGCATCGAAAGATTTAGCAAGCGAGGAGATTTTTAAGATAGAAAAAAAATTGGAACGATTAAATAACCAATTAGGGCCGCTGTTTAAAAAGCATATTTGTTACAATCCTCATAAAGTGGGTGCGAAGACACATTGTAAACGCAGTTATGATAACTACGAAAATTATGATAACGATGCCTCGCGGATGCAAGGCAATTTTAAAATAGCAACGTCTTGTGGAGAACTACGCGGCCTTATATTTTCTGACTATTCCGAAGAAGAAAATCAGCTTTTAAAAAATGATGTCGAGGAGTGTCGAAGAATTTTGGCAACTCAACAACAAGTACGAGATGAGGTGGCCCAACAACGGGAAGGCCCGACGAATACTAAGCGAGCGGTAAAAGGAATTGTGGTTGATTTATTAAATTCGGCCTATCAGAACACGCTTGTGTTGTATGGTGAGGGAGCAGGCATTCCCTTTTTTCATCAAGTTTTAAGTACTGCTGATGAGACAGAGAATATTTCAACACTAAAATTCAGCAGTGATTTTTCCTCCATCGAAGAGTTTAAGCTCTATGCAGATTTTTCTCTCAAAGGAGAATATGGCGGTATTCAGGAGTATGATCTAGTAAAAAATCCTACGCTGGTATTTTGGACTAATGATCTAGGCATTAAACTTATTAATTTTGAAATTGCAGATGACTTGGGATTTCGGCTTATTGCTAAAGATATTGCATTATCTTTGCATCCGATTTTTGGGATGCGTTTGGTCGGAGATGTTTTTATTACCCACTACGATGGAGTGGAGAGAAAAGGGGTATTAAAGCTAGAGCTTTAAATTTAATAGAGAGTTGTACAATTCATACTTTTATGGTGCAGGTGGCGCCGATTCATTCTCTGCAAAAAGTTTTTCTTCTTT
This sequence comes from Bdellovibrionales bacterium RIFOXYD12_FULL_39_22, assembly GCA_001770205.1. GTDB lineage: Bacteria > Bdellovibrionota > Bacteriovoracia > Bacteriovoracales > Bacteriovoracaceae > YD12-FULL-39-22. The sequence goes on from MEQL01000038.1 coordinate 64,702, forward strand.
GAGCAGCGGAAAGGCGATGACATCACGGATGGAGGCGCTATTAGTTAGCAACATAACCAGGCGATCAATGCCAATACCCTCGCCTGCAGTTGGAGGCATCCCATACTCCAGGGCACGAATAAAATCATAATCAACATCACAGGCCTCATCGTCGCCCAAAGTTTTCTGTATGGCCTGTTCAGCAAAGCGGCCTAGTTGATCCGCGGGATCATTTAACTCCGAAAAGGCATTAGCTACTTCCCAGCCATTCATGAAAAATTCAAAACGATCAGTTATGGTTGGGTCTTTCTCATTACGTCTGGCCAGCGGAGAGATCTCGGTAGGATAGGCGGTAATAAAGGTAGGTTGAATCAGAGTATGTTCAACAAATTCTTCAAAACATTTTACCAATAATTTATCGGCAGAAAGGTTTTGTATATCTTTGAGATCTATTTCATTTTTTTCTAGAAGTTTTTTAATCAGAAGATCTTTATTTTTTGTTTCAGAAAGAGTGAGGCCAATTTTTTCGCTGACGGCATCACGCATGGTAATGCGTTTATATGGGCGGGCCAGAGAAATATTTTTGTCACCATATTGAATGGATTCGGAGTGTAAAACATCTCTAGCAATGCCGCCAATAAGTTCTTCTGTGAATTTTATTAAATCTTCATAGGTGGCATAGGCGCAATAAAACTCAATAGTGGTAAATTCAGGATTGTGTTTTATAGAGAGTCCTTCATTGCGAAAGCAGCGATTCATTTCAAAAACACGCGGATAACCTCCCACAATCAAGCGTTTGAGATGAAGCTCGGGGGCAATACGCATAAAAAGATCCATATCTAAGGCATTGTGGTGGGTGTTAAAGGGGCGAGCGGCCGCTCCCCCAGCAATGCTATGTAACATGGGGGTTTCTACTTCCATGTAATCATGGCCATAAAAAAATTGACGAATATAACGAACTATTTCCGAACGCATTTTAAGCGTTTTTCTGGTTTCATCATTAGTGATTAGATCAACATAGCGCATCCGATATTTTAGTTCTGCATCGGTTAGGCCATGAAACTTTTCAGGTAGTGGGCGAATGGCCTTGGTTAGAATATGAAATTTTGTGGCCGACAGTGAAAGTTCGCCCTTGTTAGTTTTGAAGGGGGTTCCTTCGGCATAGACGATATCGCCGTGATCAAGCAGTTTATATTCCGCAAAATCATCCGCGCTTAAATGTTCTTGTTTGACGTAAAGTTGAAAATTATCGTGGCCGTCAAATATTTTTACAAAAGAGGCCTTGCCAAAATCGCGTACCATTAGTGCTCTGCCGGCCATTTGGTAAGTGGTTTTTATTTCTGCCAATTCCTCCTTACTTTTGGGCCCATATAGTTCCTGCATTTTAGTGGCCGAAATATTCGGAGTAAAACCGTTTTTATATGGATTTTGGGCCGCGGCCGCCATTTTGTTTTTTTTATCGATTCGGACTTTAATTTGTTCATTATATAAGTTTGTCCACTTATTGATATGGCCATCTTCCATCTTAAAAATCCTTCTGTTTTAGTACAATAATATCAGGGGTAATATAGCTAAAATAAGCTAAAAGACAAGGAGGCGTCTTATAAAAATTGTATTTGAATGGAGGGATGGCAATTAAGACGGCCTTGTGTTATAAAGCAATCCTATGATTGGACTAATTTTTAGAGCATTTATCACTTATCTTCTTTTTTATATCGCCTGGACAATTGTGGCCGGCCTTTTTCGTAGCTACTGGCGGATAAAAGCGGCTGTCTCATCAACTAGGCCACAAGCGAAGCGGCCAAACGACAAAAATACGATTGAGGCAGATTACCGGGTAATTTCTGATTGAATTGTCATTTTCAAACTTTTTTGAATGTACTAACATCTTATTAATCAACTGATTGATGGGATTATTCATTAATTGGTTAATTAATTAATAATTATAACCATTAACTTTTTTACAAAAGGGTGATTTATGTTTGAAAAATTTAAAACTCCTGCCGAACTTATTCCTTCCGATCCACGTTTTGGTTGTGGCCCTTCTCTTGTACCGATGAAGTATGTTGAAAGCCTGGCCAAAACCGGCCCTCATTTAATTGGAACTAGTCATCGCAAGAAGGCCGTAAAAAAATTGGTTGAAGAGGTACAAACTGGTTTTGCTAAATATTTTAATATTCCTACAGGATATCAAGTTGTCTTAGGGAATGGTGGTGCCACGTTGTTGTTTGATATGGTGGCCTTGGGATTAGTAAAAAAGAAAATTGCCCATTTCACCTGCGGAGAGTTTTCCAATAAATGGTATAAATCATCTAAGGCCGTGCCATGGATTTCGGCGCAAGAGATTTCAGTGGAAGTAGGAAATGGCATTTTAGTTAATGACGTTCCTGATGCGGATGTTATCTGTGGAACGTTGAATGAGACTTCTACCGGAGTACAATTACCAGAACTTCCGAAAGTTCATGAAGGAGCGCTTTTGGCAATTGATGCCACTAGTGGGGCCGGCCAGGTTAAATGTGATGTTTCAAAATGTGATGTTTTTTTATTTTCACCACAAAAGGTTTTTGCGAGTGAAGGTGGCCTGTGGATTGCCATAATGTCACCAAAGGCCTTGGCCCGCGCCAAGGAGATTTACGAAGATAAGAGTCGCTACATTCCTGCCATATTGAGTTGGAAGGAGGCAATTTCTAACAGCGAAAAAAATCAAACTTATAATACTCCAGCAATCGCACCCATCTATTTTTTAAATGAGCAGTTAAAGGAAATGAATAAATTAGGGTATAGCAAAGTTTGTGAATTAGCAGAGGCCAAGGCCAAGTTACTTTATTCTTGGGCAGAGGCAAAACCATATCTTTCTACTTACATCAAAGAAGATAAATTTCGTTCACGGGCGGTGGCCACTATCGATGTGGATGCAAAATATAAAGTTGATGATTTGATCGCCGTGCTTGAAAAAGAAAAATCAGTTTATGGGATCGATGCTTATCGCAATTTGGGGAGAAATCAGTTTCGTATTGCCCTTTTTCATAACATAAAATATGAGGATTTAGAAAAGTTAACTAAACTTATATCTCTGGCAATTGAAAAGTATTAATAGTGCTAAGAACGGAGGAGATGTCCAGGAACTAGTGTTTTTTATTCTTCACTTGAGTTCCTGGCGTGGTTAAGGTTAGTTATATTACTATTTTTGCAAAACGGCTGTTTCGGTAATTTCAACGGTTGAATTTAACTCTTGGTCACAGAAATCGAATTCACCGCAACTTTTTTTTGCTAGTTCTTCATCAATAAACACCTGAGTAGCATTGATTTGGCGAGTAACGGTATACATTCCATCTTCGCGGTATTCTTTGGTTTTTACTTCATAGATGCCGGGAGCTTTTCTTGTTGCCGAAAGGAAGTCGATTGCCTGATCAGTTATTTGAAAGTTAATTGAAAAATTTGCCATTTCGGCATAATTGACATAACCCAAATATACTGTGTATCTGGGAGAAACATCAGTACTCATTGAGCTATCTTTAACTACTACCTGTAATCTCTTCTGGGAATAGTCGCTAGTTTTATCGACTAAGCGAATTACTTTGTCGATGGCCGCAGGATTGATTGCCAATTTATTATTTGAACTAATAGTCTCAGCACTGATTGTAAGTGATAAAGTTGTCGCAAGAATTGTGAACATTAATTTTTTCATAAAAGTATCTCCTTAGATATTGTCCAAAAACTGTTGTGTTTATTTTTCACTTGAGTGTTTGGCCCGTTTAATTGTTACTTGAATTTTACTGCAATGGGGGGGGGGGAACTAGGTAGATGAAAATATTATAGAAAATTATTTTTCACTGTCTAATATTTTGACAATCTGAAGTCAACTTGAATTCAACTTAAAAATACGCACGGAATACATATTACTTTTGGAGTAGTTATGGCCGGCGCAAAATTATTAAAACTTTATTAAACTTTTCAAATAAAAGGTCGATAAAGAAGCAGTACGAGGATCATATTACTTAATTGGAAGTATAGATTATGGCGGCACTAGAAGCAGATTTTGAATTTGAATATAGTCCAGAGGATGCGGACATAGATGTTGGCCTGATAGAAAAAGTAGATCCACCAGTCGCTAGTAAAGTGGAAAGGCCAGAAGTGGCCGTGGCAACTGATGCTTTAGATGCCATGAATGTTTCTGAAAGTAGTGATGTCAAAGAAGTAGTAACTCCGGTAGAAATGGAAGAAGTTGCGGCAGTAAAACCGCTAGTGCATCCGATAACGGGTGGGAACATTGCTGCGATCGGAAGTGCCAACAAGGTAAAAAAAGTTGTTTCAACACCAGCGGCATCTAGGCCTCAAATAAATCAAGTATCTCAGCCTTTGCCTATACGGCAAACGGTTGCGGCCACTTCAGGCCTACAATCACAATCACAATCACAATCACAATCACAACAGCGGCCAAGGCCCACGGCCCAACGGCCAGCGACAAAGTCTGGCAGCGGTAGTGCAGATGTGGAGATGCAAATTAAATTAGCAGTAATCGAGGCCAAGGCAGAAATTATGGCCATCTATTTTGCGGAAGCAAAATTATTGGAGTATCAAATCAATGAATTGTTGCGCCCGTTCATCGTTAATAGGCCACTGGAGCGTCCGATTCGACGGATTGCTCATTTGCTTGCCGAACATGCGAAGTTGAAAAAGTAATATTCAATTAGTTATTGTAGTTTGCTCACTGAAATTAGTGATGGTCTGGTGATAGTTATGGTGCGAGCTAGTATATTTCCATTATTATCAATTTTAGTCTTGATTAATAGTTGTGGAAAAACAGATTTTACGACAAAAATAAACTACACCAGGAGGGCAGTTTCTTTGCCGACTCCCATTCCAACAATCGCGCCAAGCATCACACCAACTCCTACAGATTATATTACTGCGTGGAATGAACTTCCTACCGTGGATGGAAGTGGGCCAATTATCTACTCATTGGGAACGGCCGAGCAGTTACTAAGTCTAGCTACTGATGGGTGTTCGAGAACTTCTATAGTGGCATGTAACGCCAGTTTTAAATTAAGCGCAGATGTTGATTTTAGTGGCGCTGTCATGCACCCCATAGGTTCTTTTGACGGAAGTTTTGATGGGCAAAATCATAAAATACAGAATGTGATAATAACGCCGGAGATTGTTGAAGATGGCGGGATTACGCGTTTATATTGGGATGTCTCTAATCTTGGGTCGGGCACTTTCATTAGCTATGAAATCGTTTATGGAATGATTGATGGAATTTTTGATGGTAGTTGCAGCACCAATCAAGCGTATCCGCTTGTTATAGATGCAACAACTGTCGGTTGGAATGATGGTGATTGGAGCTCGGGAGTTGTTGAATATACGCTCAATAAAATGAAAGCTCCTCCCTGTTTTTTTCAAATAAAAGCGACAGATAATCTTTTTTCAGAGTTTGTTATTTCTGATGGCCAAATATCTGCTAGCTATGATGACCTTAGTGCTGACACGGTAGGACTTTTTTCTGTAATAACTGGAACTGTTTTAAATTTAGAAATTACTGCAGTGGATGTTTCAGGTGAAAATCAAGTAGGTATATTGGCCGGATCTATTCTGGGAACTTCTGAAAGTGCAAGTGCCATAGTTCGCTCAATTACTATAACGGATTCAACGGCCAGGGGACTAGAAGATGTGGGTGGAGTCGGTGGATATGCAGAACACGCTATTTTAGAGGATGTCACTACTAGTGTAGATTTATCCGGAACGACTGATGTTGGAGGATTGCTTGGGAATGGGATGTACGTCGCAATTAATGGTTCACAGGCAAGCGGGGATATTGTGGCATCTACGTATGCGGCCGGAGGATTGCTTGGCGTTAGCATCTTGTCTGTTATTGAAAAAAGTTTTTTCGAGAGTGGGAATGTGTATGGTGGATATGATGCCGGTGGTTTGGTAGGATGGAATACTTTTTCTAGTATAATCAATTGTTATTCGCGCGGAGATGTTTCTGGAACATTTTCTGTTGGTGGTATAACTGGGGATAATTCTTCGCTTGGACAGATAGAAAATTCATATGCGACAGGAAATATATCGGGGCAATACAAGGTTGGTGGGATTAGTGGTGGTGCTTCCGTCACTTCGACGATACAAAATACTTTTGCCATCGGAACCGTATCTTGCTCAACCGAATGCGGAGGTCTTTTAGGACAACAGAAGGGTACTCTTACGAACAATTACAGATATTTTAATCATGCGGAGGATAATCCGCTGGCCACCGCATCTTCATTGGACGGTAGCTACAATAGTCAGTTATCAAATTATTATTCCCCGAACACTTCTTTTGGCATGAGCTGGAGCACCGATGCATGGACTTTTTCTACAGAGACATTTCCACTATTGATACAACCAGTTGATTAATCATAATGTAAAGCTACGTACTATTTTGCTGCCTGTTTAGCAATCAGTAACTTGGCCTTTCACTGCCCAGCAAAATGGGCAGGGCAACTGCTTATTTTTTTATCAAATTTTTCAATTAATTCATTCAAGCTGTCGATAAGAGAAGGTGGCCTAAATTTTTTTCAAATGCAAATGTCGTTAAGGGATAAAATGAAGGTCTAGACGACTATTTTCGGGGGATTGTTCTATGAAGATAACACTATTTTTGATCATGGCCTTAATCTCAGTTGGATGTAAGTACGAGATGAAGATGGTTAATCGCATCAGTGTTGAGTCGATACTGATAAGTGGTGTGGGACAATCTCAATTTTCTGTCACAACAAAATTTGAAGGCGATAGCGATCGAAACGCCAAGGCCATTTTGTATTACTGCAATGATACCCTCGATGATTCCTGTGATCCTGTCACTCATCCTTCTGCTCGCATGTTAACGCTAACCAGAGGAGAGGGTAATTTTAAAGGAAGTGTTTCTGGCCTGCGTGATCCGTCATTTGCCGCAGGTGATACGGTAAATGCTGCGGTAGTCACTTCGGACCCGGCCTTTGTTGAAAAGGGTGCTGTAATGCGTGCAAGTTTTGTGCTTTTAAATAAATCCACCAGACTGCAGTTTAGTTTAGTAAATCCCCCGATTAATTCCGTTGCTGGACAAGTTATGCCGATGTTTAAAGTAGAGATTTACGACAAAGATGGTAATCTGGCAAAAGCGGCCACTAATGAGGTGTCTATTGCTTTTGCTCCCTTGAAAGATCCATCACAAGGAACGGCCAAACTTACTGGTACATTAAAAGTTAAGGCGGTGGAGGGAGTTGCAACATTTAGTAATGTTTCTATTGATAAAGCGTTCGCAGGATATGCCTTCAGGGCAAGTTCTCCAGATCTGATATACGGAGAGAGTGGTTTTTTTAATATTACCGAGGACTCTCTTCATCACTTTGCTGTTTCTGGGTTTCCTGCCGTTATAACTGCCGGAGTCTCATCCTCAATAGTTGTTACTGCAGTAGACCAAAATAATAACGTGGTTAAGGGATATGCCGGTACCATCAGGTTTCTATCAGATGATACCCAAATAACTTCACCAGCAGACTTTACTTTTAATCCGCTAGTGGATAATGGGAGTAAAATTTTTTCAAACGTGGCCCTTAAAACCGCCGGCACAAAATATATTAGTGTGGTTGAAATCGTGGGAGGTATTTCTACTAACAAAACTGGAGCACAGGTTGGAATAATTGTTAATCATGAAAATATTGCACATCACTTTGACGTAATCGGGGTTCCTAATAGTGTAGAGGCGGGAACATGGCAGAGTGTAACAGTTACTGCTCGTGATCAATATGGAAATAAAATTATAAATTATACGGGAACAATTAAATTTACTTCCAACAATGCATTGAACACAGTTCCTGGCAATTACACATTTAATCTTTTGGATGGGGGCGATAGAATTTTTGAAAATCAACTGATGTTTAAAGTAGTTTCGGCGGTCTCCTACATAAGAGCAGAGGTTTTAGGATCACCCACCATTTACGGAGTGCAGGGCGCAATAGTTGTAACACCCGCAGGGCCATCGGCATTAACCTCAACTATTTCTGGCCCGCTTGGTAATGTCGTTGCCAATGGAGTGAGTAGTGCGGCCATAGAGATAACGCTACTGGATTTTAACAATAATGCGGTGGCCGGGATTACTCCCACTTTCCATGCTACCGATACGGGAACAACCAACGTTTATAGTGCTTGCTCATTAAGCAATGCTCAAGGCAAATCGTTTTGTACTTTAAAATCTACTAAGGCGGAATCAAAATCATTGGCCATTGATACGCCAATATCTAAATCTGGAGCGGTGCCAGTTAATTTTGTGGCCGGCCCGGCCAATGCCGCAACCTCTTCTATTTCCGGAACAAGTAATATTCAGGCAAATGGTACGGATAAATCGGATATAACCATATTGCTAAAGGATGCCTTCGGTAATCCAACGGCCGGATATCTTCCAACTTTTAGCGCAACCAATAGCGGGAACACCAATGTTTACACGGTCTGCTCATCCAGCAATGTGCTCGGGGTATCGAATTGTCAACTTTCATCCCAAGTGGCAGAGGTAAAAACATTAAGCATAACTGCCCCCGTGAGCAAAATTGGAGGAACTGTAACTTTTATCGCAGGAGAACCAGACCCGGCCAATTGTCAAATTGTTGCCGCTCCTGTTAGCGTGGTTGCCGATGGTGCCTCTGTCGCCACTGTCACTATCACTATCAAAGATGTTAATAATCTTCCTATCAATGGACTTGTTCCCACTTTTTCTGCAACGGATAGTGGGGCCACTAACGTTTATGGAATTTGCTCAATCACTAATCTTTCGGGAATTTCAACTTGTACTTTGAAGTCAAGAAAAGCAGAAAACAAAACTCTAAAGATCGAAGGTGGAATTAATAAACTAGGTGGGATGATTCTTTTTATTGCGGGAGCGGTCGATGCTTCACAATCGACCATCGTTGGAAGTGGGCCAGTGGTGGCCAATTATGTTGATACTTCTACAATTAGCATTTATCTACGTGACCAATTTGCCAATCCAGTTTCCGGAGCGATTCCTACTTTTTCTGCAACGGATAGTGGTGCAACCAATTTTTATGCGGCATGTACCTTGTCAACTGCCTTGGGTTTGTCAACGTGTACAATGAAATCAAAAAAAGCAGAAAATAAACAACTATCAATTTTGACGCCAGTGGAGAAACTTGATGGTGTTGTAACTTTTATTGCTGGAGTTGCTGATGCGGGTAATTCCACGATAGTGGGAAGTGGGCCAGTAGCTGCCGATGGTGCCTCTACTTCAACCATAACCATTAACCTTGCAGACATCTATGGAAACAAGGTTAGTGGAACTGCACCACTTTTTTCAGCAACTAATAGTGGCAATAAAAATAGTTATGGAGCGTGCTTGGTAAGTAATGCTGCTGGCATCTCTTCTTGCACCTTGGCATCTTCGTATGCGGAAATTAAAACGCTATATATTACCGATCCGGTAGTTGTGACTGGTGGCCAGGTGACATTTAGTAATACTTCTCCTGCTTCAACGTATTCAACGATTGTAGGATCGGGGCCAGTGGTAGCAAATGGCGTGGCGTATTCGACTATAACTATAACGATTAAAGATGGTAACGATAATCCTGTGGACGGAATTTTACCAAATTTTGTGGCCACGGATAGTGCGGCGGCAAATGCATATACTGCCTGCAGTGTTACCAATGCTTCGGGTATATCTAATTGTGAGTTGCGCTCAACCAAGGCCGAAGTAAAAACACTTTCTATTACTGCACCAATTATAAAAATTGGTGGATCGGTCTCTTTTAATCCGGGCCCAGTGGATGCTGGTAAATCATCTATTGTAGGGACGGGGCCAATTCTGGCCGATGGCAATGCACAATCTTCTATTACTATCGTGCTTAAAGACGCAAATAATAATCCTATCTCCTCAATCTCGCCAAATTTTTCGGCCACTAATTCAGGTGGAGGAAACACTTATGTTGCATGCTCTTTAGGAAATCAAAATGGAGAATCATTTTGCGGCCTAAAATCAACATATGCGGAAGTTAAAACCTTGGCCATAACTTCACCAGTTCCCAAAGCGGATGGAGCTGTTACTTTTATTTCTGCCAGTATATCAGTGGCCAACTCGTTAATTGTGGGAACCACCAACATATTAGCGGATGGTAATGCTTACTCCGCTATTGCTATTGTTTTGCGTGATAGCAATAGCAATCCAGTTGTTGGAATTACTCCACAATTTAGTGCAACAAACACGGATGCTAAAAATGTCTATTCACTCTGTACTGTCACTAGCGCTCAAGGGGAGTCTAGCTGTGAGCTGCGTTCGACTAAGGCAGAAAGCAAGGTGTTATCTATAACATCACCAATTAGCAAAGTGGGGGGAGGAGTGCTTTTTTTAGCAGGAGCACCGGTTGCTGCTAAATCATCAATTAACGGTACAACAAATAAAATTGCCAATGGTACAGATACTTCAGCAATCACCATTACGCTAAAAGATATTAATGAAAATCCAGTTGCGGGAATAACTCCGGCCTTTACGGCCACAAATACTGGTGGTGGGAATATAATAGATGCTTGTTCTATCACTAACGCCATGGGAGTTGCAGTTTGTGGATTGAAATCGACGGTAGCGGAAACAAAACAGTTGGCACTAAGTTTTCCCTTCGAGCTGGCCGGGAATCAGGTGGCCTTTTTATCAGGAACAGTTTCCACAGTCTTGTCATCGATAGTTGCTAGTGGAGGGCCAGTAGTGGCCGATGGTAATGCTGCCTCTACAATCACCATTATCCTTAAAGATACAAGCAATAATCCAATTGTGGGAACGGTTCCAACCTTTAGTGCCACTGGTTCCAATAACAGTTACGGTGCATGTACGCCAACGGATGCCAATGGGATTTCTAGTTGTGAATTGAAATCAATAAAAGCAGAAAATAAAACAGTGGCCATTACTAGTCCTGCCGCCGTTGCTGGAAATAGTATTTCTTTTATTGCTGGTGCAGCGGCAGGTGCCAATTCTACTATTGTAGGATCTGGCCCCGTAGTGGCAGATGGTGTGGCGGCCTCGACGATAACTATCTATATACGAGATGCTAATAACAATCCCATTGCGGCAGTGACACCAGTATATAGTGCCAGTGGTCTGGGAAATATTGTCGGTGGCTGCAATGCTACTGATGGCACGGGTAAAGCTAATTGTCAGTTAAGATCGACCGTCATTGGAAGCAAAGTGTTGTCGATTACTCACCCAGTTGCCAAAACGGATGGTTCGGTATTATTCACACAAGGAGCGGTTGTGGCCGCTAACTCTTCTATTTCCGTAAGTGGTGGCTCGGTAGTTGCCAATGGAGTTGCTCAGGCCACGGCCACTATAGTGCTAAAAGATGCTAGCAACAATCCAGTGGCCGGATTGACTCCAATTTTTTCTGCTAGTGGAAGTAATAATGTCTATGTTGGTTGTCCGGCCAGTGATGCTAGTGGTGTTTCTGTTTGTTATTTTAGTTCTACCAAGGCCGAGACAAAAACTGTTCAATTAAATGGGCCGGTTAGTGTGGCCGGAAATAGTGTAATTTTTCAGGCCGGGGCCGCTGATGTAACCAAGTCTTCAATTGCTAGTCAAGAGGCGATAGTTTTAGCAGATGGAGCAAGTATAGCGCATATTAAAATTACAATCAAAGATGCAAATAGCAATCCTTTGGTGGGCGTTACTCCTAGTTTTTTGGCCACTGATGGAGGAAGTGATAACGATTACGGATTGCTCTGCTCGGCAACTAATGCCTCCGGAGAGTCTGATTGCACTCTGGCCTCGCGCTTTGCAGAAAATAAATTACTATCTATTACTGCTCCGGTTGTTAAGGCCAATGGTGGTAGTGTTCTTTTTATTTCTGGAAATGCTGATGTGGCCAAATCATCTATCGTGAGTGTAGAGCCTAGTGTGACAGCGGATGGAATTGCTGCTGCGACTATTCAGATAATATTAAAGGATGCAAACGATAATGCGCTTGTTGGAGTGCAACCACAATTTGAGGCCACTAATACTGGCAACTATAATGTAAAAACTGCTTGTTCTCTAACAAACAGTTTAGGCCTGTCGACCTGCACGCTGACATCGTTATATGCCGAGGTAAAAGTACTAAGCGTTACTACTCCAATTTTTTTCAATGGTGGAAGTGTAACTTTTGAATCAGCAGGAGCAGTGGCCGCTAATTCCTCTATCGTTGGTTCTCTCTCTGGATTAGTGGTTGCGGATAATGTTCAAACCTCAACAGTAACGATAACGTTAAAAGATATTGTAGGATCGGCAGTGGCCGGTGTTGTTCCTCAAATTACGGTCACTGGAATTGATAATACCGTAGAAAATTGCAGTGGGGCAACAAACGCTAGCGGAGTGGCAACTTGCTTGTTGCGCTCAACCAAGGCAGAGACCAAAACATTAAAGATTACGTGGCCGGTTAGTAAAACTGGTGGAAGCGTGATATTTATTGCGGGGGCCGCCAGTGTTGCCAAATCTTCTATCAGCGGTTCTACTCCAGTTGCGGCCGATGGTATTGCCACGTCTCAAGTTATTGTTGTGCTAAAAGATCAATTTGAAAATCCTATTAAATTTTATGATCGCCCAACTTTTCATGCAACAGACGGTGGCGCAGATAATATTTATGGTGCTTGTTCTGTAACAGACGCTTTGGGTGCGGCTAGCTGTAGTTTGGCCTCTCAAACAGTAGAAGCAAAAACGTTGACGTTAGAAGATACGGATCCTGATCTTGATAGTGTCTCGCCTGTTAATTTTGTAGTTGGCCCGGCAGTGCTGGCCAACTCTTCCATGAGTGCCCTTGATGCTAATTTTGTCGCCGATAATGCAGACGCTGGCCTTATAAATATTGTATTAAAGGATATAAAAAATCGTGTCATTGTAGGAACAACTCCTTCTATTTCCGTTTCAGGTAGTAACAATGTGGTTGCGTGTAATGCTACAGATGCTAGTGGAGTGGCCCAATGTACAATTAAATCCACTAAGGCAGAGGCAAAAACAGTGGCCTTGATCTCACCGGCCTTGGCAGTGGCCCCAGTGCTGTTAACTGCACAACCCGGGGCAGCTGTTGCTGTAAACTCTAATATTACAGGCCCAGGAGGATATACTGCCGCAGATGGAGTGGCGGTTGCGGCCATTACTATTACTTTGACCGATATTAATGGTAATTTGATTTCAGGAGTAACTCCCGATTTCAGCGTCTCAGGTGCAAGTTATACTAAAGTTGCTTGTGGGCCCACAAATGCTAGCGGGGTGGCAAGTTGTGGCCTAAAATCAACCGTGGCAGAGATTAAAACAGTGACTTTGATTTCTCCTAATTTGGGTAATACTGCACTTGTTAGTTTCTCTATTAATGTGCTAACGCTAGGAACACTTGATTTGCATCATATCTACGGCAATCGCTTTACGGCAGATGTTGCTTGCAGTGATGATCAAAATGGCGATGGGATTGTTAGACTCTATTACTGTAATGAGGCAGTAAGTGGAGTAAATTGTGACCCACAACTGGGAACATATTTTAGCTTGGCCAGAGTGGCCGGACAAAATGTGTGTACGGGAACAGTAACCGGCCTTACTAATCCAGGAAATCATTTCAATGTGAAAGCAGTGGCCATTGACCCAGATGGTATAAGTGGATCGCCAGTAATTGGCGAGGTGACACTACCAGTGGGTAAGCAGATTTTTCGCTCGGTAAGTGCTAGCTCTGCCGCCAAGGTAACAGGGTCAGTCGATAACGAATTAGTGGTAACTGCCGCCACCTCTCAGGCAAGTTTTGAGCTGTTACCGTATGGAGAGGTTACAGTTGGGGATGCATTAGTTATCAATGGATCAACCATCCTTTTTATTCATGGAATTATTAGTGACACTCTCTTTACAGTAAAGAATGCAAATGGAGATGCTCCGGCCAGCAATATTTCTAGTACGGCGACCTGGACAATTTATCGGCCTTATGCTTCCTTGGCCGATGCTGCTACAATGACAGAAAATACCAATATCGGAATGGGGGATTTTGATGATTTTGATAGCAGCAAAAATTTAGTCACGGCCGATGTTATTTGGAATATTGTCTGCGTAGACGATAATGTTGCGGATAATTCTCAACCACAATTTATTGGTTGGATTACAGAAGGGGGAAATTATATAAATATTTTTACCCCAACGAGTGCAGCACAAACAAAACAGAGTGCAAGACATGTCGGTAAATATGCAAGCAATCGCTACATAATAAATTCTGGCAACGGGGAAGCGGCCTTGCATTTGGATGTGGATTATGTACGAGTTTTAGGATTGCAAATTTTTACCAACATTGATGGTGCGGATGGAATAAAATACACCGGGGAAGGAGAGTTGCAGGTTGAGAAAAATATAATTGCGTCGGCCGCCACAACTGATCGCGGTAATGGTATCGATCTATCCGAAGTGAAAGCACGAGCGGTTGTTAAAATTTGGAATAATGCTATTTATGCTTGGGAGCAGGGAATCTTTCTAGACAATAGTATCAATCAGTATTGGCCATTATTGGCAGCGGTTTACAATAATAGTGTGGTAGATGCTGCCTCAAACGGTATTTTTCTAAAGGGTGCTAGTGCAAATAATTTATTTTATCTAAAAAATAATTTAGTGCAAAAAACGACTCTTTCCGATTATGTCCTCGCCAATATAACTAGCAGTACCGCAAATCTATCAGAAGATGGAAGCTCTCCTAATGCAACTCAAAAAAATAAAGTAATAGATTTTACCGCTTACGTTGTTGATAGTGACTACACTAACGATGATTTACATACTAACGATAGTGATGTTAGCGGAGGAACAACTCTCTCGGGTGATACCGTGTTACCAATAAGCGATGATATAGATGGAGCGGCCCGCTCCGTATGGGATATTGGAGCCGACGAGTAATAAAGAAAGCAAGGTAACAAAAGGGAGGGGAATTTTTTCCCTTCCCCACAGGGCGGCCAAAATAAATTTTAGAAGTGATGCAAGTTGTCCGATGGAAGCTGGAGTAGAGAAGTCTCTGCTTTTAACTATGAGGGGCATATGACGGATAAACTTTTAGATTTCAGTAAGAAAAGGGATGAAATAATTGAGAAAAAACGTCGGAGTTTCGAGCGCATTTTTTTTGATAGTGTGATGGGAACTTATTCAGTGCTTGATCAAAATAGTTCAATTTACCCCATAGAAATGGTGGATATATCGTATGATGGTTGTCTTTTTCAAGTTCCTTGGAATGTGAAAAGGGATCATAAACTACCAATAGATACAGAGCTTAACTTGCGGATCTATTTTACAAAGCATTCTTATATTCCCATTGTAGTTGCCCCTAAATATGCTCGAGAGAGTGTAGGGGCGGATGGACAAACCTATATGCAGTATGGGTGTGAGTTTGATAAATCATATCCGACATTTGATGCTCTTCGAAGTTTTATAGATTTTATGTATAAGTTTGCAGAATTTTCCGTAGTCGATCATGGTGATAGCAAAGTATATTTTCTATAAAAAACTAAGCGATCAGGGTATACTTTTTCAATGTCACCAACTTTTGAAAAAAAATTTAGCAAAACTGCCATCTTGTTTTTTTTGGTTTTAATTTTACAAGCTTGTGCTAATGGCCAATCCAATAGAGTTAAAGTAATAGAAGAGAGAGATAACTTTGGAGTGGCAAAGACCGCAGATTATGGCATGCAACGACGAAATTTATCAGAGTATTTCGCTGGCGTAGGAATTATCAAATATTTTCTTCCCGACATCCCGCAGTGGGCCAACTATTCTCAGACGGCCGTCTGTCGTCGCAACTACTCACTTCGTTATTTTAATTATAAAAGTTTGCGTGAAAGTTTTTCTTTAAGTTATGAGCAGGCGGTACAATTTCAATACATGTTTAATAAGAACTATGAACAGCAAAAGCGTGATTATGGAGCAGATTATCTTCTTTTTTCCAATGAGGAAAATCTTTTTTTTAGAGTTTCTGATATGGTTCAAGGGAACATTAAGGAGTTTCACCGGCCAGAGTTTAAAAGGGTGCATGTTGTTTGGATAGACCCTTTTATAACTAAAAGCGAGGATATAAAAAAATTAAAAAAGCTGATGGATAATTCAACGATGGATTTAGGCCACCCAGTATTTGTTTCTCTTTGTCTTGGCCACTTTGATTTTAGTAAATTTTTTAAAGATAATGATTTGGAAGAGAGAAATATCAGAGCAATTCCCTATGAGATGTTTTCTATTTATGACGAGGCCAGTGTTGAAGCGCCTGGACAGCTTTTGAATATTGAAGAGATTCTTTCTCCTTCGAGCGGAGAGCTAGTGCAGGAGGAGGCCTTGCGGCCAGAGATTCATCTGTTTTTGCCTAGCGGTTATAACAAACCAGTTGAATTTAGAGGTAAATTCATAATACATTATTTCTAGAATTTTTTCTTTTTATCGGAGAGTCTTTAAAAAATAAGGAGTGTCTATGTTTGGTGGAAAAGAGGTCAAAAAAAACGATTACAAAGAAGAGGCCAATAAGTTGTATGCGGAATTTAAAACAACTTTGGGAGATTTTGAAATCGAACTATATGCTAAAGAGTGTCCTGAGACAGTTTGGAATTTTGTCAATTTAGCAGAGGGCCGGCAAGAGACTAAGCGCAATGGGCCATTTTATGATGGACTTATTTTTCACAGAGTAATTGAGGGATTTATGATCCAAGGAGGCTGTCCCGATGGAACAGGTATGGGCGGGCCAGGTTATCGCTTTCGAGATGAAATTGTGCCAATGTTGCGTCACAACGTAGAGGGTATTTTATCTATGGCCAATGCAGGGCCTGGTACCAACGGTTCACAGTTTTTTATTACCCTCGCTCCTACTCCACATTTGGATGGACGACATACAGTTTTTGGTAAAGTAGTAAAGGGAATGAACGTGGTTCACAAGATTGGGGTTACAAAAACTAACCCTCAAGATCGTCCGCTAACTAACGTCACGATCACCAACATTAAAATTAGACGAGAGTAGTGAACGGCCATTGAATAATTAATCTTATAGTGTATCATCTACTAGTTCGATTATTTTCCCCCGCTGTTTGTAGCTGATTAATAATTTTTTTTTCAAAAGGATGTAAGAATGAAATCTATTAGTTTGATCGCCCTGTTGTCGCTGCTTATGTTGTCATTGGCCGGATGTATGTCCGATGCCCAACTAAAAGAAAAAATGAAAAAGGCCTTGGTTTCTGATCCTGAGATCTTAACAGAAGCAATTAAAGCAAATCCGGCAAAGATAATGATGGCAATTCAGTCGGCCGCACAAAATGCGCAGGCAGAGATGGCCAAGATGAGAGATGAAGAGGAGCGAAAGCAGGTGGAGGAATATTTTAATACTCCGCTTAAACCCAATATTCGAGATGATGAAGCTATTCGCGGAACAAAAGGCGCCCCAATTGTTTTAGTGGAATACTCCGATTATCAATGTCCATATTGTTCAAAGGCCTTCACCTCTGTGGTAGTAGAAATGTTGAAAAAATATGAAGGGAAAATTCAATTCATCTATAAACATCTGCCTCTAAGCTTCCATGATAAGGCCAAAATTTCTTCTCAATACTATGAAGCTATTCGCTTACAAAGCGCAGAGAAGGCGTTTAAATTTCATGATGAGCTTTATAACAATCAAGGGAAGTTGAGTTTAGGAGAGTCATTTTTGAAGAAGGCCGCCTCTTCGCTTGGCGTGGATATGGGCAAGCTGGCCAAAGATATTAATTCGAAAGAAGTTTTAGATAGAATTGAGCAAGATGAAAAAGAGGCCGCTGAGTTTGGCTTCCAAGGAACGCCCGGATTTATTTTAAATGGTATCCCAATAAAGGGAGCGTATCCGCTTTCTTATTTTGAGGATTTAATTACAAAGCTAAAAGAGAAAGGTAAAATATCGCTGTAAGGTTGACACCGATTCTCTTTAGGCCTAAGAGTTTTTTATGGTAACTTCTTCTTATCCAGATTTTGGAAATAGACGGCCAAAGAGCAGCACTCTGCTTGATAATTTAAACAAGAAGAGTGCTGATTTATCCTTGGTCAAACAAGTTGCTTCTAAAGCAATTATCGGCCTATCACAGTCGGAATTGATTGATGCTTTTTGTAACGACTTAAAAGAACTTTTATCCTTCGATGATATCTATCCAATGATAACCTTTCTTTTTGAAATTGAATCAGCGATAAATTCTTTAAGTGATCCGGCCTTTGATGTTTTAGATCCGGCCATAGAAGAGATCCCGGATTTGTTAGAATTTTATCGTCACCTCTCTCCAATCCTTTTGCGCATTGTTTTGGAAGGAGAAAATATGGGGGGAGGATTAAAAGGTGATCAGCAGAGGGTTGGCCATATTTTAAATGGCTGGAAAGAGGCCTTGCGAGTTGCCATTGAAGAAGAGCTCTATGTCTGGAAAGAAAAACTATCCATTGGTATAAATCACAACTGATGAATGTTAAGTTTAATTACTTGTCTATTTTTTTTCTTCCCTTGCTTTTTATTTTTTTATCTTGTGCTACGGCCTTACCTTTTGAAGAGGATGATTTAGACGATGTAAAAAAAGTGGCGGTAATTATCTATACTGTTCCGGCCCAAATAATCTTTTTAACGGATGCAAGAAAAAATAGAGTAGGCGTAGAGGCATTTAGTTCTAAGTCAAAAAAAATCGCAGAAGGAAATGGAAAAAGAGCGGCCACGCTGGCCCATAAGGCATTTATCGAAGAGTTAAATAAACAAGGACTAAAGTTTGAAGTAATTTCTTTGGCAGAGATGGCCGCAAATAAAACGTTCATGTCACTTGACCATCGCCACAGCGTAGAGAGTGATGGACAGCGGAATAAAAATTTTGGCCGCCTTTGTGTTGGCCCAGAGGGATTTAATAGTTTTGGGCCGGAATATGATTGGCCAAGTGAGAGTGAATTTTTTGATAATGAAGAGGAACGTAACTACATCAAGGCCTCTATTGCGGCCTTGAAGGTGGATGCAGCATTGCTAATAAACGATTATGGATATTCCTTTTCTTGTAGATCCTGTACCGATATTCATGGAGAGATGACTGGTGCTGCCTCGACAGGCTCTGCTTTTTTGGCAACTATGGTAGATAAGGACGGTGATGCCATATTTAGTATTACCGATTGGTTTGATAAAACTGATGGAAAGGCGGCCATGGTTTCTAATATTGTTAATCCCCTCTCACATGATGCACTTTTTCGTGCCCACGGTGTCAAGATGGCCCAGGTTTGGGCCGCAGCATTAAATAAAAAAATAGAAAAGGCAAACAACTAGTTGTCAGAAAAATGACAGAGCAAAATGCTACCATCTAGGCAAAAAGGGCCACTATTGAACAAAACAGGTAGAAATTTCCCGGCAATAGCAGGCGATCTTGATTCAAACTAACATTGAATGTATAATTTTTGACAGTGGGCCTGCAGTTAGGAAAACGGTGGGCCAGGATAAGAAAAATTTTCCATGGATGGTACCATATGGCAGAAAAAGAGGCCGCTCCCAAAGCAGAAGATTTTAAAGAACCTAATAAAGCAACTGTTCATGCAAATCCTATTTTAACTATTTTGCTTTTTTTAAACACAGGACTGATTGGGGCAGTTGGATATTTTCAATATACCATGCATCAAAAAGAGGCCGCAGAAACTTCCATTCAAGATATTGTGCGGGCAGAAATAAAAGAGGCAAAGGCGGCAGAAAATGAGGTCACTGGTGAAGCAAAAGAAGATGAAGGAAAGCTTTTTCCGCTAGAAGGATTCACTGCTAATTTGGCACAAGGAGATGGGCCTCGTCGTTATGTGCGCTTGGAGGCAGTGCTAAAATTTAGTCGTGATTCAAATGAGGAAGAATTTAAGGCCAGAAAACCGCAGATACGCGATAGCATCATCAGTATTTTAAATTCTAAGCGGCCGGCAGATCTTTTAAAAGTTGAAGGAAAGCAATATTTAAAAGAGGAGATTAAGGCGGCGATAAATACCTTCTTAGTTGAGGGGAGTATTGTTGATATATATTATGTAGGTTTTCAGATCAATTAGAGTAGACAGTCAGCAAGGACAGACTATCCCAGGAGGGGATTGTATGGCACAGGTTCTAAGTCAGGATGAAGTAGATGCGCTTTTAAATGCGGTTAACGATAGTGATTCGTCTAGCGGCGGTGGCAGCAGCGGAGGATTTGACAAGGATGATTTTGACGCAGGTGAAGAAGGCGATGAAAATATACAGAGCTATGATCTTACCAATCAAGATAGGGTTATTCGAGGAAGAATGCCTATCTTGGAGATTATCTATGAACGTTTTATAAGATCCTTTCGTGTTTCTCTCTCAAATTCTCTTCGAAAAATTTCTACTATCTCCATGATTTCTACCGATCTTTTAAAGTTTGGTGAGTTTGTTAACACGCTGCCTATTCCGTCTTGTATGTGCATTATGCGTTTTAATGAATTGCGAGGCCCCGCACTTTTGGTTTTTGAATCTAAACTAGCTTATGCGATTATTGATTCCTATTTTGGAGGAACTGATCGGCCATTTACTAAAATTGAAGGAAAAGAGTTTACCCAAATTGAACTCTCTTTTATGAAAAAAGTTATGGATATGGCCATTGGTGATTTAGAAGAGGCCTGGGCACCGGTTCATCGGATTGATGCTCAATATCTAAGGACAGAAATTAATCCTCAGTTTGTTGGGGTGGTTCCGCCTTCTGATGTTATTATTGCAACTACGTTAGAGATAGAATTTGAAGCGGCCTCGGGAACGATTATGATTGTTGTTCCCTATTCCACCATAGAGCCAATTAAGCAAAAATTAAGTTCAAGTTTTCAGACTGATAATGAAATGGCCGACACTATTTGGACGCAGGCCATGAATGCGCATATCGTCGATACCAAGGCCACCATTGTTGTAAAGCTTGGAGAATCAGAAATGACAGTCGGAGATTTACTTAATCTCAATGTCGGAGATGTTATTCCACTTAATCAGGAGGCATCGGGAGAGGTAAGTTTAACTGTAGAGGGTATAGATAAGATGAAATGCTTGATGGGAGTTTATAAAGGTAATCGGGCCGTACAAGTAACACAACTTTTAGCAAACAAATAGTAACGATATAACGATATGATGAGCAACATTTAAATAGAGAGAGGGAAATATGATTGAGCAAGTAAGTGACAACGCAGCGATAAAAGAGGCAGCAACCAACCGAGAAGTTAGTAAAACAAAAGTTAAGGAATTGGCCGATGCGGCAAAAGTAGGTGACGATGCACTCAATAGGCTGAAAGTGCAAAATCTTGATTTTATCTTGGATATTCCGCTGAAAGTAACTGTTGAGTTAGGAAGAACATCTTTGGTGATCAAAGATTTATTACAGTTAGGCCAAGGTTCTGTTTTAGAATTAGACAAGTTGGCCGGAGAACCGCTGGAGATTTTAGTCAATGGTAAATTGGTGGCCAAGGGAGAGGTGGTGGTAGTTAACGAAAAATTTGGCATTCGTTTAACAGATATTATTAGTCCTATCGATAGAATTGAAACATTAAAATAGGAAGATTATATGATGAAGTTTTACAAGCAAAAAAAACGAACCATCGCATTTGTTTTTATTTTAAGCATGGCCCTAAATAGTTCACTTTTTGCCAAGGCCAAGATTGATTCCATTAGTGTAGATGATCGGCCAGATGATGTGGCAGTAATCACTATCGGATACAATGGTGATTTGGAGGTAAAACCAGAATTAACCATAAAACAAAATGAGGCCGGTGGAAAATCTCACGAGTCTATTGTGCAAGTAGAATTGGCCGATGCCACAGTCTGGCCAAAGATAGAAAAGCAGATCTCTCTTGGTGGGGATAAATTTGATACTACTATTATGGCCTATCAATTCGATAAAAAAGTTGTGCGCTTTCGCGCACTGATTCCCTATTCGGTTAAAGAGAGCGATAAGGATCTTTTTTTGAATATACAAAATGGAAAGATCGAGGTGGGAATTCCTAAAGGCAATACTAGCAAAAAAGAGGAAATTGAGTTTGCTATGCCAAAACTTAAAGAGGTTGGAGATCCGGCAGTTCAAGATAGTAAGTACGATGATCAGCTTTTAGAACAACTATTACAAGATAAGGATGCTAACAATAATAAAGTTAAGAAAGAAACAACTTTTAATAAGAAAGATAAAAAAGGACGCTCTGTTGGTGATATCGTTGAAGACAAAGTTAAAACCTCGCTTTCTAGTGTGGATAAAGCACAGGAGAAATTGGCCGGAGAAGGTTTTTCGGTGGCCAAATATATTGGGAAGTTTGTGGCCTTCATGGGTATTGTTCTGGTGCTTTTTTATGGGATAGTTTCTCTTTTAAAAAAGGGTGTTTTAAAAAAGAGTCGCTTGGCCTTCTTGAATAATATGAATCTGGTAACGGTTCTAAACACGACTTATGTTGCTCCGAAGAAACATCTGGTGCTAGTAAAAGTTCATGAGCAAGTTTTATTGCTAAGTTCAGATGAACGAGGACTACAGTTTTTAACAGAGGTAAAAAATACCACCTCATTACTAAAAACAGGAGAAGAGCAAATTACTGGAAGTAATTTTGACACCAGTTTGTCGGCGGCCAATTTGAATACTCCCTCTTTTAGTTTGAAGGAAGAGCTTTCCGCCAATACGGTTAAAGTTGCAGATTCTCCCTCAGTGGTAAAATTTTCAGAGCAGATAAAAAGTAAGGTTAAAAGTTTAAAGTCATTGCAATAGGGATAGGTGAGAAGCAGATGAAGAAAATAGATAAGATTATAGATGGCCGAAAAATTTTGCTTACGCTGATTATGCTTATGGCCGCACTTCCTTTATCTGCGCAGTCTACCAATCCTAATGGCCTAAATCTACCAGGACTTTCTGTTAATTTCGGCCAAGGAGTTGACCTCGTTGATACTATAAAGGTTTTAGTTCTTTTCACGTTATTAACAGTAGCACCGGCCATAATTATTTTAACGACCTGCTTTACCCGTATTGTGGTGGTTTTGGGATTTATGCGCCAAGCGCTGGGTACTCAAAATCTTCCACCCAATCAGCTTTTAATTGGACTGGCGGTATTTTTATCTATCTTTGTTATGCAGCCAACTGGTGAGGCCATTTATCAAAAGGCCATTTTGCCCTATCTCGATAAAAAGATAACAACTACTGAGGCCATTGATGAAATTACGTTAGATATGCGGGCCTTTATGAGTAAACAAGTAAGAAAAACAGACATTGGCCTTTTTTATGATGTGACTGGAAAGGCCGCGCCTAACACTATCGAAGAAGTTCCCATTCATTTTTTAATTCCCGCTTTTATAATTTCTGAATTAAAAACCGCCTTTCAAATTGGCTTCTTGCTTTATATTCCATTTTTGATTTTAGATATGGTGGTGGCCTCGGTACTTATGGCCATGGGAATGATGATGTTGCCTCCGGTGGTAATTTCTTTGCCATTTAAGCTGCTGCTTTTTGTTTTGGTTGATGGATGGCAGTTAGTCACTGGTTCAATTTTGCGATCGTTTAACTAGAGGAGTTGTTTTATGCCAGATGAATTTGTTGCTAATATTGCTAACCAGGCCATCAAGGTTACTCTGATGATCTCTGCTCCAATGTTGCTGGCGGCACTCTTCATGGGTATTTTAGTTTCACTTTTTCAAGCGGTGACACAGATTAATGAACAAACACTTTCTTTTATTCCAAAGATTTTAGTCATTGTGGGAGCACTGGTTATTTGTGCTCCCTGGATGTCAGACACAATAACCAGTTATACGCGGGAGTTATATACCAGTATTCCGCAGGTGGTATTAGGTAAATGATTAATGTAGTGATAGATGATTATCGAGTGATTATTGCCTTCTGGTTAATTTTTTCCAGAGTGTTGCCCATCATTATGCAATTGCCACTTTTTGATAATGTCTCTATCCCGATGATTGTTACTATTTTGGCCACCTTGGTTATCTCCTATGGTTTTTTCCCCATAGTTGCTTCGGAAGTTTATCGCGATATTGATTATATGGGGGTGAATAATTTTTGGATTCTCACCATCTATAACGTATTAGTAGGACTTGTGATCGGATATATGGTCAAAGTTATTATGCAAGTTTTTGTGGCCGCAGGAGGAGTGATGACGCAGCAGCTAGGATTCTCTGCGGTTCGTTATTTTGATCAATCGGCAGGAGTGGCCGTGGGCCCTTACGAAGAGTTAATTCATTGGACTATGTTGGTAATGATTATTTCGACAGGAGCACTGCTCCCAATGTTTAAGGGGATGTTGGGGAGTTTTTCCTCTGTGCATATTTTTGATTGGGGAAATTTACGGACTCTGATTCCATTTTTTTCTAAGTTTTTTTCCGCCACCTTTGTATCGGCATTAATGCTTGCCTCTCCGATTATTGTAGTTAACTTGATAATTATGGGAGTCTTGGGAATTATTGCCCGAACAGTGCCTCAGATGAACGTATTAATGGTGAGCTTTGTAGTTAATATTGGATTAGGTTTTTTAATATTTATTTCTATTTCGGGGGAATTTTTTAATGTGGGATACAAGATGTATCTCGATTACTTAGCAGATTGGTTTCATATGCTAAGTACTTAAAGGATAGAAGGAATCTATGGCCGAAGATTCAGATGGCGAAAAGACAGAAGAACCTTCCACCTATCGGATAGAGCAATTCCGAAAAAGGGGAGAGGTCTCATCTTCCAAAGAACTTACCAGTATTTTGGTATTGGCCGCCTGTTCTTTATCTTTAGTCTTATCCTTGGTTTACATTTATGAAACTTTGGCCACTTACATAGAGTGGTTGTATATGTTGGATATTAGCAAAGCATTTTCTACGGAAGCGCAGAAGATGATTGTTGAAAAAACCATGGTGGCCTCCATTAAATGTGTGGCCCCAGTTTTTTTGACGGCACTGATTATTGATGTGTTTAGCAATGTTTTGCAATTTGGTTTTCTGTTTGCTCCAGAAGTTTTATCGTTAAAATTTGATCGCATCAATCCCATAAATGGAGTTAAGCGATTATTTACTTTTCGTTCTGTTGTCGAGGCAATCAAGGGTGTTTTTAAATTTACAGTAGTACTAGCAACTGTCTATCTATTTATAAAAGATGATTTGGCCAAGTATGCGGGATTTTTGCATGTTGATTTTGCTAATTCTTTTTTGATTGCAAAAGATATGTTGGCCAATTTGGTATTTGCTATTTTGTTGGGTTTGTTTGTCATCTCCCTTGGTGATTTTACCTATCAGAAGCTTTCTTATCGCAAACGGTTAATGCAAACCAAAGATGAGTTAAAGCGAGAACACAAAGAGCAAGAGGGAAGTCCAGAAATTAAACAGAGAATTAAAAATATTCAGCGAGAAGTTGCTAACAAGCGAATGATGAAAGATATTCCCAAGGCCGATGTAATAGTAACCAATCCCACTCATATTAGTGTTGCGCTTAAGTATGATCCTGAAAATATGGTTTCTCCACTGGTGCTGGCCAAAGGAGCTGATCATCTGGCCTTTTTCATTAGAGAGATTGCCAAGGCCCATCATATTCCATTAGTTGAAAATGTGCCTCTGGCGCGAAATTTATATAAGACAGTTAAGGTTGGTGAAGCTGTTCCGCGAGCACTGTATAAAGCAGTGGCGGAGGTTTTGGCCTTTGTTTATAAACTAAAGAAAAAAGAAAAGGCAATTAGCTTAGATTAACAGATGCTGGGATAGATTATTATGAATGGTATTTTGAGCAAATTGAAATTTTTAAATAAAAACTCGGAATTGGCGGTGGCGGTTGGATTGTTTTTGGTTTTAGGGGTTATGATTGTGCCTGTTCCGCCGATGGTGTTAGACTTATTTTTGGCGATGACCTTGGCCATCTCAGTTGTAATTTTGTTAGTTTCTGTTTATTCAAAAAGGCCACTAGATTTTTCCACTTTCCCCACGGTTTTGTTGATTACCACTTTGTTTCGCTTGGCCTTAAATATTGCCTCCACTCGAAATATTTTACTACATGGAGGAACTGATGGTACGGAGGCGGCGGGAGAGATCATTCAATCTTTTGGTGAGTTTGTTGTCGAAGGTAATTATGTTGTTGGTATCATAATTTTTATAATTTTGGTTATTATTAACTTTATGGTTATCACCAAAGGTGCCGGGCGTGTTGCTGAGGTCGCTGCTCGTTTCACCTTGGATGCTATGCCCGGAAAGCAGATGGCCATTGATGCAGATTTGAATGCGGGAATTATCAATGATCAGGAAGCTAAGCGTCGTCGAAGAGAGATCGCAGAAGAGGCAGACTTTTATGGATCTATGGATGGTGCTTCCAAGTTTGTACGTGGAGACGCCATTGCTGGTATTATGATTACTGCTTTGAATATTATTGCCGGGATGATTATTGGAGTGGCGCAAAGTGGTATGAGCATGACTGATGCTGCTCAAACATTTACCTTGTTAACGGTGGGAGATGGTTTGATCACTCAGATTCCGGCCATTATCATCTCTACGGCCGCAGGTATTATTGTAACTCGTAACGCTACAGAGCACTCTTTGGGTGATGCCCTAACTAAACAGTTGCAACTTCACCCTCGGGCCATTTATATGGCCGCAAGTGCCTCTTTCGTTTTTGCATTTATCGGCCTGCCAACTGTGCCCTTTATGGCCATATCGGGAGTCTTGGCCACCATTGCTTATAAAATTGATAAACAAAATGAAAAGATTGCGCAAGATAAAGCAGCAGAAGTTCCGGAAGATAAGAAGGCGCGGCCAGAAAATTTGGAAGATCTTTTATCTTTGGAGTTGGTGGAGTTAGAAGTTGGATATGGATTGGTGAGTCTTGTTGATTCAGAACAAAATGGAGATTTATTAGAGAGGATTACGCATATCCGAAAGCAATTTGCCCTAGATTGGGGGATTATCATTCCTTCTGTGCGCATTAAGGATAATTTGGAGTTAAAGCCAGGGGGCTATGTCGTAAAAATTAAGGGTATTATGGTAGCTAAGGGAGAATTACTAGTTGATCACTTTTTGGCCATGGATCCTGGTTCTGTAATTGAGAAAATTAGTGGCGTTGAAACAGTGGAGCCGGTTTTTGGTTTACCGGCCGTCTGGATTGTGGCAGATCAACGTGATGATGCTCAATACTATGGTTACACGGTTGTGGATCTTTCTACCGTGGTGGCCACGCATTTAACAGAGGTGTTGAAAAATAATTTGCATGAACTTTTTGGCCGGCAAGAGTTAGTGCGAGTTCTTGATAATTTTAAACAAGAATATCCTAAAATTGTTAGTGATTTGGTACCAGAGATTTTACCTTTGGGTATTGTTCTTAAATCATTACAAAATCTTTTGCGAGAGGGTGTTTCCATTCGAGATTTGCGAACAATTTTAGAAACGCTATCTGAATATGGTGTAAAGACTAAAGACACAGATAGCTTGACAGAGCACGTGCGCCAAGCGCTTTATCGCACTATTACTGCCGGAGTTAAGAGTGGAGAAGGAGATATTCCTCTTTTTACGCTGGATAGAACTATTGAAGAGTCAATAGCTTCAAATCTTATTCAAACAGATCACGGCCAACAGCTATCACTAGATCCTAAAGTCACGCAAACTATTTTGGCCAGTTTGAATGAAAAAATTGAAGAGGCAACTAATTTGGGAGAGAAGATGGTAGTTTTGTGTTCTCCAGTTATACGTTCCCATTTTAAAAAATTGACTGAAAAATTTATACCAAATTTAACGGTAGTAAGTCATAATGAACTAAGCCCCGATGTTAACATTCGTTCATTAGGAACAGTGAGGTTGTAAGATGTATGTAAGAAAATTTGAGGCCGACACTTTGGACGAGGCATTAAAAAACATCAAAAAGGAGTTAGGCCCTGATGCCATCATTTTAAAAACAGTCACGAACAAAGGACTTAAAGGCGCTTTCAAAAAAGGGCGGATAGAAATCACTGCGGCAATTTCTGAAAAAAATTATACTAAAAAGGCCAAGGTTGATCGCGTTTTAGACGGTGAACAAAAAGAGAAATTTTATTCTAATAATGCTTCTTATATTTCTAATATGATCGATTCCCATGCTAAATCTAGCGAGAAGGTTAATGCCGGAACAGCTAGGCCTTCGCAAAATGAGGGGCCTTCTTATGGTAAATTAGGCCTAAATAAACAGGTAAAATCAACAAAAGAAGAAGGCCAAATTAGTGGGCCATCGCTCGACGAATTTTTAAAACAAAAAAGTAAACGCGATATACCGGTGGAGTTAAGTTCAGCCTATCAAGATGTAGGGCAAGCAACAAATAACTTAACGGCAACATCCTCTGCCTTAAATGAATTTCTTGGACAGGGGGCCGCAACTTCTAACACAGCTAAAACGATAGTTCAAAATAACGCAGTCGAGGAAAATATCGATGGTGGAAGAATTGAGGAATTAGAAAAACAAATATATCTTCTGTCTCGTCAGGTACAAGAATTTTCTAAACGCGAACCGACTGGCCTAAATCACTTGCGTAGTTCTTTAAGAAGCCTGGACATCTCGGAAGTGTATATAAATGGCCTGGCCAAGAAGATGATGTTCGATTTAGGTGAAAAGGAATTGGACTCCGTAGATATCGTGTATGAATTTGCTTTAAAAGAGATGTTAAAAGATGTGCATGTTGATATGCCACTTTTTTCACAGGTGGATAATGACACTAATGTGATCACCGTCTTATTGTCAGAGACTTCTAGTGGACAAAGCAGTATGGCCATTAAATTGGCCGCCTTAAAAAATGATGCAATCATTATTACCAATGATTTACAAAGAGAGCAGAAGAGTTCTTTTGTTGAAAACAAAAAAATAAGTTTTGCAGAGAAAATTTTTGATTTAACGATAATTCATACTAGCTCCATTGCTGAAATTGTTTCAGAATGTAGAAAAGCAGAAGAGACCGGCCGGTCGGTTTTTATTGATTATAAAAACTTTAATAAAGAAATAAATGAAGCACGTAGATTTATTGATGGATTGCAACGATCCTTCCGCAAGGTGGAAGTATTGATCTCTCTTTCCGCAATTCATACAGAGCTGTATAATAAAAAGGTAATGGCGCAGTATCGCAAGATCGCCAACGGGATAATTGTTTCGCATTTGGATTTATGTTTGAATTTCGGTGCAATATTCAACTTAACCAGTGAGATGAAAGATCTGCCATTCAAATTTTATGGGACCGGAGATGTCATCCCAGACGATTTGGAGTCAGCAACCGGAGAGCGGATTTTAGCTGGAATTTTTCAGCTAGACTAAAGATGATTGGCGCTTAATTTTTTGGTAATAGCTATTTGCTAGGAAGGCAAATAATATAGGGAGACAGGATGTCGGACAGGAATGTATCGCAGTGGTTGCTTGGTAACAACCGTTATGCTGGTGCTGTTGCGAAAGAACCAGCAGTCAATTGGCGTAATTGCAAAACGATATCAGTAACTGGTGGTAAAGGCGGAGTTGGTAAGACTTCCGTTTCTATCAAAGTGGCCAAATTGCTTGCAGAGGCCGGCAATAAAGTTTTACTGATTGATTGCGATTATAATCTTTCTAATACTCATATCAAATTAGGACTGCCACTTAGTAATAATATTTACTCTTTTGTGGTCAAGCAGGTTCCGTTTGAGGAATGTCTATACAAAGATGGAAATTTTCATTTGCTATCAGGCTGTAATGGAGATGTGGAACTTTTTTCCAATGGCCTTGATCTAGATAAGATCGTGATAAATATTCTTATCGAACAAGAGCGAAATTATGACTACATAGTTTTGGATTGCCCGGCAGGAATTGCCCAAGAGAATCTGACTATTAATGCTTACACTGACTATCGTTTTGTTGTGATTACTCCAGATAAATCTTCAATAACTGACTCTTATGCACTAATGAAAATATTGAAAACAAAATATGGAGTAAATGAGAATCATCTGATTATCAACAAGGTCTCCTCAGTTGCTCAATATCAACGCATGGTTAAGATAATCTCTGATACAGTTGATAGTTATTTGCAATGTCGCTTGCACATACTAGGCAATATTTTCAAGAATGATCAGGCGATTGATCTTTTTGATTCTATATTGCTTTCTGCGGAAAAAAATTCCCTCGATGATAATTTTCGTAAAGTCGTTGGCCGCTTTACCGAGGAGCTTGAGGCCACTGGCGAAATCAGAAATGATTATTGCGCTAAACCAGTTGGCAGTGAACAGAATGTTCACCACGTGATTAGCTAAGGAGTGCTGCATGTCAACCTTGTCAAACAAACTAAAAAACCTAACAGACTATCGCTCAACAGTTGGCCCGGATGTTAAAGATAAAATCATTGTTGAGTATGCTCCACTGATTAAGTATATTGCACAGAAAATAGCTTCACGTCTTCCCGCCAATATTGAGCTGGATGATTTAATTTCCTGTGGAGTCATTGGCCTAATGGATGCCATTGAGAAGTTTGATCCATCGCGCGATAACAAATTTAAAACTTATGCCGAATTTAGAATTAGAGGTGCTATTTTAGATGAGTTGCGTGCGCAAGATTGGGTTCCGCGTTCCATCAGAGAAAAGGCAAAATTAGTAGAGCGAACTTATTCGAAGCTCGAGGCCTCGCTTGGCCGTCCGGCCACCGATGAAGAAATGTGTGAAGAATTGCATATTTCTCAAGAAGAATTCCATGACTTGCTCAATAAAGCAAAATCCATTTCGTTACTCAATATTGATGACTCGGCCACATTTAATAGAGGGGACAAAAAACTAATTGCAGGTGTAATGGAAAGTAGTAAAACTTCCAATCCTTTTGTGGCCGTAAGTCATAGCGATATTCGAGAAAAAATTAAAGAAGGAATTAAGGCCTTACCGGAAAAACAACGCCTGGTGCTTTCGTTGTACTACTATGAGGATTTGAATCTAAAAGAAATTGGTCAGGTATTGGATGTTACGGAATCTCGAGTCTCTCAGTTGCATACGCAAGCGATTATCAAGCTAAAGAGTAAGCTCAAGGGCGTATTTGATTCTCCAGAAGATCTCTCAATGTGATTTTTCTAATCTCTAATAATCTCTAAAATCTCTATAAACTCTAAAATTCCAGAGCAAATTAGTTTAAGCTTCTCTGTCATAGCTTTTACTTTCTATTTCATTTTCTTTCTATCATAATATTTACAACCATGGATGGGTTCGGGAGAAATTATGAAGATTAAAATTTCCAGTATTGTTCACTACTATTATACCTTTGTTTTATTATCGCTAATAACTGCCTTGGGCCTTGGCATTTACACTTACTGGTTTGATGGGCCAGCGAACGTGGAAAATATTAACGCAATTTTTGAGGCCTCTATTTTAGTTGATAACTTCAAAAAACGTGATGATCTAAAAGTTATTAGCAGCAAAATTAATAGTGATCAGGCCACTGAAGCGGTAAAGTCTATAATTCTATTTCAAAATGATCTGCAACAGATCAATAGGATTGTGGCCAAGCAAAGTGAGTATGAAGAAATCACCAAGGGGGTCGCGGCCTTAAAATCTTCCATGAATAATGTAATCTCTTTGGCAGATTTATCTACGGTGATGAATGTTATGCTAACCAAAATTGAAGAGTTTGAGCAAATGGTCTCTTCCAATAATTGGCGAACGCTTACAAGAATTGCGGGCAGATTAAAGGCACAGTTATCTATAAAAAAAGTCCCAGGGGCCGAACTTTATAATCTAAATCGCTTGCGATTGTTAAATAGAAATTTAAATAGTGAGATCAAGTCCATAAAAGAGGTAACAGAGTCTTCTGTTCTTTCTCGGCCCAATAAAGACATGATTATTTCCAAGATAGCATCGGTGGATGTTGAGTTGAGTATGCTGGGAAAATATTTGGAAGAAATGGATCGCTTTAACAACACATTAGGTTCCTTGCGTGCTAAATACTCTACTTGGGTGCAGAAAATTTCTCCCGATATTGATGATAAGCGAGCGCTGTTAGAAGAGCGTTCGCAAATGCTACTTTTGATTTTAAGTGGGATAGTTGGCTTTGCTCTGCTTTCTGCCTTTTTGGGATTTATATTAAATAGGCAGAGCGCTAAAAATATTCGCAGGGCCGTGGAAGCAAATTTCATTCAAGTAGTTAGTGAAGGATTAATTCCTACTAAAGATATAGAAATGAATTTTGATAAGAAGTTTTCTTTGGAATTTGCAAAGCTAAAAGACTACTTGCATAAAAGAATGAGCTTTGGCTCTTACTTTCAAGACGCATTACCCTTTCCGGCATTATTGCTTGACCATAATTTAAGCTTGGCCTGGGGGAATCCTCTTTTCTATGAAATTTGGAATTTAGAGAAAGTAAAAAACAGTAGCACTACGATCACTTGGGATTTTTTGCAGCAATTTACTAATCTAGGAGAAGATGATCCAATTATTTTAGCTTTGCGAGATAAGATTGCGGGGATTTATCAAATTCAAATTAAGGCAAAAAACAAAGATCAAAATATCCCCTATGAAATGTACGTTTCTCCGATTGAACACAGCGGGGTTACGCGTGTTATGATATTTTTATATCCACTTGTTTCACTAGAAGAGACTATTGCCAATCAGACAAAATCCATTGTGGGGCCTGTTTCTAGAATGCTCGATAGCTTGATTTCTAAAAATTTAGATCAAGTCTCTAAAGATAAGATGGGAAAAGATTTTGATGTGGCCGGGATAAAAAAAGTTTTTGAAAAATTCTGTCTGCTTAATGAAAAGAGTGAAAATGAAAGGGGCCTAATCTTGCAGAAAGTGGCGCAATTGACCGAACAGCTAGCGGATAAGACAAAGTTGGTACAGTCGGCCGGTGAAATTTCACAAAATTTATTACAGGAGGCAGCAGATGTTTTTAAAACATTGGGTAATGTTAAAGGCAGTATTATCTCGGTAGTAGAGATAAGAAATGAAATTGAAACTCTTTTCCAATCTACTGTACGAATTATTAAACAAGTAGTCGGCGATAAAAAAACAGTTCTAGATTCAGTTGCAAAATCACGGCAGGTAATTTCGGAAACGGTCTCTTCGCTGGATAAGGTTAAGGCCGGCCGAGATGCAATTAAAAAACAGAAGGCAAATTTTGATGCATCATTGTCTAAGATGGTTCAGCGCACTAATGAAATGTTGATAAGTGAAAAAACAGACGATGCTGTCTCCTACCGAGTTAAGGAGGTATTGACTTCTTTCAGGCAGGAAATGAAGGGGCTAGATGCTTTGGGAAGAAAAATTTCAGATGAGATGGTTAATTTAGATGTTGGAATATCCAAAATTGAGATGATTAATGGTGGTTTCGTTGTTCCTGATTTTAAACATGGCCGCGATGAATTTAATAGCGCCAATGGGCTGGTAGAATCGGCCAGTAAGGATATGAGTGAACTATCAATAGAAGGCCAGAAAGAAGATGAAAAACTAATTGATACCTTGAAAGATTTAGTGGCCAAATTAACCAAAATTAGTGAGGAGATCTCTTTTGCCAAAGGTTTATTGGAGATTGAGAAAGAAAATAGGCCAGAAGTGTTGGAAGTAAATGAATTATCTATTCCCAGTGCGCAGCAGTTAACGAATGTGACTTTAGAAGGAGTTGTTAATCTTCAGTGATTATGTTCACTATGTTTTGAACGCTTGTGGCCAATTTTGTCTGCCGTTTGCTTGTTGGATTGTCGCTATTATTATCAATAACAAAATCAGAAAGTTTCCGTTTTTGTTCTATGTCCATTTGAGTGGCAATAATTTTTTGGGCCAGGGATAGATCAATAGAATCTCGGGCCATCAGGCGTTTTGTTTGAATCTCTTTCGAGGCATAGACCGTAATAATCAAATCAAAAGAGGACGATATTTTTTTTTCAAATAGTAGTGGAACATCGTAGATAACAAAAGGGGGCCTCTTATTGTCTTGCTGTAGGGAACTAACGGAGGCAAGAAAATAATCTTTAATTTTAGGATGTAGAAAATTTTCTAATAACTCCAAATCATTTACATTGGCAAAAACTTTCTCCCGTAATTTTCTAAAGTCAATTTGCTTTGTTGTGCTATCTACTACTTCTGGAAAATGGTGTTGGATAAAGAGTTGACTTTCTGGCCTGCGATAAATTTCTTTGACGATTTTATCAGCACAAATGACAGAAAAATTCATGGATTCTAAAATTAAGGACACCGAAGATTTTCCGGTGGCAATTCCTCCGGTGAGGCCAATTATGGGAACTCCGCAATTATATAAGCGTGTAGTGGAAGTTAATTTAATAAACTCTTTTTTTAGGTTTATCATTATTTAATATTCCATTGTTCCTAAGCTTTCCTTTGTTTGTCTTCTTTTTCAATTTTTTTAACTCGATCCCAGTAGACATCCATCTGTGTCTGATTCATCTCTTCAAAAGATTTTCCTTCTGCCAAAATCATATCCTCCATTTGAGAAAAACGATTCAAAAATTTACGATTGGCCATGCGCAGAGTTTCTTCTGGATCAAATTTATAATGTCGTAAAAGTTGGGCCATGGAAAATAAAATATCACCCAATTCTTCTTGAATGTGTGAAAGATTTTTTTCAGGTTTTAGTAGCTCTTCTTTATACTCTCGCCATTCTCCTTCTACCACACCTATCACTGCCTCCGCATTATCCCAGTCGAACTTTATCTGATTACTTTTTTGGCCTATTTTATAGGCAGAGTATAATGCTGGGAATTTAAGATAGTCATTGTTAAAAAATTTGGCCTTTTTTTCCGCTCCATCGATGGCCTGCGATTTTTCCACCTCTTTAATTTTTTTCCAATTTGTCACCACTTCGTCGGGGTTGAGATTATTTTCTAAATCACCAAAAATGTGAGGATGGCGGCGAATTAATTTATCGGATAGAACTTGGGATACGCTTTCTAAATTAAAAGTTCCGCTCTGTTTAGCTATGGTGCAGTGTAGTATTACTTGCAATAATACATCTCCAATCTCTTCTTCCATGGCCGACACATTTCCATCTTCGCATGCCATCAAAAATTCATAGCTCTCTTCTAAAAGAAATCTAAGTAGTGATTGATGAGTTTGCTTCAGATCCCAAGGGCAGCCACCGTTAGGATCTCGTAATTTTTCGATAATTTGCACAAGAGCTTCAAATTTTGGATAGTTCATGTAGCGAGTTAATCCTTTTGAGGTTGGCCGAATTTCCAATCAATAATTATGGCCCTAAAGTACAATTTTACAAAGTGCCCCGTCAATCCTTATGGCCTCTTATTCTAATTTTTCACAAAACTGTCGATACTATTTATAATAACGATACAAACAATGACTCTGATTGCGCTGAGAGATTGGCACAGAGTAATGCATATGTTATAAAAAACCTGCATAATCCAGTTTTGCGTAATGTATTAATATAAGAGCGTGTGATGCACAGAAGGCAAATTAAATATCAAAATATTCAAATCCAAATTATAGATTCTGCCAGATCCGTCAAGACTAGTTTTATGACTCAAAAAATCATAAAGGGGCTCGAGTTGTTGGCCGAAGAATTAGCACATCTTCTTTTTGCTGAAAATCAAAACAGTCTTAATCTTGATAGACAGCGCATTGAAGG
The DNA here is from genome assembly GCA_001770205.1 of Bdellovibrionales bacterium RIFOXYD12_FULL_39_22. Taxonomy (GTDB): domain Bacteria; phylum Bdellovibrionota; class Bacteriovoracia; order Bacteriovoracales; family Bacteriovoracaceae; genus YD12-FULL-39-22. The sequence goes on from MEQL01000038.1 coordinate 100,202, forward strand.
AGTAGAACTCACTATTACTTTTTGTGGACAGCAACACATTCGACAACTAAATACCAAATATCGTCAAAAAAATAAAATAACTGATGTTCTCTCTTTTGCCTTACATGCTGATTTGCGAAATAGTAAAAAAACTAATGGGCATTTTGCTCTTAAGAAATTAAACTTAGGAGATATTGTAATTTGTCGAGAGGTTGCAAAAAGGCAGTCCTTGGAATTTGAAATTCCACTTTATAGTGAAGTCCTGCATTTGGCCCTGCACGGCATGCTTCATCTTTGTGGGTACGATCATGAGCAAGGTGGAAAAGAGCAAAAAATAATGGAGTGGCTAGAAGATTTTTATATACGACGACTTATAAAAAAATAAATCAGAGTAAATTAGAGTAAGGCAGAAAAAGAGATGAATGAAAAATACAAAATTGAATTGGCAGAGAAAAATTCGACTATAAGGAACTATCAAGAAAAAATTGCTATGTTGCGGAGGTCGCTTTGAGGTTGATAGTAAAAAAGAGCGATTGTCCAACATAGTTCAAATGGAAGCGTTGGAAGGCTACTGGGAAGATACCGATAATGCCGCCAAAATTCAAAAAGAAAAATCTATTTTAGAAGAAACTGTTTTTTCTGTTAAAAAAGTAGAAGATCTCTACGAAGAGTTTTTTATCCTTACTGATTTTGCAACTAAAGATGATGATGAATCTTCAGCTCTAGAGGCCTTTGGTGTTTTTGATAATTTTATAAAATATTATTCTGAGCTTGAAAAAAAGGCCCTTCTTTCGGGAGAGGTTGACCCCAATAATGCTATTGTTTCGATAAATGCGGGAGCGGGAGGAACAGAATCTTGTGATTGGGCCCAAATGTTGTATCGTATGGTTACTCGCTGGGCCGAGCATCGGAAATTTTCTTGTCAAATTTTAGATCAACAAGTCGGTGATTCTGCCGGAATTAAGTCCGTGACTTTTATGGTTAACGGTAATTTTGCTTATGGCCTACTTAAATCCGAAAGTGGGATTCATCGCTTAGTACGCATCTCTCCTTTTGATGCCAATAAACGTCGACATACTTCTTTTGCCTCTATTTTTGTAGTGCCTGAATTGGATGACACCATTGAGATAAAAATTGAAGATAAAGATATTAAAATTGATGTTTTTCGCGCAGGCGGTGCCGGAGGCCAGGGGGTTAATACCACTGACTCTGCTGTTCGCATTACTCATTTTCCTTCAGGGATAGTGGTTACATGCCAAAATGAGCGCTCGCAGGTACAAAATAAAGCGCAAGCAATGAAGGTTTTAAAGTCAAGACTCTATGATCGTGCAATGGCGGAAAAACGTGCTAAAGAAAAAGAGATTGAATCAGAAAAAAAAGAGATTGGGTGGGGATCGCAAATTCGTTCTTATGTTTTGCACCCCTATAAATTAGTCAAAGACCATCGAACTTCCTACGAGGTGAGTACGGCCGAAAAAGTATTAGATGGAGATCTTGATGATTTTATGGCCGCCTACTTACAATGGATGGCCTGCGGTGACTAATATTTTTAAAGCATTTGTCGCCATCTTGTTTCAAGATCGCTCCTCCTTGCGTTTTGCGATCGGAGTGGCAATAGGGATTTCTTTTTCCATGGCCGTTATTTTGGCCACTATTGGAATCATGGATGGCTTTGATGAATCCTTGAAGGTTAATTTGAAAAAAAGTTTAGGTGATATTGCCATCAATTATCGCGATGGTTTCCTTTATACTGATGGCACTTTTGCAAAACAGTTGCAAAAAGATGAAAAGGAAAGAATTGGCCCTCTCTCTTTCATGTTAAGAGTTGAAGGATTTATTATTGGAAAAGGAGTGGCGCGAGGAGTACAAATTAGCGGAATTGATCCGGCCATACACTCAGATATTGTGGGTTTAAATTTAAACTTTGCGGCCGATGAAGTGGCGATTGGAATGGAGTTGGCCCATGATTTAGAATTAGCGGTTGGCGACGAAGTGGTGTTGGCCATGTCGCATGGAAACGATAGTATAAAAACTTTGCCGGTGCTGAATAATTTTCGTATTGGCCAGATCGTTAATCATGGCATCTATTTAAAAGATAGTAGAGCAATCTATCTCCAACTTTCTCGAGTGCAAGAGATTTTACAACTTTTTGATAAGGCCAATATTGTTACCTTTAATATCAATAGCAAAATTAGATTTGAAAATGCTGTAGGGGAATATGTTAAGGCCGTTTCTTCGGAGATTGAGCATATTAGAGAATTTTTAGGAATCGATTATTCGATTCGTCCATTTTGGCATGAATACGCCGGCCTGTTGGAGGCAGTGGAAGTAGAGAAGGTTATGATTGGGTTGGTCCTGCAAGTCGTAGTTGTTGTCTCCATGTTTAATATGTTGGCATTTTTGATTTATGTTAATGAAAAATATGTTAAAGAGATCTTTCTTTTGCGGGCCTTAGGCCTGACCAAAAGACGGTTGACTGGCATGTGGATGCAGTTGGTTTTCTTATTTTGGATGGTATCTGTACTTATTTCCTATTTATTTGTTAAATTAATCAATTTGATTCTACAAAATCTCGACTTTTTTCAAGTGCCCGGGGAAATCTATAATTTGGCCCGGTTTAAAATAATTTTAGCATCCAGTGACTACTTAGCAGTTTATGGCGGGGCCTTAATTTGGGTGATAGCTATCAGTGGGATTACACTTTATCGTTTATATAGAGTCTCGCTGTTGCATGGATTGCGTAAAGAATTTGCTTAAGGAGCTTATATGGTAATGACAGAAAAAACTCCTCGGCCATTGCTTGTGGCCAATAATGTTAAAAAAAGTTTTGATAAGGTCAATGCCCTTAATGGAGTGACGTTAACTTTATTTGAAGGTGATCAATATGTAATTCGTGGGGCCTCTGGTTGTGGAAAATCAACGCTTCTTTACTTGATGGGAGGGCTAGATCGTCCTACTTCTGGAAGTGTTGTGGTTAATGGCCAAGATCTTTCTCAATATGATGATGATGCGCTGGCCAAATTTAGAAATACTTTTACTGGACTAGTTTTCCAGTTTCATTTTTTGCTGCCTTCTATGAACTGTTTAAATAATATTTTACTTCCTGCTAGAATTGCCGGCGTGTCTCTTTCTAATATCAAAGAGAATTGCCAAGAATTTGCACGAGAATTAGGAGTAGATCATTGTCTGGCCAAATATCCATTCCAATTATCAGGTGGAGAGCAGCAGCGTATTAATATTATTCGCGCTCTTTCTTTGCGGCCAAAGCTTTTGCTTTGTGATGAGCCGACAGGAAATCTTGATCGTAAAAATGGCCAGAATGTTACTCGCATTCTTCTGGAATCGGCAAAACATTTTGGAGCAACCTTGGTGGTAGTAACTCACGATCAGAACGTGTCATCTCATTTTAAAAACGAGTTAGTGATGGAAGATGGCCGATTGATCGCGGATAGTCGTAATGCCGCGGAGTTGAATTTAAATTAAATTTAAATTCAACTTAATTTAGAAAATAAATCCCAAATTAATAATATAGCTTTCATTAGAAACTAGATTGTCTTTTTTCTCATTGGCCCGAGAGCTTGTAGCGTAAATGGCTTCAATAAGCCATGAGTTAATGAAATGAAAGTTATATTTATATTCAAATCTCAGTTTATGAGATAACTCGCTGCCAAGGAGTCCGCCATCAATAGTAGCTTCTTCCAATTGAGAAGTTGAAAATATATCAATTAGATAGTCCGTCGACATCGCAATTTTTAGTTTTTTGAAGTTATATTGAAACAAAACACCCATGCCTGCAGATAGATTTTTATTAACTCGTATAACCAGGCCAGATCCATTGCCGCTACCATCATCCGCCAGATTTGGAGAGACATCGAAAGACATTGCCAAATATGGCGATAGACTTTTTGTGCCACGGGCCAAGATAATTTCACCTCTTAAAGAATATGCCAAGGGTATTTGGAGATTGTTGTTTGCCTCTGATTTGTGGAAATTAATTAGTGTATGATATTGTAAATTTTTAATATTCCAGCGATTAAAACTATGTAAGAAAAAATACTCGTGGCCTAGATTTAGAAACGGAGCAAAGATTGATTGAACTGTAAAGAATCCCCTTGTATCTGTAGTTTTCCGTAGAAAATATCCTGCAAGAACCGAGTGCCTACTTGTCAGATATCTTCTCTTTAACCTACTCGCATCTTGATTTTGACGTTTTTTTTTTTCCATGGAAATAAAAGAATTTATTTCATCATTTGTTATAGTCTTTTTAGATATAACTATAGTGACTGTAGAATTGATTGGTATTTTATACCAATCAACGATGTGTGGATTTCTTTTTTTTATGTCTCGGAATAGTTTGTTTTTTACGCTATTATTATGATTCTTTGCAAATTTATTAATTATCATTTCAATACTCTCAACCGGTAATGTTGTTATGTAGGTTATTTTAAAAAAATTGCCCGCAAAAGAGGTCTTGCATATGCAAAACAAAACAACAATAAATAAAAATATCAAGCGAATACGCAATTTCATATTAAATAAGTGCCTCAAGTAAAAAGCGACTATACGTTGAAGAGTAATACATGTATTTAAAAAAGTACAAAATTTATTTATCATAGACCCTTATTCTAAAATTAAAAGTAGGAAATTTTCACGATTTTGTCGTTCCTAAATCAAATTTCCACACAGCAATAGTTTTATAAAAAATTGCGACAAATAAAGGAGAGCAAAAAAATATTTTTGTGCGTTTGGGGGGGGCGGGCCAGTTGTTAGCGGAATACGCCGGCGAATGAAAAATACTGGTGCAGAGGCAAACCTTGAGAAACTCATTTTTGATAAAGTACGATGGGCCGTGGATGTGGATGGTTGTCCGAGAAAAAAATAACTAAAAACTCAGCAGTCATGAATTCTAAGAGATCGCTATCGAAGGAACTTGGAGAAGTTTGGCCTGACTGGCCTTGATCTAACTCTATTGAACATGCCTCAAAAAATAGGCATTTTTCGTGAAAAAAAACATAACTAGTTTAGTGTTTTAATGTTTTTAATAAAGAGATTGAGTTGTCTTTTTTTGATTTTAAATCAATGCGTTAGCAAGGGTATGTTTTTCTTTTTTGTTTTTGTTAACAAAAATAATTG
>MEQL01000039.1 GCA_001770205.1 Bdellovibrionales bacterium RIFOXYD12_FULL_39_22
CGCAATAAACTCAGTGGCCAAGTCAACGTTAGAAAGTTCAATAGATTTAGAAAGAATCTCTCCTCGTCCGGCCTCATGAGGTTTACCCATCGCGGCCTGTCCTGACTTAGAACTTTCTTTGAAAAGATTTTTTCCAACTTTAAATAACCCTTCATTATTTTCAAATTTAGCAACTGCAATTTGCGCCAAATCCCGACTTTCGCCATTATTATAAGCGGCCGTCAAAACACCTTTGTCGTTAAATGATAAACTAGTTAAGGTAGCGGCAGTTGCTCCATCTTGCGTATGACGAGATACGGCAGATTCGGAACCATATTGAGTGGCGGCATCAATTCCAGATCCACCTTCCGTAAACGATTGGCCATAATTAAACAGAACCTTCTGTCCGGGGGCCGCACCTTTATTGAAGTTGAAATCATTCATCACATCAACTTCTTCTTGTAAAATACCCTTATCGTTAAAAATTAATTTACCGGCGGCCATTTCATAGTATTTGCCCTCTTCGCCGCCAGCAGCATCTTTTCCATCAATCACTGCATGATATTCCCATGTATTATTTTCTGCTTTGTTGTAATACATGGTGATAAGGCGAGGTGTGCCAATGTTGTCGTAAATAGAAAGGGTGGTGCTATAACTAGAGGTTTTCTCTGGATTGGTAATATCAAAAACCTTCACATCCTCTCGAGAATCTAAATTCATATTTATATTTACATTCTCTGTTGCTTTAGCAGCAATCGTGGTCTGGCCCAACTTAATGGGAGCAACCTTATTGGTAATAGTTCCATTATCTCCCACTTGAAATCCTCTGACTACATATCCATCAGCGTTAATCAACACTCCATCCTTATCAAAATGAAAGGATCCATCTCGGGTGTAACCATAACCAAAAGGAGCATCTAATTGGAAAAAGCCATTTCCACTAATTGCAAGATCAGTAATATTTTCTGTTCTAGCAATATTTCCTTGAGTGAACATGGGTTTAATGTGCGCTAGTTTAGTACCAGCTCCAAATTGGTCACCTCCATCAATACCTTTAAGTGAAGTAGCTAGCACATCTTGAAATTCTGCTCTTGATGATTTGAATCCGGCAGTACTTGAGTTAGCGATGTTATCACCAACTACCGCGAGTCCCCCGCCTGCCGCACTAAGGCCTGAAATACCTACCTGGAATGCACCTAATATACCAACCATTTGTCCCTCCTAGACATTATCTGAGTGCTTAGATACTACAGATCTAAGCTGGCCTCCAGAAAGGACCGGCCGTTTCTCAGCGTTTAATTAACAAACAAAGTTGAATCAATTTTCGTAAATACATTTTCGGCCATATTGTTGCGATCCATCGCCGTCACAATTTTATTATTATCTACATCAACAATGTAGGCCGCATTATTCGTTATAATTAACGAATCTTTTCCTCCCTTATCGCGCAATTTATCTATTGCGCCTTTTAATTTAAAATATTCCTCATTATCAATTATTAAATTTCTTTCTTGTAATCTTTTAGCGGCATGAGCGGAAAGCTTTATTCCCTCACTTCCCCTGGCCATCGTCTCTGTCTCTAGATTTTCTTTACTCGGGGCCAATCCTTGATCTAAAAGTTTTTTAAATTCTGATTCAGTGCCACTGTCCTCCACAAGACGATTGCGAGATCCCTCTTTGGGCGTTGGTAGCTTAGAGATGTTCGGGATCAGAATGTTGTTAATCTTATTATTTACCATTTTTATCTTTTCTTTTTACTGCCAGTTTTGCGTACCAGTATACGCTTCATTTGCCTGCTTTGTTATTTTCCCCTCTCCTGTTGGCAATTGATTCTTATTCATATTCATATTATTGTCTACTAATTCAATTCTTTCAACATCTCGCAAAAAAACACTTTTTTGCCCATCCAATTTCAATACCGTCTCGCCCCCATCAAATGCTACACCAGTAACAACTCCATAAGATTTTGTTTCACCTTTAAATTCCTCTAACTGCTCATCCCACGCAGTAACTTCCACGCGATATTTCCCATTCCCAACTTTCCCGGTGTCTAGAGCATGTCCATCCCAGGAGATTTGCTGGGATCCTTTAGATAATCCCTCTTTTTCAATTTGCGCAATCATCTGATTTTTTTCATCGTAAATTTTCATTACCAGGGCCTTAGCATCTTTAGATAAATTAAAAGGAATATCTACACTTCGCTCGCCCTTATAATCAATAGTAGTACCCGCTGTTAAAACTTTTTTACCTAAAAAGCCAGCGGCATAAAATTTATTCTCTGCTGGACGATTTTCATTTTGTTTTTCTAGTGCTGCTCGCATGTTCGTCAACTGTTCCAACTGAGTAAATTGTGCTAAGTCGGCAGCGAACTGTTTCTGATCCATCGGATTTAGTGGATCTTGCTGAGATAGTTGATGCGTTAGTAGTTTTAGAAATTCATCTTTTCCCATTTTATTATGTTCTTTAGCATCAACAAATTTAACTCCGGCATCTTTCCCGGTTATATTTTCGATTATTTTTTGTTTGTTTTTTTCATCAGAAGGTTTATGCATTTGCAATTGCGCAAACTGTTGCTGTGTCGGAGATGTTGGCCGTCCCATTACTGTCATTATGCTTGCTTCCTATTCATAAACTCTTCCCACAAATCTTTTCTTCGTTGAGAATCATTTTGCTCTGATTGTCTCTGCGAAAAAGAAGACTCATCTTTCCAGCTGCCATTACCACTAAATCCCCGATCTCCGCCAGCGCTATTGTTGTGAGAATTCGAGGCCCCATCCCATCCTTTCGATGTACCACTATTGGCCAACAATTCTCCTCCCGAAACGATCTTAACCGTAGACAAATCAATACCCGCACTATTTAGCGCCTGTACTAATTTGCTCTCGTGGCGTACAAAAAAGTCATTACCCATTTCATTATTGGTAGTTATTTTTAAATCAACCTGTCCATTGCCAATACCTTGTCCGGTAGTGGCATTAACCTTGAATGTCCCTAGAGAGTCATGCTTAACAGTAATATCAAGAGTGGGCCTGGCATTAACAATATTTTTGTCTACATAGTCAGTAATCCGCGCAATGATCTCTTCAACATTAGAGGATTTTACTGAATTGAGATCTAAAACCTTCGGGGCAACCATCTGATTGCCACCATGAACAGGCATTGTGGAATTATACAACAGTCCTGTTCCGGCCAACGCACTGGCCTCTGGACGGGCGGCCATAAAATCTAAAATATTAGAAGTTTCTTGTTTTTCTCCTATTTTGCTAGCAACTGATTCTTTGTTAGCAATAATCGCACTCGGCCGTTTACCACTAATGTTAATAACATTATCTTTGAGTAAATTTTGCTCTTTGCTATAACTATTCATTCCCATTTTGGAAACACTATTATCTCGAAGCTTTCCGGTTAATCCGGCCAACTCACTATTTTTTCCTTTGCCAATTGATCGGCGCGCAAAGATAGAATGTTCACTCTCTATCGGTAATGCAATCTTTTTTACATCTGCAGAATCGTTCCCTGCCAATATTTGCGATTCCATTTTTTCAGGCAATATCTTTGCCTGGCCTGCGGCCGCAGTTTGAAGTTCTTGTTGTTTGGATATTGGCACTGCTTGCTCTACTTCTTTATTTTTAGGTGCCAAAATATCTGTCAACGTCCTAATTGAGTTTTCTTCTACCGCATTTACTTCTTCCACTCCCTGAGCTGGTTGCGCTAATTGGGTTGACTGAGTTGAGAAATTTTCTAAAGATCTCTCTGCTGGCATACGTAAAAGAGCATCCAATTTAGGATTTAACTCATTTGTCTGATTAACAAAATCAACATCGCCTTCAAAATCTTTCTCCACTAAAAACTGGTCAGAAGAGAAATTGAATTTTTTTGCAACATTTGATTGGCCAGTAAGCTGTTGGGAAATATCTTCTGTTGTGGCCAAAATATCTTGTAGTGAGCTTTTTAAACTTTTATCCTCACTACCTAGTGATGCTAAAAGTTCTTGGGAAAAGGGAGTAGCTGTCTTGGAATCAACTCCAATTGATAACGGAAAGGCCAAAGCAGCGCCACCAGCACCAACACTCGTGGCAACTGAAGTGCCAAGCGTAGGTGAAAATTGATTTGTTATTTTTGCTGCTTCCATTTTAATTATAAATCCTAAACTTCTTACAATTAAATCTTACCCTATCTATCTTTTCATAGTTAGGTACTGCTTTTGAAGCCGGGCAGAAACTTCCTTGTCCATCAGATTGAAAATTTTTGAGACCTTGGTGGCCTCCAGCTTATCCAGTATTTTTACTGCAATTTCTGCATCTTGTACTGACAATACCTCGGCGGCACTGGCCGGTTTCATCCCCGAGATAACTTCCACCATATGATTAATTCTTTTGTCTTCTTGCTTTTCTACATCAGTCAAACAGCCGATCAATTTACTCTGTTGCTCTTGAAATTCTAAAATTTTTCCCTCAAAGGCCTTTATATTGATGGCCAGCTCTTCTTTCTGTTTTTGAATGGCCAGATCCTTGCGCTTAATATCATCTTCTTTGCGTAGCAATTCCATCGATAAATCGACCGCATTATCTTTTTTTAAAATTTTTAACTTTTTTTCAACTTCTTCATAAACCGCCTTCATAAATTCATCTTCGGTATAAACACGTCTCTCTTCTGTCTTAGGTTTAAATTCTGTTTGATCTTCTACTAAAGGATCTTTTTCGCGGGCCTTGGCCATTGCCGAAATACTTATAAATTGTAGTAGCAGCAGCGCAATAATAATTTTTTTCATAAAAAGCTTCCTATTAAAATTCTATGCCTTCTCTATTGCCTTTCATAATATGATTTTCTTCAATTGCTTCTTGCTGTTTTTTCTCCACGTACTTAACATGTTTTTCCATTTGTTTTTCTTTTAACTTCTCAATCAACTTAACATCAGCTTTCTTTTGTTTCAGCTCTTCAATTTTTTTTTCATATTGTGACTGCAAGCCGTCTATTTGCTTTTCGACAACATCTATATGCGCCTTTTTAGACTTAACATAGTAGGGGTGAAATTCTAGAAATTTTGCATTAACCGCCTTATCCATCATTGCTTCTTGATTCTTATATGCCTCATCAATATCGTTATTCAAGGCCTGAATCGTATCCTTGTTTTTTTGTATTTCTGATAAAATAACTCCAAGTTCGGCCTTCACCTGTTTTTCTCTAGCAATCCTTACTTTTAAAAGGCCTTGTAACTTAAAATTAAACTTGTTCATGATTATTTAGATCTGCTTAAATTATTCATATTAATAGTGTTCTCTGCTTTGCGTGCTAGCTCGACCATGATGTCATATAGTTCATCAATATTTTTTTTCTTGTACAATCCAACTTCCTGTCGCAACATGGCCATAATATCATGATAAATAACTAACGCCTTATCTACGCGCGGATTTGATCCTCGCGCATAAGCACCAACATTAATCAAATCCTCTGACTCTTTATATGCGGCCAGAAGATCTTTCAAATGTGATGCAACAATACGATGCTCATTAGTAACAACTTTTGTCATAACCCTGGATAACGAGGCCAAAACATCAATGGCCGGAAAATGGTTTCGTGATGCTAATTCACGACTTAGCACAATATGTCCATCGGCAATAGCTCGAATTGCATCAGAAATCGGTTCATCCATATCACCACCTTCCACCAAAACGGTATATATTCCAGTGATACTTCCAACACCACTCTTAGTTCCTGCCCGTTCCAGCAATTTAGGTAATTTTGAAAAAACTGATGGCGTGTAACCTTTTTGCCCTGGAGGCTCTCCGGCCGCCAGTGTAATTTCTCGATGGGCCATGGCAAAACGAGTAATGGAATCCATCATTAAAACTATATCTTTTTTTTGATCACGAAAATATTCTGCAATCGTGGTGGCAACAAAGGCCGCACGCATCCTAATAAGCGGTGCCGTATCTGAAGTTGCCACCACTACCACTGAACGCTTTATTCCTTCTGGCCCTAGATCATTTTGAATAAATTCTAAAACCTCTCTACCTCGCTCTCCGATCAGCGCAATAACGTTAACGTCAGCGTTCGTATTTTGCGCAATCATACCTAATAAGACAGATTTACCAACCCCAGATCCAGAGAGAATAGACATACGCTGGCCTTTTCCCGCAGTCATAAAACAATTTATGGCAGCAATACCAGTATCCAAAGGTTCTTTTATGGGAGGACGACTAATTGGGTTAATAGGATGGCCAAAAATAGATCGCTTTTCCATTTTGCCGCTAATTGGCCCCTTACCATCAATAGGATTTCCCTGAAAATCAATAACTCTACCCAACATTTCATCACAAATATTTATTTCAGTTGAAAGATTTTTTAAATAGATGCGGGTCTCCGAATTAATCCCCGATATCTCCTCGTAAGGCATGGCCAAACAACGATTTCCGCTAATTGCAACTACCTCTCCTTCAGTCCTACTTCCAAACTCTGTAACAAACTCCACCGTGGCACCGACTACTGCTCGAGATAGATTAATTTCATACAATGCTCCCTTGGAAGCATGAATCTTTCCAATTTTCTTATAGGGAGAAGCATATTCATAGGCCTTATGTAAAGATTGCCAATCCAAATCTAGATTATTCTCTTCTGGTAAAAAAAGAGCACTACTCATCTATGCCCACGCTTGTAAATAGTTTATCTAAATTATCAAACTGTTCGGCCATAGAAGCATTTACAATTCCATTTTCTGAATCCACCACAATTCCACTACCATCGATATCATAACCAATCTCTAAGCGAACATTCGACAATTCACCTAGCTTTTCCTGTACAACCTTCAAAACTTCCGGCATTTTTTCAAAATCTTTTTGATTAACCTGGATAAGTAAATTTGATCGCGACTGCACTTCTAAAATTAACTTCTCTAATAATCGAATCAAATATTTCCCATCATCTTTTAGCTCGCGCAAAATAATCCATTTAGTTAAATTTTTAACCATTTTGTAGATATCTAATTTTTGTCGCTTTAAAATTTCACCGTAATTGTTTAAAACAATCGATATCATTTCACTTAATGCCGTAATCTTTTCTTCCGTGCTGGCCTTCGTCTGTTTAAAAACTTCCTCTCTCCCGCGTTGAACACCTTCTTCAAACCCTCGCTCTTGGGCCTCCTGCTCCAGCTCCGCTACTCTGCGGGCCACTTCCTCCTGTATCTGCTGTTCTCGCTCCTCTTCTGCCTGCCGAAGCAAACCGCGCTGTTTCGAAACAATGGGAGAAATTTCGAAGCCTCGCTCTGCAGCATTTTTTCGCTCGACACGCATTTTTTGCGTTTTATTATCTCCGCTATTAATTATTTTATTTCTTAAATCTTCGAAGTGATAAGTAGTAATGTTTCCATCTGATAATCCACTTTTATCACTTTTTTGACGGCCATCATCTAGTGATTGAAACTGGTATTCCGAAATTTGTGCAACATTCATTTTTTCTGCTTTTTCTTTTTGTAAAATCATATTATCACCACTTCCTGGCAAATACGTATGCCCAGTTTATACCAAGGAATCTCCATCACCACCTCTAGAGATAAATGCCTTGCCTTGTGCCTCCAACTCTTTGGCCTTTTGTACAATTTCTGACTGAGCTTTTTCCACATCAGAAAGTTTAGTAGGCCCAAGCGCATCCAAATCTTCTTTAAGCAAGGTTGCAGCACGATTAGACATATTTTTAAACAGCTTGGTTTTAATCTCCTCTGGTGCCGTCTTAAGTGCAATAACCAACTTTTGATTGTCCACTTCTTTGAGAAGATTTTGAACACCTCTATCATCAACATATACAAGATCTTCAAACACAAACATGAGTTTTCTAATCTCTTCTGCCAACTCCGGATCCTTCTCCTCAACGCGGGCCATGATGTTTTTCTCATTATTTTTATCCATAAGATTCAACATCTCCGCAATTGGCTCCACTCCTCCAATCTGACTTGTATCAATTGAACCAAGAGTCGAAAGTTCTGTTTTCAACACATCATCCAATTGTGCAATCAATTCGGGCGAAACGTAATCCAGATTGGCCACCCGCAAAACAACCTCTGCCTGCAACCCCTCGGGCAATCTTCGCAAAACATCCACTTTTCGCTCGGGACTCAAGTGCGCAATAATCAGCGCAATCGTTTGTGGATGCTCATTAATTAAAAAGTTAGACAAAGTTCTGGTGTCAACAAGCTCCAGAGACTCTAGCGTATTAGAAGAAGCAACATCTATAATTTGTCCCAATAGTTGCTTGGCACGATCCTCACCCAAGGCACTAACAATAAAATCACGTCCACGATTATCCGCAAATAGCAAACTCGCATCTTCGTTTAGTGCCGAGTAAAACTCCTCTAGAACTTTTTTTACCATCCAGATTGGTGCTTTCTTAACATTCCCCATGGCATTAACCATTCGCTTAACATCATTATCTTTCATATATTGAAAAATAAGTTGCGTAGTCTGCATACCCAATGAACTAAGCAAAAGCGCTGCACGGTCTTGTCCGGACATTAAAGAATATTCGACTTCTGGATCAAGTGTTCCGCCTTCTACTGGCCCTGGCATAAATCCCCCTCCCTTCCCCTCTCAACTTCTTCTCATCATCTAAGCAATATGCTTATCTGATTCGGTCGCATGAATCATCTCGTGAATTACCTGAGCTGCTTTTCCAGGATTATTTTCTACCAACGAAATAACTTTTTCTCGCAGCATATTTCCTTCAATTTTTTCTGGATTTAATTTTTCTTCCAATTGCGGCAATGCATCCTCTAGTCCTGGAAGTTTTTGATTAACCTGTACCTTCTCTAATTCTTCTAAAGTTTTTGGTAAAAAATCCTCTACGGACTCAACCGTATTATCCGTTACCCATTGAATAAACGGCCGGGCCACCACTAAGAAAAAGAGAGTAATCGTTAATCCAATGGCCAAATACTTGACAACATTTTTAATCATCTCTCTGTTTTCTTTTTCTCGAATAATTGCTTCTACTGCTTCCAGATCTTCCTGAGCAAACTCCATATTCTTAATTACCACCAAATCACCTCGTTTATCACTCATTCCAATAGTAGACGCAACAATGGCCCGGAAATTTTCCAGATCCGCCTCCGACCATTTTTCATACACCATTTTCTGCCGGCCATTATCATCTAATACCGCCTGTCCTTTCTCATCTACTGCCGGAACCTTCTTGCCATCAATCATTACTGCTGCACTAATTTTTTTTAGTTCGGCCGTGGGCCTCGTTGATTTAGTAACTTTTGATGGAACATTGAAGTTACGTGTTGTAAGTTCTTTATCTACATTATTGGAAGTTTCAGGAATGCCTGGCTGCGGTTTTTCTCCTGGTAAGTTACTGCGCGCTCCGGGGATTCCCTGGGGTGAAGGACGACTTCCATTTAACTTTTGACTATTTTTGACCTCGGATAACACTGCCGCATTTTCATTATCAAAAGAAGTTTCCGTAGCAACTGATTGTGTAAAATCCATTTCTGCAGTTACTTTAGCAATAACTCGCCCCTCTCCAACTACCTTGCCCAAGATTTGTTCGATCTGCTGTTCATACTGTCTGTTCATTCTAGATTCTAACGCAATACGATTGGCCGTGATTTCCGTGACAGGATCTCCCACATTCTCTGACAATTTTTTTCCTCTACTATCCAAAATAACTACATTCTCCTGCCGCATACCCTCCACGGCCGAAGAAACAAGCGAAGCTATTCCTCTAATTTCTTGCTCTGTTAACACTGATCCATCTTCTAACTCCAAGACCACCGATGCGGCAGGAGGACGCTGCTCAGAAACAAATGGACTCGATTCTGGAATAGATAGATGCACACGTGCACGCGCTACTCCTCTGATATATTTTATGGTTTTAATCAACTCGCCTTCAAGTGCGCGTTGCTTATTTACTCTTTGAACAAAACTGGTGGCCCCGAAAGATTGTTTGTCAAAAACTTCATACCCCACCGTACCGGTAAACGAGACCCCCATCGTAGCAAGTTGTAATCTCCACTCCTGCACCATATCTTCGGGAATAGCGATTGTTTTCCCATCACTAGAAGTCTGGTAGGGAATTTTCTTCTGCTCTAATAAAAGAGCAATTTGTTTGGAGTCTTCACGGTTAAGATTGGTGTATAACGTTTCAAACCGTGTCTTTGACGCCCACACCACTATTCCCATCATCCCTGCTAAAATAAATGCTGCTATCACCACCAACCCAACTCTTCGTGCAGCATCTAGTCCCTTGAAAAATTCCTTAAAACTCCTAAATATCTTCTCTAAAAAATCTTCCAAAGTACCCTCCTGGTACAATTATCTTGCGTCTCCTACCTCAACTATATTTGCATTCGCATAATTTCTTTATATGCCTCAATCACTTTCAATCGAACCTGATTCATCGTTTTAAAAGCAATATCTGCTTTCTCTACCGCCAGCATTGTCTCATGCAAATTCTTCGATTCTCCACTGGCCAATTTCTCCATGGCCACATTGGCCTCACTTTGCAATTTATTAACTTCACTCATAGAATCAACTAACATCTCGGTGAAAGATCTATTATTATCGGCCTTAAACAGATCCAAATTGGGAAGATCGTTATTTTTGATCTCAAGTTCAGGGGGAATCGTTAACTTTCTTTCAAAGTCTGCTGTCCGTGCCCACTTCTGAGCATCTGCCGTTTTTAAAATATTTTCAAATGAACCGATTGTTTGTATTGACATAATTTATCCCCACATCCTCTTGCTTAAAACTTAATTTCTCCCAATCTCTAGCGCTTTCATGGCCATACCCTTGGCCGTATTCATGGCATTAACGTTGGCCTCATAAGAGCGATTCGTCTCAATCATCTCTGCCATCTCTTCCATGACATTAATGTCTGGATAAAAAACATATCCTTGTTCATTCGCGTCTGGATTATCTGGCTCATACTTTGGAATCGGAGGACGATCTGATGATATTACATCGGTGGCATATACCGCTTGCGCTGATTCCTCCATCTCTCCTTCTAAAATATCGGCGAACGAATCGCGGGCCGGCTCTGCCCCATAGACAACCACCTTCTTGCGATAGGGGCCACCTTCATCCGTTCGCGTGGTTTGCGCATTGGCAATATTCGAAGAGATGGCCCCCATGCGCTTGGTGTTGGCCGTTAATCCCGAGGAACTTATTTGCATACTCGTTAATAAATCCATCAAGCCTCCCTAAGCTTATCGCTCTGAAGTAATCGCGTACTTCATCAAACCTAGTTTTTTATTCAATAGCGCCACTGTGGCCTCATACATAATTCTATTTTCTGACATCCGTGCTAGTTCTTGATCCCGATCAACGTTGTTGCCATCTAATGAAACAATGCCATTGGGATCATCGTAAATCTCTGGTTGCATATTAGAAAATCCGCCATTGCCAACATCATAATGACGATCGTCTGTCGCTAACATGTTCTCCTGGCCATCAACATCCAGTGCCCTTGCTAATGCTTCTTCAAAATCTAGTCGTTTGGCCTTGTAGCCCGGGGTGTCGGCATTAGCAATGTTTGAGGCAATTAATTCCTGCCGCATCTGACGGAAGTTCAGTGCCGCTGCCAACGCTTGAACTGTTTTGTCATCAACCTGCATATTACACCTCTCACTTCGAACAAATTACAAAAAATACCTCTAACGTAAATTTACAAAATAGTTACTGCCACTATTCCGATATTCATTAATTTTATTTCTTAATGTTCTAATTGAAACTCCCAAAATCTTCGCGGCCTGAGTACGATTTTCGCTGGTATGCACCAAGGCCTTCTTAATCAAAAGTTTCTCGGCATCTTTTAAAGACATCAAGCGAATGCCTTCGCCTTCCTCATCACTCGCCAAGTTAACATTTTTCTTTTCACCAATAGATAAGTCATCTTCGGTAAGAACAGTACTCTGCATATTAACAACACTATTTTCAATAAAAGATTTTAGTTCTTCTACGTTATGTGTCCAATAGTGATTTAATATTTTATCCATTGCCTTTAAATCAATCTCCGGCTCCATTGAAAAATCTCCTGCTTCCTTCAAAAAGTGACGGGCCATCATTTCCAGATCGCCAATTCGTTCGCGTAGTGGTGGCAGTGTTATTGTATTTGCCGATACCAGCGTAAAAATCCCTCTGTAAAATCTTCCCGCACCAACTAATTTAGATAAATTCTTGGTTGTTGTGGCAAGAATACGAATATCGATATCGTAATCTGCAAGCTCAGAAATTACTTTATACAAACGCTTTTGAAATTCTTCCTCTAGGCAGTCAAGATTGGCAAAGACCACTGTACCACCATTTGCCCGCTCCAAAACTCCTTTATTGAATTTTCCACTCTCATCTTCACGAAATCCGAGAATAGCGTTTTCAACATCCTTGGCATCTTCGGAGCAATCCACCACCTCAAATGGTTTATCCGCTCTATTAGAATTTTGATGAATAAATCGTCCCAGCGTACGCTTACCAACCCCGCTTTCTCCAACGATTAACACCGGTGCCTTCGTCACCGAAACGTTGCGAGCAACCGAAATTGCTTTTTGAATTTTGGGATCCTGACCAAACAACTGAACATTTACAGTATCCATTTGACCTCCTGTCTTTTTTATCCCTTCCTGGGATGATACTATATTGTACTTTCTTTTATTTTAAGTAGGGCCAACTCTGACCTTGCTAACTCCTTAATGTGTTGAGGGATTTTATCGCTTTTGATTATTCCATCAAGCAAACTCTTCCCCTCTGTTTCTTTTTTATTTTCTATATAGGCCAAGGCCAGCAGATATTCTACTCGCCCAGCATAATCTGACTTCGGATAATTTTTCTTAAACTCTAAAATCTTTTTTTCTGCTAACAAACTAGATTCTAAATTTTTTTCACCAGCATAAATTTCGATTTCCAAATATGATACTCTCTCTAGTACTTCTTGCATGTATATATTTCCGGTTGCATATTTTTTCGTATCGTTTACTAAGGCCCTGGCAACATTTTTATATTTATCCAACATCCCCAACTGATACAAGGAATCAGTATAGGCCAAAATCATCTCTGCAACCTCCATACCATCATGAACGCTCTTACCATCTTCCCCGGCAAAAAAGGTTTCTACATAGTCAATAACTGCTCGATACTGCTTCAATTTATAGGCAATATGCCCATAATAGTAATTAATTTTATTATAGTTGGCGGCCACCTTTGATAGTGCCACAATTCCCTCTTGTGCCTGTGCCCAATTGCCCATAGTTAAATTTCGCACCAGCTTCAACTCTAGAAGCATTCTCTCTGAGTTAATAAAATTATTTTTTTCAGTCCATACTGGATAGGTTTTGGTTGGGGATTCTTTGTTGCGTTCAAATTCTGCATACGCGGCATCAAATCCATCATAAAGGCCAAGCTTTACCAATGAATGGCCAACAATATAATTTAAAAATGGGTCTGTTGCTACTTTTGTAACATATCTCTCTTTATACATAGTCCATACCTTTAAAACTTTGGAGTACTGGGACTGCTTGTATAAATCCGTCATAATGCCATACACAATTTCAGCGCCATCTCCTTCAAAAACTCTTCGATCCGGTGGCGACATTGAATTAAGAGGGATGGCATTTAAATATGACAGTGCCTTGGTCCAACTCTGATCTACAATAAATGAACGTAGTCTAACCAACCAAAGCAACCGCCTATTCTCTTTTGACAGTTTTTCTTTTAATTCCTCATCAATCTCCAAGAACGCACGT
Source organism: Bdellovibrionales bacterium RIFOXYD12_FULL_39_22 (assembly GCA_001770205.1). Classification (GTDB taxonomy): domain Bacteria; phylum Bdellovibrionota; class Bacteriovoracia; order Bacteriovoracales; family Bacteriovoracaceae; genus YD12-FULL-39-22. The sequence goes on from MEQL01000039.1 coordinate 13,706, forward strand.
ATCTCTAAGTCAGAGTTATCTATTTTCTTTTTTCGTAATGTTCGTAAGGCAACATAACGCAACTTGGCCTCATAGCTTACATTCAAATCTTGTGACCTATCAATTGTGCTTTTATAAAGATCCAAGGTCTGTCCAATATCTCGATCTAAAATTTCATACATCAGGGCAATTCGCAAACGCGCCCTGGAGGCCACCGGATCATAGGAATAATCCGCAGCAAAACTATCATACATTTTTATGGCCTCAGAATATTTGGCCAAACGATAGTACGATTCCGCCACGTTAAAAACGATTGTTTTATCAATAGGTTTTATAAGCGCTTTTTCATTTTTCTCGTACTCCGAAACAACATCTGCAGGTTTATTTAAGCGCAGCATCGTATATAACTTGAAGGCCAAAAGCGTCTGCGCAGGGATTAACTTTTGAATAGTCTTTTCTTCCGCAAATTCCTGTAGCGCTTCTAGCTGATTTAAATTTGACAAATTATTTAACACCGCAACTGCTGACACCTCTGATTCTTCAATATCAAAATTTTCTCGACTTACAGTATAGAGAATTTGTGCCTTTTTTAGAGACTGAATATATTCTTTGTTTTCATAGTAATAACTAATTAAATATTTTAATACCCCTCGCCGCATTTCATAGTTGGTAGAATGTTCCGATATATTATCCAACATACTCACGGCCACTTTGAAAGATGCTTTGTCAAATTTTTCAAAATTAGTGCGCAAAATAGCATTGGCCTTTAAATATTCGAGCAGATCAACGTATTTATCCTCTCCATATTTTTCCTGATAAAGCTTGATTGATTTATACATCAATCCCCACTTCTTCTTTCTATATAAATTTATCGTCAATTGGACATGGGTTTCTTTCTCGCCAGTAGTTGATTCTAAATTTGCCACTGGATAGAAAAACTCTGGTGTTTTACTAGTGAGATTTATTGTTTTAACAAACTCTGGGCCATAAGCAGTATAATCCCATATAAACGGAGCTCCGTAACGAAAATCACGAAACTTAACATCCGAAACAAATTGCATTTCCGCAGAACTACTATCTAAATTATTCTGCTTAGTTTTGTCGATAATACTTTCTACTATCTCCGGTTTTTCTTCTGCTTTTTTGGCAACAATCTTCTCCTTATCTGTTTTGTCCGTTTTATCTGCTACCTTTTCATCTTTCACAATTTTTTTAAAACTTTGAGTAGTATCCTCACTATTACTCGGCCGCTCGGAGGATGCCATGTTTTCATCTATCCAAAAATCCATCACCTGTTTTTTCTGTAAATCACGATAAAAAGAAAAAAGATCGACGAACTCGTTACTTAACTTAACGGTAATAATGGATTGCTCATCCTGCCATACTACCTCGCGAATGTAATCACCCTCTAGTTTTATCTTCTCAATATCCGCTTTAACTCCTTTATATATTGTTTCGTTTTTCACAACGATATCAACATCTGCTCCCTTCTTTATAATCTCAACATCCCCTTTTCCTACTCCTAAAGTCCAACGAAGATGCGTTTTAAATCTCTCACTTATAAAAAGTTTTCCACTATCTTCTGAAGTTGGTTGATCCGCGGCCGATAAGGATGGTGGAGTCGTTTGCAATGACGGTGGGCCGACAAGCTGTTCAGCGGTCTGCTCTTGGGCCTGGATGGTTAGAGCAAATAGTGCCGGAAAAAGCAAAGTAGACGTCAATATTTTGATAGCATTCCTGGCCATAAGTATGAAACATCCTGTTTCAAATTTTTATACACTGCTTCGGAAAAATCATTCTGATAAATCCGAACTATTAAGATTATTCTACTACCTTTTGAACTATTTAAAAGGAAAAATTTTCTCATAGGCCATTTTTGCCTACTCAAAATTCTGACACATTTAGAATTCAAAAGGTTAGGCGTAATGCTAATTTTATCTAAGTAACGATAATAGCAGACCATAATTGTTTGCTTGAATATTTTAGCTTTAATATTTTTAATATGAATTTATGGCCACCATTCCACTTTTTATTCCGAAAAAATTTCAACGCTCTCTTTACCTTTGTGAACCACCGTCTCCAACGACTTTAATCCATCAAAAGAATATCCTTTGACCTCTCCCGCACTGTCTTGGATAAATAGTAGTTCCTTTTGCACATCAATTCGGCTGGCCATTATCGCATCCGTCTTTTGTACCAATGACGGCCGTACCATTTTCCCGTTAATAACATTACCATTAATATCGGTAAGTGAAATTTCTGTATTATTGGGAATTGATGAAAGATCATTGAAGCGGGGATTTTTCACTGTTTGCTTTTCGAACAGCTCATTAACTTTTGTTATGTCACAACGAGATTGATCGAAAGTGACAACAGCCCCATCCTCTTTTTTTATAATCAATTTTCCATCACCACTAGAGATAACCTCTCCTTCAACATCGCGGGCCCCGGCCTTCAAATCTCTCGCTCTTTTTGTCCCATTCTCGCTAATATCAACCATGTACTCCTCGATTCGTACTTTCTTTCCTGGGGCCAATTCATTGAATGGATTGTTTATTTTTTTAAAATCTATTAATTGATGTTCAATAATAACTGAAATATTTTGCTCGTTTTTGGTCGGATCAACTTTATTGGCAATGCGAACTTTCGCAAGAGATCGCCCACTAACAGAATTTATTGCCGCATCTAGTGGAATTGATTGATAGCCTCCTCCTTGTACTGAAATAACCATTCTTCCTTCCTTAACTCCAATAATTAGGCCCTCAAGGCCTTCTCCATTGGCCAGTTGAATTTTTACTTCTTGTCTTGGCAATCCAAATGGCAAATCTTTTGCTTCTCGCAAAAGTCCTTTGGTAAAAATTTCCTGCCCGTATTTTTCTATAATTTCATTGGCCGCAACATTGGCACCAGCTAATTCACAACCATTATCGGTTGCGGCAAAGCTATTTGCCACGGCCATTAACAATATCATTCTAATTAACCACATAAAAACCTTACTCTATTTTTTCCCGCAAACCTTTTGGGCCTTGGTTATTTTTTCTTTAAACTCTTTTAAAATTTGCGCGGCCTCACTCTCAGACGCCATATTAATCAAATCTATAATTTTGCGTTTAGTATCTGTACTCAAATTATTCATGGCAACCATTATTACCAACACTCCATTTTTTCCAACTTCTTTGGTCAAGGCCGCATTATCGAGCGCTTTTTTAATTTTTGGATACTCTTCTATTCTTTTGGCAACACTTTTCATCTTGGCCATAACATTCGCAATACATTGAACATGTTGTTTTGTCGAATCCCACATCAATGGTGTCTGAGTTTCTGCTAGGGCATATTTCACTATGCCTATAGAAAATATGGCCATCAGCGCCAACAAAACAGTAAAGTTTTTCATAAATAATCTATCGGGCAATGCAAAAAATAGTTTATAGATATCGACATAGATATTGAAAGGTATGATATTGAAGGAGATCTATAAAGCGAAGACACGTACATATTTGCCACAAAAAGCAATGTTTGGTAGTAAACTTTTTTGCTCATATATGTGCTGGCTTCTTTCTACTATATGGACTTTTTCAGCCAGCACTTTCCCGCAATTAAAAGATATCCCCCCTATCCAATAATCGACATCTTTTACGTTTCACAGTGTAAAGTTAAAATCATCTACCAGTATTCCGGGTATCTTGTTTGCGTTAATGCCACGAGAAAAATAAGTACTAACATTCGGAATAATTTCTGAAAAATCCGTCAGGTCTATCAAGTTTTTTCCCCAGCAATTGTAAAATGATTCATCAAAACGCAAATCATTAATTGGAGCAACGATTTCTCCATTTTCTACATAAAAACATGCATAGCGAGTCATTCCGGTTATCCTGGCGGCCTGGCGATCACTAAAATTTAGGTAATGAAGATTAGATATATAAAGGCCAGTTCCGAGTTCTTTTAAAATATTTTCCCGCTTAAGTTTTCCCGGACTAATCACCACCGAACATGGAGATTCTCCACCATTCGCTCCATTGGCAATAAGATTAAACTCTTTGGCGCTTCGCCGCGATACCAGTAGATTTTTCCCCCGACCCTCTTCAATGAGCGCAAGTGTTTGTGGGGCCAGTTCTCCTTCGGCATTAAAACGAGGGCACACTCCTAATGAAAAATCCTGCTTAAGGGTAATCTTGGACGAAAAGCTTTCTTGATTTTCATAGAGGGCGCGAAATGGACATTGGCCTTCTTTAAAGGATGCCCCTGAAAAACCGCCCCACCCTAATATCCCCGTCATCTCTTCATGAGCAGAGGGAGTAAAATAGGTGCGATATTTTCCCCGTTTTATATCTCGGGGAATAATTTCTAATTTTTTCAAAAGCGTTTTAGATTCATGCAAATTTTGCTGGAGATCATTTTTACTCCAACAGGTTCCAGCATAACTATTTTTCACCGCTTTTTGATTTTCCAAAAAAAGAGAGTAATCCACAAAAAAACTATCTGTGGCAAAAGCGTGATTGGTCCCTTTAGAGTTGATTATTGATTGAAAAATCGGGCCAGTCACCACTTGGCCAACAAAATCGGCCTGGCCTGCTGCTGAAAAAATTTCATCAAGAATAATTTCACTCGCAGGCAGTTGGCCTGTTGTTTTTTCAAAGCTGGTTCCAAAATTTTCTGCGGAGATAAAAAAAGGATCGGCCGGTAATTCTTGGGCCATCTCACGCAAGTAGTTCAACGCCAAGCTGGCCTGCGCAATATCCATTTCATAATCACCAGTAAGTAAAAATCTTTTTCTTGAATTTTTCTGCGTAGAATTATTCAAATAAGACATCGCAAAGTTTGCTTGCCACACATGAGTGGTCTGGCGAGCGCGGGCCTTGTTAAAACGCAAAAAATCACTCTCTTCAAAATGAAGATTGATAATCAAATCCTCATTATTTTTAAGGTTATTAAAAAGGGCGTTAGTTAAACGATCAATATAGCTTTTCATCTGCATACTATTTTCCTCCTCCAAAAACTTCCACATTCTCCAATAAACAGGCGGGAACAACGTGGCCGACATAGATTCCTTGATTAGGCTCACCCTTGCCGCAACCAAATGTTCCAAGAGCTTCAACCGTTGATTGATTCCCCACCATTTTAAGTGAATTCCAAAAAGGAACAGAGATACCACGATAATTGGGATTTTTTACTGTGGTAGTAATTCTTCCATCTTCAATTAATTGGGCATACTCACAACCAAATTGAAATTTTCGTCGATAATCATCAATTGACCATGAGCGATTAGTGCGCATAATAATTCCTTTTTGCGTGGCCTTCACCATTTCTGCCAACGAAGAGTCGCCCGCCTCCAAATTTATATTTCCCATTCGATCAATCGGAGCACGATTCCAAAGTGAACTTCTAAAGCAGGCCACACCTGGAACTTTTGCTCTGGCCTGACTCTCTGCCCCTCCGATTGCTCTGACTAAAAGGCCATCTTTAATCAGATACTCTTTAGTCGCTTCTGCTCCCCCGTCATCAAATTGAAAAGAGGCCAAAGCGTTTGGATGAGTTGGGCCATAGGTAACATTAAGTAGTTTGCTTCCATATTGTAATTTCCCAAAATCGGAAAGTTTAACATGACTGTGGCCCGCATAATTGCGCTCATCTCCCAAAATACGATCTAGCTCCAGCGGGTGGCCAATGGACTCATGCAACTGCAACACTGTTTGATCTGGCATAATTAGCAAATCTCTAGTGTCACTCGGACAGTTTGGGGCGGAAAGTAATTCTAGGGCCTCGCAACTTACTCGTTCTGCAATATGCAAAAACTTCTCTCGCTCCATGGACTCCAGTCCCTGTTGCTTTAATCCATCAATATGTGTTCGCGTCTGAGATTCACCTGCGCGCATGGCGGTGGCCTGAAGATCCGTCATGCCGATAAGTATTTCAGTTTGAAAGTCAGAGCCATTGGTGGAAACAAAATGCATCTGTCTTTGCGCCAATTGACTATAAGCATGTGAGTAGATGATTTCATCAGCACACTTTAGACGCTCGCTAGTTTGTATAAGCGTATCCAAAATCTCTTTGTAGGATAATTTATCCAAACCTTTCAAATGTGGAGAAATGTAGTGGCCGACCGCCTTTGGCCGTTGCTCCACAGTAAAATTAAAAATACGAAATGGCGCTGCCAGTTTGGCCCACTTGATGGCCGACTCTGTCGCCCGCAAAATTCCCGCCGATGACAAATCGGCCGTCGCCGAATAAGCAATTTGGCCATCAAACATTACTTCCACCATTATTCCCGCAAGAAGCATCTCGCCGGAATAATCATATTTTCCATTTTTGGCCACTATGGTGCGAGTATCATCACTGGTATAGCGCAGGCCAATCCACTCGCAAGAGTGGCCCACTGCAGTTTGTATTTGTTTAAGCATTGATTTTAAATTGGGTGCTTGATGTCGATGTGACGGCATAAGTAGTAATCCTCCGAAAAAGTGAAGATATTACCTTACAAATTTTGCCTCAATACGCCAACCCTTTTTTGTCGGCCATTTAAAATAACGGAATCTTTTTCCTTCAATTTTCGCTTCTCACCGCGGAACAAAATGATCATATAAAACAACACCATTTTGCCGATAGTATCTTCATGAATGTTCGTCTTATATCTTTGCCATCTTTACTATTTTTTTTATCTCTCTTTATTATCTTGCTTGCCCGTACGGTAGTGGCACAAACAACATTTGAGGTAAACGGCCTTACCGTCTCCTTAAAGCTTCCACAAAATTGGAAAGCACAGTCTAACATTATGGGATATCCACTTCTTTTATCTCCTACCGATCAATCAACCGATAGCTTAATGTTGGGCATTACTTCCCTAAACGCTACTCCGGAAGCAGATCTAGACTCTATGTTGATTGACTATAAGCTTGAACGACTGCCTTGGTTGGCAGATGCAAAAGGGAAGTTAATAAAATTTGAAAAACCGGCCATTTTCGAACCAGGCCCAGGTGTAAGCGGCACAGTTTTTGGGATCTCATATAAAATATCCGGACAACTTTTCTCAGAAAAATCATATTATCTAAGATGCAAAGAACACTCGTTTTCTTTAAAATATTTAATTAGCAGTGAAGAAGAAAAATATATTCCAACTATTGAGAAAATTATTGGGAGTTTTACTTGCCTTTAAAATCTATTCTAATATTTTATCTTCTCTTAATAATTGCCAATTCAGAGGCCCAGGACCCTTTATCAAAATCAAATAACAACAACCAAATTCATTGCAATTTTATGGCCACGTCCATAAATGAACATCTTGTTAATTCACTGCTTGATTTAGAAAATATTTATAATAGTTTAAAAAATAACGAGCGCTGTCCAAATCCTCCGGAATCATTTATTCAATGTTTTAAAAATCAGGCCTGCAATATTAACTCCTCTTTATTTTCTATGTTAGAACCAGTTTTGAAATGGCGAAAACTTACCACTTCCGACACCTGCGGCCACTTATCAAAGGGAGAAAGTGATTGCTACCAGAATTTGACGCAAGGAATTTGGCAAAACTTGGTTTTATATAAAGATTTTATCGTCTCCTCTGCCAAATATATTTTTGTATCTGAAAACAAGACCTCCAACATTTTGCACCTGCTGCGCAAAATGAAAAACCCAGTGACTTTTATTAAAAGTCTAGTCACCAGCATTTTGCAAGCAATTAACGAAGGCATAAAATATCATTTCTCCTGCGAACGCTGGGAATTTGATGATTTTATTAATCATGGCAAATGCCTTGCGCCAGCAACTTCCTGGGCCTGTGCCAACTGCAATCAACACCTAAACGCTTTTTGCGGCGTTGTTGGATATATTCTAGGCCAGCCATTATCATCCTTCATCACCGGATTTTTAACCGGTGCAATTTCTGGCACTGTCGAGGCCTCTCAAGTTGCTTCTCCCGCTATAAAAAATTTCTTTCTTTCAATAAAAAAAGCAAAAGAGGCAATGATTTCGCCAAAAAATATTACCATCACCAGTGCGGGCAATGTAGCTGGCAATGCCACTCCCAATCTCTGGAGTAATTATCAAGATGCAATGGCAGATGCTTTTTGGGGGGGATATAGCGGAGGAAAAGGCTTGGCGCTAAATGCGGCATACCAAACTGGTGGCCAAACCTACAAAGAAGCATTCTTTGTTTTTAAAATGGAACAACATAGAAAAGAGGTGGCAGAAGTTGGGAAAAAATATATTTTAGATAACTTCACAAACAATTCGACACTTGATCCCCAGCGACTGGTCGACTTGTATGATGAGTTTATAAATCATATTCACGATATTAATAAAATTAATGATCCCGTAATTAGAGCAAAGTTAGCAGCTATGTATGGCAAATCCAAAAACATTCAAACGACCATTGATGAACTTAATACGCAAGAAATGGCCTTGGCAAATAACTTTTTTAAAGAAAAAAACATCTCTACCGCTGAGCAAGCAATTTTGCACAGTGTGGAAAAAGGAGCAGATCAGGTATCGCGCTATCTGGCCACGCGCGAAGTAACCCGCCTATCTGTTGATCTCGACAATGGCAGTGTCCCAGTTTCTGTTGACATAAAACATATCCGATATAGCAACGAATTTGGCCGGGCCATGACCCCACCCTGGCAACCCTACAAAGGGATAAATCCTTCAGAAGCTTTTAAAGATATGACACTGGAAATGGCCGATACCTATTTAAAAATGAAGTTTCCCACCGTCTACTATTAGCGTAATTTGAAGCTACCCAAAATATCCGCCAATTTTATTGCTTTTTCTTTCAAGTCAATTGAGTCTTCAGAGTTTTCTTGTGCCACTTCCCGATTATGATTAGTAACTACTTCTATTTGCCCAATACCTGCATTGGTCTGACTAATTCCTTGACTCTGTTCTGCTGAAGCAACCGCAATATCGGCAACCAATTCATCCACCGTAGTTATTCCCGCTACAATATCTTCCAGCGATTTTGCTGTTTGGATGGCCATAGCAGATCCATTTTCTACTTTGATCCGCCGCATTTAACGCCAGCAAATTTGTTTGAAAGGCTATCTCATCAACAACTTTAATAATGGTCGAAATATTTTGAAAGTATCTAATAACTAAAGCAATTATTGGAAAGCAGATTCCAAACATTGCTCCAAATAGTGTGTACTTTATACCCAATGAAAATCTATTCAAGTTAATACTCATTTTATTTCTGATCTCCTTTTCACTCAATAATAGTCTATTCCAAAAAAGCGATGGTTTCCATCAGTGATAAAATTATCCAATGTGCCTTTACCATCACTCCTATTCTTTAAAATAGTACGCTAGACAACCCCCTTTTTGCGTAATATAACGGCACTCTCACTAAAGAGGATTTATGATGCGCAATTGGTTTCTCGCAATCCGCCCCAAGACGCTCTCTGCTTCTGCCGTTCCAGTTTTAATGGCCGCAGCACTCACCATTACCGATCATGTTTTTAATTTGCCCGTCTTCTTATCATGTTTATTTGCAGCACTTCTTTTACAAATTGGTTCTAATCTGGCAAATGACTATTTTGACTTTAAAAAAAAGGCCGATACTGACGAACGCTTAGGCCCCGTCAGAGTAACACAGGCCGGACTCATACCCCCGAATCAAGTTAAATTTGCTTTTATTTTTACCTTTATCTTGGCCTTTTTTATCGGCCTTTACAGCGTCTATGTTGGAGGACTACCCATTCTTTATCTTGGACTAATCTGTATTGCCTTGGCCATTCTATACACCGGAGGGCCATGGCCTTTGGCCTACTTAGGATTAGGAGAAATTTTTGCCTTAATTTTTTTTGGCCCAGTTCCAGTAACTGCGACGTATTATATTATGGCAAAAAATATTAGCGTCGAAAGTGCAGTAGTTGGACTTATCCCGGGATTTTTCGCTATGGCCATGATCTCTATAAATAATCTTCGAGACATTACCACCGATCTTGTGGCAAATAAACGGACTGTGGCCGTAATTATTGGTGAACGGCTTGCTCGTTATGAATCTGCATTTTTTTTATTGCTGGCCCCAATTTTACCAGTGTTTTTTTTGATAATATTCTTTCAGCGCTACTCCTTGATACCGATAATATTCATTACTTTTATTACTCTTCCTACTGCGAAAAAAATTTTGAACAATTCAATTTCTCGTGACTTTAATAACCATTTATCATTTGCGGCTAAAATAAATTTACTCTCTGGCATTGCGTATATTATTTTATTATTACTAACTGGCCAGTAATCAGAAATATCAGGAATAAGGTAGCGATTATGAAAAGACAACTCCCTGTGGCAAAAACTCAGATTCCACAAACCTTTAACCAAATTGCTCATAGATATGATTTTTTAAATCATCTTCTTTCATTTGGAGTTGATAAATATTGGCGCAATAAAATGGTCGATGCTCTTCCCAAAGATAATAACAATCTTACCATCTTGGATTTGGCCACCGGCACCGGAGATGTGGCCATTCAGTTTGCACAAAAATATCCAGGAATTAAAAAAATTATTGGCTGCGATCCGGCCGACAATATGATGGCCATTGGAGAAAAGAAGGTTCGCAGACTTAATTTAAGTCATCTAATTGAGTTCAAAAGCGGTAACGCTCACAATCTTCCATTTGCCGATGAATCATTCGATGTTGTTTCCATGGCCTTCGGTCTACGTAATATCCCAGATATGGAACGAGGTCTTTCTGAAATTCACCGGGTACTCCGTCGAGGGGGGCGAGCAATTATTTTAGAATTTTCTATCCCCGAAAACACCATCGTTAAAGGCCCCTACTTACTATACTTCAAACATATTTTGCCGGCAGTCGGAGGAATAGTCTCTCGCAATCACAAGGCGTACAAATATCTTAATCAAAGTGTCGAAGATTTTCCCATGGTGTCAGAAATAAAATTTAAAATGGAAAAAAACAAACTGGCAGTTTATGCTCGGCCTTTGAGTTTTGGTATTGCCACGCTATACGTAGCAACCAAAACCTAATTAACAAATAATTCAATCTTTATAAGTGTTCTCTCCCTAGACCTTGGCCCCAAAACAATAAAATGCTCTTTTTCATCTAAAAGATGCAGACACAAAATTCTACTTTTATCAACTTCAACGATGAATAATTTCCCGTCTGATACTAATGATAATGTCGGGGCCACCTCCTGAATAATTTCAATCATAACTTTCCCATAATTGCGATCAATCATTACATTGAAATCTTGGCATATCCCGTTAATCAATTTGCATTCAATTTTTTCCTCGCCCGCAAAATAAATTGGCGATAATTTTTCATCTAGGCGAATCTCTCTTCTATTGTCTCCTGTTAATTTTAATATAAAACCATCTCCACCAAGCAGTAATAGCGCACGATCAATATCAGGGAAAAAAGAAAAAGGGCCATCGCTTTCTACCTGTGCTGCCGACAGTCGAAACAAAAATGCTCCCATTTTCTCTGGATGAGGAATGGCAAAAAGCTCCCTCGTCTTTCCACCGCCATTTTTCCATGCCATTTCTTTAAAGGAGGTTGCTTCTATTTTTCTTGCCATATTTTTTGCGGCCCTTGAAAAGCGGCCATAAAAATTCAATCCAATATTTCTTGCATTTTGACTTACCGTCTTAAGCGACTAGGTAATCCAACGGTGTCATAGACCTTGTTTAACACTACTTCAGCGCGGGCCGAAGCTCGGATTGCCCCTTCGGCCATTATCTTATCTAAATACCCTCTATCTTGCATTATTTTGTCAATTTCACTGCGGATCGGAGAGATGAAGCGAACAACAACATCGGCAGTATCAACCTTTAAATGGCCATATTGCTTGCCTCGATATCTCTCAACAATGCTATTCGTGCTTTCGCCAGTCAAACATGCGTAGATATTTATTAAATTCATAATTCCAGGACTACTATCAGAATAAGTTATCTGATCTCCAGAATCGGTCACGCACTTTTTTATTTTTTTAGTAATTTGTGTATCGCTATCACTTAAAAAAATTGTGGCATTTTCAACTGGATCAGACTTAGACATTTTGGAAATCGGATCTTGCAAACTCATTATTTTTGCCCCTATCTCCGGAATAAATGGTTGAGGAATCTTAAACAGATCTATTCCAAAATATTGGTTCATCCGCACAGCGATATCGCGCGTTAATTCAATGTGTTGTTTTTGATCTATGCCTACTGGCACTAGATCCGTGTCATATATCAAAACATCGGCGGCCATTAATACTGGATAGGTAAAAAGACCGGCCGGAATATTTTTTCCGACCTTTTGTGATTTTTCTTTAAATTGAGTCATTCTGCTTAGTTCTCCCATGGAAGAAAAACAGTTTAAAATCCAAGCAAGTTCACTATGCTCAGGCACCTGTGATTGAACAAAAACTAAGCTCTTTTGAGGATCAATTCCAACGGCCAAATAGGTTGCAAGGGCCGAGTATACCTGATCACGAAAAGTTTTTGGGTCTTGCTTAACAGTCAAAGAGTGAAGATCTGCTACAAAAAAAATTCCATCATGGCCTTCTTGAAACTTAATCCAATTTTTCATGGCCCCGATATAATTTCCCAGTGTCAACTTATTACTTGTAGGTTGCGCTCCCGATAGAATTATTTTTTTATTCATGCCTTTTCCTTGGTAAGCCGATAGTAGTATTTTTCTATTTTTTGGAGGCCTTCAGGTCACCAACAAAACCACGATGATCCATTATCGCAGCGGCCAAAACGCCATCTCTCAAATTTCCAGTCAGAGTATATAGTCCGGCCCCTGGAACATTCGAGTTCATCTGGCCAAGATTGGCCATGGAAATTTGCTCTGTTTGTGCAAAATATTTCACCGATAAAAAGCGATCTAATATCCCAGAGTCATCACCTTGCTTAATGATTCTAGCACGCAAGGCCGGCAACATGATACCCTCACCATTACTGTTAATACCGGCCACTTCTTCAACAATAAAAATCTTCACAACGGCATTATAAACCAGCACTTCATTATTCATAACTGGCCCACTATAATCGCCAACAATCTTTTCATATACGGCCTTGATTCTTTCTCGTTTCTCCTCTTCCGGGTCAAGTCGCGAGACAGAAACAGTTCGCAAATAACGCTTGGAGATAAATGTTCCTAATAGTCCTCCGTCTTTTATTATCTCTCCCTTTGTAATTGTGTTTTCATTGATTACGCCTCGAATTGTAAAGCGAGAATTGGAGATGGACTTCATTACAATCTCATCCGTCTCTGGATAAAACCTAACGGCCATTAATTGATTATCATCTTCCCCGATAAAATTTAAAGTCCGGTAACGGGCCATGAGCTTAGGTACAAAGGATGGCTCTCCATTACTATTAACGCCAGATTCAACTTCGATAATAAAAACAGAAATTTCAAAATCATAACTGCGGCCCATTCTTGCTGACGCGCCATCAATTGAAGCGTAATAAGTTCCTTTAATAGGTTCATAAACTGCCCGCAGTCTTGAGCGCTTATCCACTTCAGTGCTTTGATAGCTTACATTTGGATTTTTTTGCATGATTTTGGCCTTAAGCTGCCCAAAGGCCCCACCATTTTTTATGGCACTAACGACCATTTGCCCCTTAGAAAGAGTTCCTTCAAAAGATAAAAATTTAGTCTGCGTTTTTATATTAATACTAGACATGATAATATTGCCATTTTCTGGATAATAACGAATATCTAGTACTTCGCTATCATACTCATCTACAATATCAGTTCTCCGATATTGTCCGCGTAAAGTTGGGCGAAATTTAATACTCCCATTTTCATCAATCCCTTCTTGCACTTCTACGATGTAAATATTTAATTCAACCGGAATAGCACTCGCATCTTGTTCAATATGCCCTACATATTTGCCGACAATGTCTGAATAATTTGCCAACAAATATTCGCGATCTTTTAATTCTTCGGTATTGGATCCTGGTTCTTCCTCCTTAACGCCACAAGAGAAAAACGTGGCCATTATAAAAACCGACAACGTTACAATTTTCAATAATCCGAATAGACTTTTCATAGATTTCTCTCCACTAATTTATCTTCAAAGGCGGCCAACTCATTTAAGGCCATATGATATTCTCCAATAGACTTAATCCGCAAAAGCTGTGCTTGAAAAAAATCATTATAGGCCCGGATAAGATTATTTAAATCCAGTCGGCCTTGCTTAAATCCAACATCTTGCTCTTTTAAACTTCTTTCTCGCAATTCGACCATCTTAATTGTTGACTGGGCCAATTGATAATTTATCTCTATCAGTCTCGCCAAATGTTTTCCTTGATTAATTAAAGAACGCTCTTGCTCTTCCTTTTGTTTTTGGTTCTGCCATACTGCAATCTGACGATTAAGCTTCTCTCCTTTTAACATTTGCGAATTTATCACCGTCTGAAAATTTATACCAACATAGTAGTTGGGCCTATTTCCACTGGCCATTTCCGAGAGGGCCTTCCCAGAATCTGAATCAACTCCCGAAAAAAATCCACCGGCCGAAAGAGTCAACACTGGCAGGCCATCAGGAATAGATTTGGCCAGATCCATATTAGCAATGGCCAACCTCTCCGAAACTACTTGCATTTCCCGCAAATGTGTAATCTCAATTTTACCGACTGTTGGCACTGCCGGTAAAATTTCTCCTATCACGAAATCAACATCTTCTTCTGTTTTAAGATCTAGCGTCGATAACAGTTGATCGATTGTCTGCAAATAACCAAGAGATGTCGTTTTTACTTTTTGTTCTTGCAACGCATACTCGGCTTCCACTTGTGCCAGCTCTCCTGGAGTAGTAAAATTTAATCGTGCTTTTTTTTGCACAAACTCAACCAGGTTCTTATATTTATCAAGTGTGGCCAGTGCCTCTTTAAATGCGGCCTTAGCGACATAGCTACTCCAAAACATCCTAAGCCCATCCAAAACTAACTTTTCAAACTCTTCATCCCGCGCGAGCTCAGCGATTAAAATTTTCTTGGCCGTAATCTCGATATTAGCGCGATCAGAGGCCCCAAAATAGTTACTTAAAAGATCTTGTTCTAACTTGAATTTGAATAGATTTTGGTTGGCCGCAGAATTCTGGCCGGCCACAGAGTACGAACCCAAAATACTCTTTTGAGCAATTTGCTCATACTCTACTACAAAATTAGTTCCCGTTTTTATTTTCTTATTTAAGGCCAGAGAGTTTTTTAAAGTATCATCCTCCACATTTCCTTGTCCGGTAATACTATCGGCCCTATCAAATTCGTAATTACTTTTAATAGCAAGGCCAAAGTCAAACTTAGATTTTACCTGATACTCTGCTATTTTTTCCTTTTCAAATTTATATAAAATCAAGTGTGCTTTTGGATCCTTCTGCAAAATACGATCTACTACTACTTGAGGGGAAAGTTCCACGCTGTAAACTTCCGAAATAAATAGTATCACTACAACGTGAGCAAGTGAAAATAATCGCATCTCTAAATCTCCGTTCCCAGGCCAACAAAAAGCTGTGCGGATGGTAAATAAAGATCGCGAAAGTCTCCATCTGCGGTGAAATAATAACGTAGTTCTCCGGCGGCAAATATTTTTTTATAGAAAAGATATTTTTGATTAATACCTACCGCTAAATTCACACCTTCTTTTGAAAAACGGCCGAGTTCAGAATCATTAGTTTGTACATACTGCCGATAGTTAAACGTCGCATTAATGGCAGTTTTAAACTTTTTTTCAACCCCAAAACTCTTTTCAATAAAAAGGCCGGCGGATAATTTCATATACGTCAAGGTCGTCTCTTCTAGAGAAAAATCCGATGATGTTTTAATAGTGTTAGTTGTGGATCCATAGGCAAAATCAAGCTGTGGGCCAGCAGACGCTCCGCCAACTCTATTCCCATGAAAAAGATGCCAAGCAGAAGAAAGCATCAAACTATCGATAGCATCCAATTGGCCAGCATCAACATCCCCAACTCCCCGCAACGGAATTTTCCCTTTTAATCGACTCTGATTGGCCAAAAGTTGGAACGATAGCAACGAACTTTTTTTCTCTACTGGTGATTTTGGCAACGAAACCGATACCACCGCCGAATTTTTCTCCACCATCCCAGGCCCTGATTTTTCTATTGTTGGAGAATTAATCTCCTCTTGTGCCCGCTGACGATAATTAACGGCCTCTATGGCAAAAACGTTATATGAAAAAAATGATGTTATAAAAAATATCATCCAAGAAATAAAATTAATAACTACTGCAATCATATAGAGAAACCCCACGCAAATACATTGGCACAATGTAGGCATATTATTAATACATTAGCAGGGGGAATTCAATCGAAAGAGTAGCAGTCGGAAAATTTTACGGTACTGGGTAAAAATCAGTATAAACATCATCTTGAGGATATCTGGTGCTACCGGAAGTATATTCCTCCACAACCAAATGAGTATCTGTCCCCTCCGCACTTCCATATTTTCTGCCACTAGTGCTGGTACTATTTAAATAAATTCCACCATCTGCAGTAAACTCACTATACCGACGGCCGGCCTTTAGCAATACGCCATACGGACACATCGACATTATCACGTTATATCCACCCGATACCTTGTTAACCACTAAAAAATCGTTATATCCGCTCATACCAATGTAGGTTTTTGAGGTAGTCCCACTCAAGCGGCCAGTACTAAAAGGTCCGTATAGCGTTCCACCACTTATGGCCGCCGTAGTCTTAAACGTTAAGTCAAAACGACTACCAGATTCGCAACGATATTGTGTTTTTAAACGAGAAAGTTCAGTAGAAACCACCGGACTTGAGTAAGAACCGTTTTCGTCCTCTGTCGTGGTCTTATTATCTGCGCCACAAGAGACAATGGCCCCCATTGCAGCAACCACAAATGCCAATTTGAACAGTGTTGATATGTTTTTCATATAATCCTCCTCACCATTCAAAAGTGCAGAGATCATGCCAAAACACTACTAGGATAGCACTTAGATATTTCAAGTTGTTACAAAAAAAGACTATAAATGGATTGGCCAATAAATGGAACTTAGCTAGTCGGCCGTCAAAAAATTTTACAGTAACCCAATATCGCTTTCGCTATGTAAATATTGCTGTAACCGTGCAGCAGAGGCCTCATGAGAAAACAACTGCTGGCAACTATCTTTTGCCACAACCGCCATTTTATAAGCATTTCCACTAGCAATGTCGGCAATGGCCATAGAGATTTTACTGGTTAGATCATGCAGGGAATTCTCTTGAAAGACGTAAGGCATATTTAACTGCCTCATTATTTCTGGAATTAAGCTGCTCGATGAGCCAATAACTAGCTTCCCACTAGCAACCGCCTCAATGATAATCTTACTAGTTTGTTCCTTCCAAAAATCTGTAGTTATTGCTGGCAAGACAACAATATCAACTCTTCGATAAAATTCTGCCACCTCATCATCCCGAAACCTTCCCAAAAAATCGATCTCCAAGTTACTTTTCAACATACGCTCTAATTCACCAGAACCAGAAATGGCCAATCTTATTTTATATCCGGATTTTTTTAAATTGCTACACGCTTCTAATAGCAATCTAATTCCTTTTTCCTCCGACAATTTTCCAATAAAGCCAATAAAAATTTCTGATTGATTAAAATTTAAAGGAACTTCACCTAATAATTTTTGATCATAAGAAAAAGGGAAATAGCGGCACTCTTTGGAGATATTTTTTCGTTCCAAAACATTTTTTACTTCTTTAGATGGACAAAGAACAACTTCTACATGTTTCATGGAAAAACGTTCACGGAATTTCTGAAACATTCCTAGTCGCTCTTTAACGTTGTTACTGGTAATTAAATAGCACTTGGTTTTTCTATTTCGCGTAAATATTTTAATTAAAGTAAGCTGAAAAAATACACGGGCAATACTTTTTTGCCTTATAATTATGGCATCATACTTATTGAACGTTAGAAGTAACCATAACTTTATTCCACAAAAAACATAGTGATCCGGATCGCGATTGCCAATCGTTCCGGCGGTAACAATTTTATTGAATAATCCATCTACGGTAGAATCATACTGGTAGGTAGTATACTTTATAAAATCTGACTTCCATCTTCGAGGAAACATCAAATCAATAACATTACTCTTATCTAGAGACGCTAACTCCTTCCAAAAAATGCGTGAACTTTTATGAATTAAATCATGGCCAAAAACTAATATTTTCATTGGAAAAAAATTTTATAAACTTCCCGCTTCTAAGTAAAGCCTATTTTGCATAATTTCGCTTAACGATGGCAATCCCATCTCGAAAGATGGGAAAAAGCACCATGCAAACAAGATACATCGAAACCTGGCCCAAAACAGATATCCAAGCAATTCCCTTCAACATTCCTGCTTCAGCGAAAAAAAGTGAGCCAAACCCAACAATGGTAGTTAGTGCCGAAAGATGCACCGCCTGTGCAATATAGCGCGCACTGGCCACCGAGGAACTTTCTCCCTCTCCCAACGTTTCTAATTCACGATGTCTAATGTGCACCCCCATATCTATTCCGGCCGCTAAAACTGCCGGAATCATGGCCACATTCAAAATAGTAAACCTCACTCCAAAAAGTCCCATGGCGGCGACCAACAAAATCATTCCCACAACCAACTGACTTTCTAAAAGCAGTGCCGAATAAAAACTTCTAAAATCCAACCAAAAAACCAAAAATGCCCCTAGCGCAAATAGTGCCAAAACTACTTTCCCGTCCACCATAATGTGATCTAAAATTTCCACAAAAACCAGTGTATCACTTCCCACTTTTAATCCCGGAAATTTTTTCTTGGCAGTGCGCAACAGCTTGGCAAAATTTTGTAATGCAGCAGCAGTTGTCTGTTGCTCTTTGGGATAGGCCAAAACAATCGTTCCTTCCTGCCCAAAAGCATTCTGCAGCTGAGGAGGTAAATCATCCTTCGTATATGGTGCCTCGCTAACCCACCTAATAACCTTATCATATCGTAGGCCAGTTTTTTCCTCGATTTCGGCCGGAGAAGTTTTTTCAATCATCTTTTTTAGCTTCTGCATTTTCCTATAACGAGAAGACATATCGTCAGGGACCAGAGAAGAAATTGTTACAACATCTTGAACATAACGTTGTTGCCGAGACTCTTTCAACCATTCCGCAAGTTCCATGGTCTGATCATAATCAGTTACCTGCAAGGCCGCCGGCACTAGGGATTTTCCAAAAAGTTTGCTGGCCAAGGAATTCATCTTCTGTGTTTCCTTGGTCAAATCATGCATTCTCTCAAAGTCATATTCAAATTCAGCGTGACGCAACCCATACGCCAGCAAAAGTGCTACCGGAAAATATATCCACTTCCATCCAATCGAAAATGGATAAAACCCAAACAACGCCGCTGTTTTGGAAAAGCGAGGAGCATCTCCCAACCATTTCCCAATCAACGGAAAGGCCATGATATAGACGAAAAAAATTGCCAAAATTCCCAACCCAGCAATAACTCCCAATTCAGAAAAGCCACGAAAGTCACTTATGTATAAAATTAAAAATGCCGCCGCTGATGTTACTGCTGCCGAAAAAAGTGCTCTTCCCATATTATCGTAAGTAAAATTAATTCCTTCCTCTGCACTCATTCCCTCTTGCCGAGCTTGGAAATAACGACGTAATAGATGAATCCCATACTCCGCCCCTAATCCCCCTAAAATTGCAAGCAAAAACGAGGTTAAAATATTAATCCTACCTACAAAAAGCAAGGCAATGCCGACGGTCCACCCCAAAGAGATTATAACCGCCACGTTAGTTACTAACGCCCCTCGAAAGGTACCTAGACCCAAAACCAAAATAAAACTGAGGGCAACGAAAGTAATTGTCCCAGTGCGAACGATATCACGATTAAACTGATCTCTATCGTGAACTTTCTCAATGTAGCGCCCAATTAAATTAAACTTAATGTCACCCAAAGCACTTTTTAGTGCTGCATTTAAATCTGCGGCCAACTTGCTAGAGCTATCCAAATCAACCGAATCAAAAGAAGGTTTTATCAAAAACATGGCGTATCGCCCATCTTTTGACAAATAATAGCGCTTCTTTACTTCCTTCTCTCGCCTAAATTTTTCAAAGTATTTTTTTGCCTCTTCTTTTTTGTCTTTTAAATCCACGTCCTCTTCTAAGCCTAAATCCAATAGTGAACTAGAATTTTCTTCATCGCTAAATAAATTAGAAGCATGTTTTCGTAAATCGTTAAACTCTTTTTTTGATAGGAGATATAATGCCCTATCTTGTAATAAATACTCTTCTCGCTCATAGAAAAAATATCTGATCTGCGAATTATTTTTAATTGAGTCAGCAATAACCGGTAAATATTTTTCCGGGTTATCCACTGGCCCCAGCAAAACTATCATATACCCGACGCCACCAACCTCCTTTATGACACTATTCATATCTAAAACACTTTCGCGATTATCTGGAAGCAAATCAGTCAAATTGAGCCCAATCGGAAGATTGCGGCCAGCCATGGACCCAATAATTGAGACTAAAATAACAAAAGTAAAAAATAAATACCTGTTCCGAAAATGAATCTCTTTCAATTTTGTTAACATTTCAATTAATACCTATTGATTTTAATATCCTAAGAAAATAATATACCCTTTATTATAGGCAGTCCGTAAAATATAAAAAGGGTTTTATCATGAGAATGTCGATAATCCTATGTGCTTTTTTTCTTCCGCTTTCTATCCAGGCAAACAGTGCAGGGCCAAAATCTATCGTTGAGGCCATTTTTGATAAATCAAAAAATACCACCATCACAAGTGATACAAATGCTCAAGCAGAGGTTAATAAACTGGTTAATTTTAATGTAATGGCCCATAATGCTCTTGGCAACAAGTTATCCACTCTTTCAAAAGAACAGGTAGACTGGTTTAGCAAAACACTCAAAGAGATCATTACCAAAACCGTTTATCCAGAAGCTCCAGCTTTTTTGAGGGAAGTAAAAATAACTTACGAAGGAATAAAAGAAAAGGGAGATAAGGCCACAGTTAATTCCATTGTCCGAAAAAGAGGAGAGGAGACGGAAGTTTCATATCACCTAATGAAATTTTCCAACACTTGGCAAGTCATCGACATCTCACTTGATGGCGACTCTTGGACCGACAGTATCAAAGATCAAGTTATAAATTCATTGAATAAAAATGGTTGGACTGGACTAAAAGACAAACTATCTAAACGTCTAGATGAACTCAATAAACCCCAAACAAGTAGCAAGTAATTTTATGAATAATTCATCAACCGTTTTATTTCTATTATTTCTAAAATTAATAGTAATTGCACCTATTCTCCATAATCCACTTTGGGCGGAAGAAGTCGCTAGCGTTCGCCAAATTACACTAAAAAATGCCATAGAAACTGCACTGCAAAATAATTTAGAATTAAAAGTTGAAAAATATAAAATTGAGCAGGCCGCCTCTGATATCAAAAGAATTCATGGAGAATTTTATCCTCAAATGCAGATGACTCTCGGGGTCGGGCCTATCAATAAAGTCGTGGGTAACTCCCTCAACTCAGAAATCTCTTATGATGAATGGGGGATAATTGTCATGGGAAGTTTTGATGCCCTATGGCCGATCTACACTTGGAAGCGAAAAAACGATCTTCTCAATGCTGCCGAAAACGGCGTTATTGTTAAAGAGGAAAATGAAAAACTTAAACGCAATGAAATTATTTTCAAAGTCAAAGAAGCCTATTACGGCACACTCTACACCTATTCTCTGAAGTATTTTATTGAGGAAGTTACCGCTGATGTGGCACGCGCTTTGGCCGACATGCAGAAAAAGAAGGCAAAACAAGAAGATATGTACAAGGTTGAAATTCTAAAATCTCAAATTGAATCAAAGCGAGCGGAAATTGAAAAAAATCATACCCTGGCCTCCGACGGTTTAGCGCTGTACATGGGCCTATCACACGAAGAAAAAATTACCACCGACATAGATTGGATTGAAACAACGGAGCGAGAACTTCGACCACTGGAAGAGTATTGGCAAATGGCCCAAGCAAATAAGCCTGAATTTAGAAAACTAAAAGCAGGAGTGGCGGCAAAAAAATCACTGGCAATATCCGAAAAAAAGGCCAATTGGCCTCTTTTTGGAGTGCTCATGAGTGCCGATCTGGCATCCACAAACATGCGTGAAAAACAAGATAGTCGTTTTGCCTTTGATCCGTACAACAGCTCGAATTTTGCTCTTGGAATCGGCATTAAATGGAGTTTAAACTTTGGAGTCTCCGAGGCCATCTCTGCCAAATACAACGCAGAGGCCATGGAACTTCTGGCCACAGAAAGATATGCTCAGGATGGAGTTTATCTTCTAATAAAAAAAACGTGGCTGGAGATTTCAGAAGCACAAAAAAAAGTTGAGGCAACGTTATCCGGCTATCGCTATGGAAAAAAATGGTTAAACAAGGTTATTACCGGCGTAAGCATTGGCCTAGTTGATGGCAAAGAGATTGTTGACGCCTATGGATCACGAGCGCTTACCCAAAAAGAATACTATGAAGCAATCTATAATTTGCATATGGCCTGGGCAAAACTCTCACAAGAACTAGGAGTCGAAGTAGATCCGCTATTGGCCGAGGCCACCAAATAAAAAGGGCCGCTTATCAAAAGCGGCCCACGGTATTTTACTGTACTCACTTTATTTTACCAAATTTTACCAACAAATTATCGATGGCCTCCACTTGTACTTCTTTGCTGTCCACTAGCTTGTCCACTTTGACTACCTTGAGTACTAGGCACACCCATTTGAGCACCTGCCCCTGCACCACCAATTCCACTCATGCTACCGGCCCCTGCGGCAGAAGATCCTGCACCTTCTTGGCCTCTAAGTTGCTCGCGCACTCTGGCCCTTTCTCGAACTGTTTCTCCAAGTTCACTTTCACTACTTTCATTTTGCTTTTTCAGTTTTAATTTTTTTGCTTCTTCCTTTGCCAACTGATTAAGGTTTTGCTCCATTGCAGCATCTTCTTCACTAACGATAGCATCTCCAACTTTGGCCCTTTCTCGATTTTGCATCCGATTTTGCAACTGAGTAGCTTCACCTTTATTGGCCTCTTTTAACTCTTGTTGTTGGGCCAACTTAACATCAAAGGTTTCTAAATCTTCACTCGTGGCCGGAACAACATCATCTGCAAACGAAGTTACTGGGATCATTAAAAAAACAAACATCATCATAAAAAATAACGTTTTCATAAAACCTCCTTTAATTAAGACCTCTTTTTGTCAAAACTGACCTTGAGTGTTTTCTCGGCAATTAACCGATTACTTAGGTCATAAAATTTTAAAACTATAACCTTATTTCCCTCTCCAATTCCTTCAATAATAAACGGCAGATGGCCATTCCTAACGGCAACCTCCCAATCTAAAACCAAAGAACTTTCTTTGTTTAGTTCGGGAAATTTTTTTGAGTAAAAAACAACACCATCAGGTAACACAATTTCCGCATATGCTACGTTAGCTTTTTTTAACTCTCCAATTTCTACTTTAACGGCAAGTGGTGTATTTAAATTTGCTCGAATAAAATCATCTGCAAAAAACCTTAGTCCAAAAACAATTACGATTGCCAACGCTGCACCGGAGAGGGCAATCTGTTTCCATAACATGAGCACACCTCCTGTTTTTTGTTTTTTCTCCCGAAATCTGGCCAGAATACGGGTCTTCATATATGGTGGCGGTAAAATTGCGTCACTATTCCGTTCTTCCTCAAAAACCGCTTTAACCATGTTTTCTATATTTTCATTATTATTGTTTTCCATTTTTCATCCCCTTGTACTAACAACGAATGAAAAGGCCCTTTCGTTTTTTATTTTTTTGATTTAGCGATAAAATATTTTCGCGCCTTGTGAAGTCTGGATCTTAGCGCATCCTCAGAAATACCTATAATTTCAGCAGCTTCCTGATATGAATGGCCTTCCCCATCAACTAAAATCAATGCCATACGAAAATCAGGAGCAATTTTTTGAAGTATCTCTTTTATCTCTATCTTCATTTCAATACTATCTTGCTGGCACTCTTCTGCAGACAAATTATCAAGATCTATGAATTCTTGGTTATCTTTATTTCGGGAATAATCAATATAATGATTCTTGGCAACTTTAAAAAGCCAGCTATATAGCTTGGCCTCACTTTCAAATTCTTTCAGTGACTCGATGGCCTTAATGTAGACATCTTGACATATATCCTGGGCCAAATGCACATCAAAACAGAGATAAGTACAAAAACGGAAAAACTTTTTCTGAGTATTTTCAATAATTAAAGAAAACGCCTGCTCATCACCTTTTTGGGCGCTAGTTATTATCTCTTTAAAATTATATTTCCAATCCATTTATAAAATATCCCAGACAAGTCCGGAGAAAACAACCATCTGTTCATAATTTTTATCTGCAACATCTCCGCTCTCCAGAGATGAATCGTTAATCACGTAATCGCCAGAGAGAAAAAACTGTGTAGATTTATTTAAATGATAGGAAAATTTTAAATTTATGGCATTCTGCTCATCATTTCTAACTTTGCTAGGATTCGTCGCGGCCGGAGTATAATCTTTCTGCAAAATTGTTGCTCCAGCGTCCAGACTAAACTCTTTCGTTATAAGCCAGAAAAAATATGCCTGAAATCCGCTAGCGCTATACTTTTGAGGGAAAGTACCATTGTCTAAAATTGCTACTTTCAAATCCTCTTCAAGTAATAAGTAATTTATTCCAACATAGTATTTTTTACTATAAAACTTTATCCCGGCACTCCCTCCATTGTAATGGCCGGATTGTGCTTCATAATCTTCTATCCATGGCCTATATTCAACATAGGAGTGAGAAAAACCTATTTCTAGCATATCAGAAAAACTTCTTGCGGCACTAAAAGATATACCTGGCCTCAAAAGGTATGTCTCGCTCTCTAAAAATTGAAACCCGTAAGATGGCACTAATTTAATATTCCAATCATCGTTTAGTATTTGCAGTGACAATCCAACATAATTGGAAATTAAACGGTCAGCTTCCTCTCCAATAACTTCATTCCAAGCGATGCCGTATATAATTGCTGTTGAAAAATCAGCATACTTCATAAATTTACGGCCAGTATCTACACCAAAACTAACATTGTTTTTTTCTTCTGCATTATTGCTATCCATGTAATAGTTAGAATTTTGGCCAACTCCAAGAGTAAGACTAACCCATCCTTTTTGCGTCTCGGCCTTCTCTGTTTTTTGCTCTACTAATTTTAAAAAATCTTGTGCCTGCTTCTTTATTTGTTCATCTTGTGCTCGCTGCCATGCCTCATTAAATGCGGCCTTAGACTCTTCATTTTGTTTCAAACTGGTAAGTATAATTCCTTTTAGCAAATATGCTCTGGCCGTCGCAACTGCCTCAATAGAGTTGTTTATAAAATTAAGCGCCTTGGTTGTATTATTATTTTTATATTCAAACAACGCTTGCTTTAAACATTGTTTGGAGAGATCACTTCGCACCTCATTTTTTATGTGCGATGACAATTCTGTTGATTTATTAAGCGCAATAAGAATTTTAATTGAATTAACAATTTTATTTTCACTTGCGAAGCTTTTCGCAATATATAATTTGGCGGCCATTACCAAAGGACTTTTAGAAGATACTTTTCCATACTCCTCACGTGCCTGCTCATAATTTTTTAATTTATAATACACATTAGCAAGATTGAACCGATATAGATTATTCTGCGGACTATGCGCCGACAGCTTTTGCAAAATAGGTAGGGCCTGCTCATAATTTTGCTTTTCAAAGTAAGCTATCGCTTCTTTAAATTTATCTTGCGCTAACTTGGATTCTTCGGCCATCAACACTGAAGACAACAAAAAGGCGGTAACTAAATAAAACAAAAAATTTTTCACTTCTCACCCCTTATTTGAAAACTTACTATATATAGATCCCCTTCTTTTCCAAAACTTGCTTGGCAATTTCTAAAGACATTTCTTTGTAACAATCAAATGTCATCGTGAAACTTGCGCGCCCTTGCGTTTTCGAACGAAGATCTGTGCTGTAACCAAACATTTTAACTAGCGGCACTTCTGCTTGCACACAATCTTTGGATTGTTTCATTTCGATGTTTATAATTTTACCACCCTTCATATTGATATCGGAGATGACATCCCCTGTATAACTATTCGGCGTAACCACTTCCAGTGACATAATTGGCTCTAGCAGACGAAGTCCTGCTTTATGACAGGCCTCTTTAAATGCTTGCGCGGCCGCAATTACAAAACCAAGTTCGGTAGAAGTATCTTCTTGGTACTCTGCCGAAACTAAGGTCGCTTTAATATTGATAAATGGATAGCCGGCCATAGCACCTCCCAAGGCCGCATCATGAATGCTTTTTTCAATAGCATGCGCCAGCTCCTGTGGTAATTTATTATGCGCTATTTTATTAACAAAGGTTATTCCTCCCTGGTCATCACAAGGAGAAACCTCTATGGTGGTTTGGCCCAATTGCATTTTTCCACCCAACTCTTTATTAAAAGTTACGGCCGCAGAAGCAGTGCTGCTAATGCTTTCTCGATATGACACTTGCGGTCTACCCACATTAACGGCAACATTAAATTCTCGCTGCAAACGATCGGCAATAATTTCAAGATGCAACTCTCCCATTCCAAAAATTAAAAGCTGTCCAGTTTCTTTGTTGTGATTATAGTTAAATGACGGATCTTCAAGTTTCAACTGGTCTAGTGTGGCCATTAATTTTTTTTCATCCGCGGTCGTTTTCGGCTCAATAGCAATTGAAATAACTGTTTCCGGAAATTTCATTAGATCATAAACAATAGGGTTATGCTCCACACATAAAGTAGCACTCGTGGTGGTAACCTTTAGTCCGGCAACGGCCACAATATCTCCAGCACCAGCGACTTGTAGCTCGGTTCTCTTATTAGCATGCATCTGTAAAATCTTATTTATACGCTCTCGTTTTTTTACCACTGAATTATAAACTGTTTGGCCAACCTTTAATTCCCCCGAATAAATACGAAGATAGGTTAGACTGCCAACAAATGGATCCGAAGCAATTTTAAAGGCCAAAGCACTAAATAGCTCGGCCGGATCTGGCCGGCGTGTCATTGTTTTCTCTGGATCTTTAGCACTATGTCCAACGATTTCTCCACGATCTAGTGGGGATGGCAAGTAATCAACTATTGCGTCTAAAAGAGGCTGAATTCCCTTGTTTTTGAAAGCACTACCACATAAGACTGGAATAAAAAATTTTGTGATAGTTGCTTTTCTAATCACTTCTTTTATTTGCAAATTAGGAATCTCTATTCCTTCTATAAATTTTTCTGCAAAGTCATCGTCATAATCGGCCAATTTTTCAATCAAATCTTCTCGAAATATTCTACATTCATCCAAAATATTTGCGGGTATCTCCTCAATTGTGACTTTTTGTCCCTGATCCGCGTCCTTCCAGTAATGGGCCTTCATCTCTATTAAATCGACCACTCCAGCAAAATTTTCTTCTATCCCAATCGGATATTGGATAGCCGCCGCCATTTTTCCCAACTTTTCTCTAATTTCTATTATGCAATTGTTAAAATCTGCCCCCATGCGATCCATTTTATTAACAAATGCTATTCGTGGAACATTATATTTATCGGCCTGCGCCCAAACCGTTTCAGATTGTGGCTCTACTCCTGAAACACCATCAAAAACACCCACGGCACCATCCAACACTCGCAATGAACGCTCGACCTCTATCGTAAAATCTACATGCCCTGGAGTGTCTATTATGTTGATACTGCAATTTTGCCACTTACAGGTTGTTGCCGCTGAAGTTATCGTAATCCCGCGTTCCTGCTCTTGCACCATCCAGTCCATGGTGGCAGTACCATCATGAACTTCTCCTATTTTATAATTTTTTCCGGTGTAGAATAGAATGCGCTCAGTAGTAGTAGTTTTACCTGCGTCGATGTGCGCCATTATCCCAATATTACGAATGAGCTCAAGCGGGGATGAGGCCATATATGCTTCTTTGATTTAGATTGTGTCTATTACCATTTAAGGTGAGCAAATGCTTTATTCGCCTCTGCCATCTTGTAAACATCTTCTCTTTTCTTAACAGCGCCGCCACGATTATTTGCCGCATCTAGAATCTCTTCGGACAGCTTCTCTACCATGGATTTACCATTACGCTCGCTTGCATAATCCCTCAACCAACGAAGCGCCAAGGATTGACGACGAGATGGACGAACCTCCACGGGGATTTGATAGTTCGCGCCGCCGATGCGGCGTGATTTGACTTCCACGGCCGGCTTAACATTATTTAATGCCTTCTTGAAAATCTTAATTGCCTCTTCTTGGCCTTTTTTTTCTATTTCTTCAAACGTAGCGTAAACAATCGCTTCGGCAGTTGATTTTTTACCACCAACCATCAAACAATTAATGAATTTAGAAACAACCACATCTTGATATTTAGGATCTGGTAAAACTTCTCTGACCTCGGCCTTATGTTTTCTGCTCATAACTTTGATTCCTCATCTTATTTAAAAAGCTATCTTGTATATATAACTAACTATTTCTTTGGTTTTTTACAACCATATTTGGAGCGCGATTGCTTCCGTTTATCAACTCCAGTGGCATCAAGAGATCCGCGCACAGTATGATAACGAACACCCGGTAGGTCTTTTACCCTTCCACCACGCACCAAAACGATGGAGTGTTCTTGCAAGTTATGCCCCTCGCCTCCAATGTATGATGTTACTTCAAATCCTGAACTCAACTTAACCCTGCACACCTTTCTCATGGCAGAGTTTGGTTTTTTTGGAGTTGTCGTATAAACTCTGGTGCAGACCCCTCTTCGCTGCGGACACGCCTTAAGTGCTGGCGCTTTCGTTCTGCTAACTTTGTCCGATCTCCCCTTACGTATCAACTGATTAATGGTTGGCATTCACCTGTCTCCCTTTTCTAAAAAATGCAATAGCTAGACTGATTAACATGCTAACCTAGCTATTACAAGTATTTTTTATATGCTAAGGCCGACTGTGGCCGAAGCAATTTCATCTGTCTCTTCTGTTTTCTTCTCAACCGCATCATAGCCTCGGTACCTAGAGATACCACTTCCTGCAGGAATTAAACGGCCCATAATAACATTCTCTTTCAATCCTCGAAGATGATCCCTCTTTCCTTCCAAGGTAGCTTGCGTCAACACTTTAGTAGTCTCCTGGAAAGAAGCCGCCGAAATGAATGATTCAGTAGTCAGAGAGGCCTTTGTAATTCCCAAAAGTAATGGCTTTGCTTCTGCCGGTGCCTCACCTGCGGCCACTAACTTCTCATTGGTCTCTATAAATTCCGATTTAGTAACCGAATCACCAGTAATAAAGAAGGAATCCCCTGGGTTGGTAATTTCAACTTTCTGCAACATACGGCTAACAATAACCTCAATATGCTTATCATCTATACGAACACCTTGTAGGCGATAAACCTCTTGGATCTCATCAACGATATAACGCGCAAGGGCCTTAATACCCATAACGCGAAGTAGATCATGCGGATTGCTTGGCCCATCCATAATAGGCTCTCCAGCACGAATATAGTCACCTTCGTTAACAATAACGTAACGTCCCTTGGGAATTGTATAGGTAATCGGATCAGATCCATCTTCTGGGCGAATAATAACTCGGCGATTTCCACGAAGTTCTGGCCCAAATTCAACCGTACCAGAAATATCTGAAATCTGTGCAGCATTAGAGGGCTTACGCGCTTCGAACAATTCCGCAACACGAGGAAGACCCCCGGTGATATCTTTGGTCTTTGTTGTTTCTCGCTGCACTTTAACAATCGCAGAACCAATTTCAATTTTTTGTTTATCAGCAACGATGATGTGTGATCCTACTGGCAGTCGATAGACCGCTTGTCGATTTGTTCCTGGAACAATAACTGGACGATCACTCTCATCAATAATCATAACCCGTGGTTGCAAGGCCACATCTTTTGATTCTGTTACTACTCGATGGGTTAATCCCGTCACAGCATCAACCTGTTCACTCACCGTGTTTCCAGTAACTAGGTCAATATACTTAATGTAACCTGAGGCCTCTGTTAGCACTGGAATAGCAAATGGATCCCACTCTAAAATCCTATCCCCAACATTTACGTGAGTTCCTTCTTTAAAGAAAATAGTTGCTCCGTAAATAGCTGGATAACGCTCTTTTTCTACTCCGGCTTCATTTTTGATTACGATCTCACCAGTTTTATTCATGATGATCATCGTGCCTTCATCTGTAGTAGCAATTTTTACGTGGTCAAAATGGATTGTACCAGCAGTCCGAACTTCTGTTTTGTTTACCTGAGCACCTGCCGTTGCGGTTCCCCCAACGTGAAAGGTTCTCATTGTTAACTGAGTTCCTGGCTCTCCGATTGATTGTGCCGCAATAACGCCAACGGTTTCACCAACACTGACCATTTTTCCTCTGGCCAAATCTTGGCCAAAGCAATGCGCACAAAAACCATGAGCGACTCTACAAGTTAGTACGGAACGTACCTTCACCTGATCAATTCCAAAATCTTGAAATTTTTGTTTATCGTCCGGAGAAAACATATGGCCTTTGGGAAAAATTTCTGAGCCATCAGGGCCCAATACTGGGCCGGCAGCAAGTCGTCCCATTACTCGATCACTTACATGTTCAACAATTTCTCCAGATTCAACTCTTGAAGTTAGGATAATACCATCGGTTGTTTCACAATCAATTATACGAATAATACCATCCTGTGCAACGTCAACCAAGCGTCTTGTTAAATAACCTGAATTGGCCGTTTTTAACGCCGTATCAGCAAGACCTTTTCGCGCTCCATGGGTCGAGGAAAAGTATTCCAAAACAGATAATCCCTCTCGAAAGTTGGAGGTAATCGGTGTTTCAATAATCTCGCCTGATGGCTTGGCCATCAAACCTCGCATACCGGCCAACTGGCGTAGCTGAGCGTTAGAACCTCGTGCTCCAGAATCGGCCATAATAAAAAGCGAGTTAAAAGACGGTGCCGTTACAGACTCTCCATCTTTACTTGTAAACTTCTGAGTAGATAGCTGTTCGATCATAACCTTAGATAGTTTTTCGTGAGTTTGCGACCAAACATCTACTACTTTATTATAACGTTCTCCATTGGTAATCGATCCTTCGTTATACTCTTCGGTAATTTTATCAACTTCTCCATAGGCCTCTTTTAGGATTTTACCTTTTACTGCTGGAATGGCCATATCGTTAACATTGATAGAAATTCCCGCTTTAGTAGCATATTCGTATCCTAGGCGCATGATAGCATCAGCAAGAAGCACAGTATCCTTTTCGTTACCCTTCCTATATGCGGTATCAATAAGTTTTCCGAGTGCCTTTTTATTTAAAATTTTATTAACATCAGCATACTCAAGACAACTAGGTGCTACGTCATAAACGAAAGTACGTCCTACTGTGGTCTCTTCCATCTTATTGTTAATTCGCACTCTGATTGGCGCTTGTAGATGCAAATTACCTGTATGGTAAGCAAATTGGGCCTCTTCTTTGGATGAGAAAACACGTCCATGCCCTTGAGCAAACGGACGAATTCTTGTCATATAGTAAAGTCCTAAAACAATATCTTGTGATGGAACAATAATTGGTGTTCCATCTTTTGGAGACAAAATATTATTAGTAGACATTGCTAAAATACGACACTCTACTTGTGCCTCAATAGATAACGGAACATGTACTGCCATCTGGTCACCATCAAAGTCAGCATTAAAAGCAGTACAAACTAGGGGATGAAGCTGAATAGCTTTTCCTTCGATCAGCACTGGCTCAAACCCCTGAATACCAAGACGATGCAAAGTAGGAGCACGATTAAGTAAAACTGGATGCTCGCGAACTACTTCATCTAAAATATCCCACACCTCTTGTTTTTGTTGGTCAACCATTCGCTTGGCCACTTTGATGGTAGTGCAATGGCCTTTTTCGATTAACTTGTTATAGATAAATGGTTTGAACAATTCTAGCGCCATCAGCTTCGGAAGTCCGCACTGATGTAATCTTAAATTCGGGCCAACCACAATAACTGATCGTCCAGAATAGTCCACTCGTTTTCCCAAAAGATTTTGGCGGAAACGCCCTTGTTTTCCTTTCAACATATCAGACAGTGAACGTAGTGGCCGCTTATTTGCGCCAGTAAAGACCTTTCCTCGACGTCCATTATCGAAGAGAGCATCAACTGCCTCTTGTAACATTCGCTTCTCATTACGAATAATAATCTCGGGAGCATTCAACTCTTTTAAGCGACGTAATCGATTATTTCTGTTAATAACGCGACGATAGAGATCATTCAAATCTGAGGTAGCAAATCGTCCGGCCTCTAATGGAACTAATGGGCGAAGATCTGGTGGTAACACCGGAATTACATCCATCATGAACCAATCTGGCCGATTTTCAGAACGCAAAATTGATTCGATGACCTTCAATCGTTTTACTACTTTTGCCCTTTGCATTTCAGTGGTAGTGGATTTTAGTTCCCGACGAAGTTCTTTGTTTTGAGTATCTAGATCAATCTTCTTTAAAAGATCTTTTATTACCTCACCACCCATACCGGCCTCAAATTCTATTTTGGCCTCTTTCATTTCATTGTATTGTTGCTCGGTAACGATTCTTCCAATCTCAAGGCCATTATCGTTGTTTGTATCTTTTACGTGGGTAATAATCAACGCTTCGTAATACAAAACTCTCTCTAGATCTTTTAGTGATAGATCTAGCAATGCCCCAATTCTAGATGGAAGAGAGCGTAAAAACCAGATATGCGCAACTGGTGCGGCCAATTCGATATGGCCGCAACGCTCACGACGTACTTTTGAAAGTGTGACCTCGACGCCACATTTCTCGCATACGACCCCGCGATGTTTCATTCGTTTGTACTTCCCGCAGATACACTCATAGTCTTTCACTGGCCCAAAAATTTTGGCACAAAAAAGTCCATCTCGTTCTGGTTTGAAAGTCCTATAGTTGATGGTTTCTGGTTTTTTCACTTCACCAAACGACCACTCTCGAATGGTATCTGGTGAGGCCAGCTTAATAGAAACTGCTTCAACGCTGATTGGATCTTTGGGTTTGTCGAAAAAATTTAAAAGGTCTTTCATTGAGCTAAGCTCCTTATCAAAGTGTTTACACTAATTTGTTACTGTTGGTTTGCCTGTTCTTCTTCAGTGTTTTCTTCCAGCTTTATGTCTAAACATAACGCTTGTAGTTCGCGAATAAGAACATTGAATGACTCCGGCAGTCCTGGTTCTAATACATGTTCACCTTTTACGATAGACTCATACATCCTGGTTCTTCCAATAACATCATCCGATTTTACTGTCAGGAACTCTTGCAGTGTGTATGCCGCTCCATATGCTTCAAGCGCCCACACTTCCATCTCTCCTAATCTCTGGCCACCAAATTGAGCTTTACCGCCCAATGGCTGCTGGGTAACTAGTGAGTAAGGCCCGGTTGAACGAGCATGAATTTTCTCGTCTACTAGATGGTGTAATTTCAACATATACATTGTGCCAACAGTGACTTCTTCTGCAAAAGCATCTCCGTTAACTCCGTTAAACAAGGTCGTCTTTCCAGTTTTATCCAAATCACCAAGTTCTAACATTTCTTGGATGTCTTTCTCTCCGGCACCTGCAAACACCTGAGTGGAAAAACGCACACCAGCAGATAGCTGTTGTGCTACTTCTTTTACTCTTGCATCGCTAGCGGAGACAAGCCACTGTTTTACCTCTTCAGTTTTATAGATTTTATAGATAAAATCTTTCAGCTGATGAATTTCAACTTGCTCTTCTAACATATTCTTAAACTTTTCGCCTAATCCGCGGCCTGCCCATCCTAGATGCAACTCTAGTAGCTGGCCGATATTCATACGAGACGGAACCCCTAGTGGATTTAAAATCAGATCAACTGGTGTTCCATCCGCTAAATACGGCATATCTTCTGCTGGTAGAACGTTTGAAATAACACCTTTATTACCATGTCGACCGGCCATTTTATCACCGGCCTGAAGCTTACGCTTAATGGCAATATAGATAATTACCTTTTTAATAACACCGGGTGGAAGTTCGTCTCCACGATTTAATTTTGAGATCTCTTCATTGGCCTTGTTGCGCACTCTTGTGATGCGGTTTTTAACATCTGCAAAGTACTCGCTCAATTTTTCTTCAAGCGCTGCCTCCAGTGGAATGTAACCAATCAATTCAAAAGGAATGGTGCTAAGAGTTTCAATTGTTAACTCCACACCTTTTGCTAAGATCTCAGTCGAACCATCTTCTGAAACCAATTTATCTGTCGTTTTTGCACCTTTTAACATTTTGGCAATTCGAATAAGCGAGGAGGTTTGAATTGATTTAATTTCAATTTTCTCATCTCGCCGGATCAAAGTTGTCTCATTGTCAATAATTTCTCGAGAGCGAGAGTCTAGCTCAACGCCTTCACGAATATACACTTTCGCATCAATTACCGTTCCTCGCACAGAAGATGGAACACGAAGCGAGGTATCTTTAACATCGCCGGCCTTGTCACCAAAAATTGCCTTTAACAATTTCTCTTCTGGGGATAGTTGTGACTCACCTTTAGGGGTAATCTTTCCAACTAAAACATCGCCTGGCTTAACAATAGCACCAATACGAATAATTCCCGCTTCATCTAATTCCTTCAGCGCCTCTTCGCTAACGTTTGGAATATCGCGAGTGATCTCTTCTTTTCCTAATTTTGTGTCACGCGCTTCCACCTCAAAACTCTCAATGTGAATAGAGGTAAAAATATCGCGCGCAAGCAGCTCTTCGTTTATCAAAATCGAATCTTCGTAATTATATCCACCCCACGGCATGAAAGCTACCAGCACGTTTTGTCCAAGTGCTAAATCTCCCATTTGAGTTGCAGGCCCATCTGCGATAACCATTCCTTTAGTTACCTTGTCGCCCTCTTTTACAAGCGCTCTTTGATTATTGCAGGTATTCTGATTGGTTCGTTGATACTTCACCAACTTATAGATATCAACTCCCGACTCGCCCTCTGCGAATTTATCACGCTGAATAACAATTCTGGTTGAATCAACAAATATAACCTTACCGGCATCTTTGGCAAAAAGAATTGCTCCAGAATCTCTGGCAACAATCGCCTCAACTCCTGTTCCAACCATTGGAGCATCCGTTTTAACAACAGGAACCGCTTGTCGCATCATGTTTGATCCCATCAAGGCACGATTGGCATCATCATGTTCCAAAAATGGAATCATGGATGTTGCTATCGAGATCATCTGATTGGGCGAAATATCCATCAAGTCAACGTCATCATGATGAACCAAGGCAAATTCACCAGCTCGTCGTGCTGGAACGTGCTCCCCCTCTACTTTACCACGCAGAAGAAACTCATTATTAACCTGCGCAATAACTTTTCCTTCTTCTTGAAAAGCAGAAAAATAACGAATATCATTGGTCAATTCACCATTTTCATTAACAACCTGATATGGCGTCTCAATGAAGCCGTAGTCAGAAACTCGTGCATAAGTTGCAAGAGAGGTTATCAAACCAATATTTGGCCCCTCTGGAGTCTCAACCGGACACATTCTTCCGTAGTGTGTTCCGTGAACGTCACGGACTTCAAATCCGGCCCTTTCACGAGTCAGACCTCCAGGCCCTAGCGCCGACAAACGACGTTTGTGGGTAATTTCTGAAAGGGGATTGGTTTGATCCATGAACTGAGAAAGTTGTGATGAACCAAAAAATTCTTTTACTGCCGCAGCCACTGGTTTTTGATTAACCAAATCGTACGGCATCATCGTCTCAATTTCTTGAATTGCCATGCGCTCTTTTACGGCGCGCTCCATTCTTACCAGACCAACGCGAAATTGATTTTCAAGCAACTCACCTACTGCTCGCACTCGTCGATTTCCGAGGTGATCGATATCATCAACTTTCCCTTTTCCATTATTTAGATCAACCAGGTACTGAATAGTTCTGACAATATCGTCTTTAGTTAAAATCGTTTGCTCATCAGGAATATCCAATCCAAATTTGTAATTAATCTTCATCCTTCCAACTTTAGAAAGATCATATCTTTCACCGTTGAAAAATAGATTTTGAAATAAGCTGGTAGCAGCTTCAATGGCCGGTGGCTCTCCTGGGCGGAGGCGTTCAAATATTTTAACTAATGCGTCCTCACTTGAATCAGTTTTGTCCATCAACAAAGTATTACGGATTTGATCTCCGTAATTAATCATGTCGATATATAAAACCTCAACATTTTTAACTCCTGCGGCCAACAATTGATGAATCTTCTCTTCACTAATCGCCTCGTTGGCCTGGCAAATAACTTCGCCAGTGCTCTCATCAAAGATATCTTTGGCCACAATTTTACCGGCGATCTCTTCAAGATCCGATTCAATTGTATTAATATTCAGCGTTTTCATCTCTTTGATGGCAACTTTCGTAAATTTTTTACCACTCTTAATTAAAACGGCACCACCTTTAGGATTAACTATATCATTTTTTGCTCTGGTCCCTAAAAGTAAATTAGGATCTACCGTACGAGAGTATTTTCCATCTTTTGTGAAATTTATAACTTCTTTGTGATAAAACAGGTCTAAAATTTCCTGAATAGAATACCCCATCGCCTTCAAAATTACAGTCGCGTGTAACTTGCGCTTTCTATCTATCCTTGCATACAATATATTTTTATGATCGAATTCAAAATCTAGCCAAGATCCTCTGTGTGGAATAATTCTGGCCGAATATAAAAGTTTACCACTGGAGTGTTTCTTCCCACTATCGTGCTCAAACACAATACCTGGAGAACGATGTAACTGAGAAACAATAACTCTTTCCGTTCCGTTGTAAACAAAAGAACCGGTAGGTGCCATCAATGGAATATTTCCTAAATAAACTTCCTGCTCTTTGATAGAAGATACTGTTCGCTCTTCTTCACCATCTTTCCCAGCAGTCAAATCGTAGAAAATCAGACGAACAACAACTTTGAGTGGTGACTCGTAAGACAATCCTCGCTGTCGACATTCTTTGACGTCATACTTTGGATTCTCCAGTGTATAACTAACAAATTCCAATGAAACCGTCTTATTAAAATCGTAAATTGGAAAAACCGAGTTAAAAACTGCTTGCAGTCCACGATTTTCACGCCGTGCTGGCGGAATATTTCGTTGCAAAAAGTCTTCGTATGATTTTAATTGTAAATTAACTAGTGGCGGCGTTTCCATTTCTGTATTGGTAGATTCGAAACCCTTTCTGTACCACTGATTGGGAGAGAAAATTGAAGTCATTTTGGATCCCCTTAGCGAAAGCAAGTCGTATTAATAATTTTCCCTAAATCCTAACGATAAATAAGAAATTGCCAGAAGCTACTTCCAGCAATTTCTTTAAATTTATCAAACAAAAAACAAATTACTTAAGCTCAACTTTCGCGCCTGCTGCCTCTAGAACTTTTTTCATATTCTCGGCATCGGCCTTAGCAACACCTTCCTTAACCACTTGAGGAGCTCCTTCTACAAGGTCTTTTGCCTCTTTAAGTCCAAGTCCAGTAATTGTTCTAATCTCTTTGATAACGTTGATTTTTTTGTCGCCAGCATTGGCCAAAACAACGGTAAATTCGGTCTTCTCTGCAGCAGCTTCAGTTGTTGCCGCAGCGGCACCAGCAACAGCAACTGGAGCAGCGGAAACACCAAATTTAGTTTCCATTTCTTTAACTAGATTTGCTAGATCTAATACAGACATTTTAGAAACGTGTTCAATCAATTGTTCATTTGTAATACTCATAATAACTCCTTATAAAAAAATAATTTATTAAATATTTTGTTAATTATCCTATGCTGCCTGTTCTTTTTCTTTCTTCTCTCTAACTGCGTCCAACACTCTCACAAACGAAGAAGCAGGTGCCATGAAAGTTGCGAGCAACGTTGCCAGCATTTGTGGTTTGCTTGGCAAGCTGGCCAATTGCTTAATGTCGTTAGTATTAAGTAATTTCCCATCTAACATACCGCCGCGAAGAGTAACCAACTCTTTTTCAGCTCCGGCATCTCGTAAGCACTTTGCAACCGCGGCCACATCATCGTAGGCAAAAGCTACCGCACTTGACCCTTTTAAATTGACCAAAAGTTTTTCATAGTCTGTTCCCTTGGCCGCAATTTCAAACAGAGAATTCTTGGTAATCATTAGTTTACCCTTAACATCTCTGACGCTTTTTCTAATTGCGTTAGCGTTATTACTCTCAATGCCAACCAAATTAGTTAGAAAAATGGCCTTGGCCTTGCTGATATTGGTTTTAACTTCTCCAATCACAGCCTCTTTTTCCGCTCGATTCATCATAAGTCCCTCCTATTTCATCACTATGTTCATCTCGAAGTCAGGGGGAGATTTCCGGCAGGCATTACACGTTTATCTGGTGAGGAACAACGCAACCGACCATCTTCAATCCCACAAACTTATTTATGATACCTGTAACGCCTCTTGTGCATCTACGCAAATACTGGGGCCCATTGTAGTGCTGATATAAAGCGACTTAAGATAAGTCCCCTTTGCACTCGATGGCTTGGCCTTAACGATTGCTGCAATGATAGCATTAAAATTTTCTTTGATTTTGGCGGCATCAAATGATCGCTTTCCTATTGGAACATGGACAATCCCGCTTTTTTCTGTGCGATATTCAACGATACCGGCCTTTTGCTCTTTAACCGCCTTCACGACATCAGTGGTGACCGTCCCCAGCTTGGGATTAGGCATAAGTCCGCGAGGGCCAAGCAATCGACCAATTTTTCCAAGTTTTCCCATCATGTCTGGAGACGCGATTACTCGATCAAAATCCATCCATCCGGTAGAAATTTTCTGGATAATATCATCGCCACCTGAAAAATCAGCTCCCGCAGCTTCCGCCTGGCCAATTTTCTCACCAGAAGTAATAACTACTACGCGTACACTTTTTCCAGTTCCTGCTGGCAACGAAATGGCCCCACGAATCATCTGATCCGCATGCCGAGGATCAACTCCTAAGCGAAACGCCACATCAACTGTTTCATCGAATTTAGTAAAAGAGGTCTCTTTTACTAGCTTAACGGCATCATCGATCGAATAGACTTTTTTCGGATCAACTTTTTTTGCCGCCTCTAAATACTTTTTTGATCTTTTTTTCATAAAACTCCCCGGTAAAAGCGATCTTGGAAGATCTCCCGTGTTGTTGTTAATAAACTATTATTAAATTTTTCTTTAGTAATCCAGTTTTAATCCCATCGAACGGGCAGATCCCTCGATAGTTTTCATCCCCGCCTCTAAGCTGGCCGCAGTTAAGTCCGGCTCCTTTGCCTTAACTACTTCTTCTACCACTCGCTTAGAAACACTTCCGGCAAACTCATGTCCAGGCTTTTGAGATCCCTTAGCAAGCTTCAGTTTATCTTTTATAAGATAAGAGGCAGGAGGAGTTTTTGTCACGAAAGAAAATGAACGGTCAGAATAGACCGTTATGATAGTTGGAAGAATTACTCCGCTTTCTTTTTGTGTTTTTGCATTAAAGGCCTTGCAAAATTCCATTATGTTAACACCTTTCTGTCCAAGTGCTGGCCCGATTGGTGGAGATGGATTTGCTTTTCCGCCAGGAATTTGTAACTTAATAAAACCAGTAACTTTCTTTGCCACATTTCACCCCATATTTTGCGCCATCTTTTGGCGAACCATATTGTTTTTTAATACCTTTTCTATTGCGTAACTTTCTGTACCTGTGAAAAATCCAACTCGACAGGAGTTGGCCGGCCAAAAATAGATACACTAACTCTCAATTTTCCTTTCTCATTAACAGACTCAACGACTCCAATAAATGAAGTAAATGGCCCTTCGATAACTTTAACATTTTCACCTTCAGAAAAGTTAACGTTGGCCCGCGGCTTAAATCCTTCGACCACCTGATTAGTCATCACCGCTGCTTCTTTATCAGAAATTGCCGTTGGCCGACCTTTCGTACCACCAATAAATCCGGTGATTTTGTCGGTATCTTTTACCATGTGCCAGACAGAATCCGTCATAACCATTTTTATGAGAACATATCCAGGGAAAAATTTCTTTTTAAATGTACGCTTCTTTCCGTTAACATTGTTAACAACAGTCTCTTCGGGAACTATTATTTCAGAAATATACTCCGTTAGTTTAAAATTAACTGCTCGCTCTTTTAACGCTTTTGCTACTTTGTTCTCTTGGCCTGTCATCGTTTTTGCAACATACCATTTGAACTCAGGAGTATCGCCTTTTGCTAAAACACTCCCAACAGCGGTTTCCGCGGCAGTATCTTCATTGTTTACAATCTCGGCATCATTTTTTTCATTGGCCATAAAGCTGCCCATATTTAATAGATGAGGTTAAGTATAAAATTAAAAATATAATCGACAAGAATCAAAATCCCGCTAACCACCACAAGTGCCACAAGAATTCCGATCGTCAACTTAAAAATTGAATCTTTGTCTGGCCAAATTACC
This sequence comes from Bdellovibrionales bacterium RIFOXYD12_FULL_39_22, assembly GCA_001770205.1. Lineage (GTDB taxonomy): Bacteria > Bdellovibrionota > Bacteriovoracia > Bacteriovoracales > Bacteriovoracaceae > YD12-FULL-39-22. The sequence continues at coordinate 54,113 of MEQL01000039.1, forward strand.
TTTACTAACTCGGAATATACTTCCGAAAAATATTGAGCGCTCTTTTGATTTGTTTTTATAAATACCAAAAACGCAATTCCCAGAATAACGCCCGTGGCATGAGTGGAGTTTACGAAGTATGGGATTTTTGATTCAAGATCAAACCAATCTCCCATCTGCAGAATAAATCGAATGCTGACGTATCCGACAATAACTGCGCAGGAAATTACAAACGCGTTAATCCATTTCTTTTCATCGTCTGTTTTCAAAATACTCATAACCACCCTTACAAAGATGACATTAAATTACAGGTTAAGATTTTCACTTATGCAAAAAAAAAATGAATTTGTCTATAATTAAATGATTTTTTTAAGAAATTGCTAACTTTTCAAAATTAATATGGTTTTTTATTGCCAGATGGCCCGTGCGCCGCGTTAGCGAAGATTTTTAAGGTCACTGGTACATTTGTCGTTAAAATCATCTCTGTTAAATAAATTGCGATTAAATTCCTTGCGCTTTCTCGTTTGCACAGAAATATCACCAGGTGCCAGAATTGTTCCTTTTACCTCTAAATTACCCAGGTCGATAAACTCTTTTTTCTTGTATTCATAGATTATCTTTTGCCCTACTACGTTTTTTTGTGGAGGGGTGTTGTCCTGGGAAGATATAATGCCAGGAAGAAGTAGAAGTAAGGCGATAACGATAGTATTATTGGGGACATGTATATACATTCTGCTTATCTCCTCCGTCTGCTGGCAGGGGCCGATTCAGATTCTACTATCTCACAGTTTGATTTGAGGCCAAAGGAGTAATCTCCTAGTTCATCGGCCCAAAAGGCACCATTAAAACTCCAAAAGTCATCATCCGCACTCGTCTGCAAATTAGACCAATCTCCTCTAGAACGATCAGAAACCAATTCTTTATCGTTATAAACTAGGGTTCTTTGTTTCGACATAATTTCTAACTTTATATTAAACATTTCATAAGCAAAACGGTGGATCTCGTTAACAAAATTATAGATTTCTTCGCGTAAAAAATATTCGATCCCTGATTTCTTAAGATAAACCATTTTTTCCAAATTTTTTTGTAAATCTAAAATAAGAGGAGATTTTTTTTCCTTAGAAATTTTTTCTAATTCGCCCTGGGCCATTTTAAGAGAGGTTATGTCTAAGCTATATTTGATCTTTTTTTTGGAAGTCGTAATCAACTGTTGAATATATATATTCTCTTTTTTTAAAGCGCCTTCTCCCGACAAGGCCAATTGTAGAAAATATTCGGGTTCATTTTTGTGCTTATTTAGTTCACTAATTAGAGAATCGCTTTGTGGCCGATAGAAATTATAGAAGCGATTTACTACTTCCATAGAGTCCTTCCATAGGCAAAGACGAAAATATGCCAGCGCAGTCAAAACTTCTGCTTCTGGAAGAAAATAATTCTTTAGTAGTGGTGACTTGTATGTAACCAAAAGGCCTAAAGTCTTATTAAAATTATTCTGGTTATAGTGGCCCCACGCTTTTTCTAATAAAATATATGGCCACAAATATGATCGTTTGGGAATGGATTCATACACGGCCATTGCCTGAAGCAGTTCTTCTTTTTTGTATTTTACTCTGGCAGAATGAATCAGGCATGTTTCTCGAATAATCGCGTAATAGCGCCGGCTCTTTTCGAAAAGTGATTTTTTCTCATATTTCTGTGCAACTTTCTGACAACGATCGTAATGAGTAAATGCAATATCGTCTTTATTCTGAAGATTAGCGATAGTTCCTAGGGCCATTTCTGACTCTGGAGAAAATTTATGCCCCATGGGAATTTGCTTCAAAATTTCATAGGCATCTTTGTAATTTTTGCGTTTAAAAAGCTCCAACCCTAATGCCACTGACAGTGTAGGAGACTTTAATCCAACAATTTTTCCCAACTCCATATTGGCAAAGGAATCATCCCCGGCCTTCAGATAAAGATTTTCTAACACTTTTTCAAATTTGGGTTCAATCGAATCAACTAACAACATATGTTTTTCGGCGAAATATAGTGACGAAATATAATATCTATTCTGATAAAACAGATAGGTAAGAAACTGGTATTTTTTAGCTTCATCAATATTGGTTTTATTGTAAATTTTATCTATTTTTCCCCAATCTATTTGAGCATAAGCACCTCGCCCCCATAGAAACAAGGAGAACATTATCAAAAATATTACATGCAAAATTTTATAGATCATAATTATTCGTCAATATGACATCCCTACCGAAAACATGAAATCCATAGCGCTGTTGAGGGTTTTTCCTTTGGAACGATCCGGCCCGTAGGCGCTGTAGAAAGTATTTAGCACGGATAGGCCCACGTGAATCATTGTGTTAATGTGAAAGCGCAAAGCAGTATTGGCCAAAACTCCACTATAGCTTTCTGCTGCATATGCATTAGCAGCATCCTCCAAAACCACCGTTAAAACATTACTCTCAGCAGCAATCTGGCCATAGCCTAAGGCAAACGACCAATCAAAATAAAAAATTTCGTTGAAGGTATTAATTTTTCCATAAAACGGAGACCAGACAATCGCTCCTCCATAAGAAGAGTTAAGGCGACGAACGAAGGGAACCGCCCCATTAACAAATTGTACGGCCTTAAGTGCACTATTGTCTGCATTCGCATAGCTATTATAAAAAAGCTCTATAGCAAATGTTTCTATAACATAAAAACCGCTTTTAATACTAAGGCCGGTTACAGTTTGGAAAGGCGAGGATACTCCTGACAAATAACCTACATCTGCATATAGTGTGTATTTTTTTTTAAATTGTTTATTTTGTAAAACAAAAACTTTTTTATCCGGATCAAGCCAGAGAAAATTATATAGGTCTGTTTCTTCCGCAAAAAGTGGAGTGATTGTTGATAAAAGCACAATCACTGGCCAAACAGTAAAAAGCAAAGATCCAATTCTCACAAGCTATCATCCTTGATTATGGTAACAATAATGATTCCTAATTTTATAGCAAGCTAAAGCGGAATGGCAAATGCGCTGCAAAAGATCCAAAGGGTAAAAGAGGTTACGAGTGGAATAGTCAAATTATCATCGATTTTAATTGGAATCATCTCGAAAAGAGTAATCAGAAAGGGGACAAAAAAAGCCACAAACCAAAAGCCAAAAGAGAGCATGGCGCTAGAATTATATATAGAAAAAACCATAAGGATTGCTAAGAAGGAGCAAATATAAAAGGCCAGAGAACCTTCGACGCTTTTTTCCTTAACGATATGGTGTTTCCCAAAACGTATGCCAATAATGGCCGAAAGAGGATCGGCAAAGGCCAGAGTATAGATACTAATCAGCGCAATAATTTTCGGGAAGCTTAAAATGGTTAACATAATGGCCATTGCGTAAGGAATGGCCGCAGATTCTTTTAGTTGCTCTTCGGCCCGCAAAAGATATTTGGTCCATCCTTCAAATTTTTTGGCAATTTCAGGGTATGCGCGCCTTATTTGATCTAAAAGATAGATGAGACTAGCAAAGGTGCCGAGAATATAAACCACTTGCTGATGAGAAAGTGTCAACGCATAGGCCGTCGCTACCACAAAACCGTTACCCATATGAAATAGTCGGCGTGAAATCTGCAAATCTTTTCTGGTGGATTTAATTGTTCCTGCAATCGCAGAAGCTCCGCTAGCAGATGAAGTTGCTGCAATCTGTGTAGGATTAAATTCCTCGGGATATAATAACTTTAAATTTTTTACTTCTTGAAACTCTGACATAGTTTGTAATCCAAATTACAATATATTTCCCATCAATATTGGAGTACGACTGCGCCAGAGGTAACGCCTGCTCCAAACGCCGTCATAGCACACTTATCTCCTCGTTTAATTTTTCCTGCACGAACTGCTTCATCAAGCGCGATGGGGATCGTTGCGGCTGAGTTGTTTCCATATTTTTCTACCGTTACTATAATTTTTTCCATGTTAATTTCTAATTTTTTTGCCAAATACTCAATAATCCTCAAATTGGCCTGATGCGGAATAAACCACTGCAAATCACTTACTGATAAATGGGCCGCTTCGAGGGCCATTTGCGAATTTCTCATCATCGTTCTAGTAGCATATTTAAATATTTGTTTTCCTTCCATGACCAATTTATCTTCTTTTCGCTCAAGTTTTTCTTTATTTAACGGACTTGCGGAGCCACCAGAAGGCACAAAAAGAAGTTTGTCGCCAGTTCCATCACAAGACAAAGTTGACGATAAAATTTTTGAAGAATCATTTTCATCTGCACGGCCTAGCACTGCGGCACCGGCACCATCTGCAAAAAGAATGCAAGTTGTTCGATCAGTCCAATCAACAAACGGCTGTAGCAGCTCTGCACCTATTATTAAAATATTTTTATAAATGCCAGTTTTGATCATGCTATCTGCGATAACTAATCCATAAAGAAAACCAGAACAAGCAGCAACAATATCCAAACAGGGGCATTCATTTTTTATTCCTAATTTCTGCTGTAAGACGGCCGCAGTACTTGGTAATTTATAGTCCGGAGAAACGGTAGCAAAAAGTATCAAATCAATTTCGTCAGGTTTTATATTTGCTGCTTCCATCGCTTTCTTGGCGGCAAAGGCCCCCATCTCGGAACAGGTTTCGCTACCATCTAATTTGGCCAATCGGCGCTCTTTAATTCCAGTTCTTTCAATGATCCACTCATTGGAGGTATCGACCATTTTTTCCAGCTCCTGATTAGTCAATGTTCGACTAGGGATATAGGAGCCAGTTCCTAAAATTTTTGAGTACTTAGATGGAGTCATATAAATCCTTTGCTGCGCTTTTTAGTTTTTAATATGGCCGACTTTAAATAACTTTGGCCGAAGGGTCAAGCGATAATAATGGCGATACTTCTGGTAAATTTTAAATGTGGATAAGTCAGAATTATTTTCTGTTCCGTTTATAGGTAACGGCCCACTATATAATATCTTCTTCCTTTAAGAGTTTTTTTAAATCATTAATAAGATCTAGGCCATAGTTACCCAGCTCATCGATTGTCATTGATTGAACTGCCTGCTTGGGAGACATGTCGAACAAACTAACTTTTTTATCATAACAATCAACAATCGATAAAATCTCCTCTTCTGGTGTCAATTTTTTCTTTTTTTGGGGGCCACTACCAGAAAGAGTTTCTTCGTGATTTAACACTAGCTCCATGATCGTTGCGTTAATGTATGGCTTGTCTTGTAACAAGTCGGCAGTATTTCGTGGATGATTGTTATAAATTTTTAACTCATCAACCGTGAGCGTCTTTTTTGGTCGACGATGCAAGGCCTGCTCAGCAGCATCTGAACGGGTAATACTTAAATCATGGATCAAGGCAGCAATTGCAATATTATCTACCATCGCACTATCTATCTTGCGCATTTCAGCAAGTTTGGCCGATAATGAAGAAACGTTAAGGCAATGTTTCACGATTATACTGTCTTCTTCCACCTTCTTTCCCATAATCATCTTTAGCGCTTCTTTGTTATTGGCAACGGCCTTTCGCAAAGTGCCTGCCGCCTGAGTAGTCATATTGTAAGCTAAGCGACTATTCGGATCTTTTTTCATTCGCTCTACTGCAGTTCCAGCAACTCCTTCCGCCAGTGTGGCCTTCTCTGTTACTGGCACATCATCTTTTGACATGGTATCATTTAGAAGCTTATCGAGGTATTTTTGATAATTAACCTCTTCCGTGGCGGTAATAAAAAAACGTGCAATTTTTTGTTCTTTTAATTTTTTAAAAAGATCCTCACCTATGGTCAGACCGTTCTCTTTGTAGAGTAGAAAGTGATCTTTAAAATATATATAGAGATTGAAAAGTATTTGGGTATTCGGTTTAATGGTACTAATCCGAAGCGGCGTAAAGTCTTCCATGGCCAATTTCCTCTGTGTGAATTTTTACTATAAGAGTATAGTACGACGAATTTTTTGCAAGCAAGAAAAAAAATGCTATTTGAATTGTCGAGAGTTCCAAGTTATATTACTTCCTCTATCAAACATCTTTTTTCACCTATCCAAAGGAGACTATATGAGTAGGGTATTCGCGTTGATTCTTTTTTCCTTTCTTTCCTCCGTTATTATCGCCGTAGAACCGTCGGCCAATCCTGTCGTTGTAGTAAAAACATCTTCAGGAGAAATTGAGATCGAATTATATCAGGACAAGGCACCAATAACCGTAAAAAATTTTCTAAACTACGTCCAAGATGGCCATTACAATGGAACTATCTTTCACCGCGTAATTTCAACATTTATGATTCAAGGCGGAGGACTTACTGCAGATATGAAAGAAAAGACAACTAAGGCACCAATTAAAAATGAGGCCACCAATGGCCTCTCAAATGAAGTCGCTACAGTGGCAATGGCGCGAACCTCAGTGGTAGATAGTGCTACCTCCCAATTTTTTATTAATGTTGCGGATAACGTTTTTCTAAATCATCGCGACAATAGTGATGGTGGCTTTGGCTATGCTGTCTTTGGAAAAGTGAAAAAGGGAATGGACGTCGTAAATAGAATTAAACTTACCAAAACTGGACAGCACGGCGCATTTAGCGATGTTCCCGTAACTCCAATTGTTATCGAGTCAATCTCCCTAAAAAAGTAACTCACCACAAGAGTTTATATGTTGGTTACAATTGAATATCTGGTGAAGGATCAAAGCGGTACCACGCTTTTTGATACCGGCCCGGATCATCCCTTTACAACACCTCTCGGCATTGGAGTATTTCCTGCAAAAATAGAAGCAGAACTAAGATCCATTGAAGTTGGAACCACTAAAGAAATAACTCTGACTCCGCAAGAAGGATACGGCATCTTCCGAGATTACCTTGTCCAAAATATAAGCAAAGAAATATTTCCTAGCGAAATTAATCTGGCCATGGGATCACTTCTTGAACTTGCTACGGAAGATGGCCCAACTGTCGCTAAAATTATTCAAGTTAATCCCCATGATGTGGTTGTTGATGCTAATCATCCTTGGGCCGGAAAAACTATAATATTTTTTATAAAGCTACTTGAACGCAATAATTCAGAATTTAAGTGCGCAGGTTGTGGCCATAGTGGTAACAACTGCTGCTAATATCGTTTTACTTTTAGACGTAACCGACTAATGAGGTTTTTTATGAAACAGTTTTTCATTTTAAGTGGCCTATTTTTTCTTCTAACTACTTCCACCATGGGAAGCAGTGGTGATTTGTACAAGTTACTAGAGAAGATTCAACAGGCCGAAGAACAAAAACTTCCTCAAACTGCGCTGGATTTGGCATCGCAACTTGAAAAAAAGTCCCTGGCAGAAAAAAACAAAGGATTCTATCTTCGTGCTGTGGCCAAACGTATTTTGAACAGAAGTCATATAGAGGGCAAGGCGCCAAAAGAAAAAGTAAAAATACTTCGAACAGAAATTAGTAAATTACCCATCGAAATTCGCCCTATTGCACAAATCCTTTTGGCCAAATGGTTTTGGCATTATTACCAGCAAAACATTTACAAATTTGCCTCTCGAACCCAAACAGATGGAGGGTTAGACCCTGATGATTTTACCACCTGGGATCTACCCAAAATTTTCACAGAGATTCGGGCCCTTTTAGAAGCGGGATTAAAAAATGCTGACGATTTAAAGAAAAAAGATCTTAAAGAATATGAGGGAGCAATAGTTCGCGGAAATATTTTTTCTGAAGATCCACTAACCATGTATGAATTTGCTTTGCGCGAGATGCTAGATTTTATGATCGCAGGAATTTCTTCCTTGCCCGCTCCAGAAGATAAATTTGAAATTGACGCAAACTCTGAAGCATTTGCTAGCTATGCTAATTTTATTAACTATCATCCAAAAACTACTGATAGCGATTCTCCGCTACTGCGTACTATTTCAATTTACCAAGACCTACTAGAATATTATCAAAACGCCAAGCTAACTAACCGCTTCGTTGATGGTGAAGTTAATCGTTTGGCCTTTGTCTACGCCAATGCTTTTGGCGAAAACAAAAAAGAGATTTTCTTAAAGCGCCTGGGGGAAATCGAAGAAAAATTTTCTCAATATCCTTCCTCTTCGCTGGCATCCTACCAAATTGCTTCGGTCTATCTGGCAGAAGGCAAACTGGCCTTGGCACTCACCTCTTGTGAGCAAGCAATAAAAAAACACGCTGATTCGGATGGCGCAATTCTTTGTGGTAACATTAGGGCCAATATTCTGGCCCCTACAATCTCTGTCAAAATCGATAGTACTATTAACGAGGCCAACTCAACTTTAAATCTTAAGTATAAAAACATTAAGAAAATTTATCTGCGCGTAGTGACCGACGACTGGAAACAATATCTAAGTAGAAAATGGCGAGACCTTGATGATCGACTTGATGAAAAAGAGTTATCTAAATTACTTGCTATTCCCCCAACGGCCGAGTGGTCTGTTGATTTAGAAGAAACCAAAGATTATCTAGAAAAAGAGATTGATCTTAAAATACCTCAACTCCAAAATGGCCACTATCGAATTTTTGCCTCAACCGAGCGACAAATGGAAAAACACGATTCGACTAGCTCGGCCCTGCATCACTCCTCTTTCTGGCGCACAGAAACGATGTTGCTGGTTAAAGGAATGCCAACAGATTCTGCGGGCCACAATAAAGTCACAGGATTTGTTTTAAACGCAAAAAATGGCACTCCTTTATCCGGCCAAAAAATTAACATTCTTCAGCGCAATAATAGCAAAGAGGGAATCTATGAAAAAATTGCGGAAGTAAGAAGTGACCGTGATGGAAAATGGGAATTTAGGCCCAGAAAAAATAATAATTGGGAATTTTATTTTCACTTAGAATCCGAACTCGGAGAACAGGTTTATACTAATTGGATTGATCAAGAATATATGCAGGAGAAAGAAAGTGATTCGCGCGTAATCTTTTTTACCGATCGAGCTATTTATCGGCCTGGCCAAAGAATCTATTACAAAGGTATTTGTTACAAGTATGATCAACAGACGGATAATTATGGCATCAAAAAATGCCGATCAATTCCCGTAGCGTTGTATGACAACAACGGACAAGAAATTGCCAAAGCTTTAAAGTCCGCCAATGACTTTGGTTCCTTTAGCGGTGATTTTATTGCTCCCTCCAACGTTCTAACAGGCGATATGACAATCCAATCTCACGCCCCTGCTGGTAGCGCCACTTTCAAAGTAGAAGAATATAAGCGGCCGAAGTTTGAAGTTTCACTAGAAACTCCAAAAAAACAATTTCGCCTTGAAGAAAATGTCACAATTAAAGGTAGTGCTATCAGTTATGCAGGCGCACCGCTAATGGATGCTAAAGTAAAATATCGAGTAATGCGCGGAGTGAAGCTACCTTGGTGGTGGTTTTGGGCAAATCCTTACAGTGCAGAACAAGAAATTTCTCATGGGCAAGTAACGTCCAATACAAATGGAGAATTTTTAGTGGAGTTTGTGGCCAAACCCAATAAAAGTGTTAATAAAAAATTCAATCCCTCCTTTGTCTATCGACTTGAAGTAGATGTCATCGATTCTACCGGAGAGACTCGCTCGGCCACTACTTCCGTGGCCGTCGGTTATGTTGCCATGCAAATAATGCCCTCGGTTGAATCATGGCTTCCAGCAAACAAAGAAATGAAACTTTCTATCACCACAACAACTTTAGATCAGGCCAAGGTTGAGGCTAGTGGCGTAGTGGAAATACATGAATTAATCGGGCCCAAAGAGGTGGCCCGACGTCCTACTAACGGAGAACAACATGGTTGGTATTGGTATTGGGCAATGGATGAAAAACAAGAAAGTAAAAAGAATTCTCAAAAAAAGGATTTGTCCAATATAGAAAATTGGCCGCAGGGAGATGTCGTTGTCACATCTCCTTTTAAAAGCAGTGATGGCCAAACGGATGTATTGTTTAAATTGAAGGCCGGAGCGTATTGCGCAATAGTTAAAAGTAAAGATCAATTTACTAACACCATCGAAGAAAAAGTTTTCTTTACTGTTTTCCCCACTAAAGATGATTTGGATTTAAAAATTCCTTCACTTTTTAGTATAAAGAAAAATTCTCTTTCTGCAGGCGATAAACTTGAGGCCATTTGGGGAACAGGCCATGAAAATACTCCGGCATATATCTCCTTTATTCAAAATGGAAAGATCATCAAATCATATTGGACAGAAAGAGATGAACAGATAAACAAAATAGAAATGCCCATAACCAGTCAGTTAAATGGCGGATTCACCTTACAAGTTTTTCATGTGCAAAAAAATCAAATTTACCTGCACAATGAATTTATAAATGTAACAAGGCCAGAAAAAGAGTTAGCAGTTAAAATTGAAACGATGCGAAGCAAATTACGTCCAGGAGAAAAAGATACTTGGGGCCTTAAGGTTTCTGGCCATAAGGCCTCGCTTCTGGCTGCGGAACTAGTCGCAACCATGTACGATGCCTCTCTGGATGCATTTGCGCTGGCCAGCTTCCCGTCATTCGAAGGATTTTGGAATGATTCACTCAGCAACAATTTTTCTTCCGGACTCTTTGCCAAATCATTTATTCCTTTGCAAAACATAGAAATGCCGAGCGGATCGGTTTATCGCGAATATCCTCATTGGGAATACGACATAATTAACCAATTCAGCTACCTATTTCCCTATGCAGACAAATATATGATGTTAGGGGGACGATCTAATGTGGTAAGGGCAGAACCAGCGGACGGTGTCTATCAAGACAAAGAAGGATCTATGATGGAAATGAAACAAAAAGTTGTTTCCAAAAGTATCGCTCCCATGGCCGCCGATCCCTCCACATCATCTCCTAAATTCGAAGGAATGATGGCCAAAAATGCGATCGAGGATGCAGCAACCAAGAAACCGAAGGTAGAGGTTGCCATCCGTAAAAACTTAAACGAAACCGCCTTTTTCTATCCACATTTACTCACTGACAAAAAAGGAAATGTTAAGATTGAATTTACTATGCCAGAAGCGCTGACTCGTTGGAAATTTATGGCCTTGGCCCACGGCAAAAAAAATGAATTGGGAACGGCCATGGCCGAAGTAGTAACTCAAAAAGAACTAATGGTAACTCCTCACTCTCCTCGCTTCTTACGTCAAGGAGATCATCTATATTTTACCGCTAAGGTGGATAATCTCTCCGAAGAAGAACAACGGGGCGAAATTGTTTTAGAACTACAAGATGCTAGTAGTGAATTAGAGATTACCAAAAAATTAATTTCTAATTATGCCAATCTTAAATTTACTATCCCCGCCAAAAAATCTGAGACCTTTTCTTGGCCCCTTCTTGTTCCAGACATTACTACTCCAATAATTTACAAGGTGATGGCCATCGGAGATAAATTCTCTGACGGTGAGGAAGGCATAATGCCAGTTTTATCGCGCACCGTTTTTGTACAAGAGTCAATTCCATTATGGATTTCCGATAAGGGCGAAAAAACTTTCACCTTTGATAAACTTATTAACTCTGAAAAATCCTCCTCCTTGAAACATGAAAAACTTGTTGTTCAAATGACCTCCAATCCGGCCTGGTTTGCAGTACAAGCAATCCCCTATCTCCATAAAGGAGAATTTGAGTGTTCTGATTATATCTTCGAGCGCTTTTATGCTAACTCTCTTGGAAAAAAGATTGTTACTTCTAATCCTAAAGTAGAAAAAGTTTTTAAACAGTGGCGAGGAACTGCGGCGCTAAAATCCAATTTGCAAAAAGCAGAGAATTTAAAAAGAGTGAGCTTATCCGAAACACCTTGGGTGCAAGAGGCCAATAGCGAAGAAAAGGCAAAAAATGATCTAGGACTATTTTTTGAACAAAATAATCTACAGAATGAATTGGCCGAGGCCTATTCGGAGTTAGAAAAAAGAGCATTGCCATCTGGTGGCTGGCCTTGGTTTCCTGGCGGTACACTTGATCATTACACGACCCTATACCTAATAACGGGCTTCGCTAAACTCCGCCATCTCGGAGTTGATGTTAAAATGAATTTGGCCAATAGTGCAGTTGTCATTATTGATGATTGGATCAAATCTATCTATGACAACATCCCACTTAAATATCGAGATGCTAATCATTACACTCAACTTATTGCCTACTATCTCTATGGACGCTCTTTTTACTTAGCAGAGATGCCAATTACTTCTAAGCATAGTGAGGCGGTAGATTATTTTAGAAAGCAGGCACGTCGCTACTGGACAAAACTTGATGCTCGCCTGAGCGAAGCAGATACGGCACTAGGGGCCTTTCGTTTCGGTGATAAAGATATTACTGAGGCCATAATAAAATCACTCCGCGAACGAGCTCTACATTCCGAAGAAATGGGAATGTATTGGGCCGATGAAGAGTGGGCCTACTGGTGGTATCGTGCCCCAATTGAGGCCCAGGCCAGGATTATTGAACTTATGCAAGAGGTAGTAAAAGAAAGTAAAGAGATTGATCAGCTTAAAGTCTGGTTGCTTAAGCAAAAACAAACTCAGAACTGGAAAACTTCTCGCGCGACGGCAGATGTTGTATATACGCTGCTGCTGGCCGGAAGCGATCTTTTAAGTAGCGACAAAATTGTGAATATAACCATGGGAAATAGCAAAATTAATCCAGGAAAAATAGAAGCAGGAACTGGTTTTTATGAAAAACGCTTTACCTCCTCTGAAATTAAGGCCCCTATGGGGGCCATCAAATTAACCAAAGAAGATAAAGGCATCGCCTGGGGCGGAGTATTCTGGCACTATTTTGAAGATATCTCCAAAATAACTCCACACAAAACACCTCTAAATATTAGGAAAAAACTTTTTGTTAAACGTAATACAAAAAAGGGGCCCATACTTTTTCCTCTTAATGCGTTAAAGTCTGGAGAAAAAATTAGCGTTGGCGAAACTTTAGTGGTACGCCTCGAACTAGTTGTTGATCGCGATATGGAGTATGTTCACATGAAAGATATGCGTGGCACAGGAACAGAACCAATCAATGTATTATCTCACTGGAAATATCAAGACGGATTGGCCTACTATGAATCAACTAAAGACACCGCCTCTCATTTTTTCTTTCAATATCTACCAAAGGGAAGCTATGTTTTTGAATATGATTTAAAAGTTTTTCACCGTGGTGAATACCAAACCGGAATGGCAGAAATTCAGTGTCTGTATGCTCCCGAGTTTAGTGCTCACTCCGAAACCATACTATTGCAAACCCAATGATAAAGAAAACTCAACCTCGGATGATTTTGAAAAAAATACTAGGAAAAATTGTCTGGGGATATAGATATTTTATTCTACTGCTCGTCGTCTCCATGTTAGTTCTTTTTCACAAGTTTGTAGGTCGAAAAAAACTAATTGCTCAACAGCAAAGGGTTTGAAGTAATCTGCAAATAGGCGATCTTCTATTGTCGTACATGAAAAATGTTCAGGTATTTGTTTTGCTTCAGAAAAAATTGTTTTTTTGAATTCGCAATAATAACGATATTCTGTTAAAAATTTTAGTGTTCTACCCTCAATTTTACTGCAAACATTCTGAGCATCGATTGGTTCACTTTTAAATGTATATAATCCAATCAACTCATCGGGAGTATAATTTATAAGTTCAATATTAAGAGGACGATCGGTTTTGTCGTTTGCCTCGTTGTTTCCCATGCTTGCTGTCATTCGATCGGGATGACTTACCTGACCATGTTTTAAATTTGAGTTAGCACAAGAAACAAGCAACAGACCAATAACGAAAAAAATTGTATGATAGTATTGCATATTTTTGCTCCTTTAAAAACATTTTCGATTATAGATAGATTACATTATAATTCAGCTTTAAATTTAATGATAACTATTTTTGAAGGAAAAATGTTTCGGTTTTATTCTTTTGACAACCCCTTATCTCTCTTATCTTTAAAAAACTTTTCAAGTAGCGGTAACAAAATGACACTATTGATGCAATGCGTGGGGCGCTCTGGCCATTTTCCTGTGTGTTTGATCCTATTCTGCAGCTTCTAACATATTAAAACTATTAACATAGTATATGGCAATAGTTTTGCTGAAGTGAAAAACACGGTCATAAGATCGAATTTTGCTTAGGGGGAAACTCATGAATAAAAAATTTATTAAAAAGTTTGTTTTTGCTCTATTACTATCCTCTTTTTCTGTGTTGGCCCATGCAGAAATTGTACAACTCTCCGGCCAAATTGTTGATCAATCCTATAAATTACAACGGGCAGTAGAAGATATGCGCTACAGTCCACAAGGAAATCGTCGAACTGCTCGCGCAGCAACGGTGGCACTACTTGAAATGGCAAATCGAATGTTAGGAGAACTTGATGGTGGATATAATCCAGGCCCAGGCCCTGCTCCTATCCCACCTACACCTCCATATCCGTATCCAGGCCCAAATCCAGGCCCTGGCCCATACCACCCACCAATGTTAAGAGTTTGTGCCCAAGATTCTGTTGATCAGATGCAGGCCGCTTTTACAAAAATTAAAGCTTTTGCTTATTCAACCTCCGGACTGGATCTTACTAGCAGCGGTGCCGCAGATTTTGCAACAACATGGAATGATCGTTATCCTTGCGTGGTGGCCGATGAATACATCGCTGACTTCCAAAAAATTAAAACTTTTGCTTATTCAACACGTGGATTGGATATGAACACTAACGGGGCGATAGAATATGCTTCACGCAACATTGAAAAGCTTTGTGACAACTTTGATTTAGAGGGAGAATTCAGAAAACATTATGATTTTGCATATTCCACCTCTGGCCTTGATATGACGAGTTCAAACGCTATTGAGTATGCACGAGGTAAAATAGAGCCGCGGGCCTTCTCTTGCAGAAATTTTAATCAATTTGTACTTACTCGCAACTAGGTTGCTATCAAAAAAAAGAAATGGAAAGGGTGAGCTAGTCTCACCCTTTTTTTATGCAGCTTTAGTTTTATATGCCATAGGTGATCGGTATTTTACGCCAGAGGATTTTGAGTGATCATTTTTTGAAAAAGTTGCTTAACCTCGAGTCCGTTTTTGATGGGGGAAATCATGCCTAACCTACAATTTTTTATAGATTGACCTATAATTTCTTGTAGGATATACTACAAAAATGAAAGAAATTGAGCTTTTCGCTGTTTCTTGTTTGTTTGATAGAATGAGTGAGGCAGCACCACTAATTCAAGTAATCCTCGGTCCAAGACAGATCGGCAAAACCACCACTATCCAACAGTTTTGCGAAAGACTAAAAAAAAAACCGTATCATTCTGTTTCTGCAGAAGGAGTAGAATCACCATTTTGGATTTCTGAGCAGTGGCAAAAAGCAAAAGAGCACGACGCCATCTTAATAATTGACGAAATTCAAAAAGTTCCCAATTGGTCTGAGATGATCAAAAAATTATGGGATGAAGATAAAAAACGTCGCAAAAAAACAAAATGTATTCTTCTTGGCTCGAGCTCACTATCTCTAAACAAAGGTCTCTCGGAAAGTCTCGCCGGAAGATTTGAGTTAATTCGAATGCATCACTGGGGAGCGCAGGAATCTAAAGACTTGGCCAAACTTTCCCTGGAAGATTTTCTTGTATATGGCGGATACCCTGGCTCATATCAATTTCTAAAACAAAAACAGCGGTGGGTTGAATTCATTCGCGGATCAATTATTGAATCGGTTTTAGGCAAAGATATTTTACTGCAAGCAAAAGTTAAATCCCCAGCACTTTTCAGACAGGCATTCTATTTATTGACTAGTTATCCCGCACAAGTTGTAAGCTACAACAAACTACTTGGACAACTCCAAGACAAGGGTAATATAGACCAGATTAAATACTATATAGAGCTGCTTGAATCTGCTTTTCTTATTAAAACAATTCCTAAATATTCTGGAGGTGAATTAAGAAAAAAAATATCTTCTCCCAAAATTATCCCGATGGCACCAGCTCTATCAACGTTTGCCCGTCTTGGTCGACTTGATGACTATTTTATGGGACACGTCTTTGAGGCGGCCGTCGGAGCAGTACTTGTTAAAAACATGATCGACTTTTTTTACTGGGCCGATGGAATGTATGAGGTTGATTTTGTGCTAGAGTACCAAAACAGTCTGATCGCCATCGAGGTTAAATCAGGAACCAACCGCACTTCAGTCAGCCTTGAGAAATTTGCTCGAAAATTTCCACAGGCAAAAGTTTTATTTATCGACAAAAGCAACTATCTAAACTTTTCCAATGACCCGTTTGCCGTTTTAAATCAACTCATCTAAAACGACTAAGGACGTGTCCATGACAATTAATCCTGTCTTCGTTTTGGTCGCTGCAATTAGATTAACCACAGTTTGATAATCTACCAATGGTTTGCCTCTCCAGTTCATGCTGATATAGGAGAAAAGCCTATGCTCTATTTTGTTCCATTTACTTGTTCCTGGTGGAAAATGGCAAACTGTTACCGCGAAGAGATCGGGCGCAATATCACGAATAGCTATTGGTTGCCGGAAAGTTAAAATAGATTCCCTCATAGGTGATCGGTATTTTACTGGTTGTTGAAAAAATCATCATCTTCCATTGTAGATTGATTCTCTTTTTCAGGGAGAAGCAATGGAGTTGTCTCTTGATCCGTTTTTGGTAAATCTTCTAGCACAGACAAAACATCTTCACTTTTGGGTTCCGTTCCCTCAACAAAGGCCTCAGTAAAACTGGCCGCTTCATCACCTTTGGATAGTTTTCCAGTCTTTTTATCGATGCGAACATGAACAATTCCGTCAGGGATTTTATAGTCATACTCCCCTAGTTTAGCGATGGCAGCTTTCATATATACGGACCACACCGGCAAAGAGGCCATTGCTCCAGTTTGTCCCCAGCCCATCGGATTGTTATTATCAAGGCCAGTCCAAACCCCAGTTGCAATATTAGAAGTAAATCCGATGAACCAAGCGTCAACGAAATTATTTGTTGTTCCTGTTTTTCCGCCGATAAACTGGCCAACATCTTTGGCGTTATGTCCAGTTCCATGCAAAATTACGCCTCGAAGAAGATTTGTCATCAAATAGGATAATCGAGGATCATAGACTTGATCACCACGCAAATTTTGAGTAAAAGGATTTGGCCGTTCACTCAAAGATGATGACGGAGTGGGAATAGCGCTAGCATCTGTCAGCGTTGATACAGCGCCATTTTTCTCTTCCGGCCCTTTGGCATTATTATCACTATCGTCTTCTTGGCCATCGGTAACAGCGGTATCTTTTGGCATTTCTCGTTCTTTGATTTTTCGAAGCTTTTCATCTTCGGGAACAACGTAGTTCGTTCCATCACGATCGACGATAGAGATAATTGATTTAATATCCGTGACGCGGCCACCATTGGGGAAAATAGAATAAGCCGAAACAAGTTCAGTAAGCGTTACGCCAAAAGACCCCAAAGAAAGGCTTAGATCAT
Organism: Bdellovibrionales bacterium RIFOXYD12_FULL_39_22; assembly: GCA_001770205.1. Taxonomy (GTDB): domain Bacteria; phylum Bdellovibrionota; class Bacteriovoracia; order Bacteriovoracales; family Bacteriovoracaceae; genus YD12-FULL-39-22. The sequence continues at coordinate 71,448 of MEQL01000039.1, forward strand.
TATCCATTTTTACGTTGAGAGTTAGGCGATCGACGAAAGAAAAAATTTTAGGAACTGTTATCTCTTCAACAATTTTCACTGTTGGAACGTTTCGACTTTGTTCGAGGGCCGCTCGAAAAGTAACCGGCCCTTTGAATTGGCCATCGTAGTTTCGCGGCTTCCAATTTAGATTATCTGTCCCACTTCCTAAGGCCTCGGGGGAGTCCATAATAATTGTGCTGGGAGTAAAGCCATTTTCTAGCCCGGCGGCATAGAGAATTGGTTTAAAAGAAGAGCCTGGTTGTCGAAGCGATTGAAGAGCACGGTTAAATTGTGACTTTTCAAAATCAACTCCTCCCACCATGGAGATTACCTCTCCCGTTTTGGGAACAATCGAAAAAAGGGCCGCTTGAATATCCGGTGTCTGATCAAGAGTGCATAGCACATAGCGTTCCTTTTTAAGAAGCTCAAGCTCCTTATCTTTTTCCAAAGTAGTGGTGACAGATTTATTTAAATATCCCCAAACACCTGTAGTTTTATTTAAAACTTTAACTAAAACAAGATCACCTCTTTTAACAATGGAGGAGGCACGATTTACAGGAGGTATATCAACACGTTTGTCAGTAATAATTCGTTCATGGGCCCAATTGAAATTTTCATTGGGAATTATCCCAATGATGCCACCAATATTTACATAAATCATTTTACCGTTATCATCTACATTTTCGACTACTGCTTGATACGTTTTGCTTTCCTCCAGAAATTCCAAAAAGGGATCGTCGGCCAAATTACCCAGATGAATTTTTCTGGCAGTTAATCCGCTATCAGTTTGCGCCAATCGTTCTGGAGAAAGAAATTTTTGTTTTTCTTCATCGGTAAGCGGAATTTCTAAAAGTTTTTGATATTCGTCAGTAATAATAAAATATTGTGAGCGTTCAGCATATTGTGTTTCTCGATAGTTTATTAAAAATTCTCTAATTTTCTCATCATTTTCTAAATGGCCAATTGGCCCTTTATATCCCAGTTTTTTATCTATGGCCTGCGCTCCCAGATAAGATTCCCGTTCGGCCAACTGTTGCAATTCCCAATCGAGAGTGGTCAAGACTTTGAATCCACCTGTTTTAAATTGGTCCTCACCGACAACATCAATCACGCGTTGTCGAACCCAATCGGTAAAATATCCGGCCTTGAAGGGTTGTGGCTTTCGAATTCTATACTGGGTTTTTTCAGTTAGTGCTAGCTCATATTCAGATTGACTAATTTTTCCAGTGGAGAGCATCCGATTTAAAACATAAGATTGTCGTTCTTTGGCGTATGAAGGATTTACATAGGGTGAGTATTTTGTTGGGGCAACTAATAATCCGGCAACCATGGCGCTTTCGGCAATGGTTGCTTCGGATAATTCTTTTCCAAAATATCCGCGAAATGCCGATTTGACTCCGTAGTAGCCCCCACCCAAATATACTTGATTCATGTATAGAAAAAGAATTTCTTCTTTAGTGAATTTTTTTTCAATTCGCTGTGCCAAGAGAATATCTTTAATTTTTCGTTCAATAGATCGCTCACGAGTTAACAGCAATGATTTTGCAACTTGCTGGGTGATGGTGCTTCCTCCCTGGGCCACTTTCCCACCGCGAATATTTTTTATTAAGGCGCGAAACATGCCCATGTAGTCAATTCCACTGTGTTGATAAAAGTTATCATCTTCTGCAGACAAGAAAGCATTGATGACATTTGGGGGAATGTCTTCAATGGCAACAACTTCTCGATCCTCTAATCCAATTTCGGCCAGCACAGTCCCATCACGGGCCAAGATTTTAGATGCCAGCGGTGGACGGTAGTCTGCTAAGGTAGAAATCTGAGGTAGTCCAAAAGAAAAATATATAAGCAGAAGGACTGCAACAACCACTCCGGAAATAGTTAGGCCAAGAAAAATCCAGGCCGCTTTTATTAAATTTTGCTTCATTAGGTCTTGTCCTTTATCTAATCATCTACAAATTAATATTTTCGCTTTGCTCTTCGGCAAAGGTTTTTTTCCACTCATTAATTTTTTCTTTTATGGCCAAACTAAGAGGGCCAGCACTCTGATAACTTTTATCCAAAAGAGAGGGAATTTTGTTGGTGCTATCTAGCGGAATGTTGTCGGCCTCAACTAAAAAATAGAGATCTGGCGAATTTTTTTCTCTTTGAATGACCGTAACAATTTTTCCCCAAACTCCAATAAAAAGATCACTTGCCCTTTGTAACGATATATTTCTTCCTAGTACATCTATACCCACAACAATATCCGCTCCCATTCTGGCAAATTCATCGCGAAAAAAAATATGCTTTAAATAAGCAGCTGAGTGTTTTAGGCCAAATTTTTCACTATCGGCCTTGATTGGACTAGCGTTAGATAAAAGTGCGTTATAAAGATCCCCTTCGCGCAAATAGATTATCTCGCCGTCGCGACGGTCAGTCACCGGTATTACTAGCGTAATTTTGCTATCCTCGATATTGGCATTTTTAAAATCGCTTAGTAACGTTTCAGAAAGAATTTGGAACCAATCAACAGAGTATGGCGTTATTTTAGAAACTTCTTTAAAAAATTTATAAAACTGCCATTCAATTTTGGCAGTTGTCACTCCGCGCGCATACATCGCCGCAATAATGGCCCCCAGCTCCATTCCGCAGATTATGTTGGGCCTAATTCCACTTTGTTCAAGCTTTTTTAAAACAGAAAGATGTGCCATTGAGCGGTATAGTCCTGGGCCTAAAATAATGGCCAACGAAGGAGTTTTGGTAGTAGTGGACATTAAAGCGGAACTGTTTTCTTCATCAGTTTCATCTTTAACTTGCAGTCCGGCAACTACTGCGCGATTAATTTCGACATTTTCCATCGAAGAAGTAAGCGAAAGAGAATCATTTATTTCCAGTGAAGAAGAAGTAGACGTATTATCAAAAGGAACGCTTAAGATAGTATCTTGTTGTATGCGCTCACCTGTTTGATTAGCATTATCCTGTGTTGCAGGCACACTACTACAGCTGATACTAAAAAGTAGCAGGAAAGAAAAAATTATTTTAAATTTATAATTAAAAATAGAAAATGTTATATGAAATCCTCTTCTTTTAATTCACTTGTTAGCACGCTGATTTTTTTTTCAGCACTACCAAGTAAGCTCTTACAGTTTTTATAGAGGGCCACTCCCTCTTCAAAGTTTTTTAGCCCATCATCAAGAGATAGTTCTCCTGATTCTAATGCCCCAACTAGTTTTTCTAACTTATCTAAGTATTTCTCAAAATCGGCCAAATGCAAGGAGCTGTCACTATTTTCTTTTTCGTTGACTCGTTTACTCATGATTAACTCCCGGTGTTTGTCAAAAAAATGACGTTGTCACAATCTACTTACTATAAAAATTTATAAGGCATTTTACACCAAAGCGTTAATTCCGTACACAATATCGACAACTTATTTTAATTGAGATGGCCGGATAAATTTGCCTAGTGTAGCTCCTTTGGCAATATGGCCGGTATCATTGATTGAAAGTGTACTTTATTGCAAAGTCGCAATGGAGGATTAGTGAAAGATATTTGGGTGCCAGTCTCGGGAGCGATTGCTCAACAGCGCAATGTTGATGTTATTGCCAATAATGTTGCCAATATCAATACTCCAGGATTTAAAAAAGATCAGCTAGTGTTCAAAGAATATTTGGCGGCCATGCAAAAAGGTGTTGATGATATTGATCTTCCCCGCAAGGAATGGGCCCCCGGCGATTTTTATAAAAGTTATGGGGCAGAAAATGGATATGTGGTAGTTGATGGTTCGTATACAATTCATGGGCAAGGAGCACTCAATCCAACGGGAAATTCTTTGGATTTTGGACTGCAGGGCGAAGGAATGTTTGAGATTTTAACTCCGAACGGAGTTCGTTTTTCACGACGTGGAACTTTCTCTATAGACAAAGATGGTACCTTAGTGACGGAGTTAGGATTTCCCGTCTTGGCAAAAACTAATGCGTTACCGGCCGAAGAAATAACTACTGGCCAGGCAGTCGCCGCAGGAACGGAGTCTCCTCCGACCGATGCTGCTACAAATGCGATAACGCCAGAGATGAGAGCAATTAAACTACCACCAGGAAAAATTTCTGCCAATCAAGAAGGACAACTTTTTGTTGATGGTAATCAGGTTGGTGAACTTTCAATTATAGAATTTAAAGATATTTATGCACTAAAAAAAGAAGGAAGCAATTTATACATTAATCCAGAGACGGCCAATATAAAGGCCGCTCCAACAAAAACGACAGTCTATCAGGGCTTTGTGGAAGGATCAAATGTTAATGCCATTTCTGAAATGTCTGAGTTGATCAAGGCCAACCGTCAGTTTGAAAGCGTGATAAGAGCAATTAAGGCCTACGACAGTATGTCTGGTAAGGGTGTCAACGAGATTGGAAAGTTTTAGAGGACTAGAAGACTAAGATGATGAATAAAGGAGAAGGTCTATGATTATGCAGGCACTAAAAGTATTTTTGATAACTTTCTTTTTTTGTCTAGCACTGGACATATATTCGATGACGGCAATAAATACTGCGGCCACCGGAATGGCCGCTCAGGAGACTAACGTTAATACTATCTCCAATAATATAGCTAATGTTAATACTACGGGCTTTAAACGTGGCCGGGCAGAATTTGAAGATTTAATTTATGAAACCCGCAATGAGGCCGGAAGTCGCTCCAGTGGAAACAGCCTTTATAACGTGGGAACACAAATTGGTACTGGCGCTAGGGTCTCTGCGGTTCGCAACGAGTTTAGTGCGGGAAATCCGCAAGTAACAAACAATCCCTATGATTTGATGATTAGCGGGGAAGGTTTTTTTGGGATTATTATGCCTAACAATGAATTGCGCTTCACTCGTGATGGTGCTTTTAGTGCCGATGCCAATGGTATTTTGGTTACCAAACAGGGATATAAAGTTTTTCCAACCTTCACTATTCCTCCCAACGCAAAATCAATGTCGATTTCCGAAAACGGAGTGGTGGACATTTATCTCAACGATCAGTTAGAGCCAACTACTCTAGGTGTTCTTCCTCTCTTTACTTTTATAAATAATGCTGGCCTCAAAGAGAGTGGTGGAAATTTGTATCGTGCCACCCAGTCCAGCGGTGCCCCCATACAGGGAGTTCCTGGAGAAGGAATTGTGGGGGCCATTATGCAAGGAACACTTGAAACATCCAATGTAAACATTATGACCGAGATGACTAATTTAATTCGGGCGCAACGGGCCTATGAGATGAATGCCAAGGTAATGGGTGTGGCCGACCAAATGTTACAAACGGCAACGAATATTCGCTAGAGATATATTTTATGAGATGGTATTTTTTTACATTTTTATTACTGACGAATGTTGCAAGTGCGGAAGGACTTAAGGCCTGCACACTTACCACTTATCCTCAGATTTACTATCTCGAGGAAAGTAATATTTTTGCAAATGAATTAGTAAAAGATAGCAATTGTCCCCTCACCACTCAAGAAATTTTTGCACAGAACATCACAGCACTAAATGGGCCTATTGTAGGAGAGCATTTGAAGCGTGCTTTGTATGAAGAGTTAGATGGACAGGAGATAACTTTTTTCCCTGAGGAATTTAAGGTTTTTTCACTGGAAAAAAAATTGGCCACCTTGTTGACGCTGCCTAATGGTTGGAGTTTAAGCAAGCTTACGCTACTAGATGGTAGAAAACATTTGTTTTTAAATAACAATCAACAATTATCGGTCAGTTGTAATAATTGCACACAATTGGGAGAGAAAAATCTCCATCTTACGGTGCGAGATATAATATCGGGAGAAAGCAGTTCTTTTTGGGCCAGCGCGACGATAATGGCCAGAACACCGATATATGTGGCGGCCCATAATTTATCGGTTACAAATGAGGCCCTTTCAGAAAAAGATCTTCAAAAGGCCTTCATAGAAGCTGTAAATCCAGAACAATATACTTGGGAAACAGACCAGCTTGCCTACTATAAAATTAATCATTCCATTGTGGCCGGAACTCCTATTAAACGTTCCGACCTATCCCCCTTAGTCCTTGTTACTCCTGGTGTGCCTGCGGAGGTAATCTTTATTAGCAACAGCATTAGAATTACCGGAAAAGCTCTTCCAACTTCTCGTGGACAGTGGGGAGAGAGCGTGAAAATGATTAATGAAAAAAACAGGAAAACTATCATTGGTAAAGTGATAGATTTTAACAAGGTTTTAGTTGAGTTATGAAAAAGATGATTGTAAAAGTTTGGCCCCAGATTCTTTTGTTAGCATTTCTTTTTTCTCTTGTTTCTTGCGCAGGATATATGGAAAACATGTATCGTCAATTTGATGAAGACGAGGCCCGTGCCAACACTACTTCGCAAGATCAGTTTGATCGTTATCGTCAAGGAGATGCCGCCAATAAAGAAGATGACGCAATGTTTTTGCGCAAGTCAATGAAAACTAATCGTGGAAATGGCCCAGGGCCGGTGACAACCAGTACTCGGCCGGTGTTGCCACCGACGGTGCAACGCGAGTATGTTCCGGCCCGGCCGGCGGTAAAAAAGCGAATCACCTCTAAAGATCTCAATGATAATGATAATTCAGGAAGTTTATGGGGAGGGACGCAATCATCTTCTGAAGGCTTTTTATTTTCCGTTGATACACGCAAAAAAGTGGGAGACATCGTTTTAATTAACGTTTTGGCCATAATGAAAGCAGAAATTACTATGGAATTAAAAAAAGCATTTCCGCTAGAAGAACCTCCGCCTGAAGTAGTCGATCCTAATAAACCCGCCGATAATCCTAATGCTTCTCCGGAAGATCCAACAGCTAAGAAAAAAGAGGTGGCAAAACCAAAGGCCGCCAAAGAAGAGGATAATGCAGTAGCAGACATTAGAGACCGAATTTCAGGCATTATCGTAGAAGAAATTAGTGCCGAACATATATTGATAAAAGGTCGACGCATGGTTTTCTTTCGTGGAGGCAAGCGCAATGTAGAAGTGCAGGCATTGGTTTCCCGGAAAGATATTGCGGAAGACGATTCAATAAACTCAGATAAAATTTTGGAGTCAACGATAACGATTATCCAGTAAGAGAAGGTAGATTTATGAATAAAATTTTTATTACCACAATGATCATGGCCACCCTACTATTTAGCAGTTCGCTTTACTCAGAACCAAGTCGACTAAAAGATTTGGTCACCGTTAAAGGAGTGCGCAGTAATTCGATTATTGGATATGGACTCGTTATTGGCCTCAATGGAACCGGAGATGGTGGCGGAGAAATTACCAATACTGCCCTTTCGCGCATGTTTCAAAAACTAGGTCTGAATGCCCAAAAAGAGATTGTTTCCAAAAATGTTGCTTCTGTAATTATCACAGCAGATCTTAAACCTTTTGCACGTATTGGCCAAAAATTAGATGTAACAGTTTCTTCTATTGGTGATGCTGGCTCGTTGGCCGGAGGTACTCTGCTAATTACTCCTTTGAAAGGAGGCGATGGAAATATTTATGCCGTGGCCAGCGGGGCCATTTCCATTGGGGGATTGGATAAAGGAAAGAAATTCCCTACAACTGGTGTAATTCCTGGTGGTGCTATTGTTGAAAAAGAGATTGATTTAAATTTTGATGAAAAAAAATCATTACGCTTATCACTTAACAATCCGGATTTTACCACTGCGGCACGAGTAGAAGTAGTAATCAATCAGGAGTTGGGGGGGAAGTTTGCTATTGCCAGAGATGCAACTACAGTTGATCTGATTATTCCGGATAGTTATCAAAATGACGTAGTAAAATTAATGGCCATTGTAGAAAATTTTAAAGTTAACAGCGATGCTGTTGCCAAAATTGTAATTAATGAAAAAACAGGAACCATTGTGGCCGGAGGAGAGGTTGTTTTAAAAGAAGTGGCCATTGCGCATGGGGATTTGAGCATAGAAATTGGTGGTAACATCGAAGGTGACAGCGGAGAGAGTGGCGGTGGAGGAAAAAAAGATTCTGCCAGTGGACTTAGTCGATTCTATTTTGTGGAACAAAAAACCACACTCAAAGATTTAGTTAAGGCCCTTAATGCTTATGGGGCAACGCCAGAAGATTTGATTTCTATTTTTCAAGCATTAAAGCGAAATGGCTCACTCATTGGTGAGATTGAACTGATCTAGTCTATCTCTTTGAAGATCTGTGCTATGTAAAAATTGGTCACTGCAAAAACAGCAACCCCCCTTTTCTGTTTTTACAGTAATAGCATGTCGATCTATCTTTATCTTAAAAAATTCTGGAATTGACCTCCGAACTATTTTTGACAAAAACCATCGTGTATTTTGCGTAAAAAGGTGGATATAACATATCGGAAAAAGTGAATTGATCTAAGCGATAGGTTATTTTTACATCCCTAGCATTTTATTCCCTTTCTATGTTACAATTTTAACTGTTGGCAAAGGCCATATCTGATTATGAATAGATCAGATTAAAATCTAGGATGGAAAAGTGATTGAAGAAACGGGCCCCGTTAAATTCAAGATTTATGGACAGCAACAAGCGATTGCTAATCGTCAGCGGGCCGATGATACCCAATACATTCCTGATGAGTATAAAGCGTTTGCTCGTGATCAGGAAAAACAATTTGTACAAATGATGCTTGAGCAAATGAATAATTCTGTTCCTAAAAATGGATTAGGATTGGAAGGAGAAAATGGTGGAGATAATTCAGCAATGAATTACTATAACTCAATTCTAACTTCTGAACATGCCGATGTTATGAGTAAAAAAGATGGAGGACTAGGAGTGCAGAAAATGATTTTAGATCAACTCTATCCGCATTCCAGACGCAATCCAATTGCATATAATGCGTATTTAGAACAAAAAAATCAAATGGCAGAGGGCCGCGCCCACGCGCGCGCAGCATCATCAAGGGCACTGCAAAATGCCAAGGGAGTAGCTAATGAATAACGTCGAAAATTCAACCTCGAAATCGCCTTTTTTTCCCAATCAAAAACCGGCCGATCGCCCGGAAAAAGTTCGTCGGAATATTTTACCAACGAATGATCCGGCCAGAAAAATAAAGATCGATGAAATGGCCAAGCGAGATGCCAAGGTAGATATCGCTGATGCAGTAAAAGATTTTTCACGAATAAAGAGTGCAGTTGATGCGGCCCCAGAAATAGACAATAGCGCAAAGATTGCCAAGCTAAAGGCCGAAATTAAAAATGGTACATACAATATAGACTACGATGCCGTGGCCGATAAATTATTGGAGAGCGAATACTACTAATTCGCAGGCAAAAGTGAGTGATGAGTATGGAAATTAATAAAAAGAAAATGGAAAAGTTGGAGCTTTTTTATTTTCAAATAACTGATCTTTGGAAACAGCTTTGTGAAGAACACTCCCGACTTTTTGATTTGACGGGGGATGAATATTCTGTGCTTTTGGCCAGCAATCTTGATGAACTCGATGTGATTGTAGAAAAAAAAATGCAGCTTACTACCAAGATCAATCATTTAGAAAGTGTACGGCTTGATGTTATGAATCGACTTAATGAGGCCATCCATTCTGGCGAGGTGGCGGGAGAGACAGAGGTTAAGAGTGTTGCCGATCTTTTAAGGATAATGGCCGATTTTGAAAAAATTAATAATCAAAATCATCTTTTCCGCTTTAATAGAATTTTAATCGACATTATTGAAAAGATTAAAGAGCAAAATAAAAAAAATCAGATGTTTATTAATAAAGCACTGCTTTCTTTACGACAAATTCGTGAGGATGTTACGGGAACAAAAAGTTACACCACCTACAACGCACGAGGTATTCCTAAACAGGAAAAAGAAGTGGGAAAAAACCATAAGCAGTAAAGTGTAAGATGCGTTATGACCAAGGAGGGCGAAATTGCCTGATGTACTTAATATAGGGTTGTCTGGGTTGTCGGCGGCCAAAAAGGGCATCGAAACTACCAGTCATAACTTGGCAAACGCGAATACGGAAGGTTATTCCCGCCAGCGTATAAATCAAACAACTAACACCCCCGTTACGCAAAGTGGATTAATTCATGGCACCGGGGTGCGCGTTGTGGATGTTAATCGTATCCATGATCCTTTTTTAGAAAAAAAATTAACTTCTACGATCTCTGCACATGAGTATTTTAAAGAGCGCAATGTGCAGATGGAGCAGTTGGAAAATATTTTTAATGAGGTCAATGGCGAAGGAATGAATCAACTTTTGAATAAGTTTTATAACTCCTTTCGCGATCTGGCCAATCAACCGGAAAATGAAACGGTGCGCTCAGTGGTACGAGATGGAACCCGTTTGATCATTCAAGATTTTCATCGTATGCGCGAAACTCTAAACGCCATGGCCACGGGGATTGATGGCAAAGTCACCAATGAGATCACCAGTATTAATCAGATCTCTTCACATCTGGCGGCCTTGAATAAGAAAATTGCAGAGCTGGAGGCCAATGGCCAAGAGACTGGAGATTTGCGAGATCAGCGCGATCTGGGAGTGCGAGAACTGGCAAAGTCTTTTAATATTTCAACCTATGCTGATGAAAAAAATAAGTTTGTAGTATTTGCCAAGGGAGTTGGCCCACTAGTTATTGGCGGTATCTCTCAGGAGTTGAAAGTAGGAAAACTTGCCAAGGCCGATTCTGCCAACAATATGGATGGCTCGGTGGAAATTTTCGTCGAAGGTCGGCCCAATTTTCCAATAAGTGGAAAATTTTCGGGAGGAATTGTCTCTTCTTTGCTTATTGCTCGCAATGAAGATATTTTCAAATTACAAAATAAAATTGACTCTATCGCCTATGACTTTATAAATACCGTTAATGCGATTCATCGCCGCGGATTTATTAATCGTCCTATTGAAATGGATGCCGAGGGAAATCCTATTGAACGCAATGGTTCTCCCGTAACCGGAATTAATTTTTTCAAACATCTTGATAGTCGAGAGAATGCTTCAGCACTTATTGATTTTAGTGAGGCAGTAAAAGATGATATAAACAACATTGCCACGGCCTTGGAACCAAATAGTCCGGGGGACAATCGTATCGCTTTGGCCATTTCAAAATTACAACACGAAAAAATTTTAAATGATGGTAATTCTACTTTGGAAGAAGAGTATCTCTCTGTAATTGGAAACATAGGACTGGAGACCGGCAAGGCCAAAATTGATAGCGAACATACTGAGGGGTTATTGGCCCAAACCCAGGCCATTAAAGATCGCCTCTCCGGCGTCTCCATCGATGAAGAAACGGCCAATCTGATTCGCTATCAACACTCCTTTGAAGCATCAGCAAAAGTGCTAAATACTGTGGATAAAATGTTTGAAACTGTTTTAGGCCTTGGTGGCAGAGGTTAAGGACAATAAATGACCAGAGTATCTGAAAATAGCAATATGGCCGCAGTAAACTTGTCCATCAACAAGGCCAAAAGCAAATTGGAAAATTTGCAAATGAAAGGCGCTAGCCTGAAAGAGGTCAATCGTCCTTCTGATAATCCGATTGGAAGCGTGGAAGCTCTAAGTATTGGATCAATCACTGGTGATAATGAACAATATTTGAAAAATATTAATCATGCTCTTATGCAGTTAAATATTTCCGAGAGCACCTTGGAGCAATTAACCGAAGTTATGGTCAAGGCCAAGGAAATGGCAGTCGGCCAGGCCTCCGATTTTTATGACGAAAAAATTCGCAAAAATGTGGTAATGGAGATAACGCAACTGCGCAATCAGGCCTTGGCCTTGGCCAATCAACGCCTGGGCCCACGCTTTATTTTTGGTGGCCACTCCACCCTAAAACCGCCTTTTGATAAAGATGGTAACTATCTCGGAGATTCCGGAAAAATTAATTTGGAAGTTGCCAAAGATCTTTTTGTTCCAATAAATGTTCCCGGCAATGAGGTCTTTTTTTCTGCTGAAAAAAACAGTTCTCGCATTGAAAGTCCGATGAAGGATATTCCAGAAATTCATCGTGGAAAACCGGCAATCGAAGAGGAAAAATTTAATGAGGAGCTTCCGCCAGAAGAAAGCGTTGAAGTTTCTCGAGAGTTAGCATCGGTAAAAATTAATAACGATTTGGATAAAGATTTTGCGGCCCGTAATAATATTTTTTCCCAACTCTCTTCTTTCATTGCCGCACTAGAAAATAATGACACCAAAGTAATTCAATCCTTGCTAGAAGGTTTTGATGAGAGCATCAGTCGTCTAATTACCATCCGCACTAAAATTGGTTCTTTACATAGTTCTGTACAAATTGCGAAAAATGGCATCGAAGGCCAAAATCTCCAACTAGCAGAGAAAAAAAGCTTACTTCTAGACGCAGATATTGCTGAAGTTTTCTCCGATTTGACAAAACAGCAACAAGTTTTAAAAACTACCTACAACTCCAGCAAAGGCCTAATAAATCAGACACTTCTAGATTTTATCCGCTAGCCCCTTTTATTTTTTTTGAAAAATCGCTTTTTTACTTACTAATTTGATTGCATATCAAAAATTTTACTTGATTTTTGCATGTCGAAATAATATATCAGACCCTCTAACACTAGGATGGGCCAATTAAGGGGTTATTAAAATGCTGGTATTGACACGGAAGCTGGGCGAAAGCATTGCGATTGATGACCACATAAAGATTGTAGTCGTTCAAATCAAAGGTAAGCAAGTAAGGCTTGGAATTAAGGCACCGAAGGAAACAAAAATTCACCGCGAAGAAGTTTATGATGCTATTCAAAAACAGAACTCGGAAGCATCTCAATCTGATATAAATGATTTGTACAAACTCTCCGAAGAATTGAAGAAGAAATAAATTCCTCCTTGCTCTTTTATGCTTTTGATTGCTAGAATCTAACGGCCGGAATCGAAATGATGCCGGACAAATTGGAGGCAATTACATGAAGGTAAAGACAACGCGATTTGGTGAACTTGATGTTGATAAAAAAGATGTCATCACTTTTAAAGAAGGCATTTTAGGCTTTGAAAGTTTGAAAAAATTCTTTGTTGTTGACCCAGGAGACCAAACCTTGATCCTTTGGCTTCAGTCTGTTGAAAATTCCTCCGTTGCGTTTCCAATCATCGAACCTAAAATTTTCAAACCTGATTACGTTGTAAAACTTTTACCAATAGAGCTTAATAGTTTGGAGCTCGAGAATTTAGCTGATGCTAATGTTTATACCGTTATTACTATTCCTCCGACAGTAACAGAAATGTCCGCCAATATGAAAGCGCCCATTGTAATTAACAACAAAACCAAAGTGGCGCGGCAAATCGTTTTGCAGGATAATAAATTAGAAGTAAGGCACAAAATGTATATGGAATTGAAAAAATACATTGTTAATTTTTCTTCTGATGATTCAAAAAGAACACGTGTTGAACTTGCTATTTCCGTTGATAATGCCACGGCCACTGAGGTCGAGGTGGAAAATCACAACGAAGAGCGAGTATCACGTATCAATTCAAATACAGCTATTGATTTGCAATAGCTGTTTCAGTCGCAGAACGCGAAAGATTTAGATACATTTTTGCTTCTTTGTTTGTTGGATCTTTGGCCAGGATTTTGTTCCATTCGCTTTGTGCTTCTAAAATATTACCATTAGCGTAATAGAAAACTCCAATGGCAATACGGGCAGGAATGTAGGATGGGTGTTCATTTTTAAGCCGGCGCAACTCTTCTAGCGCCTTGGCCTTAAATCCTTTCTTGGCATAAACTTTGGCCATTTTAATGCGCGCATCGAGATTTTGAGGGTTAAGGGCCACACACTTATTGTATTCGAAAAGGGCATCATCAAAGCGGTTATAGGAGATGTAGAGTTCTGCCAACTCAAAATGCTTATCAGAAAATTTGCGATTAATGTGTTGATCTTCGATGATGTCTTGGCGTTTGCTGTTTTTTACTCGTTCATTTTCTTGATTGAATATTTTACGTGCCTCATCGTAGCGGCCTATGTCGTTGTAGATAACTGAAAGACTAATGGCCGCATCAGTATTGTTGGGATCTAGTTCGCGAACTTTTAAAAGTGCTTGGATGGCCTTTCCAATTTCACCATTGGCATGATAAATGTTGGCCAAAGAAAAATAGGCCTCGCTATTTTGGGGATTGGCATCGACGACTTGATGAAAGCATTCAGTGGCACCTATTACATCTCTGCTTTCAAGAAGAACTTTCCCTCGCTCAATAAGCTCTTTTTCCACGGAACTATTTGTCGCTTGCATGTGCTATCCTCCAGACCTGGTCTAAATTTTTTTACAATTCTCAAAACTAGAGACCAAATCTTCTTTGCGATCAGAAGAAATTACGCCCTTATACATATCAAAATATTTAGTGCAATCTGCCTTGTTCTTTAGCAGTTTCGCACTTTCTAAGATTTTTAGTATTGAGTAATCCTTCAATTCCACCGTAGAGAAATTTTCCACAATACTTTTAAAGCGATAAATGGCAGCAGCGTATTCCTCTGTTTTAAAATAAAAATCCGCAATGTACTGTTCCTTTTTTTCCAGCATCTCTTTGCATTTGGCGATTTTTTCTACTGCTGCCTTAGCGTTGCGATAGTTGGGAAATTTTTGCAACAATTCGTTGTAATATTTTATGGCCTCATTGGCAAAAGAGAGGTCGCGATCGTGGGAGTTGGGAACTTGGTGATAAAAAGATTCAGCAATTCGCCAAAGAACATAATCGCTTTTGGGATGTTTGGGGTGAAAATCTTTAAAAAGAATGTAGGCGGCAGAGGATTCAACGTAATTTTCTTGTTTAAAGAGAATATCGGCCTGTAGTAGTTCGGCATGGGTGGCATAATAGCTATAGGGGTGTTTAGAGCGAATAAGATTTAATTTTTCGGTTGCCTGAATGTAATGGCCATCTTTCATAAGATCATTGGCATCTTTAAACAGTACTTCCGCTTCCGTTGGCCCGCTCTCTTCAGTGGAGCTGCAACCTAAAAAAGCCGAGGCAGTAAAAAGTGCAAAAATGACATGCATGACGATTAAAAAAGTTATGGCCCAAAGGCGCCTGCGTGGAGATAGTCTGTTTAAGATTTTAAAATTAATCATAATGATGTCCTGTCTCGTTATATCCAATACTAGTATCTGATGTGCACACCTTTGAAGAATGTATCACTGGTAAAGTGTGTTAGTCAAAAATTATGCTTGGTGAGGTGATGGCAAAATCAGAAGATAACAGGTAAAAAGAGAAGGCCGCAGAAATAACGATTGCTATTTCTGCGGATAAATAAAAAATTAGAGGCTTATAGGAATGCTAACACCAAAGGCGATCATATTATTTTTTGAATCGTATTCAAGGTCTCCTTCATCTCGATCCGAAGCTTCCAGATTATCCATAACGGTAGAATCATCTGAAAATCTGGAGTACTCAGTATAGGTGTGCATTTGATATTCCACCCAAAGTTGAATTAATGGAATAACTTTAAATCCCAGGCCAGCTTTAATAGCAGAACCGGTTATCGTGTAATCAACATCATTGTTACCATCCGATATGTCTGCTTGGGTTACGCTGTCAAGAAGATCATATCCAACCCATACACGAAGAGGGAGAACGGGAACAGATATTCCGGCAATTAATCCAGCCGACAAACTGCTTATATCACCCTCGTCTGGTTCGGTGATCTCTTCTCCGTCAACATTCAAAGATTCTTCATAGCTTCCCATTTTGTAGGAGGCATCAACGCCGAAAAAGAACATGGCAAAATCTACTCCTCCGCGAACACCCAGGCCATAACCCATTACGCCCGTTTCTGACTCGTTATCAGCATTATCAACCGTTAAAGTTCCAAACCCAATAGTGGCGTAAGGATCAACCCAAATAATGGCCTGAGCAGAGGCCGCAAAAAACATGGCCATAACGGCCAAAAAAGATAAGCGCTTGAACATAGATTCCTCCTTCAAAAGTTTTTGAATGTTAAGTGATCATTATGTGTGAGCTCGCATAAAAACTCAAATAAAACATACCCGACCAAAGCAGTCCATTCTTTCTCGGCATTACTCTTTACCTGTCGGATAGATTTCTAGATAAATTTCGTGAATGATAAGTTTAATGGCGGCAACCATTGGAATAGAAATGACCATTCCAACCACACCTAAAAGTTGTGACCCCAAAATAACACTGGCAACAACTAAAAGAGGGTGCAAATCGACAATTTTGGAAACTAAAATGGGAAAAACCAGCGCCAGATCTATTACGTTGGCGATGGCGTAGAGAATAATTACTGCCCAAAAATTACTAGAGATTCCATATTCGGCCAGCGCGAGGAGAATGGCCGGAAATAATCCCAAAATTGGGCCAACGTAGGGAATAATGTTAGTGATCATTGCGATAAGGCCTAGCAAAAAGGCAAAACGAATTTCCATTATCCAAAGGCCAGTAGTGATGATTATTCCGACGATACTGGCCTCGACAATTTTGGCAAAAATGTAACCACCCAATTGGTTATTAAATTGATGAGAAAGAAAATAAAACTTTTCAAAAATAGAATTGGGAGTTAGTCGTAGTATTGCCCGCTTAACGCTTTCTACTTCTTTCATGTAAAAGAACAAAAAAAGTGGGACGAGCAACATCCACTCCAAAAGAGAGGCCAGATATTGAGGAAGATTCATTAGAAGATTTCGTGAGCCATCTTTGAGGTAGGTAACTAGATCAATTAGTGTTTTATCTCCTAGTTCTAGGCCCGTTCTTTGATAAACTTCGTTGCGCAAATTAACATATGTTGCGCCAATAAATTTTTCAATTTTAGGAATATAGTACTGAAAATTTTCTGCTTCTTCGGCGAGGATTGGAAGTAGTTTTATGATCGGATAGATAGTTATGATAACTATCGCTGCAAAAATTAAAGTTATGGCCAATGTGCGAGAAAGACCGAGACGCTCCAGGCGCTGCATCAGTGGCATTAGTAAGTGGCCCATTACATATGCCACTCCCACCGGAATGGCCAGCCGGGGTAGTCCAGTAAAAATAATTCCGATTACAACAAAAAAGAAAATGAAAAAAAACATTTTAGAAAACTCATCGCTTTTTTGAAATTTTCTATCTCTACTTCTCATTAATAAAACTCACTTATTTTCCAATTGCAAAATTTTATATTTCAGATGCCCAACTTCTTGGGAGATTAGATAAAAACGATCAGCAACAATAATCGAGATGGCCTGTAAAAGACGGGCCGCTACTGTGGGCCATTCTTCAATTAAATTTTCCAAGTCTGGTTTAAAAATACCTAGTAGATCACAGCTGCTTTTAGCAATTACGGTGGCGGAACGAATGTTATTTTCCTGCAGAAGTGCCAACTCTCCAAAATAGTCTTTTCGCTCTAGAGAGACTACATGCTTAGAGGCCGTATTCGTTATTTCTCCCATTTCTTGTGCGGACTCGCTTGAGACGATGGCCTCTACGTGGCCAGAGTAGACAAAATAAAAACCAACTCCCTTATCTCCCTGTCGAAAAATTGTCTCTGTGGCAGAGAAGGTTCTTTTATGTAAGTACTTGGAGAGAATGCGTAATTCATTATCAGAAAAATGTTTCAGGACTTCAATTTTGCGCAAAAATTTGGGGACATGATCCCGATGACTACTAGTAAAAGGACTGGCCTGCCAAAAATATTTTATCACCGAAATATCAAGCTTGGCCGGAAGAGGTTGGCGTTTTTCAATTTTCTCACTAATCTCTTTTTCATAACTCATCTTATATACTACCTTTGGCGCTATTTAATAAGTGGCGACATCGTCTTTATCCACCCATCCGACAAATGCCGATGGTGCCTTAATGTAAAAATAGCGTTGATTTGCTTTGCCGATAATAAATTTTTCCCCGGCCTTTATTGTTGAAATTTCCTCATAAATTTTTGAGGGCCCTTGCCGAATGACTGCATCCTTAAGGGTAATGCCTATTTCAACATTTCGTAGGTAGAAAAAATGTACGAGCGCTGGAACAAGAGAAAGCGCAAAAATAATAATACCAAGCTTAAGACGGACCAATTTTTTTATGCGGTATAAAAAAAGCAAAACCATGAAAGTTGTCAAGGCCACTCCCAAGTAGAGTGACTCCGGGATCAGATTAGTAATACTAATAATTTTACCAAAAGAATCGCTTTCAAGGAGGTTAGAGGTGGATAGTTTGGCATTAACAAATTCTAGGTTGTTTCTGATTCCATCGCTGTGATAACCATATTTGGCCGCTCGTTCCAAGTGATAGCGTCCAACGGCCCAATTACCCTTCTGAGCATAGGTAGTTCCGAGGTTGTAATGAAAAATCTCCGGAGCAAATTGACTTTTATTCTCTAGTAAAAGCGTTATGGTGTCATTATATTTTTTTTCGAAGTAAAGAGTCTCTAATGACTTTAGCACTTCGTTTATGTTACTATTCTCCATGTTAATAATTATGGAAGATGGCCAAAAATAAATCAATCGACCGTTTTTTTCCTGCCTAGCGAAAAAGGGGATGCCAGATGAATCTTGGTGCTGAGAATAACGAAATCAAAGAACAGATTAATAAACTTTTTTCTTCTATTTTGATTGAACAACAAAAAATAAATGCCATCAAAGGGCCAGATGTCGGGAAAGAAAATTTAATTCAAACAATACTAGACGACTTCGCTTCTGATCGTGGTGCGACTTTGTTTTTTAACTACCTCTCTTCCGGAAAAGGCCATGGCCCTTTTTCTCAATTAGTCGATGGCTCTGTAAAATATGATCTTATTGAAGGAATTGGGGTCAATTTATTGGGACATTCGCACCCTCTTTACATAAAAGCACATTTGGAAATGGCCACTTGTGACACCGTAATGTGTGGCAATTTACTCTCCTATGACCAAGCTCGACAGACTACCAAGGCCATTTTGGATTCTGTAAAAAATAGCAGACTAAAACATTTTTGGTATGCTTGTTCTGGAAGTCTTTCCAACGATATCGCCCTTAAAATTATTTGGCAAAAAAAGGCCCCCAAATATAAAATTTTTGCTTTTGAGAAGGCGTTTGCCGGAAGAAGTGTGGCCACTCAGGATATCACCTACAATGCTGGTTATCGCGAAGGGATGCTAAAAACTATTCCAGTTACTCACGTTCCTCACTATGATTACACTGATCCAGAAGGAACTCTGGATAAGACACTCCGAGCGCTCAACGACGCTTGGAATGCAGAACCCGATGCTTATGCTGCGCTTATGATGGAATTAGTACAAGGAGAGGCGGGATTTATTTATGGAACGAAGGAGTATTACTCGGCAATATTTAAGTGGGCAAAAGAAAAAGGACTATATGTTTGGGTGGATGAAGTGCAATCTTTTGCGCGCACTCATCAATTATTTGCCTTTCAAATGTTTGGATTAGATGAGTACGTAGATGTTGTTACCATTGGAAAGGTGGCACAAGTTTGTGGTGCCATCTACACAGATGAACTTAATCCAAAGAAGGGATTAATAGCTGGAACTTTTAATGGTTCAATGGTGGCGCTTGATACTGCTCGAAAAACTTTGCGCTATTTGCAAGAAGGTAATTTTTACGGGCCAAAGGGAAGAATCGCTGAGCTAGAAAGTATTTTTATAAATAAGCTTAAATATTTGGCCAATAACAGCTGCAAGGGTAAAATTGGCTATATCGGTGGCGTCGGGACCATGATTTCTTTTGAGGTCGGAGATTCAACTTTAGATTTAACCAACGCTTTTATAAAAAATCTTTTTAACAATGGTGTAATCGCCTTCTCGGCCGGAAAAAATCCTGCCCGCGTGCGCTTCTTGCTCCCGCTTTCGTTAACAGATCACCACATTGATGAAATTTTTAAAATTATAGATACCACCGTTCATCAGACTATCTCGTAGAAAAGGAGAAGGTAGCAACATGCGATTTACTATTTTAGGAAACTATTTTAACGGAAGCTTCTCTTTACCACCGACCTCGGGGCCAGATAGTGTTGAGACTATTAATAATAAATTTTCTCCGGCCAACCTTGCAGATCAACTTTGGTTTTGTCCTTTTGATTATCGCCATGTCGATGAGGCCATCACCTCTTCACTTAATGGATTTGATCTCTGGAGAAAGTTAAATATCCACGAACGTATTAAATATTTGCAAAAATATTTCGCTCTTTTCGTTCAAAAAAAAGAAAATATTGCTGAAGCGCTTGCCTTAGAAACCGGCAGACCACATTGGGATATTAATAAAGAGCTTAACTTTTCTATTGCCAGTATTACTCATCAAATAGAAAGATTTTCCACCAACAATAACGGGCAAACATGGAACAGCAATAACTCTACCTTGTATCGTCCGATCGGGCCCTGCCTAATTATTGGCCCATATCGCAATCCGATTGAGACAATAACGGGCCAAATGGTGGCGGCCTTGCTGGCCGGTAATAGCATTATTTTAAAACCATCTGCCCATACCTGCTATAGTTCGCAACTTTTGATTGAGTGTTTTCATGAGGCACAACTTCCTGTCGGCGTTATTAATCTTGTGCAAGGCGATACAGAAATATCTCGACGACTACTGAAAGAAAAAGACATTCGGATTATTTTTTTCTCGGGAGTTAAAGAAGATGCTCGCGATGTGATGGAGATGGCGTCTCGCCATTTTGGACGAACTATTTCATTAAACATTAGTGGAAAAAACTTTGCTGTTATCAACGACTTTTCTAATATCCAGCGAACACTAGATCACAGTATTCGCGCTTGCTTTCAATCTACGGGCCAGAGATTTGATTCCACTTCACTAATATTGATAAATAGAAAAATTCATGAAGAATTTATTACAAAATTCCATGAAGAAGCAAAAAAATTAATAATTGATCATCCCAATCAAAACATTTCTGAGCAGGCATGGCCATTTATGGGACCGCTTATTTCTGCTCAGACCGTCAATCAATATTTAACTTTTGTTGGAATGGCCAAGCGGGAACAGTTTGAAGAAATTATGCGTGGTAAAAACCTAGAGCGCGAGCCAAGAGGACACTACGTCTCTCCTTCGATTCACTTTGCCGAAAAAATGATAAACAAAGGCCATTTTTTAAGTAGTGAGATAATTGGCCCAAGTTGTACTTTCATTGCTTACGACGACGTGGAGGAGGCAATTGCGATTGTCAATAATAACGAATTTGGATTAGTGGCCTCTATTTATACTGAACAAGAGGAGATAATGCGTAAATGCGTAGATGATCTTTACGTAGGTAAAGTATATTTTAACCTTCCTACTATTTATAACGATTTTTCTACTCCCTATACTTCAACTAAAAACTCAGGAAATATGCAGGGGGGAAACATTGGGATGGTAAGCTCCTGTCTATACACTAAGGCAATTACTACATATGGAACTCATAACGGAGAAGATATATGAAAAATAAAATCAATGTTGGAATTATGGGGGGGACTGGTTATGCCGCCGCCGAATTAATTAGGTTACTACTAAAACATCCTAATGTTAACTTGACTAAAATTGCGAGTATTGATCATGTTGGAAAAAATGTTGGTGAAGTTCATCGCAATTTTGGCAAAAATCTTTCTTATACTTTCGAAAATATTCCGGCCTTGGAAATGGGAAAACATTGTGAACTAGTTTTTCTCTCCTTACCACACACCGTTTCTGCTTCTTTTACACCTGATTTAATAAGGGCCGGTGTAAAAATTATTGATCTTTCCGGGGATTATCGCATTCAAGATGTTAATATCTACAATAAATATTACAAGACCAAGCATCCCAATCCAGAAAGTATAAAAAACTTTGTCTATGGCCTTCCAGAACTCAACAAAGTGCAAATCAGAGAAGCAAAATATATTGCTAACCCAGGATGTTTCCCAACTGCTACGGCATTGAGCGTACTGCCATTGGCAAAAAAACAACTTCTCTCAAAAAAAGTACGAGTAATAGGGCCAACCGGAAGTAGTGGCAGTGGAGTTGCGCCTCAGGAGGGAACGCATCATCCGACCAGGGTAAGTAACTTAAAAAGTTATAAACCACTTACTCATCAACACCAGCCAGAAATGGAACAAACATTGTCGTTGGCCAGCAACTCCCCTATCTCTATCGATTTTATTCCTATGTCTGCCCCACTTTCCCGGGGAATTTTGATTAATGCGGTAGCGGACTTAGATCCGGCCATCACCGAGAAAGATATTGATAACATCTATAGGGATTTTTACCAGGACGCTCCTTTTGTACGTTACCTCGGAAATAAAAGTTTTCCAGAGGTTGTTTCAATTCGCGGCAGCAATTACGTCGAAATTGGTTGGAGTTTGCGCGAGGATATTGTGAGCGGTACCAGGACATTTGCCGCTATTTCGGCCATAGATAATTTGGTAAAAGGAGCAAGTGGCCAAGCAATTCAGAATATGAACTTAATGTACAATTTGGGCGAAACAACTGGCATTGATGAATTCGGAGTGTGGCCGTAATGAGAAAAAAAATCCTAATCAAGTTTGGGGGAGAGATCGTTGAAAATGAAAAATCTCTAGAAAATCTCGCATTATCTCTGGCCAAACTTTTTGCGGATGGACATCAGATAATTTTGGTCCATGGTGGTGGGCCACTGGCCACGGCGCTTTCTAAGAGATTAAATATTGAACCTAAAATGGTTGGCGGCAGAAGAGTTACCTGCAAAGAGACATTGGAAGTCATGAAAATGACTCTGCCGGGAATTATCAATTCTAATATTTTGGCGATGCTAAAAAAGCACAAGCTTCCTGCGGTGGCGGTTAGTGCTATTAGTTTTATTAATGCCTCTCTTCGTCCACCCAAAAGGGTTTCCGGAAGCAACAATGAAGTTGTTGATTTTGGTTTTGTTGGTGACATTAAAAGCGTTGATCCTGCATTGATAAATTTTTATTTGGAAAAAAAACTTATTCCCGTAATTAGTCCTCTTTGTGCAGATGATAAAGGAAATATTCTAAATATCAATGCAGATACCGTAGCTACTGCCACTGCCGAGGCCTTAGAAGTTGATTCTTTGGTCATGGTTACGCAAGTTGGAGGAATTTTCGAAGATATAAAAAATCCATCTTCGAAAATGACTCTACTTTCTATGTCTGAGGCCTCCAAAAAAATTGCCGAAGGGATTATCAGCGGAGGGATGATTCCCAAAGTAGAAGAGTGTAACAAACTTTTTGAAAAACAACTCTCAGCAGTTCATATTGTGGGGGTTAATTCTCCAGATGACATAGCAAATGAAATTGCTCACCCAGGAAGTGTCGGCACCACTATCGTTAAAAAATAAATTAAGGTCAGTTCTGTTTTTTATTAATTAGGACGCCAACATTGGCCGATCTAGCCATATCCCCTTTAAGCTTTTTTTCTTGATCAATTGCTACTGCGGCAGTTTGTTTATATAGATCATAGATCTCTTGCATTTTGATCTTTCGTTGACTCTCCTTGCTACGCATCTGTTCTTCAATAATATAAGCAACACGATCAATTTTTTCTTCTTCTACGATCTCTTCTTCTTCCAGCAACACTCCATTAACCACCTTCCTAACTGTTTTAATCTTGGCGGGTATTATGGCCGAAGAGGTATTTGTAGCGTCTTTAGAAGTGGCAGCAAGACTCGATGTAGCAACGGACGAAGATTCCTCGGAGGTTTTATTAAATGGAAGAATTTTTGCCTGAGATGTTTGGGCGGTATCACTATTGGTAGTTTCTATAGGATGGCCTACTTTGCTCTCATCTTCGGCCTGTGCTGCATTATCTTTCTTATCTTTTTCGCCGCTTCCCCAAAAATATTTCTCTAAAATACTGGTTAGTGGAATTTTATAAGTAGGATCTAAAATAGTGGTTAGTTGCTCAACCTCTTCTGGCGTAATCAAGCGTAAAATATTTCGAAGAATGTTCAGTTCCTCTTCTTGTTCCATACAGTTCCCCTCAATACCTTATCGTCAATATTGTACAAAACTTGACTTTTTTACTTAATAAATAGTTTTTTTTGATACGCCCATGGGGATAGCGAGCCTATCTCCTAGAATATTATAGACAAAGCAACTCAAAATTTTTATAACTATAAACATCAATGAACTGGGGTGTAGCGCAGTTGGTCAGCGCAGTAGACTGTTAATCTATTGGTCGTGGGTTCAAATCCCACCTCCCCAGCCAATTTTCAAAATCACCTTTTATCACCAACATATTAACCCAAGATCCGAAAGGGCCACCCTGGTCAATTTTTTATTATGTTTTAGATAAAAGGTCTTAATTTTTTTATTTAGGATCATTTGTATCACACTCTCCTCTGAATAATGGAAAACAACCTCGCTTGGTTTTTATTTTATTCCAAAACCACGACACCTCTTTTTTGTCCTCAAAATTATTTGGATTACCACTCATACAAACATATGACTGGCCCCGTATTAAATCGT
The DNA here is from genome assembly GCA_001770205.1 of Bdellovibrionales bacterium RIFOXYD12_FULL_39_22. GTDB lineage: Bacteria > Bdellovibrionota > Bacteriovoracia > Bacteriovoracales > Bacteriovoracaceae > YD12-FULL-39-22. Next base: position 95,730 of record MEQL01000039.1, read on the forward strand.
TAAAATGTTTTTTAACTGTTTGACAAAACTCAATGTCTCTAGCACTGCGATCATAATAAAATTGTTTCACTCCGTTAATCTTAAACGTTATATTGAAATCACAAAGGGTCCGAGTCTCTTTATTCGGTCCTACAAATAAGTCGTCTTCCCAGCAAGACGTTAGGTTGAATTTCCCATATTTCGTTGGAAAACATTGCCAGCGATAGGGTCCTACCCTCAAATCAGGCGCACCCTTTTTGTTCTCATTAAAATTGCGAATCTCATATGTCAGATCCTCGGCAGTTAAAACACCATAATCATCTGTCAGCAAAACTTGGGGGTACTTTTTTCTTATAGCATTTTTTTGTTCGGTTTCACCTGCATTAATGCTGACTTGAAATATAAATAAAATACAAAACAGAAAATACATCTTAATTCATCCCCATCAGTTTAAGATATTTTTTTAAATCCATTCTAATCTTTTTTGTTTCACCTGATTGACTTCTTGTTCGCCCCTTAAAATCCATTAAAACTTCTTCCCATGTAGGCTCTCTTTTTAATCTGTTTTTTGCTGTATCACGTTTTCTAAATAACCAACGAATCCCTGCGCAAATATTTTTATTCGGGTTGTATATCTCATCATCTGTCAAAATAACAAACTGATCTTTTAACTCTTTGCGATCTCCACTTAAATTTCCTTGAGTATCTTCTGTTAATTGCATCAATCCTCGCGCGGGGCCAATTCTTTTTGGATTTGTTCCATTAAAGGATTTTGGATCAAATGATGACTCCGTGGCAATCAGCGCCTTGACATGGTTGGGGTGAAGAGGAGGATTCACTTTAAACATATAATTCCAATATGCTGTCCACCCTGCTATTATTTCATTGTACAAATTACTATTTTCTATATCCTCTAGTTTTACATTACTCGTTCGCACTGAAGCGTTTTTAAATCTTTCTGTCTGCGCCACTTGATCAATCTCATCTCCCTTGATTATATCTTTTCCAGTTGGATTCTTTCGACAATGGCCATCAACATCTTCTACGTTTTTCTTCAGTCTCAAATGTTGAATAACCCAGTGTTCCCCTATTGCGCACACTCTCCATGGGTTATAAATTTTTATGTTATCTGTGTCAAAAAATGGCGCTTTATAAACTTCTCGACGAGAAACTAGACCACCAACGGAACCAATCCAGAGTAGTAATTCTATAGCGGGATCTTTAAACTCTTGTCGCAAAACACCAACTGCTGCATCCACCTTCTTCTGATCAATCTTTTTTGGACTTTTTACGATGATCGTTTTGCTAAACTTTTTATTCCCCTTAACAAAAAAGAATTTTGCTCTATCTGCTTTGTCGAAGCTTTTTGCCAAGACTGTCTTTAAAATTTCTTTATTATTTTTGATCATATCCAATAATATATATCAAAAGAGAGCAATTCAATTTAAATATTCTTGTCACTCTTTAGGAATATTTAGTTAGTTACATGACCTTTTATTCTTGTTTTCTAAATTATGACAATGCTTCTGCGAGAACAAACCGAGAACATCTAAATTTGTTCTCGGTTTTTCTACTTCAAATTATACCACCAGCAACCAATCAATTTTACTAAGATTAAAATCAGGATTTCTAGCAAAGAAGGTTCGATATGCAGCCCCGCTGGCCAGCCAATTTTTTTAATCTTATTTTTTCAAACAAACAGAAGGATAAAGAGTTCTTTGTTTTTATACTCACCATTCAATCATTTTGAGGGAAGCAATTTTTGAAAACTCTCTAACGTTTCTGGTTATCAGAACTAAATCATGGGCAATTGCCGTTGCTGCTATCAGTAGATCATTATTTCCAACAGGATTGCCAGCAAGCTCCAAGTAAGTTCTAATCTCGCCATAATGTTCTGCGGCCTGGTCATCAAAAAACAGGCACTCAAATTCATTAAAAAAGACTTTAAGTTTTTTTTCATTTTTTTCACGGTATAAACTTTTTTTGGCTCCAAAAATAAGCTCGGCCTTTACTATGCTGCAAAGAAAAACGTCCTCCGGAGATAGCATTTGTAAATTCTTCAAAAAAAGCGAATCTCTATTGTTCAACAAGCCGATGCAAATATTGGTATCTAGCAGGTACTTCATATTTTAAAATTACTCCAGATCATCTCTTTTTGTATTTTGCAATTCTGAAGCCTCTACGAATTCCTCCTCCCATGTCCCACATACTTTCAAAAAAGCACTGCTCCATTTCTTTGGGGAAACTTTTTGACTCAAAATTTCACTGACATAAGCGGAAATACTTTTGTGATTTTTCTTGGCCTCTTTCTTGACAGCCTTTTCAATTTCCTGAGGTAAGTACAGAGTTACTTGTCCCATGCTAATCTCCTTCTGACAATAGTATAGCATATTAACATATATGTGTCAATTATACTTCATAGAACAAAACCGCCCGCAGGCCGTGTAAAAATCTCTAGGTAATCAGAAAATTCAAATAGTCTGTTTTTCTTTCCGCCAGTTATTTCTCGCAATATTTTTATCTTCACAAACTCTTGAATAATATTATTGGCCGCCGGATGGGTTAGGTTTAAAAACTTTTGAACATCATTAGAATCAACCGTCGGACACTTAAAAAGGTGGTGTAGAAGCTCCCGCCCCTTCTCGGATCGCCTGCCAAGACTACTTATATGCTTCTCGCAAGATGATCGGAGCTTAACAATTTGCTCGAAAGAAATTCTACTATTTGAACTACTTTCAATAATTCCAGAAAGAAAAAATTTTATCCATTGCGTGAGGTCGCTCTGTTTTCTAACCATTGTTAAAGAATCATAGTATGCAGCTCGATGTCGGTTAAAAAAATCTGAGAGATAAAGAGTCGGTCTATCTAATAGATGCTCGCTTACAAGATAAAGCGTGATAAACAGTCTGCCGATTCTACCATTGCCATCCAAGAAGGGATGAATGGTTTCAAATTGATAATGTGATATGGCCGCCCTTATTAGGTGCGGAACTGCAATTTGATCGTTATGCCAAAATTTCTCAAGATCGCTTAGTAGTTCTCCTAATTCTGAGCAATGGGGGGGGATAAAAAAAGCATTTTTCAAACTCGAACCACCAATCCAATTTTGACTTGAACGAATTTCTCCAGGACTCTTGTTTTTTCCTCTGGTATTTGACAATAATATTTTATGAGCATCTTTTAACAGGCGAATTGAAAGTGGCAGCTTGTGCAAACTTTTAATAGATGCATTCATTGCTTTTGTATAACTTTGAACTTCCAACCAATCATCAATATGCTCTGGATTTATATCTTTTCTATTCATTACCGCTTCACTGACTTCAGTCTTTGTTCCTTCAATCATACTCGACGTTGTAGATTCTTTAGCAACGTGCATGTGAATAAAAAAATCAACATCTGGAATGAGTTTTCCATAAGCATTTAATTCTCCCAGAAGACGATTAGCATTCGAAAGTAAAACAATAATATCTGGGTCGGTAATATCAAACTGTCGATTGACTGGTGAGGGGGAAAAACTTTTATATTCATGCTGCTGCCTGAATTGTCCAGATTCAAAACTTTTCATAAACCCCTGCCTAATGTAAACATATTACTAAAAGCTTACATTAGGCCACTGGATATGTAAAGTTTGCGTCAATACAAAACAAAAACAAAAAAAGGCCCTAAAAAACTTCCATCAGAATCTTCAAAAAGATTCCTTACTTACTTTTGGTAGCTCACAAATAAATGAAGTCCCTTTGTCAGGAGTGCTTTCAACTTTAATACTGCCACCATGTCGAAGTATAATGTGTTTAGCTATGGCAAGGCCAAGGCCAGTACCACCAAGTTCGCGAGAACGAGCTTGGTCTGCTCTATAAAATCTTTCAAACAGCCGAGGTAAATGAATAGGATCAATTCCAGGCCCATTGTCTTTAACTATCAACTGAACATTTTTGAGATCTGATTTCCATTCGATTTGGATCTCGGTATTTTCAGGACAATACTTGTTTGCGTTGTCCAGTAAGTTAATCAATACCTGCTCAATGCGATGTGAATCTACATAAATTGATTTTTCTTCAAATTTTGCAATTACAGTTTGCGTTTTTTGCTCGATTGCGGCCTTTAGAGCAAGAATTGCTCGATGAGTAATTTCTTCTGCATCCACAAAAGATTTTTCAAGACTATCGCCAGATTCTAGACCTGACAAATCTAATAAATCTCGTACCAAGGCCATAAGCCTCTCGGCGTTTCGATATATGGCCTCCGCAAATGCAACATCAGTGGTTTTATTTGCCCGCAAGTCTTCAAGTAATGTTTCTGAAAATCCTTTTATGGCAGTCAGGGGAGTTTTAAGTTCATGAGAAACATTGGCCACAAAATCAACTCTAATCTGTTCCGCGGCCTTGATCTGAGTAATATCAAAAAATATCCCAACAGCACCATATACGTTTTTATCTTTGTTTGTAAGTGGCGTTACCGAGAGAGAAATTGACTTTTCACCATAAGCAAAAAAAATGATTTTCTCTTTTCCATTTAACGCAAGTTTAAACGCTTCATACACTTCTGGCACTCTAATCAAAGTCCATAAATTTTCAGATTGTGTATGAGAAAATAAGATCGAAAGATTTTCAAAAAGTTCACACAGCTTTTTATTCCAAAAAATGGCCTTGCTATTTTTATCAATTGCTAAAATGCCTTCGCCAATGTTGGCAAGAATTTGTCCATTGACTTCACGTTCTTTTGCTAAGATTTCATTTTGTTCGTCTACGTTTTGGCCAACTTTTTCAAGTGCGGATTCAATTTCGGTCCATTCTCCGTAAAAATTCGTAAACAAATCCTGGCCCTTTTTTTCTTTGCCCGAGAGAATTTTATTAAGCCTTCCATAAAGTTCGCCTATAGGCAACACAAGTGCCCGACCACTCATAACTGAAAACAACAAAACCGTAAGTAACACTGCAAAAAGAAAAAATCCAAACGAGGTATCGAAATTTTTTAGTGATTGATCTAAATCTTCAAGCGGAACCGCACCTCTGATAAACCAATTTCCACTTTTATTTTTCATGGCACCGTAGACGAATCGTATTTGAAGTGTCTCGCTTTTTCTTACATGAAATCCAAATTCATAAAGCTCTGCCGCCTGGACCTCCGGCCTTGAAGCATGATTTTCCATAATAGACGAATCATGTTGAGAGTCACACAATACCAGTCCATCACCAGCAATAATAGTAAGCCGCAAATGTGGTGAAGAGTCACACGCAGCTTTATCTTGCAAATTTGTTATGTGAGCTGAAAGTGCAATCAGCGTGCTTTTGAGTTGATTTTCAGACTGATGAATAACCTGCTCTTCAAAATAATAACGGCCGGCGAGGCCTACTGCCAATAAGGCACAAAAAGCAACAATGGCCTGAATTAAAACAATGCGAGTGAAAATCTTCCATGGGAACATTTATTAACCTCTTACTCGGTAGCCAATTCCTCTAATGGTCTCAATGACATCTTGACAGCTTTGCAATTTTTTTCTCAATCCAAAAATATGGGTGTCAATAGTTCGATCTGTAACATTTGTATCGCCTTGAACCAAATCCATAAGACGATCCCTTGATAGAACTCGCCCAGCATTTTGCATCATGGCCACAAGTAAACGAAACTCAGAGGGAGTTAAATCAATCGGAACATCTTTACAAAAAACTTCGTGTCGCTCTATATCTAAAGTCAGACCTTCGATTTTAAGTTTTTTATCCGAGCTTGAGTTTTTGCTCGCTCGTCGTAAAAGAGCATTGACTCGAGCGATTAGCACATGCACATCAAAGGGTTTTGTTAAATAATCATCGGCCCCCATTTCAAGTCCTAGCACAACATCTTGAGAAGAGGCTCTTGCTGTAACCATTAAAACTGGAATTTGCCTTCCTAGCTTCTTTAGAACATCTAGGCCCGAAAGGCCGGGAAGCATCCAATCCAAAATAATAAGATCAAAACTTAGAATCTTTTTTTTAACAAACTCAAGTCCATCTTGGCCATTAGTTGCAATCACAACCTCGTGGCCTTCCCGTTTGAGTCGAGTAGAAATTAAAAAGGCCACATCTTTTTCATCTTCGATGACTAAAACATGACTCATTTTGATTTCCCTCCATCAACAAGTAGAACATTATTTTGTCCTAGCTACGTGGCCATGACGAATGTCTTTACCTGAAATAACATAAATCACATCTTCTGCAATATTTGTAGCATGATCTCCAATTCTTTCAAGATGTCTTGCAATTAAAATTAGATGAAGTCCTTGATTTACATCATGAGGCCTTGTTTTTAGCACTTCTGCCACATCATTTTTAATTTTTGACTTTAAATTATCCACAAGATCATCTCTTTGCAAAACTTCATCGGCCAATTTTTCATTTTTACTCACAAAGGAGTTTATCGACTCTCGAACCATTCCCTGTACCTCAGCACACATGATTGGCAAATTAACAAGTTGTTTAAGCGGAGTTCCTTGCAAATAATCTTCAGAATCATGGGCAATATTGACTGCCAGATCACCCATTCTCTCTAAATCTGTATTCATTTTTATAATTGCAATTAATAAACGTAGATCTGCGGCCAGTGGCTGGTGCAGTGCCAAAAGTTTAACGCAGGTTTCGTCGAGTGTCATGCTCTCTTGATTGATGGTATCTTCAATAGCATAAACTGATGAAATAAGAGTAAAGTCTTTTTTCTTAAGTCCTTCAATAGCATTGCCAATGGCCCGCTCCACATGGCCGGCCATAAGTACCAATTGATTTTTTAAATCCCTAAGAGATGCTTCAAAATGTCTCTCCATTATCCAAACCTCCCCGTTATATAGCGTTCAGTCCGCTCATCTTTTGGTGATGTAAATAGCTCTGACGTTGGAGCAAATTCAACTAAATCTCCTAAAAGAAAAAATGCCGTCTTATCAGAAATTCTTGCGGCCTGTTGCATATTGTGTGTAACGATCACAATCGTGACTTCTTGTTTTAATTCATTAATCAATTCTTCTATTTTTGCTGTTGAAATTGGATCAAGAGCACTCGTGGGTTCATCCATCAATAAAACTTTCGGCCCAATGGCCAAGGCCCTAGCAATACAAAGCCGTTGTTGCTGACCTCCAGAAAGAGAGCTACCTGCTTGCGATAGTTTGTCTTTAACCTCGTCCCAAAGCGCAGCTAATTTTAGATTTTTCTCTACCACTTCATTTAAAACACTTTTTCGTTTTATTCCTGAAAGAGTGAGTCCAGATGCCACATTATCGTAAATTGACATTGATGGAAATGGATTTGGCCTTTGAAAAACCATTCCGATCTTGCGTCTCAAACTTACCGGATCGACTTGCGCACTTAAAATATTTTCTTCTTCAAGCCAAGCATTCCCCTGCAAAAAAGCTCCAGCTATCTCTTCGTGTAAGCGATTTAGACAGCGAATAAAAGTGGATTTTCCACACCCAGAAGGGCCAATAATCGCCGTCACAGAATTTGGATTAACGCCAAGAGAAATATTTTTTAGTGCCTGCTGTTTACCAAACCACGCACTTAAATTTTGAACGTCTAATAATGGCCTCATATTTGTTTACCCTTACTTGTGTTAGTTCGCAGAAGTAAAATTCGCACAGACAAATTGACTACAAATACAAAAAGCACAAGAAGCAGTGCCCCGCCCCACGCTTGGGATTGCCAATCTTCAAAGGGAGAAATAGCATAATTAAAAATTTGTACTGAGAGTGAAGCAATGGGTTTATTAAATCCATCAAACCAAAAACGACTACTCAAGGCAGTAAATAAAAGTGGTGCAGTTTCTCCGGCCACTCTTGAGATTGCTAATATAACACCTGTTGAAATTGGCATTAAACTTCCTCTGACAATAATAAAAAGGGTGACCTTCCATCTAGGGATTCCAAGGCCGAGACCTGCTTCTCTTACATGCGCCGGAATGAGTTTTAAAATTTCCTCAGTTGTTCTTGCAATGGTTGGAATCATCAATATGGAAAGTGCAACACCTCCCGCATTTGCAGAAAAACCTTTCATTGGGATTACAATAAGTTCATAAATAAAAAGTCCCACCACAATTGAAGGAATGCTCACAAGCATGTCTACACAAAAACGAACCACCGAAGCTGTTTTGCTTTTTCCATACTCGGATAAGTAAATTCCAATACTCACTCCCCATGGAATTCCGATCACACTCGCAATTCCTACTAAAATGGCAGTTCCCAGAAGCGCATTAGCAAGCCCTCCGCCTGATTCACCCACCGGGGCAGGAAGTTTGGTAAAAAAATCAAAATTCAGAGCAGAAAAACCAAGTTTAATAATATGAGCAAATACGGCAAACAATGGAAGGGCCGAAACAACAAAGGCCAGCACAATCATCGCCAACATACAATAGGATTTTAAATTTCTTAGTCGGAAAGTGTGCTCCATCTGCTCTGAAAGTGAACTCATCTGGTACTTCCTCTCAAACTTGCACGCCAAACAAAAACACGGGCCAATGAATTTATAAAAAATGTGATCAAAAAAAGAACCAATCCGATTTCAAGAAGTGCTGAAATGTGAAGTGAGGAGGTTGCCTCAGAATATTCATTTGCAATAACACTCGACATACTTTGCCCGGGTGCAAAAAGTGAAATTGAAATATCAGAACGGTTGCCAATCACCATTGTTACCGCCATAGTTTCTCCAAGTGCTCGGCCGAGTCCTAAAATAACTGCCCCTAAAATTCCAGCACTTCCAGTTTTAATTACGGCCATTTTTATGACTTCCCATCTTGTGGCACCTAATGCCATTGCCGCCTCTCTATACGAGTTTGGAATGGAGAGAAAGACTTCCTTTGTCACTGCTGTGATTGTAGGAATAATCATGATGCTTAAAATAATTCCCGCAGCAAGCATTCCAACTCCATAAGATGGCCCTTGAAATAGCGGTAAAAATCCAAGCGTTTTTCCTAGAAAAGGTTCAACATAAACGCGCAAGAAGGGAGCTAAAACATAAATTCCCCAGAGCCCATAAACCACACTCGGAATGGCCGCGAGCATTTCAATGATAAAGCTGGCACTTTTTTGTAACCGCCTGGAGGCAACCTCCGTTAAAAAAAGGGCAGTAAAAATACTTAAGGGGGCAGCAATTAAAATAGCAATCAATGAAGAGATTAATGTTCCAAAGACAAATGCCAAGATACCGTAATTGTCTCGTGCCGGATCCCAAATTTTCGTACCTAGAAAATCAAATCCGAATTGATGTATTGAAGGAAGTGAGGCATTTAATAAAAAACCTCCAATACCTATAAGAAGGAGTGGCAAACAAATCGCCACTCCTTTTAAGAAAAAATAGAAGTATCGATCAAATCTATAAATTTCTCGTCTCATCTTTTATTTCACTTGAATGGACTTAATTGATTTTTCAACCTTGCCAATCATCTCTTTTGGCAGTGGAGCATAAAATAATTCTTCTGCATATTTTTGGCCATCACTAATGGCCCACTCTAAAAATTTCACCAACGTTTTACCTTTTGCTCCTTCCATTTTGGGATGGACTAAAAGGTAAGTGAAACCGCTGATAGGATAAGCATCTTTGCTTTCGGCGTCAGTGATAGAAATCCTAAAATCTTCTGGCATTGTTTTCAATGATGCGGCCGCCGCAGCAGAAACAGATTTCATAGAAGGGTCCACAAAAATTCCGGCCTTGTTCTTAATTGTAGCGTATGGGAGCTTATTATTTTCAGCATAAATAAGCTCTACGTAACCAATGCTACCTGGAGTTTGTTTTACAAGTCCCGTAACACCCTCATTCCCCTTGCCACCAAGTCCTGCTGGCCAATTAACCGCCGTGCCATGTCCAACTTTTTCTTTCCAACTTGCACTGACTTTTACAAGATAATCTGTAAAAATCCCAGTGGTGCCACTTCCATCAGAGCGATGTGCTACCATAATAGCAAGATCTGGAAGCTTTAATCCTGGATTGATTTCTAAAATTTTTGGATCATTCCACTTTGTTATTTTACCTAAAAAAATATCCGCAACAATTGATCCTGTTAATTTTAATCCGGTGGCAACACCTTTCAAGTTATAGGTGACAACCACCGCCCCCATCACTGTTGGAATATGTAGGGCGGAAACTTTTGCATTTTGCTCGTCGGTCATAGGAGCGTCTGTAGCACCAAAGTCAATAGTGCCTTCTGCGAACTGTCGAATTCCGCCGCCACTTCCGATAGATTGATAGTCAATTTGGGCATCGGGATGTATTTTTTGAAACTCTGAAAACCATTTTGAATAGATAGGATAAGGGAAGGTAGCGCCAGCTCCAGTTATTGAAACATTTTTTGCCCAAGCACTGACAACCATCAGCGACATCACCATTAGAATTGTTAAAGTCAAATTCCTAAACATTATTGTCCTCCTTGTTAGGTTTCTTGTTCATAATGACAGTTTTTAGCAGTGCTTGGTCATGGATTTATCAGAGTTTTGTTAGGATTTGATTAGGATATTGGTATTTGAAACGGGTATGCTACCCTTTATAAAACCTATATACCTAATAGACAATTCTTTACCCGAAGATTATTTTTCGTAATACAATGTTTTATCTAATGACCAGCGATCGACAGTAAAATTTTGCGCCTCAATAGTGTACTGCTCAATTTTATGATCAAGTTCGGTGAGTTGCCGTTGGAATTCTTCATATTTTTTAAATGATGCTACCCGATCTTCTTCAAGCAATGTTAATTCAGCACGCCATTCCTGTCGCATTTTTTCCTGCAGTATCTGATAGCGGCCATTAACGACATTTACCTTTTCCATATGAGCATGTAGGGCCGTTCTATATTCGGACGCCAGGCCATTTATGGCCTGCCGCTTTTTATGCAAAAGTTCCAAAAGTTCTCTGCCAACACGAAGGTTTTCTACTAGATCGTCACTATAAAAATGTAAGTATGATCCAATGGCCAAGTTTATTGTACCAAGACAGGAGCGAAAATCTGGAACTTTTACCATAATATAATTATGAGTTTTCCCCACAACTGTTCCTTTGCAACGGATATTAGGATTTTGTTCATTAAAAACTTCTATCCGATTTTTCTTATTAATATACTTCATATTGGAAGCAGTTATTTTGGCACGAAAAAGTCCAGCGGCCTGGTTAATTTTGACTATATGGCCAGAAAAAATCGCATCTTTATGCCTAGAAATATCTGTGGCAGCATGTATCTCGATATTTGTTAAAAGCAAAAAAAATATAAAACTGATAAATAATTGATTGCGCCGCATATACCTTACTATTATCCACCGGCCAGGTTATTTATAAAAGTGAGTAAATTTATCCTGTGGCACTTGCCCCTTTACCGATTCCTTCAAAACCTTTAACGATTAACCTATCTTTTTGCTTAAGATTTTTTTTAAGTATTATAGCAAAATTTGTCGTTAAATTTTCAATAGTAGTCTCATTGCCAAAAAGAGCAACGGCAAATCCTGGTAACTTTAATTCAAAATGGCCCTGCGAACCATCATATTGCAAATGCACAATCTTGATTTTCTCCAACACTATTCCCGAAGCAGAGATGGCCTCTGGATACGCACTCAGAATCTCTTGCTTATTAACAATATTATCCCATAGGGCAAAATGAATATTTGATTTAAACCGTTTTTTCGATAATTGCGCGGCCAACTTGGAATTTTTCCGGCCATTAGTAAATACTTTTATTAAGCTGCGATGGCCGTGCAATAACCGCTGACAGTTTCCATAGTGGTTTTTTAATCCGTGAGTATAACATAAAAAATGCTCTCCACGTTTACCCTCTTCTTCTCGCAATGTCACACGTACGCTCCTAACATTGGTGGGCATTTGAGGCAGAATAATTTTTTCTAGAAAACTTTTTATGGATTTATTAGAAACATGTTTAGCATCGATCTTACAAAAAGCAGAGGTCGGGGCCCAATATTCCAAATATCCCTTGGCCCCATTTAGCTTATAGTGCAAATGTAGCTGGCCGGTAGGAGACTCTTTCATCATTATTTGCTTTGTTATTACCAAACTATGATCAATCGTCTGATCAATGATTTTTTTTATTTCGCGTTTGGCATTGGAGAAATCAAAAATAATTCCCTCCTTTGCTTCTCCAATCAACTCAACATCAACGGCCAAGGAATTTCCTATGACCGCCATTTTTCTATCCAAATAGGCATAATCAATCATCGTTAGATTTTGATAAAAAAGAGAAATCTGCGTTGATAAATTAGCGAGCATCTTATTTTAAGAATACGCCATCTTGAGGTAAATGGCCACGTCTTCCGCCTGGCCACTGATTCTGCGCTCCATGACTGTTTTGATAAGCTTCTACTATATTCCTACAAATAACACCCGCTCCAATGGGAAGTTGATAATAGTTGTAGTGGCCACTTTTTTTCTGGCCATGCATATAAATATCTTCCAGAAATGAACTAACTTCAAATAATTTTGCCCGACGGCCTTTTATTATGGAGTAAAGAATCTTATGTTTAATTTCATTATATTTTTCGAGCGAACTCATATCAGGAATAATTGCCAAAATAATGACATCTGGTTCACGCAAAAGCGCCCGCAATCCGTCACTATGTATTGGGATTAAAAAAATATTCTGCCGATTTAAGATTCTGTTAAATTCAAAAAAATCCTTAACCAGATTATTTGAAAGCTGAAGATAAAATATATATTGCGGTTTATCCGTTTCCATCGTTTCCATTACTTAAACTATCGTAAATTTATAAGCAAAACTTTAATTACCAAAAGTTCAAAAAAAGAAAAAAAAGGAAATGGAAATATCTGCCTATTTGGCCGGAAATTTATATTCACGAGCAAAGTCATCAAAGAATTTTTGTCTAAACTCTTTAAACTTTATATATTCCTCATTATTTCTAAAAAGTTCATTAAACTGAAGATCAATTCTTGCCTCTGCCTCGCGCAATTTAGCAATACCTTCTTCCTCAAACTCTGGATTAATCTGCATTCGTAATTCACCTAATTCTTTAATCAATCCAGACTCTAAAGTTATAAATGTAACAATTATATCATCGCTAGAATCTAAGTCATTAACGATAAACTTATTAAGTTCAACCACCCAGCGATTTTGATAAGCTTCATCAGTCATGATGGCAATAAAATTTTCAGTGTACAAAACATTATCAGTGTAACTTTCTTTATAGTTTGAAGTTTGCTTCGGATTGAATTTTGGACGATTTGCCTGTGTCTCATTAAATTGCTCTAACATAATATCATTAGCAGTCTTTCCCTGTTTAAACCAAGACGACAACTCACTATTTAAGGTCGGGTAAAAACTTGGAAAAATAAAATTGATCAAAATTAGTAATACTGGAACTGCCAAAGCAATTCCTACACGTTTCCAATATTTCTTCATCCGTTCAGCGGTTTCGGGATTATAGGCCACTGCCTGCTTAGTCTGGCGATCAACATCTGGATTTTCTCCCCCCAAAACAGATCTAACAATATCTTTAACCTCAGAGGATAATGCTTCGATATATTTCTCTTTATTGCTTTGGCCCAACATTTCACGAAATCGAGCATTGATAACTTTCGATAACGCCAAAGAAATACTCTCCACCTCATCTTTGCGTCGCCGTTGGATTTTTTTCTCCATTTGCTCTTCTTTTTCCCGCAAATCACCTAATCGCTTAACACTTTCTTCATTGAATCGCTGATCCTCCAAGCGTTTACGATCACGATATTCTTGCTCGCCTCGCTCAATAACTTTCTTTGCAACTTCCTTAGCATCATTTATAATTTTTTGTGCTTCCACCTGCAAGCTCTCTAGTGTGCCAATTTTAGAAGTAGACGCCTTCAAAACTATTTCGTGAGCATCTTTTTTTGCCGCACTAATTATCTCGTTGGCGGCCGCCTGTCCCTTTTCAATTTCTTGTTTTTTTATTATTTCAATTTTCTCAAGGGCCAATGTTTTTTGATTTTCAAAAGAAGTAATCTCTGATTGTAGCAAGGCCTTTTTTTCTTCCAGTTTCAAAACTTCTGCCTCAACAATCCTTTTATTATCTCGTGCCAGTATAACGCCCTTGGCATCTGGCGATAGTTCCTGTAAGGAGGCAATAAGTTCTTCTTTTTGTTTCTTATTGTTTTCAAGCGCTCGCGACTGCATTTGTTGCATGTTATTTATAATATTTTGTAACGTTTGATATTCGCTCTTTAAGTCATTAACATCCAACAGACAACGATCTTTTTCTTCGTTTGCTCGTTTTTTTTCCTCACGCATTAAATCCAATTCTTTCTGATGTTCCAATCGCTGCTCTTCTATATTTTTTAGTTCAAGCTGTAGGCCACGAAGAGCATCTCCTTTTTGTGTTTCAATTTCCTCAATGTTTTTTTTCTTTATTATCGATAATCTATTAATCTCTTCATTTAATCTGGCCCGCAACTCTTCTTGTTCTGTTATTTCTTTTTGCAGTTTATTGGCCTCTGCGGCCTTGCCTTCATTCTGCAAAGATAATTCCTCATACTGTTTTGCCTTAATTGCCCACTGCTGCTTTAGCTGGTTATATTCTATATTTTTTCCACTCTGTTCAACTATAAGATCATTGATTTCTTTTTGCAGCGTACTTTTCTGTTCTGCCAAGGAGTTAATTTGCGTATCGATGGCCATCATCTTCAGCTTTGCCTCGGCCTCATAGGAACTTGTTTCTGCATCAATCTTTCGATATTCTACTTCTTGGTTTTTATTTTTTTCTGCAACATCTTGTTCCAAACGCTGCAATTCTTTTTTCTTATTACTCAATGATTCCATCAACAAATGTAATTCTGCATCATTTTTATCTTTTTTCTTTTCAACTTCATGTGCCGCACTTTCGGCACGTTCAACCTCTTTTAGCAATATGCCGTTTCTTTTCTCATAATCAACATTAGACTTACGCAATGCTGTTTCCGCACTTCGAAGATTTTCTAGGCGTAAGGACGTTTCTGCTATTTCTTGTTCCAATATATTTCTCTTTTTTTCGGAAATTAAAAGAACGTTATTTATCTCCAACAGATTACTCTTTTGTGTCTCCAATTCTAAGTTAAGTCTAGTTGCCAATAATCTTTTCTCCGCCACTACTGACTCATATTCTCCATTTTTAATTCGAAGTTTTGACTCAAATTCTTCCCAGGCCAAAGAAAAATTTTTCTCTTTATTGGCCATATCTTTACTGGCAAGCTCCAAGCGCGCTTGCAATTCAGACAATTCACTTTTCTTCTGAGTCAAAGCACTATCTATTTCTTGGAGTGCTTTTTTATTTGCGGCCAAATTTTCTGTTTTACTTGTTAGTTCTCGGGATAATTGCGCAAACTCTTCCTGGGCATCTTTAAGAATTTTTTCACTATCGCTTATGGCCAATTTGTTCAGATTTTCAGCTTCTTGCTGTGCACGTAGTACAATTTCCTGCGCCTCGGCCATCTTGCCTTTACGCAATTCCTCGATAGATTGCTCTAATTCATTTTTTTGTTTTTCTAATTCCTGTTTTTTGTCCTCAAGGTCACTATTATTACTAACCAATTTTAGTGCTCGCTCTTTTGCCTCTCGCTTGGCCACATCTCCTTCGCCATCCACTATTTCAATTGTAACTACTTCTTTTCCATTCCCTAGTTTTATTGGCACATTCTGACGATACTTATTCGGCTCATTCGGCCTAATTCTTTTTCCATCAACAAAAGTTCCATTTGCTGAATTATTATCCACCAGCCAAATATCATTTCCTTTTTTTGTCACATGTAAATGTTCCCGACTTATCCCATCAAAGGCCAATGACAAGTCGGCATCCTTGGAGCGGCCAATAACAATCTTGTCTTTTTCCAAAGACTCCGACTGTACCCCGTCTTGAGAATAGATTTGTATTTTAAATGCGGACAAAAAAAATCCCCTCCCGTAATACTATCTCATGCTGCCTTGTTTTTCTTTTCTCGTAATTTCTCCAACTCTACTTTTATTCTGTCTTTATTTGCACTCTTTTCATCTTGCGAAGAAGGCAATTCAAAAATCTCTGCATTTGCAGCGGGATCGGTATTATTTTCAAGATTATTCTCTACCGATACTTCTTTAAAGCTAGATTCTACCTGTATCATATCTAGTTTCGTGCGATCCTCTGCAATTAAGCGTAAACGCAACTCATGTTCTTCTATTTCACCTTGAATTTGCTCTTTTCTATTGGCAAATTCTCGATTCATCTGCTCCCAATCTCTTCGACCTTTTTCAATGGCCGCTTTTATATCACTTAGTTTCTTATCATGATCATTCCGCGTATTAACAAACATTGATTCTTCAATTTTTGTCTGATCAACTACTTTTTTAAGATGCAAAACTAGCTTTTCTTTTTCATCCACCAATACCTTGCGCTCTTTTTTAGCTAGGGCAATTTGCTCTTTTAGTTCCTGCATATCTGCGGCCTTACTGCTTATATCCGAAAGCAGGCGATGTAGCGTTGCCAAATCATCTTTAATAATGGCCTTTAAATCGCTCACATCCTTAGCAAAAATGTTTTTCCGTTCCTCTAATGACTTAATCTCAATCAATATGGTGTCTTTTGTTACCGAGAGCTTTTTTATTTCTCCCTCTGCCTGCGATTTGGTCAGCTGAATTTGCCCATCAAACTCCTTACTCAGAGCATCCAATCGTTTTGTTTCATTCCCCGCATTGGCCACTATCTCATCATATTGCATTTTTAATTTCTGAAGCTGCTCTTGAACACGAGATATCTCATCATCGATTTGTTTAAGCGCTTCCTGTTTTTCAATCAATTTATGGCCCAAGATTTGTTCACTTTCTTTTAACTCTTGCACCGTAGCAGTATGTTTAGAAATATTTTCTAGTAATTCATTATTTGCCGAAGATAATTTTTCAAAAGTGGCCATCAGGCCATCTCTTTCCTTATGAGCTACTTTTAAATTTTTTTCGGCCTCAAACTTGGCCATTGCCAAAATTTCTTCGGCCTCTTTTTGTGCCGCTAATTTTATTTCTCTGCCCGCTTGTTGTGCTTTTACTTCTGTCTCTATCGCACTCTTTTGTGCCATTTCTTTAATTTTTTTAATTTCGCCACTATTATCATTTGTATAGTTATTGCGTCCTTCCGCATTACTACTAGTGGCCTTTGCCTCTGAGGGGCGAGCACTTGTTGCATCTGGAACATCTGGAACGTCTGGAATAGACCTTGGCGTGGATGCTGGAATTACCTCTTCTTTTACTTCTATTGGTAAGGAATACTCTGAAATAGTTTCATGAGAAAGAGAGATCACAGAAGTTGGTGCTAAATCAACCTCCTCAACATCTTCTTCTTTGTCTTCACTTAAAGAGAATTTCTCCAGCGGGATATCTCCGCTATTTTTAATTTCTTCTTCCAACGAAAGAACTTTTTTGATTTCATGTCTCTTAAAGAATATATCTGACTCTAACAAAATATATTCCTGTGAACTACCTAAAAATATTTTTTGAGCAGGTGAATATTCTACCGGCTCTCCTGGTGGCAGTGGAGTATCGTCTAACAGCGTACCATTTGATGACTTATCTATTATAAAAACTTTATTATCTTTTTCAAAAATTTCTAAGTGTATACGGCTAGCGCCAGTGATTGAGCAAACAATATTTGCCTGACGAGAACGGCCAATGGTAAAATTGTTGGATTCAATCTCCTCGATTTTAACTCCGGCCTGCAAATGGACTAGCACTGTGAACTTGGCCAATTGACCTCCCAATAAGACCATCAGTGGATATCTCCACTATCAACCTATCGGAGCTCTTTACCTTTTCTATAGAATTTGCATAACCTTTCTACCTTTTTGAACTATTTTTTTATATTTTTTAGTAGTTTTTAAAATTTTCGGGGAATTTTATGAGTAAATTGGTCAACCTTGTTTGCCTCTAACCAATTTTAGCGATCATAAAAGTTATATCATCAATTATAACTCTATTGTTGTGGAGATCTTCATATTCACGCTTGAGGCCATTTAAAATATTCATCACGCCTTTGCTTTCTGCAATTAGATCGCAATAATTTTTTAAAAAACTCATTTCTGTTTTTTGTCCAGAAACCTCAGAAACACCATCGGTGTAAAAGAGTAAAACATCTTCAGCAGACAACTGAATCGTGTGCTCGGAAAATTTAGTAGTGGTGGCCTCACCTAAGCGAGGAGAATTTACGTCATTAAGTGGAACTAAATCATTTGGTACAAATTTAAAATTGCCAAGATTGGCCTTAAGTGGAGGAATGTGGCCGGCATTGGCATAAGTCAGTGTTTTGGTATTTTTGTCAAAGGATCCTAGGAAAAAGGTCATTTGCATTTTTCCCTTTGTTGTTTGTACGATTGAGGCGTTTAGTAATTCCAAGGCCTTTTTCGGAGTAAAATCAGCAAGCTTTTCTATCAAGGTAACCGCTGATCTTGCGGCAGAAGTAATAAGTGCAGCAGGTAGGCCATGTCCGGTAGCATCTCCCACCCAAATTAAAACCTTATCGCCTTTTTGTGAATAGTGCCACCAATCTCCACCACATTCTGAGGCAGAAAAACAGTGTCCAGCAATTTCCACATTAGAGAAGCGCACATAGGTTTCAGGAAAGAGCATCTGTTGTAAAATTTTGGCATCCTCTAGTTCTTTATGCATTCTCTTTTCGTTTTTTTGCCGCTCTTCTTCTAACTTTTCTTGTAGCAATATTTGTTCGGTAACATCTTTAACAATAATAGAAAACTCTCCGGTGGCCTTAGCGACCAAAGGAGGAAGATGTGTTACTGAAAGTAATAAATCAATAGTCTCATTATGTTTGTTGATAAACTTTTGCGTATGAATCTGATTGGCAGATTGAGCATTCTGCAAAATATTTTGCCAACTACTGCGAATATTTTCGGGAAGTACTTTCTCGATAGATGCACCGAGGGCCTCTTGTTTATCGTATTTAAATATACCCTCCGCGGCCTTATTCCAAGAAGTAATTGCTCCATTTTCGTCCAAGGTTAAAATTCCATCGTTGGCCCGCAACATCACGGAGGCCAAGCGTTTTTGATCGGCCTTGCTTTTTTCAAACAGATCAAGAAGTTTTTTTACTTGCAAAATACTACGTATCGTTGCGATAAACGCAATAACCAGTCCCGCAACAAGTAATCCTAAAATAATCATTCGTGATTGTGCTGAGGTTTTTTTTGATACCTCTAAATCGCTCCTGGCCGCCTCTGTAAAAATAGTATTCATTTTTACCAAAAAATCATTCATCGCATCACAATTTATCTTTATGTTATTTAAGCGATCAGCATCGATTTTTTTTTCTTTAATATAATCATTTATTTTTTGACGGAGAAGTGCCCAATAATTATTGAAGCGCTCCATTGCATCTCTTTCAGCTACAATCGAAGTATCAAAAGTTATCTGTGATAGATAAGAATTAATTTCTCCTAAAATTCTCGCAACATTGCTCTCTTCTTGTGACAATTCCTGATTTATTGTTTGATCTGCCTCTACAGAAAGTCCAGTTCCGGCCACCGTGTTGGCCAAATCAGAAACAGTTTGCGCCTTATCAAGATAGCGATTAATTAATATTAGAGAGTCATATATTCGATTTATATCTTGTCCCATTTTTTGAGAGGCAACAACCGGCAGCATTCGATCTTCATACGTGGCAATTAATCTTAAATGCGAAGAAGTAGATAGATGATTGCCCACCAATCCCAAAAGAAGCATCGCAACCGTTAGTGAGGTAGAGAGAATTAATATTAAAAAAATTATCGACCGCTTCAACTTTTTTTCGTCTATTTCTTGCGATATTTTAATATCCACCATCTGGCCAGCTCCCTATTTATTGGGCCCATTATAATTAGTGATAGCTATATGCAAGTAGAGCATAACACAATCAACTTGTTGATCTGACAACTTGATACTTTCTGCCCACTACAATGTAGGCCCAAAATAACTGATAATAATCTATGATGAGGCATTGGTGCGCTCATTTAAAAAGCTTTTTTGTCTTCTATCGGGTACAAAAATGAAAAAATTATTTACCGCAATTTTCTTTCTATCTTTTCTCTCTGGAGCATCATTACTTTTCTGGGAGATAAAGAAAAGTGACCTTTTAACTAGTTTTTCTTTTGCCGACTTTCAAAGGCAGCAGGCCCGACAAGCAGAGCTTAATTTGGCCGCTAAACGCGTGGCCGAAAAGATTGCTTTAACTAAGTTGCAATTAGGTAGAACCGCAGAAGCAACTACTGAATTGAATAGCTTAATCTCTTTTCTTGATAACTCTCTAACCAAAAATAAACTGACGGAGATTGTCGAGTATGTGGCCGGATTTGAGCGACGCTACCTTTCCACTTCAGCACAAGTAATTGATGATAACGTAAAGGCATTTACTCAATATGTATCAAGTAATAATTGGAAAAAATTATCTGCTGCCGCCTGGCGACTAAAAAAACAGAGTGAAAATCCAATCGCTAACAAAACTGCAATTAAAGATATTTTGGAAGAAGTAACCAGTATTACTAAAGAATCAACCCTCTCTGCCGCCTCCTTAGAAAAAGTTCATGCAATGAAAGAGGAAATCGCCAATTCTTTAGATAAATTAATAAGGAAGCAAATTGATCTACAATCACTAAGTGTCTCTCTTGCCCCATTGCTATCTAGTGCTCAACAAATATTAGAAAAACAAAGTGCAATCATTGCGCAACAAAACAGCAAGGCCCAAGGTACTATTAATCGAGCATTAGTTTACTTGGCAATCTTAATCAGTTCTCCATTTTTATATCTTTTATTTCTGGCCTTACACTCTCTGGGCGGGCATTTTTTACACAAGTCATCTCCTCAAGCGGCCAAGCAGAAAATAAAAATGGATCAAATTATTTTCGAAGCATTAAATAATGAAGCAGAATTTGGTAATGTAGAACTTGCCAGCGAATTTGACCGAAACTTTCATGATGATCTGCAGCGCTATCGTAAATTTGTGCATCAAAAAGCGACCTTAGGAGAAATTTTTAGTTCTACTATTCCCTTTCCGACTCTGGTTCTTAACTCTTCACAAGAAATTGTGTGGGCCAATGATCAGTTGTATGGTCTATGGAAGAAAAGAAAGGGAGAAAAACTAAGCTGGGGTACACTAGCAAAGGAAAGTGACCTTTACGATACTAATACTGTTATAGATTTTAAAAAGAAAGGCGTTTACACGATTAGATTACAGGGTAAATCGGAAAAAAATGATGACATTCAATGTGAGATGTATCTCTCGCCGGCCAAGCAAAATGGCGAAGAATTGTCGCTTATGTTTTTCTACCGAGTGACAACTGACTTTGAATTAGTCGAAGAAGTTAAAACAAAAATCGAACATCACGTTACCAATATTTTAAATTTGATTTCTAATATATCTATTAATAAACCATCTCGCGAAAAAATTCGCGGAGATTTTGAGGCCTGTGGACTTTCAGATTTATATGAAAAATTTATAAGTCTACATGATGTTTACGGCCAACAAAAGCTAGGACTGATGAACGAAATTAATCGGCTAGAAGACCAGCTAGAAGAACGAGTCAGTCGCCAGAAGGCCCAAGAGGCAGAATTGCTTGCATTAAAACAAGTCATTCATAGCACAGAAGCAAACCTAGTGTCCGTAAAAGAAAACGCACTTCTTTTAAATGTTGTGCGCTACCAGTGGAATGAGATCTGCAATCAGAATATTGACAAATACAAACAAGTTCTAGCGGAAAAAGAACGCTTAATTCGTGATGCAGAAAGAATGGAGGAAATTCTTTTTGAAAATCAAAACGTCTTCCGCTTAGTTATGTGGATTAAAGATGACTTTGATAAATTGGGCCAAAAATTTTCGGCAATCCATAACAAGTTAAATGATGTAATAAAGGGGGGGCGAAAAACGCTGGATGTAGAGGGCCTAACTTATCTCCAACATGAATTTGAAAAATCACATTCCCTATATGCTTTGGCACTTAATAATTTTGAAACTTCTCTGGCAAAACTTAAAATTTCTTCTAATACCGAAAACATTGACTTTGGCGATATGAGAATACGACTAGAGCAAAATCGAGAGGATTTGGTGTCTATCGAAAATGCACAGAGAAAACTTATTACTCAGGGAGTAGAAAAAGAGACTCATCTCACCTCCAAGATTGATCTAGCAGTGGCCGGAATGCATAAATTTATGGCCTCTTCAAGTAATGGTAGAACGGAAGGTGAAGAGAGTGTGGTGAAAAAAAATATCGACAGTGCGAAGGCCGATGTTTTTAGTGAAGCGTAATTTAAATTTGTCTGCTTTTTTTTACGCTGCTTTTTTAGTAATTTGCGTTTGAGTTTGTTCCGCTGTTAGTTGTGAAATATTTGCCACGCTTGCAGCACTAGGTCCACTACCCTCTAATTTAAAACGGCCAGATTTTTCATCATCGCGAAGTTGAGCAATAAATAGTTTGCAAATTTCTTTGGCCTGTTGCACTTTTTCTGGTACCGGTCGATCTCTAAAGCGCTTAACTTGATCTGCCACGATAGTTTTACTCTTGCCCTCCGGCAAAAGGCCCATGATGATATCCGAGATCTGTGGAGGAAATCCAATTGCCAAAAGAAATTTGTCCTCTGGATTTAGATCGCGCAATACGCTGGCCAAATGGCCTTTAGGAACTTGCAGCAACACCTTTGGAGTCCAAACTTGTTCACGCAGTTTTTTAGCAAAATCGGGAGAGATTGAAGCAATTTGATCAATAAACTGATCATCCTCACCAAACTCTTTTTGTCCAATAAATTGGATGATCGGATTCATTACTACTTTATTTAAGTGAAGCTCATTATTCTCACCAGGATTATCTTTGAAAAAGGAAATCCACTCTACAATTTTTTTAGCATGCTCATTAATTTCTGCAATTCCAGGAATTTTATCCGCAATAATTGATTTCCACTGCGTGACAGAAAATTGAGAGAGTAATGTTCTGTGCATACTAGGAGGAACAAAGTCCATAACAATTTTTTGAATAAGGCCGTTGTTCATCTTCTTGGCCACTTGCAATAATATTTGCGGGTCGGCCAGTTTTAATTCTTTGACATATTCATCACGTATTAATTGTGAAAAATAATTACCTTTCTTCAAGCTATTGATGATTACTTTTTCAACAAATTCGCTAACCCATTTAGCAAAATCACCATCATTCATGGCCGCACTACTTTGCTCCATCTCCATCTGAGATAGTAATCCATCGTTTAGTGCTGACATTAAAATTTTCTCTTCATTATCCACTAACAGCGGAATTAACTTTTTCAATCCTTTAAGATCAGAGCTGCCACTGGTTATGCTGTTGGCCAGCGCCTCGGGCCGATTCTTTATCGTTTTTCGAATAAGTTCAACTTTCTTTTCTACATCAATGTCTAATTGTATTGCTTCCGAAATAACTGTTTTATTTGCAGCGTCGATGCCACCTGCGTGATCAAGTACAGGGTTTTCTTCTTTGGCCGCATTTTTATCTGTTACCGAATGTTCTTCTTTAAGATGCAGTTTTGCCGACTGTATAGATTCTGCAATAGAAGCAACTCCCGACTTCATAGCATTTGCCATAAAGAAAATACCTAAAAAAAGCATGCTGGCAATAATGACAGTGCCCAAGAATTTTAAAAATGATGGCAGATGTTCATAAATGTGATCACTTAAAGTTTTAGGAAGAATAATCTCTTGTGGTTTAGGGGGTGGAATAGGGGCCTCCATCAGTGGAGGATCTGTTAACTTTGTAAAACGGACATCCATCTTTAGATCAGGATTGGTTGTCTTTATTAATTGCTTTAAATTATCCACCGCTTGATCTTTAACTTTGTCATAGACAAAGAGATCCACGCGCGCACCGGTTACCGTAAAGTAATCACCGGCCATCACCCCATCTCCTACACCTGGTACATAAAGGTATCCCGTATCAATTGAGTTACTGGACAAATTTTTTTCTGCCTTTAGTTTGCTGGAGAGAAGTTTAACAAATAAACTGTAGCGAACATCTCCCCCCAAATACATTTTGATGTGCCCATTGATATCCGCAGTTAGTTCATTTTCAATTTCATTGATCCCTTTGGTATTAACTTTGCTTAGATTAAATTGCTTTGCCAACACCACTTCCGACAATATTAGCGACATCATCGCTATTAGCGACAGCAGTAACTTGAAAATAAATGTGTTTTCCTTTCTACGTTGTTTCATAAGTTAGAAAGTTTATTATTTACTGCCTCCAAAAATCTAATCGTTGTTTCATCTTTCCCATCAATGGAAAGTGCGCGCAAAAGTTGTGCCCGAGCTTCGGGATATTTATTTTGATGATAATAGATATTACCCAGCATAGTGTAGCTTGCCGCAACGTTGGGATATTTTTTTTGAAAATCAGTTATCTTGTTTTCGGCCAAGGGAAATTTTTGCAAAAATAAAAATCCCTGTATCTGCAGTAACTGTCGCAGCATCTCATTAGTTTCATCGCCATAGGTTTTTAGCACCCATTTTTCAAAATGATCAGGATTAAGTGGCGTAAGCTCCACGTTATACAGGTCAATCCCGTTGACTAGCACTACTATTTCGCGTGGAACAAATCCAACTTTGGAAATCACAAAACTGACAATTCCATCTTTAGCAAATTTATCTAAGTCCTCTCCCGTTATTTTGAGAGGCGTGGCCCCCACAACTTCTCCCTTGGCAGTTACTACTTCTGCTCCTGCCGGATTTGATTCAATCAAAGCAAATTTTTTGGGAGGCAATGTTGTGAACACATAATTTTTAATTCGCTGATATGTCGCACATGAAGAAAACAGCATATTGGCCAGCAATAAAATAATCAAACTTAATTTTTTATTCATCAACTTCAAAAGGTACGCTCCATTTGAGAGCAACTCCATTTACAACTATCTCAGTGTAGATATCGGAGAAATTGAGTAATTCTTTAGAACTCGCACTATCTCACATCATTTTTATAGGTTATCGGCGGGATAATTAACCAGACTTTTTTGCTCAACTGGATAAAAAAATACCTCTGCACTTTTTTTGAGAACCTTGTCAATAACTAAACTGGAGAGGCAGAAGCAGCAGTAGACGCAGAAGTTCGCGGCCTTCGTTTGGCAGATGATTAGCTGTCGCAACCATAAATTGCAATT
Organism: Bdellovibrionales bacterium RIFOXYD12_FULL_39_22; assembly: GCA_001770205.1. Lineage (GTDB taxonomy): Bacteria > Bdellovibrionota > Bacteriovoracia > Bacteriovoracales > Bacteriovoracaceae > YD12-FULL-39-22. The sequence goes on from MEQL01000039.1 coordinate 120,789, forward strand.
AGAAATACTGTCACTACCGCTATTAAATAGGAACCCTTTTTCTTATCTACTTTGCAGACTATCATCTCCTTAATTTTCGTAAAATCTCACCAACTAATGATCAGTCTACCGTTTGTATCCTTGTTACCAGCGGTGCCGCGATCTGGATCGGCAGCATTTCCTGGAGTAGTTCCGCTACCCGCAGTTTGCAATCCTCCCGGTGAAAAATAACTTGTTCCTGCCCCATTTATGGCGCCGCCACAATATCCACCGCCACCACCGGCCTCATCACCATCAAGAAAATCCATTGCATTTGCACCATTTTGTATCCCGGCCGGAACGCAAGCACCGATTCCACCTCCAGCAACACCAGCGCCAAATGCCGTGGCCCCGCCTCCTCCACCTGCTTCTAAAATAACCGCTCCACTCAAAGTTACAGAGGTAGATCCACCGCCTCCTCCCGTCACGCCACTCCAACAGCCAACTGCGCAATCTCCATAATCAATTCCATTTCCTCCATTAGGCCATCCATAAACGGCACTGCCTGATCCGTAGTTTCCTCTTCCTCCAACGCGAAGTTGCAAAACATCTCCCAATAATACGTTTTGCGTTAAAGAGGCAAATCCTCCAGCTCCACCATCTACATTTGTTATAGTGCCATCATAGTCATCAATTGCTCCACCACCTCCGGCCCCCCACGCTTTAATTGTAACAGAATTACAATTATTACCCATGATGACATATTTAATGGCACCCAGATAATCGATTATTTGATTGCCGGGAACGGTGCAATCAATTTCTGAATAATTAGGCATCGTAATAGTCGCTGTTTTTCCGGAGCTGGTATAGCCCGTGTTAGCATCAAAGAGACAGACACGAACGTAGTAGGTTGTTGAAGAACTGAGATTATTCAGAGTATAGTTTGTAGCGGCCGTCGAAATAGTTGTGCCCCCGCCACATTGTGCCGCCGGAAATCCCCCAGTCTGATATGCAACGATGTAGTTATCTTCAACTCCATCCCCTGAAGCGTCCCAATCGATAAGAATATCTTTGGGAGTTGGATTATTTGCTGTTATCGTCAAATTTTGCACGTCACTAGTTTGGCCGTAATTGCGGACACACATTACGGTATAAACATAAGATACATTTTGGGTATATTCAGAAAAAGTTGAGGAAGTAGTTATCCAAGAAGCATAATATCTTAAAGAACCACTGGCATTATCACTGGTCCAATGTGAGTGATTTGTGCTTACAAGTCCAAGAACCCCTCTATTTAAAAGTAGCGAGGCAAAATGGTTAGTGTTACTTGGATTTGGATTAGATCCTCCAGCTACGATCCAATCACTTCGGCCATTGCTAACTAAGGTATCACAATGAGCAGTTGCCGCAGAAAAGCTATATGCGCCGCCATAGTGTATCGCTGTTGGTGACGCACTATCTCTTGCAACAACCCATCCCGTCATAAACTTTATACCACCGCTGCAAATTTTTCCAGCAGGATCTGTAGAAAGACATTCAGCTTCCGGAGTAGTTTTAATTACCAACGCACCAGTACTAGTTGTATTGTTAGCAATATTTTTCCAACAAACTCTAAAATAATATGTAGTCAATCCAGCTAGTCCAAATACGTCGTAGTCTGTTGCCGAACTTGCAGAAATCGTCGCGCCGCCTGTGCAATTAACTGGAGGCGCTGAGCCTGCCGCATAAGAGATAATGTATTCATCTTCTTCGCCTGCAACAGTGGGACCCCATTCAAGATGAATATCATTGGCGGTAGGGGCCATTGTGGAAGCAGTCAGAGTTTCTACTTCGCCGGCCACGGTAAAACTTATAGTATCACTTGTGTCTACTCGATAACCATCATAAGCAAGAGGGGTACTGTCCATCGCAATTGTAACATCTCCAGGTTCTGTTACGTTAATCGTAGCATAACCAATCCCACCACTAAAGTGGACAACACCCAGGCCCGTGATATTCAAGGCAGTAGGGTTTTGTTCTAGCGTCACATCACCTTCAAAATTAGTGTAAAGGCCACCATCAGAATCAATGGCCCGAAGCTGTAGTGTTACCTCTCCATACACCGCCGAGGCAATTGGCTGAAATTGAATAGATTCAATATTTGCGTTACCAAAAGGTCTTATACAGCGAACCTTATACGAAGTATCCTTTCTTTCATATCTGTATGTACTTGCAGCATCAGTTACGTTTACTTGTCTGGCAGTATAGTTAGTGTTGTTTGTTGAACTCCAATAGTAAACACCATTAGTAGTTACCAATCCGACTGCCGCTGTTTTTCCTGCACTAACCAATGAGTTAAAGACACCATCCGCTCCAACGAACTCCCCTCGGGCAGGGAGATACCAATTCCTAAATACTCCTGTTGCAACTAAATCATAACAGTAATTGGCGGCATTATGATGCCCGTGAGAGTAGAGCGTTTGCGTATTAGCAAGGCCATTAACATCATCTGCTGGATCTCCTGAGAAGTTATAACCACCATACATATAAGTCGCATCTGCTAGCGAAATTACATGTGTGGCAGAGGCCTTCCATCCACCACCACAAGCAGTTCCGATTGCGTCGCTGGCAGTACAATCGGGTGGTTCCATAAAATCTACATCCTTAACATCAGTCGTTGTTAACACTCTCCCTGTTCCGTCTTCTGTTCCATTAGAGAGCGACAGATTAACTGTTTCTATAATTGTATCGGTGATAGTAATGATTCCACTACCATTCGTTATGGTGACAAGGCCTTCACCAGTGGAGAAACCATCAGCGATCAACGTTACTGTTCCAGAAAAAGCAAAATCTTTTAGTCCAGTAGAGGTTTGGGCCTCTACGAGTATAGTGGCATTTTGTGTGACATAAACATCAGTTGGTTCAATGATAACAAATTTACTGGCAGGCTCAGTGAAAATATTAAAAGCACTTGAGGTGGTTGTAATGGCCGTGCTGCTGATAGTTGCCCGCAAAGTAAAACCAATTCCGGATTTATTGATTTGTAAATTATTAAAACTTGCAACTCCAGTGCTTCCCGTTGTTGCATTTAATGTTGTTGATAGCGTAGATGGAGATCCCGGAGCGTTAGGATCATTGGCCAAAGACATTACAATAGTGCTGCTTACATTAGTAGTAACGTTTTCGTATATATCATGAACAGCAACTTGAACAGCAGCATTAGCATCCCCCTCAATCGTTCCACCAATAACTTCATTTTGAGGTTGTGAGGTAAAATGCAAATGATTTGCTGCGGCCGGAATAATATTAAAAGTGGTGGCCGCCACTCCAGAAATTGCAGGATTGGCGCAGTTGGCACTCAAAGTATAGTTAGCACCGGCAGTATGCAAATTTACGTTGTAATTAACTATACCCGCAACGGCCGCAACAGTGGAAGAGGTCGATCCATTAAAGACGGCGACCGGAGAAGTCAGCACTACCGAGCAGGTAAAAGTTGGGTCAACAATATTGGAAGCATTACGGGCCTCTACCCGAACCGCAAAATTTGTACCGGCCACCACATTTGCTCCCGATGCGGGCATGATAGTGAAAACTAGATGCGTAGCTGGATCAGTGATTATATTGAAAAGATTTGAATCTTTGGTAATAGCGTTGAAGGTTGCTGTAAATTGATAACCAGTTCCAGGCATACTTAAATCAATATTATCAAAAGTGGCAATTCCACTCGACAATGTTCTAGGATTAGTTCCGTTTATCGTGGCAGTGCCTGGATTTAGTTTTAGTGACAAGGTAACATTGGCGCCATCATTGGCAGTTACTACGTTATGATACTGATCATGCAAGGTAACCGTAAATGGAGCAATGTCAGTCAATACCTGCGTTGGACTTGCCACGTTTGCAAATTCTAGGTGGTGGGCCACATCAGTATAAATGGTAAAAGCATTTGAAGAAATCATTCCATTATTAATTGGTGTTCCACCGATAGTAGCGGTTGCTCCTAAAGTATAAACTCCCGACAACCTAATTTGAGGCCGTGAATTGACGGCCAAATTATTAAAGATGGCCTCACCATTAGCATTAGTAGTTTGAGTTAGATTATAAATAGTAGTACCTGGCCCAGAGTCAACTATTAGAGTTATTGTCTCCCCGGCGCGATATACTTTATTGCCGGCCCCGTCTTGAATCTCCACGACAATTCCTGAAATATCTTTACCTGCGGTGGCATCAGCTACGGTGGAAATAAAGGCCAATTTCGCAGGATTTCCAGCGAGTATATCAAAGGCCTCACTTTCTGCGGTCTCTACTGCCCCAATCACCGGAAGTGTTGCCAATGCTTTTATGGTATAGTCAAGGCCGGTTACGTTTACAGTAAACGCGCTGAAGCTGGCCAATCCATTAGTGGTCGAGACTTGATATCCGGAGTAATCAGCAGGCAACGACGCTCCCGTATTGTTGTCCACAAATTCCAAAGTAACTTGAATGGCGGCGTGACTCTCTACGCGGTTATTTCCCTCATCTTGGATTTCAATGATGATAGGTGGATTCATATTAACACCAACATCTTCATCTACAGGAGGTTGTTGGTAGATCACTATGTGGTGAGGATTTCCGTAATCAATATTAAAGAGCGTTGAAGTTCCAGATACATTGTAAATACCAACCAAGGCGCTTGCGGTTAAACGATAGCCCACTCCTTTTTTATCAAGCGAAATTCCAGCAATGCTGGCAGCTCCCAGTAAAGTGGTATCGGCCGGAGCGGCCGGAGAAAGTGTCGCTCCTGCAGGATTGGTAGTTAATGACAGAGTTACGTTATTCCCCGTGGAGCTACTTACCACGTTTTCATATTGATCTCTAATTTCCACCGCCACGGTGAAATTCTCTTTTGCTTTTGCGTTAGGAGAACTCGGTGGATTTTGTGTAAAGGTAATGTGGTGTGGAATATTATGCGTAACATTAAAAGTGCTAGTAGTATCTACGGAAAGAATCGTTCCGGCATTGTAGCTGGCCTTTAACTTATAATTAGTATCAGCTTTTTGCACAACAAAGTTACTAAAGGTGGCAACATTAGTCGAGCCATCAAAAATTATCTGCGTTGTTCCTAAGCCGGTAGCACCATTTAGATGCACCAACTGCAAGGCCAGGGACGCACCAGAAAGCGCCGTAGCATTGGCCGGATTATCATCTCCATCCAGGACTCGCACCGTCACGGTACGAATAGCAACGCCCGCGGTAGCATCTGCGGCGCTTTGTAAAAGCACTTCATCGATGGCCACTTTAGCGGGGCCTCCTCCTAAAATTTCAAAAGCAGAAGAGGTTTGGGCAGCAGCAGCAGCGTTAGGAAGTGCTCCGGCCAAATCGCCGGTGGCCGTAAAAACATAACCATTAAAAGCTTTATTTATACTAGTGGTAGAAAAAGTAGCTACTCCACTAGCATTAGTAGAAGCCGTAGCGTTAGTTATTACCGCCGCAACCGGCTGGCCGGTAGCTGCAAAAGAGAGAGTTGCCGTTATTCCACTTTGGGCAACACTATTTCCAAACGCATCGACGGCCTGAACTGTAAAGGTGGCCATTGCAATATTAGATACTGTTTGCAAGGGAGGTTGCGCTACAAAGGCCAGATGATCTGCTCCGGCGGCAATAATTTTAAATCCGCTAGAAAGTGCTACTTTCCCTGGATTAGTAATGGTTGGAGCGGCAACAATATTGGTGGCCGTTGCATTTAAAGTGTATTCATCGAGGGCCTTGCTAATTTTCTCAATGAAAAGCGAGTTAAAAGTGGCAGTACCATTTATGGTATTTACCACCAAAGAGTCTGTAGTTTTTAAAACAGCGTTGGCGCTAATTGAAGCATCATGGGCCAGCGAAATAGTTATCTCTACGCCATTGCTATTAGTTTTATTACCGTATTGGTCACGCACTTCTACTGTGACGGCCGGAGCAATATCAACGCCGGCCACGGTATCGTTGCCATCTTCATCAGGTTGAACTTTAAAAGCGATAGATACGGGATTGGCCGGAATTACATCAAACCCTGCGGCCGCTGACTGGGCAGCACCTAAGATAATATCTGGACGGCCAGGAACCGATCCCGTTGCTTGCAACTGATAGTTTGCACCGGCCAAAGTGATAAATTGGTTGCTAAAAGTAGCAATCCCGCCTACCGCACTTACGGTTAAGGTCGTCGCTGTTTGTAGTGGGCCTCCCGCTCCGTTTATTGCACTAAGGGTAATAGAAGTGTTGCTACCCACTCCTGTGTCAACCAAAAAGCCTCCGGCATCTACCACCTTAACTTGAATGGAATTTCCGCTACCATCTTGGATAGTTGCTCCGGCCACCGTTGGATCGGCCGGTTGATTAACAAACTCAAAATGGTGAGGAATGCCGGTGACAATTTTAAAAGAACTAGAGGCAACGCTGCTTCCCAAACAAGAATGAGAAGCATCAAAAACGAAAGTTCCTGGTTGATTTACTGTGATGGCAGTAAAATCAGAAAGTCCGGCCACTGCGGGAATCACTCCACCAGTCAGCACAGCACCTGCGGCCGGATTAAGTGCTAGCGAGATATCGGCCACCGCACAAGCAGTGGAAGTGATGTTATTGTCATACTGATCGCGCAAGGCCACAGAAACCTTCGTCATAGTATTTAGTACACCTGTTTCTGCGGGAGGTTGCGAGGTAAAGGTTAATTTGTTCGGATCATTGTGAATAATATCAAAAAGCTCTGTATTATCGATCGTCAAAGCAGTAGTGTTAACAGAGGCACTTGCCTTAAGTTTATAATTAACATTGGCGGTTCTGATTTTTAAATCTGAAAAAGTTGCTACTCCCACAGCAGTTTGAGCGGAGACACTTCCGTAGACTGTGGCAGTAGGTGAGCCAGTAGCAAAACTCAATGCTACATTAACGCCATCGTTCGTACATTTATTGCCATACTGATCGCGTAACTCCACTTGCAAATTAGCACCTAAAACAGAAACGATCTGTTCACCGGCCTTGATTTTATTACCAGCGACATTTTTTGGATCATTCAAAAAAACCAGTTTTTTAGGTTCACCCGGGATAATGGCAAAAAGATCACTCAGTTCAATTTCGCTTGGATCGAGCGCCGGAGAAGAAAATTTCATTTGATAACCACTGGCCACTTTATCAATATTAAAATCAAAAGTAGCAATTCCGGCCACTGCATTTTTTTGCCTGCTGCCTGTTAACACCGCGGTGTTACCAGAAGCATCATGCTCCCACCCCATCTCAACAAGTGCAGTGCTATTCACAAATTGCATGTTAGCATCAAGCAGGCGAATTTTTATTTGAATATTATCGCCAGCATATATAGCAGGGGGAGGAACTGGCATAGCAGGAAAAGCGCGAACAATTTCCATATAGACGGGAATTCCACCATAGAACCAAACATCCTGTTTACTACTAACATCGATATCGTTGGGTGGATTATCGTCAAAACGAGAAAGTGAGAGTCGTACTATTTGAGAAGTTAAATCATTAACATCGACGAAGGCCTTACCATCGGTAAAAGTTAATTCTTTAACTTTCGTTCCAGCACTATTGTCAACATAAGCAAAACCATTTACATGAAAATTAACTTTCCCTGGATAGTAAGGAACAACATTGTTATCTTCATCCTCTACCTGAATAGTAACGGTGGTAGCATGGCCAACCTCACTATCTTTAGGATCAACAATTCGGAAGTGATCAGGTTTTTTTACCGCCACCACATTAACTCGAATACTTCCTGGATCTAGGGCGTCACCATAATCAATTAGAGTAAGCTGCTCTAAGACGATATCGCGAAAGTAAATGGCCTTCTCACTATATCCTTGTTGAATTAGCGCCTGATTAAAGGCTGGAATGGTACAGGCCGCATCTTTGTAGAAAACTCCACTACCATATCCCGTGGCATTAACACGAATGGTATTTCTAGCTGGAACTTTATTTCCGTAGTGATCAAGAGAAGTCACTTTAAAAGCGGCGCACTCTCCCTCATAAACGGTGGACGGGCCCTCCCAACCTAACATCTGCGGATAAGGATCTAGAATTTTAACTTTTGCGGAGGCCACCGCACCTTTAGCATCTTTTACTTTTACGGTGATAATTGAAGAGACATTAGGAATAACAAACTCTCCGCTAGAGAGTTGAGTTACTTCTATAGGTTGTTTATTTTCATCTTCCATAGAAAAAACATATTGAGGAGATCCTCCCGTAGCATAAAACTTCTTAACTTGTCCGACGTTTACTTCAAAATCATATCCCGCACCACTGCTGCTGCCTTTTATTATTTTGAGAGGTTCTCCTCTCTCGATAATTTCTTTTACATCTTTGTTTAAACATCCAGCTGTAGTAAAAAGCAAAATGAGCAGCAGGAAATTTAACAGCAACTTGGACAAAGATAATGTTTTCATAAAAAATCCCTCGTTATGCCCTCTATGGAATTACACACCGATATCCAACATTGGAATAAGCAAAAGTAGGATCAAAATTTCCCACACTCGCTGAAAAAATCCCAACATCAGTTTCGGTAGCACTATCCCATGATAGGCCACGTACCATTCCTTCCAATCCCATTCCGTTATAAAGTAAAGTTCCATAATTATGATTATTCGAATCATTACTGCCAGGACCAAAATTTGCCATATCATTTGTATGCGCTAATAAAATATTTTTGATGGCAATATTTCCTGCGGCATCAAATGTTAAACTGGAGCGATTAGTAGAAACCCAGCTAACAGTATTTCCTGAAAAATCCCAAATTATGGCACCACTTTTAAGAGTATGCGTTCTTCGATTTACATGCCATACACTATCAGAACAGATGGCCGTACTAGCGCGAGAGTCAGTATATCCAGCACATGGACTATAATCATCGGAAGCGGCCAAGCGAGAATTCGGGGCCAAAGAATTTGAATGGCCACGATTTACCGAACCCGAACCTATCGCGATGCTCCAATTAGAGGCAACAGCGATAATTTCTCTGGCCACGGTTTGCCATTCATTATTAGTAACTAGGTGTCCTCCCAGCGCCACACATGCCGCACTAGCATCGGCCCGGTTGATGTTAATTTTCGGCAAACTATTTTTGGTCGAGCCGCCAGCACTGTCCATCTGATATTTGGAAATACAAAATGGGCCATCTTGCACATAAACAAATCCCTCTTCCGCACAATCATTGATCACCAATAATTTGGGAGCAGATAGACTTACCACATTAGATCCACCTGGAATGCTCATAGAGAGTGAAACAATTTCTGCGACAGCACCGGTAACGTTGAAAGTCGCAATCCCACTATCAATTCCATTATCCACAATTGTAACGTCAGAGCTATCATCCACCAAATCTATATCATACCCAGTATCGTTATCTGCAAAAGTATTAATATTTCCATATTGGTCACGCGCCTCTACTCGAACAATGGTGGCAACATTAGGAATAGTATCAGTGGGTTTTAATAAAACAAAATTGGTAACACTAGCGGCCAAAAACTGAGTATTATCTGAAGAAGAGTTTCCTGCGATGGCACAACTACCACCACCAGGAAGAGTTAGCGTGTATTGAACTGTCTCTGCCTTTTCATTGTAAATTTTTACTCGCCCCTCTCCGTTCACAAATGTTACAACGTTTCCTTGAGAGAAAGATGAATTATTACTATCATCAGTTATAACAATTCCCGAGTTACAGTTAACGGAAGTAACGACGTTGACCCCAGTAGCATCAACGGCCTTTATTACCACTTCCGCACTATTATTTCCTGCAGCAACAGTGGTCGGTGCTTCTATAGTGTAATGATCAAGGCCGCCAGCGGTGAATGCCACTGTATTATTTTCCAGAATCGTTACACCGGATGCCAGATCTGGATTAGACAATACAAGATTGACTGTTTCGGCCACTGAATCAGTTAGTTGACAGGCGGCCGCACCACTTTGCCCATCCACAATAGCTAGAATTCCAGAACACCCAACTGCCGCCGAGCCAGTTGTGGCAATCGAAACGCTACCGCTGTGTCCAAAAACACGATTTCCAAAATGATCTTGGGCCTGTACTAAAATATTAGCAGTTCCATTAACGGCAACATCCGCATGATTTAAAACAACATATTTTTCTATTTCACCAAAAAAGAATTCTACACTTTGCGCTGCTCCACCGTCATCATAAGTTAACACCCCGGTATTTACGATGGCCAGCTCAACCACTTCCGCTATATTGTTGTTTATTTCAATGGAGCCCAGGCCGCCAACTATACTGACATCCATACTTCCAGAAGTTGCTTCGGCGGAATCATTTCCATCACTAAATTGCAATTGCACTACAATATCGTGGGCCACGGGATTGTTATTACCATCTACAGTAATAATTTCGATAGTGGTAGGAGTTCCGGCCGTAGAGTCCGTTATAGTTTTAAAAATAACTTTTTCAACGACATCAGAAGAGAAATTTATTATTTCAGTATCACTTAGATCACTGATCGTTCCTTCAGCAAAATCAGTCCTCTCCAACGAAATAGTAACTTGCTCCGCAATCAAATTGCTTACGTTAATGGAACCATACCCATTGGTTATAGTCACCGTACCGTCTCCGGCCACCGCAGCATTGCCCGTGGCCGCCAATCTAACAGTACCGCTATATGAAGCGGCCACTGCATTAGTGGCATCCCGTGCCTGAATTTGAATTCCATGTCCTGTAGGCCCAACAGTAATAGAGCCGGAAATTGGCACTATGTAAAATTTAGTGGCCACTCCCGAAGTAATCATTTCTAGGAGGTGGGTGCCATTGGATAATCCATCAGTGGCGGCCACAAACTCAATAGGAGCTCCCTCCAGTACATTGTTTTTGTAATAAAGAGGTTGATCCGTATCACCTTCTGATAGTTCGAACTGATTATTATCAAGTGCTATGGAGCAGTTGAGATCAGAATAAAAGGCCCCCAAAGAAGCACCGGTTAATGTGATGGTGCGGGCATCTGATCTTCTGGCGTTATTGCCAAATTTATCGATAGTGTGAATGGTGAATTCCTGACAGTCAGAGGTCAACACCTCGGCCGGCCCATTTATTTGTAACTGATAAGGTTCAAGACTAATTACATTGATGGTGGCATAAGCAGAGTGGCCCGCAGAATCTTGCACCAAAATTTTTACTGCTCCGGCGGTTGTTCCTGCAGTATAAAATCCCGATTTAAGCCCAATGTTTCCAGCACCGGAGACAACGGTATAACGATATGGTGCTTTTCCACCTTCGGTAAAAAACTGAACGTTGTCTTCAACTTCTAGATTACTGACCACTTCCGGATCGATGATAAGTGCTGGATAAACTACTGCGGGTTCTTTGACTTTCATTTCAACGCAACCACCAACAAACAACAGTTGCATCATGATCAACACCACCATAGGAATGGCAAGAAGCTGTTTTATTAATGCTTTAGAAGAGGTAGTCATAAATATACCTTTCTCGTCGGTTAATTCACTTAAAAACATTATACCCGAGAAGGCAGCAATATTTGCTTTTACAAACCATCTACTAAAATTCAACAACTTGACCTATAGGGGCCATGTAGTAATAATTATTTAGATGGCAAAAAAGTGCCAATGTTCTTAGGTGCCCCCTTTGTAGTTACAATTTTTAGCTAATTGCCCGATATGACATAACAACAGCGTAACAAACAAGATAACCTGCGCAATCTATGGAATTTAATGGAGAAAAAAGATGAATTTATCACTGCCTTTTGGCCTTTTTATGGGTGCTGGAATCATAATTTGGGCAATTGTTCAAGAGATCAGCAACCCCATGATTTTTACCAATGTTCATGCGATAGCTATCGTCATTGGGGGAACTACCGCTGCGGCCATGGTCTGTTTTCCCTTTAAACACATACTCAGCATTATGCGCATTATGTTCAAGGCCAGTACTGGTGGCTTTCAAAAAGAGACCATCGGAACCATCAATGAAATTGTAGAACTTTCACAAATGATGGTGGAAGACAAACCACTTGAAGAGGCAATTGCTAAAGTTCGCAGTCCCTTTTTGCGTGAATCTTTGCAACTAGCGGTAGATGGAACTATTCCGGATAATGAATTGGAGGCCGTACTTTTTAAGCGAGTGGAAATTCAAAATGAAAAATACAAACAAGAAGGAATTACTTACAAAATCATTGGTAAATTTCCACCGGCCTTTGGACTAATTGGAACCACGCTGGGAATGATATCTCTTCTACAAGGATTGGGAGGCGAATCAGCTTTTGAAAAACTAGGCCCGGCGATGTCAGTTTCTTTGACCGCTACCTTTTATGGCCTCGTAGTGGCAAATCTTTTTTTAATTCCCATTGGTGAAAACCTCTCCTTTGCTTCTCAACACGATCTAACTCGTCGAAGAATTATCGTAGAAGGTGTCATGCTTTTAAAACATCGAAAACATCCTCTGATCGTGGAAGAGTGTTTAAAAAGTTATCTTTCCCCCGCGGATCGAAATCAGATGAAGAAAGTAGATATTTGATAAATTTTTCACCATATCTGGCCTTTGATGGGCATAGAAAAATTTAAAGAAGATTAGAAGATTAGGAAATTAGAGGATTAGAGGATTAATGAAAAAGGAAGAAAAAGGATAATATGTTATGGGATCAATTTTAGGAGGAAATAATAAAAAAGGCGAAAATATTCCCAAGCGGTATGAGTTCAAATCAAGTCCGGTGGAAGTTCATGATGATGGAGAAGGAAATTGGCTTGTTTCATATGCCGACATGATGACACTGCTGTGGGGGTTCTTTGTAATTATAACCATTTTTTCTACTCCCGACGCTTCTAAATTTGAAAAACTAAAAGAGCATACTTCCCAGGCCATGGGAGGAACATACCAGCGGCCGCTCAATGAATTAACGGAAGAATTAGAACAAGTTTTTGCCGAGATGAATATCAATCAAGATATCCGAATAGAAAATTTAATTGACGGTATAAAATTAACCGCTAGCTCCACTCGTTTTTTTGCCTCGGGAGATGCTAGTCTTTCTACGGAATCAAAATCTATTTTGGAAAATATTGGAAAAATTTTTCAGGATAGGGCCCAGGGTTATAAAATAATAATCGAAGGACATACAGACGATGTACCCATCAACACGAAAGAGTTTCCTAGTAACTGGGAGTTGTCATTGCGCCGATCAAGCGAAGTGGTGAGACTTTTTGAAAACATGGGAATTCCTCATGCAGATTTGCGGCCAGTGGGCCTATCCGATATTGAGCCAATGAAAGAGATCAGCGGATTATCCGGAGATAAACTTCGAGATGCTCGTGCGCAAAATAGACGAATTGTAATCCGAATTCAAAAACAGATTAAGGCCATTAAAGCACCAGTTAAAACAGAGAAAATTTAACTACGCCAAAAAGATCACTCTACTAGCAACTGCCTTATCGCTCCATATGATTAAGACCTATGCAAAATCATTCGTCGTTGGCATCATTGGCAACCGCTGCACCCGCATCAACTGCCGCTGATTCTTTGATAATTTTTTGATGATCGATGGAAAAAGTGTTACTTGATTCTCCCTCCCCTGCTCCAATATTTCCAATCGCCTCGGCCGCAAATGTTTGGCCAATACTTCCGTCAGTGGTATTAACCGTTGCTTCGTCACCTAAATCGTCCGCCACCTTGGGAGCAGTTCCTCCGGCAGTTTTTCCGGCGCTGAACGCCAAATGTCCATCACCAGCAGCCCCATCCGTTGCACACAAAGTCTCTCCTGTACCAGCATTTGTATCGGCGGCCTGATTGGCCACCGCAGCATTTGCTCCAAAACCGATAGCATAATAGCGGCCGGAGGCCGGGCCAGGATTAAATCCCATGTGAAACAAACAAGTAGCATAGTTGTCATAATCAGAATAAAAACCAGACTCCGCCATATACAAGGATGAAAGCTGTGTTTTTGCCTCCGTTTTCCGGGCCTTAACTTGATATTTTTGAAAGTTAGGAACTGCCACCATACTTAAAACACCAATGATTGCAACAACCGCCATCAACTCAACGAGTGTAAAGCCAGCAATCCCACTAATCATTTTTTTCCAGCTTTTCATAATATAAACTCCTTTTAAAATGCGCCCACCACACTGAACAATTGCTAAAATTGTAGCAGAAAAAATAAAAATCAAAACAACTTCTTTGCTTTTTGTTTTATATTTTAATTAGTTGTCCACCATCGCAATAAAATTGTTAAAAAAAAGAGTGACAATTATCCGAGGCAATTACTTAACTCAACTACTAGCTAGTGGTCCCCAATAAATCCAAATATCAAAATGCCTCTTTTTATGGACAGGGCCCACTCGTTAGGTATCACCCAAAAACAAAAGTTTAAGTGTAGATCTCAGATAAAAAGAATCTTTTTGTGTTAATGGTAGTAAATTATAAGTGAACCATAAAATTTAAAAAAGTCAGATTATGAGTTACGATGGAGGAAAATATGAAAATAAAAAACCAGAGAGGGTCAGCAATCATAATGGCAGTTCTTTTTGGCGTGATCTCTGCGGGAATAATCCAATACGCCCTCGTCAATCACAAGGCACTTACTTCTAGGGCCCAGGCCGCCGGAGATGCGGGAGAAGCAATTGCAGAGGCAGAGCGATTAGTATCGATTGGTGCCAATCTAATAGTTAATGGCTATGTTTTATGTAAAGGCCATACAGACAGCAACGATGATGGATACCCCGATGAACGTTGGGGGAATGGACATAGTTGTAGGGTGGCCATTGATGCCAACTCATTGAAAGAAAAATTTGCCGCCGCAGAAAATTCAGCGGACTCCTCACCAAATCGTTTGGTTTTTAAAATAGGCGATGGGACAAAGAATTCGGGTGAATACAAGCAAGTTTTTTTTGAAATGTTTAATATGGACAAAGAGGAGGCGCAAAAAACTTTTGGGAAAATGGCCAATGCTCCAGGAGAATCTCTTTATGGATATGACCATGACAACTGGGGCATTATGATTACCTCTGAAGTAGAATATAAAATGTCCAACGCTACGATTAGAAATGAAAGCCGCTTACTAGCACTACGGCGGCCCATTGGTATTTTACGTTTGAGCGGAGGTAGTTCGATTAGTTGCACCGCCGGTTGTTTAATCACAAATCCAGATGTCCCTGGAACTTGTCTACAGCGCCTCCCGATGTTACCTCAAAGCTCTTCTATCACCGTCACCAATCTGGGGCCAGGATATCTTTATGCGGCTCAGGCCATTCGCGAGGAAGGTGGCCAAAAAATAGAAATCGACCTATTTGATCCTGCTAACAGCAATTTTGTATCTGATTGTGAAGGTGGAACAAACAATGATCACTGTCTCGCTCCAGGAAAATCTTTTCAACTTGCCTTTTCTATTCCATGCAATGGGGGGGTGGTTACGTTAGGGCCATCTGTTAGTACTGCCGGGGCAATTAGATATTATACCGACATCTTACAGGCACCTATATCACCTAATCGTATATCGCAAAATAGTAGTGTGTCATATGTAATCATGGTGGTCGTCTCTAACTAGGATTTAATTATGAGAAAAACAATTGCAAAGTTACTACAAAAAAAAGGATACAGCTTGATTGAAGTTGCGGTGTCGATAGCGCTGGTGGGAGTCAGCAGCTATTTTCTTGCTAATTTTTTCACCCAATACGGAAAAAATGTGCAAAAAGTGGTGGCCGATGTGGAGATTAGTAATTTGCAGAAAGATTTACTCTCCGATTCGAAGCGATGGTTTACTCAAGGTGGGAGCAACGGATTTTGTGCGTTAATAAATGATGAAACCAACTCAATTAGTACTGGGGCGGTAGTCCCAATTCGTTTTGATTTAAGCAGCAGTAAACTAAATGCGCTAGATTGGAGTGCGGGAAACTATTTCTCTCGTTGGACAATGTTAAATAGTGCATGTGCGGTGGATAATTCTCTCGATGGGGCCAGCGGAATATGTAAGTTTTTTGTTAAAAATGCCAGCAACGCTAGCTCTCAAGAAATTGTTGCCAAAAAAGAAATTTTACAGGCCAAAATAGAATTAATTCCAGTTAAAATTAATCTGGCATCTGCAAATGGAGATATGCAAAATATCGCATTGGAACAAGTAGTAAATAGTAGTGAAGCAGGTTTTAGAATTAGGGCCATTTTTCGTTATAAAATAAATGATCAAACAATAGTGTCGCGTGACGAGGATTTTGTCTGGGCCGGGAATGCCGATTCTTGTGCAAATAGCACTGGAGTTCCCATCTCCATGACGGGGATTGGGCCGGGAGAGAGTACGTCCAATTACATATATGCAAATCGCCTGTTTAGTAGTGATATCGAAGCAATAGATAATGAGCCTGTTGCTCCCCCGCCATCTTCCGATAGTATAATTCAGATGGCCAAGATCCATATGTTTGGAGGGGAAGAGATAACAACTGCATCAGGTGCCCATGGCTTTCAGACAGATGTTGATAAGCTTGAAAGCTTTGCTTGCAATGACATGGAATACCGACCGCCAAGCGTTTCATCTGCCAATCGAATATATCGGGATTTTAGGGCACTCGCTACGGTAATTCATTCACCAGCATTGGGTAAATCAAAATTTCTACCAACCCACGTCAACGTATGTAAAGGAAGCAGTTGCATATTAAGTGCTGCCACCAATCCAGGTGTTTCCGTAGGATTTTTAAAGATGCCTCAGGATGTTACAAATCAATTTGATTTTTCCCCCACTGGAAATGCCTTTCAAAATGGCGCAGAAAATATCGAAGATTTTGCAAATAACACGCTTAACTTTTTTCTATACATCGATGACAATGGCGCTATTAGAAATAGGTCCGTATCTCAAGGCAACAACATTTGCCGTGCTGCTTGCGCTGGATATGATAAGGAAAGTAATTTCTATAAAGCAGGTATTTGCTACAATGTCTATGCCGCTTCCGGTGGAACGGTTAGACGGGAATGTTCCGAAACGCATCGAGTTGCCTGTAGTGCCTGCTTTATGAAGGCATGTGGAACACTGGCCATCGATACTTGGGGCCATTTGGATGATTTAGATCAGCACCCTGAACCACTAGATGGAATTGTTCCAGAATACACCGTCGGCGAGGCCAGCGAGAGCGACTATCTATCGGCAGGATCTCAATTGTTTTCAAAACAAACAACGGCCGGTTGCTTAACAGCTCGCTTTGATGGCAGTAAAATTATTAGTATCAACAGAGTTGATTGTGGCCAGAACAAAAAATCACTCTGCTTTTATCATGGCAAATTTCGAGTATTAAGTGCAACGTCCGCCTTCCAAAACAGCAGTACTCTTTGCTATGAACAAGGCCAAATCACGCCTTCCTCCGGAAGTAGCATTTATGATGAAATGTTAGCAACTTTTCAGGAGTTAACAGGCCCCCTTCCTTCCGGGGATATGGTGGCAGTTGCCAGCGGAAAAATCGATATACCGGGATTGAATATTGCTAATCCATCTTTGGCGCAGATAAAAAGCACTCTTAATGCTGCCTGCCTGGTACACGACAATAGTTCTGGATTTAACAAAAATCTTTCATCGGTACAAAACCATATTAACTCTAGCGCAATAAGTCCTTGCGCGGCCAACACTCCCTTTATGAATTTATCTGGAATGGGAATATTTATTTCTCCGGCAACGGGCCAAAATGACAATGAAAATATTTTTGGAAATAAAGGAGTGGCCAGTGATAATTTTTGGATTAATCTTGTGGCCGACGGCCAAGGATATATCTACGCCCCTCCTCCGGCCTGGAAAGGTAGTGGAGCTCATCTTTTTGCGTTCTATTATGATATTTTCTCGCGTCCGCATATGAGATATTACAATCCGGAGTGGGCATCACATATAGACAGCACAAGCAATATGTATGTTCTGGCCCATGATTTGGGACATGTGGGAGTTGTACCAGTCAGAAATGATAACGCTGCTTTTGAAACACTCTGTTTTGATCCTAACAGCAAACAATATAAAATAATAAATACTACCTCCACTGACAACACTGATGCTGATTTACGCTGTAGAAATGATGACAAATTATTCCTTCCCCCCATTTCCTCTCTGGCCTGGCAAAAAAACATGCTTGAGATTAGTGAGAATATGGATGAATATGCCTTCCCTAATCCAAGTTCTGCCATTCAACCACTTCCAGCACGAGTAAATATCACCTCCGGAAATCCTGCTCCATATTGGAAAATGTCCAACACCTCTTTAATCGATAAAATAGATGGCCACAGCAATAAAAGTTGGAAACTAATGAGGCTAACAAATATATTTAACAACGACCTCTTTTTTATTGAAATTACAACAACGAGTGGAGTTAATTCTGTTTGTAAATTTACTGAGGGAGTGGATGCAGTCTATAACAATGCCGCCGTACCACCTACTTTAATTACTCCGGCCCAAAATGCAAAATGTGAAAAGAATTCAAACGCAAGCGGAGCTATATATGTGGCCTGTTCTAAGCAGACTACCGGTGAAATTTATTTCAATGAAGTCCCGGCCGCTGATAGATATGCTTGTGCCTTCTCTGGAAGTGCAGATCCTGACACCCCAATGAATGAGTGTCAAATGTCTGCCAGTCCAAATTTTGCAGCACCAGCGTCCTATTGTGCAAGTGGAGATAGCTTTGTAAATTTTAGTCAAATTAGAAATGATAGTAATTTTGCACTACAGGTTATGTGGATGCAAAAGATATTTTCTGCCAACGGAAGTTTGATATACATTGGCGATTAAAAGGGGCATCGAGAGATGAAAGAGAGCAATCATGTTCAAATATTAAAACCATGTAGCTATAGTGAGAAAAACGCCAAAGGTTTTTCTCTTATCGAATTATTGGCCACGATTGCTATTTCCGGAATTATGATGTTGGGAATGCTAAATTTTATAAATTATTCAAATAAACAATCTGGCATTGCGCGCAACGAAGATCGTCTACAGGGGATAGTTGGCCTAGTAATGGGAAAAATCATTCCCAAAAGTAGCTCTGGCCTGCGTTATGAATTGTTTGATCAAGTTGGAACCTACATGATGCAAGGCCCAGAATTTACCCCCAAAAATGCGCCGGCAGATTCAAACAATTTACCACTTGCGGTTATTGATCCAGGCCTAAAAGTAAATAGTTTTACACTGCCACGCTATAAAATTAAACTTGAAAATGGTCTATTTAATAAAAGAACACATGGTTTTTTGGCCACTCGCTGTATCAGCGAAAATGCTGACATTGCACTATACGGAGGAACACAAACCGCCAATGAAATTAAAAATCTGATCAAAAACACAAGCACCGTGCCATTTTTTAAAAGTCTCGGAGGAAGCTATCAGATTAAATGTTGTCAAATCGATGGGCCAGATAATTGTATTTCTCCCGACAACAATCATCGAGTGCGTATTTTTTATGCTAATTATGACGACGCAAGTTCCGGACTATCTATCCAGGTTTTTCCCACAAAGGATGATTTGAAATTTGTTTTGGGAGTTGGTTTCGCGCTTTACTTTACTCCCTCAAATGGTGCCATTCCGAATGGATATGAAATTAACTCTTTTCTTATTAGGCGGCCAAGAACTGAAACACAGTTGATATCTGGAGGGGATACTATCTCTCTTTTTTGGCGCAGATCATATAGTATACCCAATGTTATGTCCGGCCGAGGTGTAATGATGCTTTAAGATTTTTGAAGATTATTATTAATGCCCTATTTTTCAATTTGCTTACTAGAAAAATTTAATTATTATCATACAATTCAATTTAATACGCCGATGTAGCTCAGTTGGTAGAGCAACGCTTTCGTAAAGCGTAGGTCTCCGGTTCGAGTCCGGTCATCGGCTCCATGCTTTTTTTTCGTCATTTAACCAATGAAAAACATTCAATTTACCACCAGCGATAATTTTCGAGGGGCTAAATGTTGCTCATGATTTTTCAGAAATTATTGGCAGATTTTGAAATATTAGTACTGGGTTGCAAATGTTTGATCTAATACCTTAAATCCTGTTATATTTAAAACATGAAACAAAATATTCTTGCTGTAAATATGCCAGTCACTCTATCGATTACTAAAAATCTCGAGAGTATTTCACATGCTATTCAATTTGCGCAAAGTGGAGATATTGTAATCTTCCCAGAAGGCGCGATTTCGGGATATTCAGATAGTATGAATTTTTTGACAAAAATCGATCTCGTCGAATGCGAAAAAGGTTTTCAATTTTTAAGAGATTCAGCAAAAGCTAAAAATATTATGATATGGGCAGGATCGGCAATAAAAGAAAATGAGCATTGGTTTAATGCTGCAATCGGATTCATGAATGATGGAAATATTAAAACATATCTAAAGATTAATCTGGCAAATGTAGAGCGTGGTTTTTTTGATACAGGAAAAGAGCTTTCGGTCTTTTCAATAAAACCAAATCTCATCTTAGGTATTCAAATATGTAGAGAATTGAAATTTCCCGAGCAGTGGGGACTATTAGCACGCCTTGGTGCTAATCTTATTATCCATCTAAATAATGCGGTTGGTGATTCTGAAATTTATGATATTTGGAGAAGTCATTTAATTAGTCGAGCAGCTGAAACTCAACGTTTTGTAATTAGCGTGAATAATGCCGGAAGCGCACAAAAATGTCCCACGATCATCATAGATCCTCACGGGAAGGTTCTCGCGGAGATTAATTCAGATAAATTGGAATTTGCCAGAGTTGAAATTGATTTGACTAAGGTTTCTAATTCTTTATTGACTCAATGCCGAACTGATATTGTTTCAATTGTTAATCACTAGCGAACAGGCAAATTTTTCATTGCAATTAAATTTGCTCTACTCAGGATGGGACATATACCAACCGATCTTTTTACTTTTGATCCGTATGTTCTTACACACGGCCAGGTTCTTTTTGAGTTTTATCTTTTCATTACAAAAATAATCAGAAACTATATCGCTTATGCAGCCTTTTGCCTTTTGAAGGTGAACGAAACATCAAGAACAAGAGCAATCTTGGCCAGAAAATCAAAGCTAACCTCACTTACCAATCCAGACTCCATTCTGGCAATGGCCGGTTGTTTTGTTTTAACCATTTGAGCAAGCTCTGCCTGAGAAACTCCTTGCTCGATTCTAGATTTTTTAAGTTTATCAATTAGCTTTTTTTTCTGCTGAATTATGGCCATTTCCAGCTCTGATAGGCCTAGAAATGTTCCAAATTCCTTAGAGTTTTTAAATCTTTTTTGAGTCTCTTTCATACGCTTAGGCTCCTAATTCTACTTCTCAGTAGATCGACCGTTCTTTTATCTATGGCCTGTTTCTTTTTTGAACAGGCGTGGACGATATAGATCGCATCATCAATTTTTATAAAATAAAACACTCTAAACTCACCTGCCCGGCCAGATAATCGCAGCTCATGTAGGCCACTTGCTATCGAGGTCAACGGGCGAGAAATTGGCATTCCCAAAGATTTGCCACAGGAAAGATCATCAAAAAGAGCGTAAACATCCGCCATCAATTCTCTTGGCCCATCTCTTAACTCTTTCTTCGCTTGTTTAAGAACAACAATTTCCATCGAGTAGAATTACCCCCCAAACCTTATAAGTGTCTAGTGGTAAAACCCTCACAGATCCGTACGTGCGAATTTCCCGCATACGGCTCTTCAAAGTTTGTTTCAATTTGCTTGTTCTTTTTATCGAGTCGTTTTTGGTTCTCATTTTGATCTCCCAATAAAATTTTCTCCTACAAACCTATCCTTGATCCTTGTTGTTTCTTTACTCATTTTACCCGGATCTGTGTCTGGATGAGAAACTCGGATTAAGGATCAAACTCTGTCGATCCCTTCGCTCCATGTCCATTACGACACTTCCTTGCTACTATGAATCGATCTGACTTCCAATTGAAGAATTTTGTTCGTCTTGAAATTGTCTTTTTTGATGTCACAGTTAAACATCTTGTTCCTCTCCAGTTGGATCTCCTAGGTCCCTATACCAACCATCGCCACATGCCATGCTCTCGGACCCCGGAAGGGGTAAGTTAATTGCTCAACCTACTATTGCCTTCGCACACATCATACAGTCTCGGCCCCTTCGACTCAGACCTATCTTTCGAAGCTGTATTGCTTAAGGGTGATTGTCCCCACCCAATGGCCTATGGATCTCTCTGTCTACGCTTACCAATCTTCGTTACCTAAACTGGCCAAGACTCGATACATGGCCTCCATTACGAGCTACCATGGCCGGACTTGGTGGTCTTGTGTAAGGTCACCGCACCAGCAGATCGATATAAGTTGCGCCTAGTGCACATAATTACCAATATAACAGATTTGTTATATTGTCAATAACAAATGTAAGCTGATGAATTTCGGCAACAATGCTTAAAACTTATCCGAACAATGCGACTTTTTTATATCCTCTCTACCTTAAATGTCTTAATATTTGCAACGTTCTAAAAAATGGATTGTCTGTTTGCTCATGGGTTTCCGCCACTTTCTGTTCTAGGGCCCTAACTCTATTAGGAGTTGCGCATAAAGAATTGTTACAACTAAGTTATAGGTAAAATTTCAGGGGGTCTTCGTCAGAAATATTTGCTCATCTTGTGATGCACGAATAATATCGAATCACTTCCATAAAACGATGCCGGCAACTGTTCTGGCAAACCAACCGCATATTTTTTACACACTTCATAGACAAAAATAGTTGAACAGGCTAATGCTTGCAGCAATTCAATTAATAGTGGAGACGATTATGATTAAAGATATAGTAAAAAATGTTTCAAAGGCCATCGATGAAGGATTTAATTTTAGTCAATATATCTCTGTGGATAAAAACTGGAACATTTGCCTAACGGATGAAAAACCTCAAAACGCTAAATTCAACTTGGGAAAAGCTAATATTTGTTGGGAAGGAAAAAAAATCAGACAAGAAAAAAAATTAAAGGCCACCCAAGAACAACTTGCTAACGTTTACGGCCTGGCACTGAAAACAGATGTTGAGCGTCTTGAAAAAGAAATCGCGGCAATAAAAAGAAAAAGCAAAACACACATCACTACCAAATAAAGCAAATTAGGCATTAACGTTACCGTTCAGCAATTTCATAAATTCATGGCAACAGAACACTCTTTCCGGTTAAGATCGGATCGGCCAATTATAATTTTTACAGACCGACCAATTGACATTCTCTTTTAGAATATTAGGTGCTACATCGTCTTTCTGTTTCAACTTCTTATTAACAAATTACGGAGGTTTTTGTGTTTCAGACTATTTTCAATCTAATTGTTGCTCTCTTTTTGTTTTCCCTACTATCTTTTTCCACCAGCGCTAGCGAACTTACTACTGAACAAAAACTAAGCGATTTTGAACAGCTTGTCTCAAGCATGAAATCTGGTTATGGCCCACTAAAATATAAGGAGGAATCGCGAGGAATCTCCATCGACGTTCTTGCCAAGTCTTATAGCGAAAAAATAAGAGAAACTAAAAGTAACGGAGCGTTTTATTATCTTATTGTAAAATTTGTTGCTGAATTTAAAGATTCTCACTTTTCGGCCTCACTTCCAACTTCTCACCGCGCCAACCTCGGATTTATTTGTGACATGGTGGAAGGAAAAATTTTAATTGCAGATATAAATCGCGATCGATTACCAGAGGAAAAATTTCCATTCAAGCGCGGCGATGAAATAATTTCTATGAACGGCCAGCCGATTGATTCTGCCTTAGAAGCGCTGATGCCATACATTAGCTCGGGGAATCTACTAACTCAAAAGAAAATGGCAACTTTTTTTCTCACTTCTCGACAAGGATCAACCCTTCCTGTTCCCACAGAAAAAACTGCCAAATTTACCATTTCCAGCAACGGTAATATGGTCGAAACAGAAGTTGAGTGGATATTGAAGGGCCAATACTTTGATGAATATATTGCACCCAAAACAGACAAATCTGGACACCTTAGAAATTCTACGGCAATGGATTTTGGATTAGTTTCAGTAAAGGATATCTGGAACTCTTTCCGCGATGAGAGCATTGAGGCTGACTATCTCTGCTCTGGCACCACTCGAATAGCAATTCCGGAAAATAGCACCATAATTATGAAAGAACCCTTTGTTGCCTACTATCATCCAACCGAAAAAGGGAATATTGGCTATTTAAGAATTCCTGATTACATGCCAGTTAATCCATCTACTGGTGATACAGAATTTGACTTACGCCTGGCACAGTATGAGTACGCCGTCTCTATTCTGGAAAAAAACACAACCGGACTAATTATCGATCAAGATCACAACTGCGGAGGCAGTGTTAGTTATTTAGAAGCAATCGTTAGTCTTTTTATGCCAACATCTTTTGCCCCAATGCAGTTTCAGCTTTTGGCCAGCAAGGCCAGCTATCTAACTTTTCTCACCTGGTTAAACAATTCTGATCAATACACCATGGAATATGGCGAACTTCAAAGTGTTGCAGAAGTTGTTAAGCGTAATTGGCTAGATGGGAATTTTTTAACGTTTGAAAAAATTGCTCTGAGTGGACAACTCTCCATTGCTCCAAATAACATTCGCTATACCCACCCTATCGTAATGTTGATTGACGAGCACTCTGGTTCCGGCGGCGATGCCTTCCCCTCTATGTTACAAGGATATGGACGCGCCAAACTTTTTGGTACTCGAACAATGGGTGCCGGTGGACATGTCTCGAGCGCTCCATCATTAAATTTTTCTGGAATTAGAGTTATGATGACAAAATCTCTTTTCTTTCGCCCTGATGGCGTACCGGTAGAGAACAATGGTGCTGTGCCAGATTACCACTACACCATAACTCGCAATGACTTTTTGAATGAATATCGTGAATATCAAAAAAGCTATCTCCAAGCTCTTTTTGACCTCCTCTAAAAGACCTATACCGGGGTAGATCTGGCCAACATTTTTATTGAAGTTTTACATTGAAATTTTAGCATGTTGGCCTTCACTGCCCCATTTTATGGGCATCCCCAATTCCCCCATCCTTTTTCTTTATATTCAGCATATTCAGCGAAACAATGATTTAAGGTGTTTGCTATAAACTAAAATATTTCCGCAAGAAAAACGACAATGCTGTATTAAAATATCTATCAAGCAGGAGATGTCTATGAATAATCAATTCCAATGGCAGTTGCCTTTTTCATCCCTAATCATCCCGGCCATTTTGTATGGCACTTTATTGGGGTGTCATCAAGTTAAAATTAATGATGGAGACGACAATATTGAAAAAAAAGAATCTCCGATTCCAGAGGGCCAAGAGGAATACAATCAGCATGAGGTAGCAACTATTCCGGAAGAGAAGTTCTCCACAATATACGAAGTTGGCCCAGGGAAAACCTATCCAGAACCAGTTGATGTCCCCTGGGAATCTCTAAAGGCCGGGACGTTGATTAAAATATACTATCGCACAACCCCTTATTTAAATAAATGGGCCATTGTTGGAAGTGGTACTCCCGATGCTCCAATCGTCATTAGGGGTATTTTAGAGAATGGAAAACGGCCAATAATCTCAGGAGTAAACGCCAGATCAAGAGGGGAACTTAGTTATCCCAATCAAAATAGATCCATAATTAAAGTTGGTGAAAGTAATATACCTAAAGACGAATTGCCTGATAGCTCCACCGTCGACTACGCGGACTATTATAATAATCAAATTAACCGTAATATCATGATTGAAAATCTTGATGTCAGTGGCGCACACGCTAGTTATCGTTTTTACGATACAAACGGCAACTTACAATCTTATTCAGAAAATGCCGCCGCCATTCATGTAGTAAATGGAACAAACGTAACTATCAGCAACTGTCTTTTACACAATAGCGGCAACGGTTTTTTCTCTGGCCATTATGCGGCCAACGTTGTGATGCAGTACAATTCTCTCTACGACAACGGAATAGTCAGCAACATCTATCATCACAATAGTTACACCGAATCGTTTGGAATCACCTTTCAATTTAATCACTATGGGCCAATAAAGGCCGGTGCGCTAGGAAACAACTTAAAAGATCGCTCTAACGGAACGATCGTACGTTATAATTTTTTTGACGACGGCTCTCGCAATTTAGACTTAGTAGATAGTGACCACTCGTATATGCGCAATGACCCCTCTTATCGAGTAACTTTTGTATATGGAAACATTATGATTAAGCGAGATATTTCCAGTAATGGACAATTTGTTCACTACGGTGGAGATGGGGCAGATCCCTCAATCTATCGTAAAGGAACACTATGGTTTTTTAATAACACTCTGATCTCTTATAGGACTCAGAAAAACACCACTCTTTTTGGCCTGTCGAGCAATGATGAGCGCGTGGAATTTTTCAACAACATAGTTGATACAATTGCGGAAGGAAATAGAATCGCTGTGGCCGGATCACAAGGCGGCATCTTTAATTTTTATAACAATTGGTTGAAGGCCGGCTGGAAAACTACTCACGAATCCTCCATGGCCGGAGTTTTAACTTTTTCTTCTAGTAACTTGGTAGAAATTTCCTCTCCACTTACAAATATTGCTGCAAACACAATGGATTTCTCCTTAAAAGCAAACAGCTCTCCTATTGACTCTGGCGCAATAATTCCAAGTGAATTTAGTGGCCGACATTCACCGTTACATGAATATGTTAATGAACAAAAGGGCAAAGAACGCACCAATGATGCTTCTTTAGATATGGGGGCACTTGAATTTTAAAGTGGCCGGCAATGAATTACGATATATTTTTATTTGTGCGAAATATTGCTATCAAAAATATGTGCATTGAAGGGATTATAGGTTATGAGAAAAAGAACCCAATAGCCCCCAACTTCCAGCAACTCCCCACGCTTAGAGGAAAGAGTCAGATAATACAAAATCAAAATGGCCACAAAACTAATTAGATGTTCTTTGCGTGGTATGGGACAGGCCAAACGATCAATCCACTCTGCCAACCACCGCTTTTTCTTATATAACTGCGGCAATCCTAGCAAATAAAAGGCAAAAACCAGCGTAGCTCCTAGGCCAAAAATAAGCTTATTTAAGCGAATGCCTCCCAATTTCAAATTATGTAAATTTGTTTCGCCTTGCGTATTATTTTTAGCAAAAAAAATAGAACTTTTTACATCAAAAATACGCTGCCCCCACGAGATCTCTTCACCGGCCACGAAAAAAAACATTCCTCCCAACACAAACGTACAAAGTAAAAAAAGCAAACTTCTTTTACCTCGTAAAATTAAAAAACGATAAAAACAAAGCAGTGCCCCAGCTACCAATCCCGCAAATTGCAGCCATTCTACCAGGCCATCTTCTCTTGTATAAATTTTTTTAAAAAAACTTTTCTTTCCATCAATCAAAAGCAGTGAAGAAAAAAGATGCAATTTTTCAAAAAGCGCTATCAAAACACCAACAATTATCACTGAAAAAATCAGAGATAAAATAATCTTCTCTGTACGCTTCACGACTTAAGATCCTCTGGAGAGACTCCCAATGAATCAAAAAGCGCCAACCGGCCACTATGACGGCCTCCCTCAAAAAAACTTGCCAGCCACTCCATTGCCATAGAATTTATATCCTCTTGCGAAGAACTTCGCCCCCCCATGCAAAGGACATTAGCATTATTGTGCTGCCGAGATAAGCGGGCATCTTCGACTGAACGACATAAGGCCGCGCGAATACCACTAAAGCGATTGGCCACCATTGAAACGCCGATCCCACTACCGCACAAAACAATACCTAAAATTTTCTCTTCTAAAACTTTCTGACAAACTGCCGCTGCAAATATTGGATAATCACAGCGCTGCTCGCTACTCGTTCCTACATCAACTATAGATATTTTTCTATTCTCTAAAAAAGTTATTAACTTGGTTTTAGCATCGAAGGCAGCGTGATCAGAACCAATCACAATTTTCATCTAAACATTCTCCTTGGCCACTACCTGCCTAATAGCGATAGTGATCTGGTTTATAAGGACCACTCACACTAACACCAAGATATTTGGCCTGCGCTTCTGTTAAAGTATCTAGTTGTACACCTACTTTCCCCAGGTGCAAGCGCGCCACTCGCTCATCTAAATGCTTCGGCAACATATATACTTTATTTTGATAATTTTTATGATTTTTATAAAGCTCCATCTGCGCAATTACCTGATTGGTAAAAGAGTTGCTCATAACAAATGAGGGATGGCCCTTGGCGCATCCGAGATTAACTAGACGTCCTTCTGCCAATACAATAATTCTTTTCCCATTGGGATAGTGATATTGATCAACTTGTGGCTTAATATTCACTTTTTTAATATCATCGCGCCCATTCAAGTAGGCAACATTTATTTCCGAATCAAAGTGGCCAATATTACACACAATGGCACCATCTTTCATCGCATCCAGATGATGTCCATCAATTACATCACAACATCCAGTGGCAGTAACAAAAATATCTCCAATCTTTACAGCATCCACCAACTTCATCACTTCGTATCCCTCCATTGCCGCCTGCAATGCACAGATAGGGTCAATTTCAGTGACAACAACACGCCCACCCAATCCTCTAAAGGCCTGAGCACACCCCTTGCCGACATCACCGTATCCGGCCACCACACAAATTTTTCCAGCGACCATAACTCCGGTGGCCCGTTTAATACCGTCCATTAGTGATTCGCGACAGCCATAAAGATTATCGAATTTAGATTTTGTAACGGAATCATTAACATTGATGGCCGGAACTTTTAGCGTCCCTTTTTTCTCCATCTCATATAAGCGATGAACACCTGTCGTGGTCTCTTCTGATAGGCCACGAACTTCTCCCATCAGCGAAGAAAATTTCGTGTGCAGCATAACCGTAAGATCTCCACCATCATCTAAAATCATATTCGGTCCCTTTCCTCCGGGCCACTTTATTGTCTGCTCTACGCACCAATCATATTCCTCCAGAGATTCTCCTTTCCAGGCAAAAACGGGAACCCCTGTGGCCGCGATGGCCGCTGCCGCCTGATCTTCGGTGGAAAAAATATTGCATGAAGACCAACGAACTTCTGCGCCTAACTCCGTTAAGGTTTCGATCAAAACAGCTGTTTGAATAGTCATATGCAGACATCCCGCAATGCGCGCACCCTTTAAAGGTTTAGTAGGGCCATATTCCTGGCGAAGAGACATAAGGCCGGGCATCTCACTTTCAGCAATGGCAATCTCTTTTCTCCCCCAATCTGCCAGAGAGATATCTTTTACTTTGTAATCGTTGTTAGTAGTTTTATTGGTTGTTGCCATAACGTACTCCTTAAGAAAGATGTAATAATTTTCTGAGTGTAAATTTTAGATTATTGAATACCTCGAATGGCCCTACTTCGTCAAAGAAATCAAAATTTTTCCGCCAATTTCATGGCCAGCGTTGGAGAGGAAAATTTTAAAAGAGCACTACTGTTGACAACCTTATCTAGATGTCTAGATGCCTTACTAAAAAAGTAGGAAGACACTTCTCCATCCTTAAGAAAAATTGTATCACCCTTGCCTGCAAATTTGCGGGAAACAAATTCCGAGTCTAAAAAGCATATTTCACGAATCATGAAGTTATTGCCCATGTAGATAATTATGCAATAATCACTCAAATCAACTAATGTCTTTTTTATCTTTACGCCCTTGGGAGAAGAGACATCACTCCAGCTAACATTAACCTCTACTCGCTTATCTTCTAGTAAAAAATCAAATCCTCGTTGCGAGGTAGACTTTATCTGTTTCAATGCAAAAATGCAGCGCGCATACCACTCTCCTAATTGCGTAGGAAAATTTTTACCATTTAAAATAATCTGATTAGTGCGCAAAACTTCATAGGCCTTATGAATCTCACTCAGAGAGTCAATAATTGCTCGGTTATTTGGCATGTGGATGATATATATTTTGCGAGAAACACGCTTGGTTAGCTTTTTCCCAAACTGAGATTCATACCATTCAACAAATTGGCCATTGCCAATAAAATCAAACGAATCATAAATTAGTCCATTGGCAAAAAGGACGCTGACATCTTTCAGCGCAGGTATTTTTTTGACTAGATAGGCAAGCGGCGCAAACTGTCGCTCTTGTGCTCCCTGAAGAAAATACTCTTCCGAGTCATAATCAGAGCTTCCATGAGTCGCGCTTGAAAAAACCTCTATCTCTTTGAAAATCTCCTCAAAATTCATCTTGGCCTATAATTTAAAAATCAGTAAATATCAGATAAATGATAGACTTTTTTTTCTTGGAAACCAAGTCTCTTTGAGGATTAATCAACGATTCAACGAAAATTAATAATATTGGAAGCAACCATACCCATCACAACCTTCATAATAATAGCCTTCTCCAGTTACCAGGTTATAATAATAAACTGGGTTGACGGCCACGGGAACGTTTAAGTCAATAAAATAGACCTTATTCTCGGTAGTGGTAATCTCATAGGCGGCATCTCCCATGCGCCGCTCAAATTTTTTCTTATTCAAAATATTAATCAATTTGTTAATCACTGCTTGATGAGTAGTTTCTACTGCCGAGTCATACTCCCCATTTTCGTGATGAACAACAGCATCAATTTCGCTTCGGTCAAAATAGCCTTTGCGGTCATAATCCTGAGAATAGCTATTACAGGTCAGCCAATCCCAACTACAATGGTCTTCTATTTCTATGCTGTTTATATAATCCCGATACGTAACAGTAAAATCGCCCAGTGGCCGACGAAAACTTCCGGCCACTACTTTCTTTTTAAATTCAGTTATTGCGTAAATGAATTGATGGGTGTCAGTAGGATGATAACCGGTCGTCGGCGTCGTCGCAGGATTAGTACCAGAAGTAGGAGTCTTGCTGGGAACCGTTTTATTATCCGATCCGCAACTTGCCAAAAACAGTATTGTTAATATTGAAGCTAACAATGTGGTTGATTTAATAACTTTCATGGTAATTCTCCTCTTAAAACGTAATTCTTCAAGCAATAATAAGCAAAGATCATTCCAGGCCGCTTATATACTTTTCAATGAATTATACTGGGGAGATAGTAAAAAATGTGCCATCCGTGGACGGTTGTCTAAAAACTATACAATTCGTACGTATTGGCATGTCGTATATATTGCCATCAACTTTTCCCTCATCTTGTCGATACGTTAGGCAATAAAAAACTAGATGCTCGTTTAACATTAAAACAAGGTATTCCCCTATGGCCACATTAGACATTCTCCACGGATTAACTCAAGATGATTTTAATGCAGAAACGCTGGGAGAAAACAAGTTTGCCAATCCCCTAAATCTTCCTGATGCCTACATGATGTCCATCGGAAAACGTGTGTTGTTTCAAAATATTATCGTGGATGAAAAAAAAATTGAAGGAAAAGAGTTGTTCAGCTTTGAACGTCCGGGCCCATTTCGAAAAATTTTTTTTGATCCAACTAAAATAAACGTGGGCATTGTCACTTGTGGTGGGCTATGCCCAGGACTTAATAACGTCATTCGCTCCATTACCTATGACTGTCTCGATGGGTACAAAGTTAAAAACGTCTATGGTTTTAAAAATGGATTTGAAGGCCTTACTTCCGAATACAGTCAAGAGGCCCTTCGCTTAAGTGCTGATATGGTAAACTCCATTCATGAACAAGGAGGAACTATTCTCGGCACTTCTCGTGGAGCTCAAACTGAAGTTGACATGGTGGACACATTAGTAAAATTTAATATCTCCATTTTATTTGTTATCGGAGGCGACGGCACTCATCACGGTTCACAAAAAATTGCCGAGGAAATCAAACGCCGCAACTTAAAAATCTCCATCATTGGCATTCCCAAAACGATCGACAATGACATTCTTTTTATTCACAAAACCTTTGGCTTTGATACCGCAGTAGAAGAGGCCCGCAAGGCCATTAGTGCCGCCCATGTTGAGGCCAAAGGCGCGCGCAATGGAATCGGCCTAGTAAAACTAATGGGACGACACTCGGGCTTTATTGCTCTCCATGCCACACTAGCATCTGGCAGCGTAAATGTTTGTCTAATCCCCGAAGAAGAAGATTTTAGTCTAGAAAACCTCTTTGAGCGTATTGAAAAACGCTTTACAAAAAGTGATCATTTAGTGGTAGTAGTGGCCGAAGGGGTTGGCCAAGATTTTTTAAACAAATCTATCGAAAAAAAGTATGATGCCTCCGGCAATATAGTTTTGCAGGACATTGGAATATTTTTAAAAAAGGAAATATCCAAACACCTAGAGTCCAAGAAATTTCCTCATACCATCAAATATATCGATCCCAGTTATATGATCCGCTCCACTTCGGCCAATGCAATCGACTCTTCTTTCTGTTTGCGTCTTGGTACTTATGCTGTTCATGCGGGAATGGCCGGGAGAACCAACGTCTTAATTGGTTATTGGAATCAACACTATTGCCTGGTACCAATCCCACTGGCCTTGCGACAACGCAAACAAGTCAATATAAACGGTGCGGAGTGGCGCTCAGTTTTAGAGATCACCGTTCCTAAGCAAAAATAGTCAACTCTCCCCCCATGGACTCCTGCAAAATTTCTCTAGTGGAGATTGATTCATACCTAAAAGGACAAATGGGGCCCAATAATTCCTCTAGTGATATCATTTTCGCCTCAGCCTCCTCTCTAACTGGGCACTCCCCACAAAAGAGAATTTTTTTTTCACCTTGAACTAATTTCTCACCTCGTCCATCAAACAATAAAACCGCAACTTTATTATCTAAATATATTCTTCCACTGGACATAAATTGATGTAATTTTTTTATGCGCAAATGGCCTGTTAGCGTTAGAAATAGAATTAAAATGGGAAGCTCTAGCCATAATATTTTATTTTTGTCTTTAACTTCAACATCTCGATCAACACAAATTACATAGCGCTTAAGTTGAAACTTTAATCCGTTACTCTTACAAATATATAGAATTTTTTCTTTAATAAATTTCCCCGACTGTCCCAGTCCTATAATCTCTAAGCCAGGAAGTCCTTTGGCTGAATAACCAAAAATATCCACCAGAGAAATCCCTTTAGGTCCGGGATAATAACCTCGAATATACTCTTCCATTTTACTTCCCTTCCTTTTTTATATTGTCATGGCCCATTCAATTGGACATTGTCTAACGATAAGATATCTCTTTGCATTCACACATAATCTGACTAGTTCTTTAAAGTTTTTTTTGAAATAATCTATTTTATTACTTAGCTAGAAGGAATGAGCATATATGAGTTGAAAAATTTTATTGGATTCATCGGAAAACATCATAGTGTTATCGTCTTGCACAGAAGATACTCTGGCCGTTATGCGTTCACTTAATTTTTTGTCGAAATCGGCACGCCAAGAGGCGGCCTTTAGATTGTAGTGAATTCCTGAATAAACTCCCGCTGACTTTATTCCTTTCGACAAGTACATATCTTTACGCCCTTTGGCGGTTAAAACAAAGCGATAATCAACAAAAGGATTTTCTAAATCTATCCAACCAATCCCTTGCAACAATCTTCCCTTGGCCCTAATTTTTACTGATTTAGAAAATTCCACTTTGGCATCTGGCCGCAAGGCCACTTCCGCTCGGCCAATCTGCGCAAGAGTTGAACCTTTCTCCGCGCGCTTAATCTCTCCGGCCAATAGCCTGTCAAAATATTTAATAGTGTTTTTTTCAACATAGCTACGTTGGTGTTTATTGTTAGGAACTTTATATCTTTGTAATGATTCTAAATTCCAATCCTTCGCATACTCTTCGGTTTGTCTCCACTTGGCCAGTTGGCCACGTGTTTGCGCTAGGATATTTGAGGAGTCCTCTTGTAATACCGTATCTACCCACAAAACTTGCTCAAAAGGAAAAACTTCTACATCGTCATCAGGCGTAAAGTTGGCCGGAGCACGTCCCACACTGCCATGGAAGTAAGGAGAAAGCATCTCTAGACGTAATTCAAAGGCCAGTAATTTTAGTGGCGCTAGTAACATTACTAGTAGCGTAACAAGAATGATGGCGAACTTGATGTCGGATCGCTTCGACACTTGTCTAATATTTAGACGGTTCTGGCCTTCATAGTATTCATCCCAATTCATAAAAGCACCCTGTAATTACTACAGTCCCCATTGACTCTTACAGGTATCATTGCAATGGCCATACCAAAAAAGGCCAGCAACCTATTGAATTGTACTAGAGATATTGCCGCCTTCGGCCGTCAATTTTTTTATCGATAATCCCGCTAATTGATCTGCTTCCTTCTCCAGCAAGTACTTTAGCTGAGAGCGCTTAGTAAGCTCCCCCTCTTCAATCTTGGCAAAAAGGATCTCTCTGAGTGCTAAATTTGATAATTCATCCACTTCTAATAAAACATATTTTTCAATATTAAATTTTTTAGCAGCTTCTTTTATACCCGTGGATAGCTTGGCTATTTGCAAGCTACGATGTACATCTGATTTTGAAAGCGAAAGGGCCACTTGAATTTTTCGCTCAGAGGCGTTGGTGGCCATTTGATAATTTAATATCCCATCTGCTTTATCTATATAGTGTAATGCCTCGCGCGAAGAGTTCTCTGAAAACTGAATCGCCAGTAGCTCTTCTTCTGTTTTGTTATCTAAAACAAAGCAAGGGGCCGAATTTTTTTGAATCAAATTCATAGCACGATAGCGACGCTCTCCGCAGATCAAACGATACCGGCCATCCCGATCCTTATGTAAAACCAAGGGTTGAATCAGTCCATTAATCTGAATATTCTCTGCCAAATCCCTAATGGATTTATCATCAAACTTAGTTCGCACTTGGCCTAGTACTCGAATCTCTTTTAACTCAATTTCCTGAACTTTAGCACCTTGAAAAAGTTTGTTATCAGATACGGCGAAAACATCAGAACCTAAAACTTCGGTAGGATCAATTCTTTGACGATCTTTTTTCAAAACTCGGGGGGCAAAAGTCTTTGCCATAGTTCCTCCACTTCCTTGTGAATAAAAGTTATCTCTCTTTGTGTCTAACTATATGTTTAACTATTGGGACAAATGTAGATTATCCCAAAGAGCATCATAATCCGTTTTACTGCGACAACGCTCTCCAAAAGTAAAAACTGGTTTTTTAAGCGAAATCGACTCTTGGGCCTGAACTAAGTTGCGGATGGCCGGGGTAATATTAAACATCTGTGACAGCTCATCCAGGCGTTGACGTTCAATTTTACGACGCATATTCACCATGGATGGAATTATAGAAAAGCTCATTGTGGGATTTTCTGTCTCACGAATTATTTCCACGGTATCCATTAACTCTTCCAGTCCGTCGATAGAGTAATCTTGCGCTTGCGTTGGTACCAATAATTTGTTGGCCACCACTACGGCCATAATTAGCTCATCACCTAACATCGGAGGAGTATCAATCACGACAAAATCAAAAAGATTTTTAGATCTAATCTCATCAAGGCGAATTTTCAGCAGTCGCTCTTTGCGGCCAGCATTTTTGCGAATCTCATTTTCTGAAAGAATAAGCAGCTTGGAAAGATTGGCCAAATGTCGACTGGCCGGAATCAGCGTAATGTTTTTGTGAAACTCACCTTCTCCCGATGATGGAACTAAAACCTCCTCATACCCGACATCTCCAATCAACCATTCAGGAATAAGGGTGCGCTGAATATTGACTTCAAATGTTGAACTCAAATTCGCTTGCGAATCAAGGTCAATTACCAATACGCGCTTGCCTTTGTTGGCCAAATAGCAGGCCAATTGATAACACTGCATCGTTTTACCGACGCCGCCTTTGTTGTTCGCCACGGTAATTACTTCCATCTATCTCCTCCTTAAGACAATACCAGTCAGCAAAATTGTAAAACGCGCAGTATACAACGTCTATCAAATTTTATAAAAAAAGCAGTCAATTAATTGGAGTACAAA
Source organism: Bdellovibrionales bacterium RIFOXYD12_FULL_39_22 (assembly GCA_001770205.1). Lineage (GTDB taxonomy): Bacteria > Bdellovibrionota > Bacteriovoracia > Bacteriovoracales > Bacteriovoracaceae > YD12-FULL-39-22. Next base: position 156,496 of record MEQL01000039.1, read on the forward strand.
AATGATAAATTTATTTGCCCAACAAAACAGCTACCGCCCAATCATCAGCGAAGAAGAATTAAGCGACGAAATGGTACTGGCCGAAATTAGCGCGCTAAAAAAAGAATTAACAAATCAAGTGATAATTTTAGGCCACCACTATCAGCAAGATGACATCATTAGATTTGCCGATGTAATTGGTGACTCACTTTATCTCTCTCAGCAAGCGGCCAAAACAGATAGGCCATACGTTCTTTTTTGTGGTGTGCATTTTATGGCCGAAGCTGCCGACATGCTTACTGCTGATTTTCAAAAAGTAATTTTGCCAGATTTGAATGCCGGCTGTTCTATGGCCGACATGGCCCGTCGGGCCGACGTGGAAGTTTGTTGGCAATCCATTCAGTCTGTCACTTCCAAAAAAATTATTCCCATAACCTACATTAATTGTGCCGCCGAACTAAAGGCCTTTGTAGGAGAACATGAGGGATGCATCTGCACCTCTTCAAACGCTAAAAAAATTATCTCCTGGGCGCTCTCTCAAGGAGAAAAACTTCTCTTCTTCCCCGATCAGCATCTAGGACGCATCACCTGCTATGAACTGGGCATCAAACTTGAGGAGATGATTGTCTATGATCCGAATAAAAAAAATGGCGGGGTAACTAAAGAGGAGATTGCTAAGGCCAAGGTTATTTTATGGTATGGATACTGTTCTGTTCATCAAGGGTTTTCCGCAGAGCAAATCGCTTTTATGCGCCAAACTCATCCGGGAATAAAAATCGCTGTGCACTCTGAATGCAATTTCGAAGTGGTGTCACAAGCAGATGTTCATGGATCGACTTCTCTAATAATTGACGCCATTAAGGCCGCACCATCGGGTACAACCTTTGCTGTTGGCACCGAAGTAAATTTAGTAAATCGTCTGGCCAAAAAATTTACCGACAAAACCATTCTCTCTCTCTCTCCCTATCAATGTATTTGCTCCACCATGTATCGCGTGCGCCCACGCTGGTTATTGGCATCTCTCCGCGCTATCAAAGAGAACAAACCAATCAACGTTATAACCGTGGAAAAAAATATTAAGGACATGGCAAATATTGCGTTAAATCGCATGCTAAAGTTGAGCTAAAAATTAAAGCTAGGAGATTTTATGATTTATGCTGATTACAATGGAAGTGCCCCTCTCTCGACAGCAGTAAAAGAGTATTTGATCCATCGAATCAACACTGGACCTTTTGCCAATCCCAACTCTTCTCACCATTTGGGGGCCAAAACCATGTTGGGAATGAACAATGCTAGAAAAATTTGTGCTCAACATTTAGGAGCACGAGAAGATCAAATCATTTTTAATTCTGGATCAACCGAGGGAACAACCACCGTTTTTCACTCTCTTCTTTCCGAGGCCTCTGCCACCAAAACTCCTTATATTTTTATCTCTAACATTGAACATCCCGCTACACATACCACCGCCCTCTCTTATGAAAAGCAAGGATTCAAGGTGAAATTCATTCCGGTAAATGAAAATGGGGCCATTCAAATTTCAGTTTTTGAACAAATGGTGAAAGAATATCGTGGCCAAATTGCCATGGCAGCAGTAATGGCCTCTAATAATGAAACAGGTGTTCTTCAACCTTTTGAAAAAATCGCCCTAATCTGTAAGGATGAAAAAATCCCTTCTTTTTCTGATACTACTCAATACGTGGGTAAACTTCCTTTTGATTTTCAAAAATCGCAACTGGACTTTGCCGTTCTTTCTGGCCACAAATTTGGGGCCATGGTTGGCACTGGAATTTTATTGGCCCGTGATTATCGCCAAGTAAAACCGATCCTTCTCGGTGGCGGCCAAGAGCGCAACTTGCGCAGCGGAACACAAAACTATTTAGGTAATGAAACCTTGGCGGTGGCCTTAGATGCTTTTGCCAAAAAATCCAATCGAATTGAAATTCTTAAACATAAAAAAAATGATTTTGAAAAAAAAATAAAAGCGGCCTTTCCATCTGTAAAAATTATTGGCGAAACAGTTGCGCGTCTCCCGGGGACAACTTATTTGGCATATCCAAAGCTTTTTGGACAGGCCATTCAAATTGAATTGGAATCTCGAGATATATTTGTTTCTACTTCCGCCGCCTGCTCAGATGACAAACCCATAACCTCTCGTGTGCTTAAGGCGATGAAAGTTGATGATGCCACCGGGCGCGGAGGAATTCGTATAAGTCTTAGCATTGAATCTAATTTAGAAGATTCTGACAGTGATTACGATAAGATTTACCTGGCACTCAAAGACATCTATCATAAACTTCTCAAAATTAATTGCTTCTAAGGGATGGCCTGCTATGACAATAATGATAAATGATAAAATTGAAAGTTTAAAATTTGTGCGTGAAAATATCGTTGGCCGCAACATCTATTTTGATACCCCCTTCGGCCAACGCCCACTAGTCTATGCCGATTTTACGGCCAGCGGCCGCGCCTATCGTCCTATTGAAGAGTATCTAAATTATCTATTAAATTTTTATGCCAACACTCACACCAATGACGATTTCACTGGTAAAACTATGTCTACGCTACTGCATGAGGCAGAAAGCAGCATAAAAAAAATTGTCAATGCTGGGCCATCTGGCAAAATAGTTTTCACTGGTACAGGGGCCACCGGGGCCATCGTTAAGCTACAACAAATTCTAGGCGTGTATTGGCCTCCGGCCACACGACAGCGTTTAGATGCCTCTCTCGATGAAGTGACTATGAAATGTAAACGGCCAGTGGTCTTTGTCGGCCCCTATGAGCATCACTCCAACGAAATCATGTGGCGACAAAGTTGCTGCGATGTTATTGAAACTCCACTAAATAATTCCGGGGAACTTGATCTAATCGCCTTGGAGCGAATTGTTTCTGATCCTAATCTTTCTGGCCGACAAAAAATCGGATCTTTTTCTGCGGCCTCCAACGTCTCTGGGATAAAAACTCCCATCTATGATGTTGCAAAAATTTTACATCGCCATGGAGCTATTGCCTGTTTTGATTTTGCCGCTAGTGCTCCCTATGTTGAAATTAATATGAATAAAGATGACCTCTCTTATTTTGATGCCATTTTCTTATCTCCCCATAAGTTTATCGGAGGGCCGGGTGCCTCGGGATTGCTTATTTTTAACGAACGCATCTACGCCAAAAATCTTCCACCGACGATTGCGGCCGGAGGCACCGTTGATTACGTTACTATGCATAAAGAAAAATACACCGACGATATTGAGGAACGAGAAAAACCTGGCACACCGGGAATTTTACAATCAATCAAGGCCGCATTGGCCTTTGAATTAAAAGAGCAGGTTGGTATTACTCGCATCGAAGAAATTGAACATCACTACTTTAATTTATTTTATGATCATTTCAAGAATCACCCTGATGTTATTATTTATGGCCCTACAGACGCAGAGAAGAAAGTTAACATTGTCTCCTTTAACATCAAGCATCGTGATAAAATATTACATCCTAAATTTTTCACTAAATTGATTAATGATCTATTTGGAATTCAAACCCGTGCCGGATGTTCCTGTGCTGGCCCGTATGGCCATGTGTTGCTAAATATCGATCAGAATAAATCTAATCAATACATTTGTGCTATTGAAGAAAATCATCTAGGCGGACTAAAGCCAGGATGGGTACGACTTAATTTGCATTATTCTTTTTCAGAAGAGGAAATCAACTACATTATTCATGCTTTAGAGATGATCATTCCTTTGGCCCATAAATTCCTCTCTCTCTACGATTTTAATTTTAAGACGGGAGAATGGACACACCAAACATTTCGCCATGATAATGGCCTCACTTCCCCCCAAATATCATGGAAAAATTTCATCGCACAAAAACTACCTTTTCCAAATGTTTGCCAAAATCTAATTGAGGAGTTACAGAAAAATATTGCGACTGCCAATGAAGTGGCCATGGGCCTTGACGAACACCCACTCTTTTTAGATTTCAAAGAGGAATTGGCGGAGCTGATGTTTTTTTACGTTGTGCATCGGAAGGAATAGATTCTCTTCAATGCCTTATAGATTATTTTAGATCATAGAAAAAATCATTATACATTTTTTCTTCATATGGTTTCAGCATTTGATTGTTTTTTAAATGCGCCATATTAACCGCATTCAAAATATTACCTACGTAAGTTATAGAAAAAACCAATCCGGCCGCAACAGATGCCGCATATTGTTTATTGTTATAAAAATCCTTCATACCCATAAAAAATAAACTATTAATTAGAAAAGAAATTGCAGCACTCTGATAGGCACCAACATATACCTGTCCCAGTCCTGGTACAATACTCAATGTTCCTGCAAGTAATGGATTTTTAGTATCAATCTCTTCTAAGGCCGCCTGATATTGAGAAATTTGATTTTTCCAATATGGGCCGACAAATTTAGAAGATATCTGTTCCAGCTCTTTTTTATTATTTCTAACGTTCCAAACTTGAATCTTGATCTTATTTTCTTCGTTTAAAACAACATCCGCATTAAAATATAGTTTTTTGGCCAATAAAATATTTTCTAATAATTTAGGGCCGGCAGTTTTCTCTATTTCACTTAGTTCTGTATAGGCTTCGTTAAATTCATCAAGTTTTATCATCCCTAACGAATATTTAAATAGTGATTGATTTTTTTCATCTTGCGTGCAAGCAGCTGCCGCAGCTTGTGAAAAATGGCCAGAACTTAGTAAAAACTGTTCTCTCTGATAAAGTTGTTCTGCTCTATCAAAGAACTGCTTAGATAATTGACAATCGTTGGCACTTAGATTTGCCGATATGACATTAATGCCAACGACAATTGCGAGGTAAATCAACATGGAAAACCTTTTTTGTTGCAATAATATCAAGTCCAACTGTCGCAGAATCTGGCTCCAAATAAAAACGATGCATCGAATTGATGATACTATAAATTGCCGAACATTTGCTAAAATTAATCTGTGCATATTTTGAGTCATTAGGATACATATCGCAGCTACTTCCCAGGGTTTTTGAAAGAACTTTTTGGTAAAAATGCACCCCTTCACTACGGCCAGAAACCATTTCTTTAACTTGCATATAACGTTTGATTTTAAAGGCCTGATCTACACCACTTACAACCTTTGAATGTGCTGTAAGTGGAGTAGATATAATCAGAAATAAAAATGCTATCTTTTTTCGCATGTGAATTCATAAGAATGCACAGGCTTATACTTCATTACCCATAGAAATGGAACAAGAACAAAAACGCCACCGGCACAAGCTCCCGCATCAAATTCTTCACTTCTTGTCAAAGTATAATTAACTGGTTCACAGCCTTCTTTTTGAAATTTTATTGAAGTTGTTGAGCCAACAATTTTAGTGTCCGTATGTACAATCGAACCCGTCCCCTTAAGTTCACCATCAACATAAATTTTAGCTTCTTTATCATTAGAAGTTATTGTTGTTGTTGATGAACACCCGATAATAATAAAGGCCAATAAAAAAATACCGACTGACTTAATCATCTTTCCTCCTGTGTTAATACTGTGTTCCAAACATTATATGGAAACAGATTGTTAAGCAATTTAAAACAACCGCAAACACAATTATTTATTTTAAAAATTAACAAATGATAGATCATCACCTCCCCGCGGCCTCCTGAATAAGGTATGCGTCATCATAATTTACAAGTAAGATTCAATATTAATTTCCGACATGCTTATTGAGTTGCAAAGTTATCTAGGTTGTAACTTTGTTGGAGCAACTTGGATAACCAACCTAGACGATCGGGGGAGATCCTATATGAGTATGAGCAAAAACAATGATTGGTCTCAAGAAAAACTTATTCAGCTAAGCGGCGGTTATTGGCAGGCATTCGCCATTCACGCGGCCATCGAACTTGACCTTTTTACCCTTTTAGATAGTGGCCTGAAAACTTCCAAGGAAATGGCCCATCTCGCAAGCTACAATCAGCGAGCTTGCGAGATGCTGCTTAACGCCCTCTGCGCAATGGATCTTCTTGTAAAAATAGACGGCAACTTCACCAATACTCCCTTTGCTTCTGAATTTTTATCTAAAAACTCAGAAGCCTATACTGGATATATCATTGGCCACCACCATCACCTTGTTGATTCTTGGAATAACCTGGCCTCCGTAGTTCGCACAGGAGAACCTCATCGAAGTAGTACCTCTCATACCAATTCAGAAATAGAGCGTGAAAATTTTTTAATGGGAATGTTCAACATGGCCTTTCGCTCTAGACTTGCTCCTCGTTGGGTAGAAAAAATTAATCTAGCAAAGGCCCAATCTATTTTGGACCTAGGTGGAGGCCCAGGAACCTATGCTATCTATTTTTGTCAAAACAATGCGCAGATGAGTGGAACAGTATTTGACTTGCCGACGACGGCCCCATTTGCAGAAAAAACCATTGCCCGCTTTAATTTGAATGACCGCATTAATTTCATCGGGGGAGATTTTACCGTCAACGATATCCCGGGAAAATATGATGCCGTTTGGCTATCGCATATCTTGCATGGAATGGATGAGAAAAACTGTCAACTTGTCATCAGCAAAGCAGCGAAGGCCCTTAACCCCAATGGCGTTTTTCTTATTCATGAATTTATTTTAAATGATGAAAAAAGTGGCCCTCTTTTTCCTGCTCTTTTCTCTTTGAATATGCTGGTTGGTACTACTGGTGGCCAATCTTATTCCAAAGCGGATCTAATAAAAATGCTAAGCAATGCTGGTATTTCGCAAATAGAACATCTAACTTTGGAAGACAAAACTCCATCCTCCGTTCTTCGTGGGATAAAAATATAAGAAAAAACCAATTACTCTAGTCAGGAGATGCTGCAACAATTTCTCATATTAATTATTCTCCAGCAGGACTACAATAATAACACCATCCCTCCAATCCCAAGAGGTTTTTTCATGGATTTACGCAATTGGATTAATAAGTCACTGCCAAACGTCATTGACAGTCTTGAAGATAGTTTGAATAAAAACTATGGGGCAAATACTACTGAAGAACTAAACTTGGCCACTCGCTCAGCAGTCTATGACGTTTTAGATGAATTGTTGGCAACTTTATTTCCCGGCCTTCAAACCTATAGGCCAATTCCCAAAAATGAGATGAATCTTTTTATTGGGGACCGTCTTCGCTCTGCGACGCTTAAGCTGGGCAAACAGGTTGAACAGGCAATTAAGTATCGTTGTGCTCAAGAGCGTTGCGATGATTGTGATTGTGAAAAAAGTGCACTAGAGACTACCATTTATGTTATCTCTTCACTGCCGGACTTACACAAAACATTGGTTAGTGATGTACAAGCGGCCTATGACGGTGATCCTGCTGCCAAGTCCGTCGATGAAATTATCATGAGCTATCCTTGTGTCGAGGCCATCGCTACCTATCGCATTGCTCATCTACTATATGAAAAATCAGTTGCCATCATTCCGCGAATCATGACCGAACGAGCACATTCACGCACTGGAATTGACATTCATCCCGGAGCACAAATTGGCCCTGGTTTTTTTATCGACCATGGCACCGGAGTTGTTATAGGAGAAACGGCCGTAATTGGAAAAAACGTTAGACTCTATCAGGGGGTAACTTTAGGGGCATTGAGCTTTCCAAAAGATAAAGATGGAAAGCTGATTAAAAATTTGCGGCGCCACCCCAAAATTGAGGATAACGTCATCATCTACTCCGAAGCAACCATCCTGGGAAATATTACAGTGGGTGCTAATTCCGTTATTGGTGGAAACGTCTTTGTATCCAATGATGTTCCTCCTAATTCGAAAATTTATAATCGTCAACCATCTCCCCTTAATGATGGCGGCCTGGGAATTTAACTATCTTTTCAATACTCGTTGGGAGGTTTAATATATGACTAACTCAAATGACTCTAACAATATTTTAAACAAAATTGGCAACACTCCTCTTTTACATTTAAAACATTTTTCACAACAATATAATTCCAACATCTATGCCAAGGCGGAATTCTTTAATCCCGGAGGAAGCATAAAAGATCGTATTGGACTGTCTATGATTTTGGCCGCCCAGCAAAATGGGAAATTATACACTGGTGCTACCATTATTGAACCAACCAGCGGGAACACCGGAATTGCTATTGCCTGGATTGGAGCGGTTTTGGGGTATCGAGTAATTTTAGTAATGCCCGAAACGATGTCTGTTGAACGTCGCTCTATTTTAAAGGCCTATGGTGCAGAAATTGTTCTCTCGCCAGGAAAACTGGGCATGAGAGGAGCGATTACTCGCGCCAACGAATTGCTCGCAGAAATAAAAAACTCAATAACACTTGGCCAATTTGAAAATATGGCCAATCCAGAAATCCACTATAAAACTACTGCGGTAGAAATTTGGCAGGCCACTGGTGGCCATATTGACTACTTTGTTGCGGGGGTCGGAACAGGAGGAACTATTTCGGGAGTGGGTAAATTTCTAAAGGAAAAAAATAAAAATATAAAAATAGTTGCCGTTGAACCCAAAGACTCCCCTGTTTTGTCTGGTGGAAATCCAGGCCCTCACCTTATTCAGGGGATTGGTGCTGGCTTTATTCCCGCTGTCTATAATCGAGAAGTGGTTGATGAGATAATCACCGTATCTGCAGAAGATGCAATTTCCACTGCCCGCAGCATTGCCAATAAGGAGGGTGCCTTAGTTGGAATATCTTCCGGGGCCAATCTTTGGGCCACCACGCAGCTTGCCTCACGCGCAACAAGCAATTCAGGCAACAAAAAAATCGACATCATCACCATTTTTTGTGATACCGGAGAACGCTATCTCTCCACTCCGCTGTTCTCTTAAAAAGGTTTAAGGTTAAAAGGTACATCATACTTTTTCTAAGCACCGCAACACTTGCAACACGGGAATTACCTCCCCTAATACTTCTGGCCAAGGCCTCGAAAAAAGACAATTTAACCATAATGCTACAAATTTTTAAAAAAAATCGCTGTATTCGCTAAAGGAATTCCCGTCAAAACCGATCAGGTTATCATGACTCTTTCTTTTGTCAGGAGAGAAACTATGAATCAATATTTTTTTAAAATTTCGTTTGGTATTATTTTGGGCGTATTTGCTTTTGGCACACTAATCGCTGAAGATAGCAAGGAAGGCCAATACACTCCACCAGAAATAAAAATAGGCAGCGCGCCGGCCGCACCATCTAGTGATCCAGTGGCACCAACAAGTTGGGATAGTGAAAGTCACGAGTATAATATCGACGAGGTAAATCCCTCTGAACGCAATATCGCTTCGGGAACAACAGTAACTGAAGAAGAAGATGATAGTTCCGCCGTTGATAACTCGCTTACACCTTCTGAGCGCGGCCCATCTTCTAGTGCTAAGGCCAAAGACGATTCGGCGGCAATTGCTCCCGAAAATCGAGAATCACCAGCACATTCTTCTAAGGGTGTTCCCTTTTGGAAATTTGAGAAATAATTTTTCCGACCAAATCGTAATCGACCACTTCCTCTACTAATACCTTAACCATGTCGCCGACTTTTACTTCCAGTCCTTCGCTTTTATCGTTGATGATAACCTTGCCGTCAATATCTGGTGCTTGGCCACTATGGCGGCCTCTCCAAAGTAGATCGGTTTCTTCGTGATTTCCTTCAATAAGAACATCTATGGTCTGCCCAATAAATTTTTTATTAAGTTTCGCCGCAATTTTCTTTTGCACATCATAAATCTTCTTTTGACGTTTAGCGATCAACTTGCCATTAATCTTATTGGGCAATTTAGAAGAAGGGGCCTCTTCTTCATCAGAGTAGGCAAACACTCCCAAATGATTAAATCCAATCTCTTTTACACCGGCCTCCATCTGAGCAAAATCATCTTCACTCTCCCCCGGAAAACCGACAATTAGCGATGTTCTTAAAACAATCTCGGGAATTTTTGCCCGAAGTAAATTAACTTTTCTTAATATCTCCTCTCCAGTAATTTTTCGATTCATCAACTTTAAAATACGATTTGAAAAATGCTGAATGGGAATATCCAAGTATTTACAAATTTTTTCCGAGTCCGCTATCTTCTTGATTACCGCTTCGTTTAAATCGTCTGGATAAAAATAAAAAAGTCTAATCCAGCGCAATCCAGCAATTGATTCTAATCTCTCTAGCAAATTAAACAAAGTATTGGGAGGTAATAGATCTTTTCCGTACTGTGATAAATCCTGGGAAATTAAATTTAACTCCACCACTCCACTTTTTACTAACTTCATCGCTTCGGCATATAACGAATCCACTGTTCGTGAGCGCAACTTTCCGCGAATTTGAGGAATAACACAAAAGGTGCAAAGACGATCGCAACCTTCCGAAACTTTCAACCAGGCCATATATGAGGGAGCACTATTAATGCGAGGGTCTAATTCCGTATGAATAAATTTAGGTTCCCCGACAAAGGTCTTTTGTTTTAATTTCTTTTTTTCTAAATCATCTAAAAGAGTCGCAATCTTATTATATTCTCCAGTTCCTATCAGCAAATCGACCTCGGGAATTTCCTCCTCCACTTGCCCAGAATAGCGCTGTGCCAAGCAACCAGCAACTACTAACGCTTTGCACTTTCCTTTTTCGGCATTTTTATAATCAGACATCTCCAAGATGACATCAACTGATTCTTTTTTGGCCACGTCGATAAAGGAGCAAGTATTTACTACAATAACTTCTGCCTCCTCAGGATTAGACGTATGCTGTAATCCGGCCTGCTCCAAAATACCTAGCATTACCTCTGAATCAACCAGATTTTTAGAACATCCTAGGGAGGCAAAGTGAATTAACTTTTTCTTCGCATGTGTTACGTCAATCATAATAACAAATCCTCTGTTCCGCCTCAGCGCATTTGAATAGAAAAAATATAGTATCGGCACAAAGATATAGACTTATCTTAATATTTTGCCAACAATAATGGAGGCCAAAATCACACCTGGGGAGTTTTTAGTGATTCCACTACTTAGACAGCTATTTTTTATTTTTCTTTTTTTTTCGTGCGCCTCAAATAAGCTGATTCTTCCCCCTACCTATGATGAGATGAAAAAAATCAAATATGACATCTCCAAAAACCATCTTCCCCCCATCGATGAAGAGCGAAATATCCAGTGGACGTCCAAATATTTACAGGCCGATCTACTTTCTGCCAACGGAGCAAATGGCCTGGCCTGCCAAGCATTTAAAGAACTATCGGAGCAAAAAGATTTTCCTCTTTTTGAATTGGCCTTTATTAAAACGCTTACCGCCTGTTCCTATGGGCCAGAGGAACTAATTAAAATTTGGGAAACCGCTGAGGACCAAGTGCCTGGATGGTTGAAAGAATTATATTTAAATGTATCGCTAAATCTGGCCGCTCATTTAGAAATGAAAGAACAAATTGCTAATTTCTCTTTTCAGCTCTCAAAATATGGCCGCGTCCAACATGAAAAAATCAGACTAATAAATAGTGCCCTTGAAAACACTAGCGATCCAAAACTATCTACAAAGTTTCGCAATCGTCTTTATGCTATCTCCCCGCGATTAAATCCAATAATTAACAATAATAATATCGAAGAAGTTGCTCGCGACTTTGAAAAAAGTCGCATGTTCGACAAGGCCCGCGAACTTTATCAAAATATTATCGATGGAAAAAATATCTCTTTTGCAAAGCAAATTGAGTTAATGAATAGAATTGCCATGTCCTATAAACTTGAACGTAAATTAGATGCCTTTCGAAAAAAGACCGGCGAAATTAGCGAACTAATAAATTCAAAGTTTCAGAACACTCCTCAAAGTGAAGAATATAAAAACGCCCTAATCTCCAATGAAATTAAATTTGCTCGCGCACTTTGGACCAGCGATAATGGGGAAAAAGCAAAAAAAATCCTACTAAATATTTTAAAACATGCCCCCTCCAATCCCAATACTCGGGCGACTATTTTAAACTCTTTGGGTGGAATATCCATGGAGGCGCGCGACTTAGAATTGGCCATTATCTATTATAAGGAGGCCCTTTTATCTGGCGACATCGGTGCTGATTTACGTGATCAACTATGTTGGAATGTAGGTTGGATCTACTATCATCTTAAAAAATTTAGTAATGCTCAAGAGACTTTTTCTTCTTGTCAGGCCAATAGCGTCAGTAACTCTTATCGGTTAAAACTAAAGTTTTGGGAGGCCCGCGCTCTACATTCGTCTGGCAATACTGATCGTGCTGTCGATCTTTTTAATGAGTTAGTGTTGGCCGATGAATATGGATATTACGGAATTATGGCGGCACGAGAATTAGGTCTTAGCTATTCACCATTAGAGGTAGAAAATCCTCCGACCGCTGAACTTATTCCTACCTTCGAATGGTTAATTTCCGTTGGCGAACATACTCTCGCATCTAAATTCATCACTAACTATAACAGCAAAAAGCGAAATCCCACAGATCGATTAAAAATAATTCCATTACTGGCCCGCGCCCACGCCTATGATATTTTGATTGAAGAATTTTATAAGCTCGACGATAAAATTCGTGGCAAAGTTACTGGCCAGTACGTAAAATTGCTTTTTCCAACTCCATTTCTTTCTATTTCAAAAAAAGCTGCGGATAAATTTAAAATAGATTCCGAGTTCATTCACTCCATTGCTCGGCAAGAATCCTCTTTTAATCCCGTGGCCCGCAGTTTTGCAGATGCCTTTGGAATTATGCAAATTATTCCAGAACGCGGAGCTGAACTATCTCGTCGCTATAATATTCCCTATACTGACTTCAAAAGTCTCTTCAACGAATCTACTAATATAAATATGGGGGCGGCACTTTTAAAAGAGCTTTTGGCCAAATATGAAGGGTGTATGGTTTTGGCCACAGCATCATATAACGCCAGTGAGAGCGCCATCAATCAATGGTTACGTGATCGCTATAACGGCGACATGGTAGAATTTATCGAAATGATTCCTTATCAGGAAACCAATCACTATGTAAAAATTGTTCTACGCAACTTTATCAATTATAAACGAATCGCTGCCGATGAAGAGTTTGAATTTCCCAATAAAATTCTACAATATAAGCGGCAAAAATAGAGGTATAAAAAGTCCATGAACATAAAATTTTTATCCATTTTTTTTATTTCAATAACTATAACTCAAGCGGCCACTTCTTCGCAGCAGGCACCTCTTTTCAAAGAGCGCTTAACTTCTGCCATTGACAAAGTCATTCATAACTCGGCGGCCCTAAAGTCTACAATGGCATCCGCCTCTGCCTTTTTACATCAATCTGAGGCGGCATATGCTTTGCTATGGCCTAGTCTGGCCTTGGCCGGAAATTACTCTTATCAATCAGAAGTGCCAGCAACAATCGGCCCTATGGGCGTGGCCATTTTGGGTGAACATGAAAATTATGCAGTAGGCCCAGTGCTTAGCTACACCCTCTTTGATGGAGGCAAAGATCGTAAAAATGCTGAAGGGCTAGCGCTTCTATCTGACGCTAAAGAAAATGGTTCAGAAATTTTTCAAAAACAATTAGAGTTAACCATAAAACAAACTTATTTTAAAACTCAATACTCCCTTCGCGAATTAACACTCACTGCTAAATCACTAAAATTGGCACAAGATCAAGGAAGAGATATTCAACTTCGCTTTAAGGCCGGCGCCGCTAGTCGCCTAGAGCAAACTTTGGCAAATCGCGAAATTATTGGTTATAAGATGAAATTTATGCAGGCGCAAACTAATCTTGCTGCAAATTTGCGCGAACTAATTTCTCTCACTGGAGAGGATTTAACTTTTGATACCTCTCACCCGGTGCCAACAGAATTGGCCACGGATCTTCCAGACGATATCGATCCTCCCTCGCTACGAGTTGACCTAGATGACCTTTCCACCACTCTGCGAGAAAATCGTTTCGTAAGTAATATTCCGGCCAGCGAAGCAGTAAAAAATCACCCAGAGATGATTGCACTACAAAATCAAGAAAACTCGGCCTATACTTTGGCAAGCAGTGAGCGCGCAAACTTTTTTCCTAAAATTCAATTGCAAGCAAAGTCTCAATATATTTTTCCCAAAATCGGACTAGAAGAAGAGTCTATTCAAAATAGCGTTTCTGCCTCTTTATCTTTTTCTCTCTGGGATTGGGGAATTATTAGTAATCGAGTATCGCAAAAAACAAATGATGCGCTGGCCTTGCAATACCAAAAAGAGCAAAAGCAATCTGACTTAGCAAAAGAATACAACAAGGCCTCTGATGCTCTGGCCAACCTCTTGGCCCAGCAAAAATTGGGAGCACAAAATGTTCGTGAGGCACGAGAAGTTGAACAACTTACCTATCAATCCTACAAAGTTGGCAAGGTTCGCTATTTAGATGTACAAGATGCCAACTTAAAACTTTTGCAGACGGAAGTTAGCATGGCCCAAATTGAAAGTGCCATTTTGATGCAAACTGCGATATTAGATTATTTGGCCACCACAACAAGTAAATAATAAGGCCAGGAGAAAAATATGGAAAATGGAAAGAGTTCAAATACTATTAAAAAACAAATTGGAATTCTCATTCTAATCATCTGTCTTGGATTTGTTATTAAAATTATTTTCTTCCCTCCTAATTTTTACTATGCAGGAACATTAGAGGCCACCAAAATAGATATTTCTTCACGACTTGTTTCTGTAATTTCTAAAAATAATTATCAAGAAGGATCTACTATTACTAAAGGTGATACCCTGATGTCTCTGGCCTGTGAAGATCATCATTTAGCTCAAAAAATTGCGGCCCAAAATTTTATCCGCGCGGCCAGACTATACAAACAGGGATCTCAATCAGAGGAAAGTTATGATCAGATAAAAAATCGCAAAGAAGAAGCAGATCTCCGGCTTAGTTGGTGTACTATTGTCTCACCAATTTCGGGAACTATACTGAATAAATACCATGAAGAAGGTGAGATGGTTAATGTGGGAACCAAACTTTTTACCCTTGCTAACCTTAAGGCCGATCTTTATGCCACCATTTACATTCCACAAGAACTAATTTTTCAAATTAAAATTGGCCAAAAACTTTCAGGATATCTACCAGAAATGAACATGAGAAAATTTGATGGAATCGTGGCCAAGGTGGCAGAAGAAGCAGAATTTACACCTAAAAATGTTCAGACGCGAGAAGAGCGTACTCGTTTAGTTTTTGCCGTCGATATCTCCTTCCAAAATCCAGAAGAGATTTTAAAACCGGGAATGACAATCGAAGTAAAAATTGAGGATAAGTGATGAAACTGACGCACTCATCATCAAGCAGCGCTTCCGCTATTGGGATTACGGTTAATAATCTCTACAAGAAATTAGGTCCCAACCAAGCACTAGATAATGTTTCCATGAATTTTTCCGCTGGCCTTATGCACGGACTGATCGGCCCGGAAGGAGCAGGCAAAACAACGCTTTTGCGCACACTGATTAAACTTTTAACACAAGATCGCGGCACTATCTGCTATACCGAAAATCAGCGCGAAGTAACTTACGAGGAAATTCGAGAAACAGTTGCCTACATGCCTCAACAGCAAAGTCTCTATGGTGATCTCTCCATTGATGAACATCTGGAATTTTTCCGAGAACTCTACTCCATTCCTTCGGAGCAATATAATCACAAACGAGAAGATCTTTTAAGAATTACTCGATTAGATAAATTTGTTGATCGTCCGGCCAGCAAACTTTCGGGTGGAATGTATAAAAAATTAGGTCTAATGTGCTCCCTCTTGCGCTCCCCGCGAGTTTTACTTTTAGATGAACCGACCAACGGGGTAGATCCCATCAGTCGCCGAGAATTTTGGGAGCTTTTATATCGCCTATCCGATCAAAAAATTTTAATAATTATTGCCACAGCATATTTAGATGAGGCCGAACGTTGCGCCCAAGTTCATCTTTTAGAATCCGGAAAGTTTTTGGCAGAAGGAGTTCCTCGCGAATTACTACAACAGGAAGGGTTGGATAATTTCGATGCCCTTTTCATTGCTCGCTCCAAGGCCCAGGAGGTTTTGCATCGAACCTAAAACACCCCTCGACTTTGCTGTTGAAGTGGCCAATTTAGTTGTTCAATTTGGAGATTTCAAAGCAGTTAACAATGTCAGCTTCAAAGTTTTTAAGGGAGAAATTTTTGGTTTTTTAGGGGCCAATGGTGCCGGAAAAACCACTACTATTCGAGTACTTTGTGGACTACTTATCCCTACACAAGGCCATGCCTCGGTGGCCGGAATTTCTTACGATGACATAACCAACACTGATCGAATCAAAGACAAGGTTGGATATATGTCCCAAAAATTTACACTCTACAACGATCTTACCGTGGAAGAAAATCTGTCCTTCACCGCCTCCCTTCGAAAAATTCCAGCGACAACTTTTGAAAAACGCAAGCAGGAGTTGCTTAATTTTATCTCTTTTAACAAACCAATCAAAACCATGGTAAAAGATCTTCCCGGCGGAATGAAACAGCAAGTATCACTGGCCGCTTCCATCTTGCACGATCCTGAAATTATTTTTTTGGATGAACCAACCGCCGGCGTAACTTCTGCCTCGCGTGAAAAATTTTGGGATCTAATTAAAAAGCTGGCACGGCAGGGAAAAACTATTTTTGTGACCTCCCACTATATGGACGAAGTCGAACAATGTGATCGAATTGCTCTTATGCGTGCTGGAGAATTGATTGCAATTGATTCTCCTAGCGGCCTTAAACGTTCAACTTTTCCCAAACCACTCTATGAACTATACCCTCAACGCAACATAACTTTTGCAGAAGCAGAAAGCTTGCGCGAAGGCCATTTTTTTGAATCTTTTGAAGCCTATGGGCAGCGTTATCACGCCTCCCCCATTAGCGAAGCTCATTGGAATGATTTTAAAAATAAATATGCATCTGATTTTACCATTCGAGCAATTACTCCTACGCTGGAAGATGTTTTTATTCGATTAGTGGAGGGCAATGATCGATGAAAATTTCTCGCGCTTTTGCTATTGCCGAAAAAGAGGTTTTTCATGTAATGCGTGATCCCTTCACCCTGGCGATGGCCCTTCTACTTCCCATGATGATGGTCATGATTTTTGGTTTTGCCATTGAGTTTAATGTGAAAAATATACATTTAGCACTCTATGATGGCGACAAAACTGCCGCCTCTCGAAAAGTTGCCGAAACACTGGCCAGCTCGCACTATTTTATTATTTCTCCGACGGATAGTCCCCAAAAAGCTATCGCTCAAATTTTTGCAGAAAAAGATCGTGCCGCGCTAATTATTAACCGCAACTTCGAATACAATTTATTCGCCGGCCAAGGTGCTCACGCCCAACTTGTTTTGGATGGCTCTGACAACTCCACCGTAGGATCAATTATTGGATATTTCTCTACCATTCAAAAATTGTCCTATGAAAAAATAACCAAAGAAAAAATTCCCTACATGATTAACCTAAAAACTCGTTTTTTATATAACCCGGAATTAAATAGTCGTTGGTTTATTGTTCCTGGCCTGATGGTGGTGGTAATTGCCGTTTTGTCTACGCTTCTTACCTCTTTAACTATCGCGCGCGAATATGAAAATGGTTCTATGGAATTGCTTCTTTCTACTCCCATTCGGCCCATCGAAATTATTTTGGGAAAACTTGCTCCATATGTCATCTTAGGGTTTGGTTCAGTAACTTTTGTCTACATCATGGCCCGCGGTTTTTTCGAAGTCCCTTTTCGTGGTAGTCATTTGGTATTTTACGGTGGCTGTTTTATTTTTCTTACTACTTGCTTAGCACAGGGACTCCTTATTTCTACCACCATTCGCAAACAACAAATGTCCATGCAAGTGGCCATGACCACCGCCCTTCTTCCTTCCATACTTCTGTCTGGTTTTATCTTTCCTGTGGAGAGCATGCCCTTATTTTTTAGAATTCTCACGGCCATCTTGCCGGCACGTTGGTTCATGGAAGTTAGTCGCGATGTTTTTCTTAAAGGATCAGGGGTATATGAACTACGCTATAGCTTTTTCGTACTGTCAGTCATCTGCATTTTAATGGTAGTGGCCTCGATAAAAAAATTCAAACGAGATGTGGAGGCATAAAATAACAATGAAAATACCTTTTACACTCAAACTTAATCCCACCATTATGGGCCTTATTCGCAAAGAGTTTTTACAAACGCTACGAGATCCAAAGATGCGTATGCTTATCTTTTTTGCCCCCATTGTTCAAATGACTCTTTTTGGATTTGCCATTTCCTCTGATGTAAAAAATGTTCGTCTCTCTTTTATCCCTCATAAAGGTGATACTGTTTTGCAGCACGTGTACGAGCACGCTATAACTACCGGATGGTTTATTCCGGCCAAAGTTACAAAGAGTGAGGCCTTCGCTCAAATCAGCGCCAATGAGGCCGATGCGGTTATTGTTCCCCCACCTGAAGGACTAACGCAGGCGATCGCCAGAGGCGAAGGCCGTTTACAACTTTTGGTTAATGCCTCTAACGTGCTGCGGGCCCAAAGTGTTGAAGGGTATATGAATAGCATTTTAGCACAAGTGGTGCGCCGAGATTTTAATCAAAGCAATGGCCCGGCACCCATAACTTTTGACATGCGCATCCTTTATAATCCCACTATTCGCACGGCCGTTTTTATGGTTCCTGGAGTTATGAGCTTACTTATTTGCGTCATTACTATTTTATTAACCAGTATGTCAGTTTCCAAAGAAAAGGAAACTGGGACCTTTGAAATGTTAGTTTCTGCTCCCACCAAAACTTGGGAAATTATTTTAGGAAAAACTCTCCCTTATGTCATTTTGGGCCTCAGTAATATTCCGCTAGTTTTAGGCGTGGCAGTATTTGCCTTTGATGTTCCCATGCGCGGATCTTTTTTTGTATTAGTTCTTTCTGCTTTTATTTTCATCTGCACCACCGTTGCTGTTGGAACTCTAATTTCCATTCTAACTAATACTCAACAACAATCTATGATGGCCGGTTTTTTATTTCTCTTTCCGGCGATACAACTTTCGGGATTAACGTTCCCTCTCGGCAACATGCCCACCGTGATGAAAGTTTTTGGATATATAAATCCCGTTACCTATTTTCTAGAACTGTTGCGTAATATCATGCTTAAAGGAGGAGATATTCACGTAATTGCCACTCATTTTTCTTTTCTCATTATAATGGCCGCAATTTTAATTTTCATTAGCTTTAAGAAATTTAAAAATACACTAGGCTAAATTTGCTTTTACTTTGCAAAGACATTTCCGTTTTAATTTTACTTAAAATTTAGCTTAAACTTAAACTTAAACTTACTTTGAAATTATTCTGGAATTTCCTGTTTAATCTCTACCCATTTATTCTCTTCCCACTGATATTTTTTATTGCTTTCATCTGTCCCCATCAAAAGGCCATCCCCTTGAAGTTCTAATTTGATCCACACCAATCCTTGTGGGTGCTGCCTAACAGATTTGGTCAATTCTTTATCTTTATCTTTGAAGTATAAAATCTTATCTTTGCCCATCAAATAAAGTGTGGAAAAATCATTTTCTGGCAATGAGATATAGGCCATATAGCTAAATCCTGTCCAATTTGACTGATTTACTTGCGAAGCTTGCCAGCGTACCCCTTCCTCTGCAATCGCGGCATACAAAACTTTGCCCGAAGAAGTTAATAGATACACTAACGCCTCCTTCTCTAGCAGGCCCTTAATCTGTACCATTATCTCCTTAGCATCAAGTGACTCAATAGAAAAATTGAAACTATCACGTCCAACGGTGGCCGCGATAGCAACTGCATCATCAATGTTACTGCGCTCTAAATTGATATCAAGCACTGGTGCTACCGTTGGATTATCCTCATCTCCACTTACGGCAACCATGTGTCCTTCTAATTTACTAGATGCTTTAAAGTGATTTGCATGCATCTCATCAATCAATTCTTGAAAGGATTTAGCAATGCCACTTTCATAGACGGTGTTTAGCGCGGCCAACAGCGTATTAATGGAAACACTATTTCGTTCAAAATAGGAAGATAGTCCATTGGTAATAATATCAAAATTGTAAGAACCAAAAGTATCTACACTACCATCGGCCTTGGCCACATTGGCCTTATTATCAAAATAAAGTTCTGTATAGTAGGGAAACGAACTACAACTATCAAAAACAATTATCTGATATTGATCTTTGGGAAACACAATAGTTCCCACCCGCTTTTCCAATGCCTTTATTTTAAGATTTCCTCCTAGGCCGGAGTGGCCTCCATAGAAAATCACTGAGCCTTGTTCAAGCGCCTGTTTGTAAACGTTGTGAAAGATCGCCGAATCCGAATCATTAATCCCTGTATTGCCTGCAAAAAGATTAACTGCAATAGTCAAATTAGATTGCGAAAAATATTTTTCAAACTTATAGAGAACGGCCGCTGAAGACAGGCGAGAAAATTCACTTTGCGCGAAACCTGATTCCATTAGTTGCTTGGACACCGCTTTGAAAGATTCCCCTATATGCTCAACTCCACTTAAGTCCTTTGGGACTTTTGACAATTCGTGGACATATCCAAAAAAAACATATACGGCCAAGCTTTTTTTACCTTCTGCTCCCAATCTAATTAAGCGATCATATTCGGGAAATGTTTTTTCGGTATTTGTGATACGAGTTAATGATATCTCCACTAAATCATAATCAACTCCTTCTTTGATAGTGTTGCATCCATAGTAAAAAACATTCCAAAAATACCAAAAATCTCCTTCAGTGTTGTAGTGCTTATCAGTACAAGGATTAAGACGATTTTGGCCTTTTGATTTATAGTAAATGGTGTCTGGATTTCGCGGCAGAGGAAGTTGAATGCTGTCCCCTGCTCCAATATCCACTAATGCGTTCCCACGATATTGGTATTTAGCTGTATAATATTTTTTTCTACTATTAAATTCTATGCTCTTTTCATCGATGACAATCGATTGGTTTCTTCCTAGCTTGGGTACTCCTTGTTGGGTATAAATTTTAAATGCACCAAATAAATGCTGGATTTGATCATTAATTTTGCTTAGAAAAATTGGACGCATGGCCTCTGGTGAACTAGTGTCGGCAAATTCATCAACATCAACCTGCACTCGATATGAAAAATTCATCACTGCTTCCGAGGAGGAAGTCCTTGCTTCACTGCCTCTGGCATATAGTTCCCCGTTAACCAATGCTGGGGTTTTATCTTTGGATCGTGTGCCATTATCACAGCCAATAAAGGTGGCAGTAATAATTAATAGTAGCAAACAAACAGCGCAAACAGAAATTCTCATGGTAATTCACCTCTACCTTTGTATATAAAAACTACTGCCGTCTATAAAGTATGCAACGCAAGGACATCTTCTATCCCGGATTCAAATTGTTAGCACTCGACTTCGTTCTCTTTATCTATTCATAGCAAATTGTTTGCCGTTTGCCGGCATAGACCTTTTTGACGTACCTTTAGAAGAGGTGTTATGGTTATATAAGATATGAGTTGCTTGCTTAAAAAAATTATCTTGTCTTTTTTATTACTGTTTATCGCACCAGTTTCGTCGGCATTTTTTGATTTAAGTTTTATGAAACTATCTTTCCGTTTTGCAAACGGCCTTTTCTATCAAACCAATACTCTTTATAGTCAAGGATCTACGTTGGCCTTGCTTAGCCCAGATCTCAATTTACTCTATTTTTGGAATCCTCGCCACTCCGTGGGCCTGGGGGGAGATCTATATTTTAACTACACTGCCGGCAATATTGCTCTATATGGAATGCGTGGGAATTATCGCTGGTATTTCAAAGGAGAAGGGTATCCTCAAAAGAACATCCACCCTATGTTAGAAGTTAGTTCTATCTCCTCTTACGCTTTTTATGCTGGGGGGGCGCTGAAAAAATATGAATACTATTTAGGCGGAAATAGCTCGGAAGAATCTAGTTTTGAGCAACGTGGATCATTTTTCGACTTAGATGCTTGCGTTGGAATCGATTATCGAATTGGAAATACAACCGAGCTAAATTTTGAATTAAATTTTTCTCTACTGGCACTGGCCTCTACTGATGATCGCATTCGCATGGGAAATGCTCTCGTTCTTTTTGGAATTGCTCGCTGGTGGTAGCCGGGCGCCCTCTCACAACGCTGCTCAGAAAGGCATGGCGTACCGTACGTATTGAATAAAGCTAATAAAGTACTCAAGAAAGTTGCTAAAACGCCGAAAAGACAATGCCATTAAATTTTAAACAGATGCGGACAAAGATATGTTTCGAAAAGAATTTGCCACAATTATTAGCAAAACAGGGATGATTCCGCTCAAGGATTTACGTCCACTTTTACTAGAGGATGCCCCCAACATTGTAGGGGAATTTTCTCTGCTTAGCTTCAGCTTCTTCGACGATATCAAATTCGCAAAGCAGCTCTCTGAAGAATACAAACTACCATACATAGAATTGCGCAAGGCCAAAATTCCCAAAAATATTTTGGAGGGAATTTCTAAGACCAATGTTATAAAGTATCGCTCAATTGCAGTTCAGCGAACAGTAAAGGCAGTTAGCATTGCCATATATGATCCATCCATTTTAAATTTACAAAAAGAGCTGCAGACCTTAATTCAGGCCCCAGTAGAATTCATCCTTACCGACATTACTTCTTGGAAACGTCTTTTTGAAAAACTACAAATATCAATCGATGAAATTTTGCAGACCATAAAGGTATTAAGCAATGACAACGACAAAGATGAAAAAACGATAAAAGAAGAAGATATTGGGGAAGATGTCATCGCCTACGTTAATAGAATTTTTGCAGATTCTTATTTAAAAAAGGCCTCCGATGTTCATTTTGAGCCATACGAAAAAAAATTCAGAGTTCGTTATAGAATTGATGGTTCATTAGTTGAGATTGATCCACCTCCAAAACTGATGATGTTGCCGGTACTTTCGCGTCTAAAAATAATGGCACAGCTAGATATTGCGGAGAGACGAAAGCCGCAGGATGGAAGAATAAAAATGTTAATCAATGGGCAATCGATTGATTATCGCGTTTCTTCTCTGCCAACTATTTTTGGAGAGAAAATAGTTATGCGTATTTTAGATTCCTCCAACCTACAATTAGATATGACGGCCCTGGGCTTCGAAGAAAAACAGCTTGTGCATTTTAAAGAGGCAATTTATCGCCCCTACGGGATGTGTCTAGTAACTGGCCCAACCGGTTCTGGAAAAACTACCACTCTCTATTCTGCAATTTCCGAATTGAATAAAATTGACACAAATATCTCTACTGCCGAAGATCCTGTTGAATACAATATGGAGGGGATTAATCAGGTTAATGTTAGAAAAGATATTGGATTAACCTTCGCCGCCGCCCTTAAATCTTTTTTGCGACAAGACCCCGATGTTATTTTAGTAGGAGAGATTCGCGATTTGGAGGCCGGAGAAATTGCCATTGAAGCAGCACTTACTGGACACTTGGTTTTATCTACGCTGCATACTAACGATGCGCCATCCACCGTTACACGCCTTCTAAACATGGGTATTGAGCCTTTTTTGGTGACGGGTGCTTTAAATGTCGTGGTGGCCCAAAGGCTTTGTCGAAAAATTTGCCAACACTGCAGAGTGGAAGAAAATATTTCCGTGGAGGAATTAGTTACCTGTGGATTTGCTCGGGCCACTGCGGAAAAAATTAAAGTTTATAAGGGAACTGGCTGCGAACATTGTGGCGGAACTGGATACAAGGGACGAGTGGCAATTTACGAAGTTATGCCAATAACACCCGCAATACGAGATCTGATTATAAGAGGGGCCAGTGCCGATGAGATAAAGAAGCAGGCCATCAAGGATGGCATGAAAACGCTAAGAATGGCCGCTTTGACCAAAGTAGCAAAAGGTGAAACGACAATATATGAAGCAACAATAAATTCTGCTTCCGATAAATTGTAAAAACGTCCGAAAGCAATCTGCCAACAAAATGGGAGCAGTCCGGAAGCCATAAATAAAGGTATCTGCTATGAAAAAGGATGATGAAAAAGAAAATGAAGATGAAGATGAAGATGAAATAGAAAAATCTTCCGCTACCGGAAAATCTAGCGCATATGATGTAAAAAAAAACAACACCACCACCGACGTTTCCGAGGTAAAGATACAGCAACTTTTTAAGTTAATGGTCGAAAATAATGCTTCTGATTTACATATAACCCCAGGAAGTTCTCCGGCCATGCGTATCAACGGGGAAATTATAAAAGTAAAAGTACAAGCACTAAGCGGAAAGGCCACCCGTGATTTAATTTATCAGGTATTATCTGATGAGCAAAAAAATGAATTTGAAAAAAATCTTGAACTAGATTTTTCATTTGGAGTAAAAGGGTTTGCTCGCTTTCGTGCCAATGTTTTTTACTCTAAGGGATCGGTGGCCGGAGTATTTCGATTAATTCCAACGCTTATTCCGGACTTCAAGGCCCTCAACCTCCCGAGTGTTTTACTAAGCATGACAGATGTTAGCAATGGCCTGATTTTAGTCACAGGCCCTACTGGCTCAGGAAAATCTACCACCCTGGCCTCACTTCTTGATCGATTAAATGTAAATGAGGCCGGACATATTATTACCATTGAAGACCCCGTCGAGTTTGTACATCAACATAAAAAATGCTTGGTAAATCAGCGAGAAGTTTCCAGCGATACCGTCTCTTTTAATCGTGCGCTAAAAAGTATTTTACGCCAAGATCCGGATATTGTGCTTATCGGTGAGTTGAGAGATCTAGAAACTATTGAGGCGGCGCTAACCATCGCGGAAACTGGACATTTAGTTTTTGGAACTTTGCATACCAACTCCTGTATCCAAACAATTAATCGAATGATCAATGTATTCCCTCCCCATCAACATGATCAGATTAGAACCTTATTATCATTTGTGCTACAAGGGGTGGTATCACAGCAGTTAATTCCTAAAACCTTCGAGCCTGGCCGGGTGTTGGCGGTAGAAGTTTTGGTTCCGACACAGGGTGTGCGCAATTTGATTAGAGAAAATAAAATCCATCAAATTTACTCCCAAATGCAGATTGGGCAAGATAAAACTAATATGATTACTATGAATCAGAGTTTGAAAAAACATGTTGATAAAGGCCTTTTGAGTGCCGAGTCCGCACTCTCATGCTCCACCGAGCCAGACGAATTGGCCAAAATTTTAGGTATTAAGTCGCGAGGGTTATAATCATGAGTAAGTGGGGTTATGAAGGCCTTGATGCTGCAGGTAAAAAAGTTACAGGAAGTATCAACGCAACTTCCGATAAAGATGTGCGAAAAAAACTTCGGGCCAAAGGCATCCGAGTTAAACGTCTCAAGGCCCCTTCCTTTCTCGAATTTGACTTCGGCGAATATATGATGGAAAAGGGGTTGGTTCAACCCATTTCACAAAAAGATCTTCTCTATTTTACCAAGCAACTATCTACCATGTTTAATGCCGGAATTCCTATTTTGCAGGCACTTGAAATTCTACACTCCCAAGAACCCAAATTAGCGCTAAAGAAGGCCATCAAACAGGTGGCAATTCGCGTAGGAGAAGGACAAACAATTGCGGAAGCACTAAGTCAGGAGCGCGGATTTTCTAAGCTATATTGCAACATGGTTCGCGCGGGAGAAATTGGAGGAATTTTAGACGTGGTTTTGGATAAATTGGCCTCCCATCTTGAAAAAATTGAAAGAACTAAACAACAGATAAAGTCTGCCATGACTTACCCGGCCATCGTTGTAGTGGTAGGAATTTTGGTTATCGCGGGTATGCTTTACTTCGTGGTTCCAGTTTTTGTCGATATGCTAAAAGATACCGGCCAACAATTGCCCTGGGTAACGCAAACATTAATTGATTCTTCTAACTTTTTAAAAGCTAATACTCACTACATTATTGGTGGAATTATCTTATTCTTTTTTTTAATCAAAGCGCACATAAAAACACCGGCCGGGAAATTACAGTATGACAATATCTCCTTGTTTGTACCAATTATGGGGGGAATTGTTCTTAAAGGTAATTTGAGTGCTTTTACCCGAACATTATCCACGTTGCTTACCGCCGGAATTTCACTTGTTGATGCTTTGGATATTTGTATTGAAACTATCGATAATCGTGTTATTGCGGCCGACATCAAAAAAGTCAAAAAGGCAGTAGTTGAAGGACAAACAATCACTGAGCCATTACTTAAAATTTCATATTTTCCATCCATGGTTGCTCAGATGATTAGAGTTGGCGAGCAGAGTGGGAAAGTTGATGAGATGTTGTTGAAGGTTTCAGATGTTTTTGAAGAAGAGGTTAATCATCTCATCACCAACATGACCAAATTAATTGAGCCAATTATTCTAGTATTTTTAGCGGGCGTCGTTGGCTTCATTCTCGTGGCGATGTACTTGCCAATGTTTATGAGTGCGGGCGGTGTCGACTAATTTTCCAGCAAAACAGCTTGATTACTTCGCCATAAATTGAACATAACTCCTAAAGTTAATTTAAAAACTGCCGAAAAGTTAGACAGATAATAAAGCATGTTTGTCAAAATATTGGCAAGAATGCCTCAAGAAGATAACCAGGAGAGAACAATGATTAAGTGGAAAGAGATGAGTGAACTTCATGCCGTTTCCAAACTAGAAAAAATTTTAAAAAAGTGGTTTGGTGTTGAAGTTTTCTACACAGACATTCACTACAAAATAAGAAGTGATCATATGCAGGCCAATTATGAAATAAAAAATCACTTTATGAAAATTCAAAAAGAGATGAAGTTTGGCCATGAATACATTGAACAAGATATTGAGAAGACCACCGAGATGATGATTGCCAAGGAAGGGGGACATACCACAATGTATGATGCCTTTTTCCCTCATGTTAAAGGATTTGCCTCTAAAGTCGTTTTTGAAAATGAATATTTGGGAACAGTGTTTGTTTATCCTTTTGTTACCGAATCATTCACTGCAGAAAATGCTAAAGAGACCACTAAAAAATTAGTGGAATGCGGCGTGATAGAGGCCGAAGCGCTGGCGGCCGTTGAACAATTGAAAAAAATGAGCATCAATGATATTGAGTACTGCAAAGAATTAGTTAAACTGGTGGCCTACGAAATTGAGACTTTCCACGAAGAAATTAGTAAGCGGGAAGAGAGAATTTTGGCGCTAAACTCCGAATTGGGTGAGAAGTATCGCTATCACTCCATGATTGGCAAATCAAAAAAGATGCAACAGATTTACAATTTACTAGAAAAAATCTCTAGCTCAGAATCAAGCGTTTTCATTCAAGGCGAAAATGGAACTGGAAAAGAGTTAGTCGCAAAGGCCGTCCATTACTATTCTCCGCGCAAAGACAATATGTTTCTGGCAGTAAACTGCTCGGCCTTTAATGATAACCTTTTAGACTCTGAACTCTTTGGCCACGTAAAAGGGGCCTTTACCGGAGCGGTAAAAGACAAAAAGGGATTGTTTGAAATGGCCCATGGCGGAACCCTCTTCTTAGACGAAATTGGAGATACCAGCCTTAGTATGCAAGTTAAACTTTTAAGAGTGCTGCAGGAGGGAACTTATTTACCAGTTGGCTCCACTTCTCCCAAAAAGGCAGATGTACGAATAATTGTTGCGACAAATAGGAATCTAAAAGAGATGATGGCCAATGGTGAATTTAGGGAAGATCTTTTTTATCGGATAAACGTTATCAACATTCACCTACCGCCTCTTCGTGATCGCAAAGAAGATATTCCTCTACTAGTTGATCACTTTTTAGAAAAGCGCTGCGCCGAGGCCGGATTACCGACTAAACTAATGTCCAAAAAGTGCATGGAGAGATTTTTTGATTTTAATTGGCCAGGAAATGTTCGAGAACTAGAAAATGAGATTGAGCGCTTAGTTGTTTTATCTGGGCATGAAAAGACAATTACTCCAGAGCTTTTAAGTTCTCGCCTTCTAGAGAGCGCAGAAGATAAAGGCCCATCTGCGAACATGGCAATCACCTCCTCTGGTAATTTGAAACGCGCTATGGAAGAGTTAGAGCGAGTGATGATTCGGGAAGGATTGCGCCGCTGCAACTACAATAAGTCTCAACTAGCAAAAGAGCTGGGGATTAGTCGGGCCAGTCTAATTATGAAAGTAGAAAAATATGAATTAGATAAACGCAAAAAAGTCGAAAACGAATAAATATTTTTCCTGAGCAAAATACTCATAAAATATATTTGTTTACCAAGCTACAATCTTAAGATAAACTTTTGTTTATCGCAAACATATAACTTGAATCAGGAGGAAGACGTGAAGTTAAATTTTCTATTTGTATTAACTGTTGTTCTTGGACTAGCTAGTGCGCAAACTTTTGCAGAAGACTATAAGGCAAAAGTCAAGGCATCCATGGACTATCTAAAATCAAAATGTCCAGTAGGAAAAATTGAAGGAACCTCTGTTGTTTCCGGAAAAACAGTCCCTACTCTTTTTTGTGGAACGGCCAAAGTAAATAACGTTTTTGATATTGTGACTGACGTCAAGGATAAACACTCTGGAACCGCCACTTTCTTCGTAAAGTCAGGGGAAGATTTTATTCGAGTTAGTACAAACGTTATGCTAGATGGCGAATCTCGAGCAATTGGAACACCCTTGGCAAAAAATGCTGCGCATGCTGCCATTTTAAAAGGAGAATCTTTTTTTGGACAAGTGGACATTCTAGGAACACCATACGAAACAGGCTATACTCCGCTGAAAGATGCGTCCGGAGCAATAATCGGAATCTATTACGTTGGTTACCCACTGAAATAGTAAACATAAAAAAAATCCCTCGGCCAATTTCTTTTGTAAATTGGCCGAGACTTCTTGGACGTGAACCTTTTTCCACGCGACAAAACAGGGGATGACAGTGAAAATTAGCAATTTAAAATTATCAACCAGAATGGCCGGTGCCTTTTCTGTTTTAACACTCTGTCTTTTAATCGTTGGACCTCTTTCTGTGCAACAATTACTTTCGGCAAAAAAAACCATTGATGATCTTTATCAAAATGTGATTATTCCATCTGCGTATACGGCAACGGGATTAATGCTTAACGAAAAAATGAGAACGGCCATGCGTGATGCTGTTCGCTGGAACGATCCCGATATGATCGAGGCCAAAATTCAGGCCCGCAAAAATTTTCTAATGGAATTTGAAAATAATCTGGGTTCTTTTGAAGCAACCATTAACACTGCCACTGGAAAAGAATTGTTTGTAAAGTATCTGGAAAATAAAGCGGCATATCTCAAGGTCATTGAGGAAATAGAGCAACTTGCACGCGAGAACAAAGATGAAGATGCTTATCGAATGATTGATAAAGGAACGGCGCTAGTCTCAAATGAGTTTCGCGAAAGCGTTCAAAAGATGTCCGATAATCGCAATGAAGAGACGGCCCAATTAATTTCTTCAATAGAGCTTAAGCTTAAGCAAATAATTACCTTAATGGCGATCATTGTGGCCGCCGGGTTAGTATTTGCTATCTTGGTAACCATTCTTATGAACTCTTCCATTAAAGGAATTGGTTCTTTATTTTTAACTACTGCCAATGTAGTAGCAGAAAATTCTACACAGATTGCTTCTGGCAATGGTGAATTATCCTCACGCACTCAAAAACAAGCTTCTTCGCTAGAGGAAACCGCTTCAACCTTAGAGCAAATTACTTCTGCTATAAAGCAAACTTCCGATAATGCTCAAAAGGCCACCTCATTATCTACACAGGCCGTAACTATTTCCAATAATGGCTCCAATCTATCCAATGATGTTCAAGCAGCAATGAAAGAGATCTCTGAAAGTAGTGGTAAAATTGCTGATATCGTAAATTTAGTAGAAGAAATTGCCTTTCAAACAAACATTTTGGCCATTAATGCGGCCATTGAGGCCGCCAAGGCCGGAGAACAAGGAAAAGGCTTTGCGGTAGTGGCCATCGAAGTTCGCGATCTGGCCCAACGCTCATCCGAAGCGGCCAAGGATATAAAAAATTTAATCGATAACAGTATTGAAAAAGTTTCTAGAGGCTCGGGCCTGGTAGATGAAAATGCCAAGAAGCTAAAAGAAATTTCTGGCAGCATTCAACAGGTGGCCGGAATAATGGATGAAATTTCTGCCGCTTCTCGAGAGCAATATGCGGCCATCGAACAAATAAATCGGGCGGTATCAGAAATTGATTTGGTTACCCAACAAAACTCTACTCTCGTGGAAAAAATTTCTGCCTCTAGTGAGGAGATGAATACCTCTTCTCGCGGAATGAAAGAGTTGATTTTGCAATATTTAACAACTGGTAAGAATAACCAAAATCCTCCGAGCTAATTGCCAAACATCTGCAAGTCAAGGTAGAGTCAAGCTCAGTTATCACAAAGCAAACGCGGAAAAACAGACGTGCAGAAATTTAAATTTTTATTGCTAACTATTTTGATTGCTAATTTATTCGGCATTTGTCTGGCAGAGGATAGCTTGTCTAACGAACCATCCTGCTTTGAAAATTTTCCGCAAAAGCAAAATATGATTGCTATTTTAAATCGACACGCTCGTGGGTTTAAGATTTATATTTCTCACGATAAAAAAAAACGTCTAATTTTTACTAACACGACAAATACCAAAAACAAAAAAACAACAGTCTTGGCAATTGGCCCCAACAATTGGAAAGAGGCAAAAATTAATTGTCCTCTTGTTGCAACACTCTCTTCTCCGCAAAAAGTCATCTTGATGTCAACAAGCTACATTCCTCCACTGGAAGAATTAAATGAACTAAATAGTGTCGCGGGAATCTCTAATTTTAACTTAATTAACAATCCTTTTTTTAAAGAAAAGAATGCGGACAATCTGGAAATAGGCTTTCCGCCCAACATTGAAAAAATATTGAAGATTAATCCCGATCTGTTATTTGCCTATCGCACGAGTACTCCGGACATAGATGGCCTTAACGCTATCTCTCGCGCAGGTATTAAGGTTGTTGAGGTGGCAGAATTTTTAGAAAAATCTCCTCTGGCACGTGCCGAATGGCTAATCTTTTGGGGTGCTATCTATGGGAAGTTGGAATTAGCACAGCAGCGTTTTTTAGAAATTGAAAGAAGATATTTAGAACTTCAAGCACTGGCCAACAAGCAAACAAAAAGGCCCTCCGTGCTTATTGGCAATATTCAAAACAGTCTCTGGGTTGCTCCGGGCCTTGCGAGCGATTTGGCACAAATGATAAAAGATGCCGGGGCCAATTATCTTCTCTTTGATAATACACAAGCATCACCAGCACTCTTTCCATCTGAAAAAATCTTAACCCTCCCTTCAACCATCAATTTTTGGTTACCACAAAATAATTGGAATTCATTTGCAGAACTATCGTCAGAAAGTTTTTACAAAATTCTTTTGGCGCAAAAAGCGCCCAAAATTTTCAATAGCACCAAAATAGTTAACCGCCATGGGGGAAATGATTACTATGAAACGGCCCTGATGCGGCCAGATTTGTTGCTGGCCGATTTAATAAAAATATTTCATCCTAAAATTTTATCAGAAAATACTCCACTCTGGTTTAAAGAGCTAAAAGATGAACATCGCAAATAAGCGGCCTATTATATTTTTGTTGTTGTTATTTTTATATTTGGCCGGCGCCGGATCTCTTTTGTTGATTGGCCCACTCGATCTTTCCGCTGCCAATTCTGATTTAATAAAACAGATTATTTGGGATTTACGCCTTCCTAAAATGATTGCAGCGGCAATGGCCGGAAGTTCTTTGGCCCTTTGCGGATTACTTCTGCAAACCTTTTTTAAAAATCCACTTGCAGATCCCTATATTTTGGGAGTCAGCAGCGGCTCGGCCTTGGGGGTTGTTACCTGGATCATGCTGGCACACAGTGCAATTGTCGGACAACTGCTGGGAGAAACCTGGATTAACGTTGGCAGCGGAATTTTTTCTTTTATTGGCAGTTTTCTCATCTCTACTTTTGTGGTTTTTCTTTCACGGCAAATTGTCAGCAGTTCAATGATTTTAATAGTTGGAATAATTGTTAGTTATCTGGCCAGTACCATTATCAACATATTTGTCTCCGTAAGCGATATCTACGAGATAAAATCTTTCCTTCTATGGAGTCTCGGTTCCTTTTCGCGAATTTCCCTCCGTGGAGCACAGTTATTTTTGGGCCTGTCAATTTTGGCCTTTATCTCATCTATGGCGCTTGCGGTAAAATTGAACCTTTTTTTAATGGGAGAAAATTATGCCCAAACTTTGGGTGTTAATATAAAAAAGCTAAAACTATTTGTGCTCATTATAAGCTCAATACTGGTCGGGGCCACCACCTCTTTTTGTGGGCCCATAGCTTTTGTTGGTATCATTGCTCCCCATATTGCAAGATCGCTTTTTTCTACTAATGATCACAAGGTTATTATGCCAGCAGTTTTTTTAGTAGGAGGGGCGGTAACACTGTGGTCCCAGGTGGCCTTAGAAGTTTGGGCCATCAACATACCTTTTAATGCAATAGTTAGTTTAATGGGAATTCCTATAATTTTATACTTGTTAATTAGAAATGGCCGCAGCGGAGGACACAATGATTATTGATTCACCGCTGGTTCAAGGTATAAAAGTATCTTTTGGCCATCAATATGACATCCTTTCTGATTTTAATTTTGAAATTTATAAGGGAGAGATGATTGGCCTTGTTGGACAAAATGGTTGTGGAAAAACTACCATTTTGAAGGCATTAGCAAAACTACATGCTCATCGCACTGGAGATATTTTAATTCAGAAAAAAAACATCTCACACTACTCTTCGGAAGAGTTGGCACTCTTGGTAAGTGTGGTTTTAACTGATCGCCTGAATATTCCCAACACCACAGTAGAAAAAATTGTAAGCTTGGGCCGTTATCCTCACACAAATTTATGGTATGGCCTTGATGGCCCCAACCAAGCAGTAGTAAATGAAGCTCTCCATTTAACCGGAACAGCGCAAATTCGGAACAACTATTTCAATGAACTCAGTGATGGCCAAAAGCAAAAAGTACTTATTGCCAAGGCCATTGCCCAAGAGACGCCTTTAATATTGATGGATGAGCCGACTAATTTTTTAGATATCTCCAGTCGAATTGAAATTCTGGATATCTTAAAGAAGATTGTTAAGCAAAAAAAAATTTCTATTTTATTTTCCACCCATGATTGGGAGGCCGCGTTGGAAGTAGCAAATCGCGTTTGGATTGTCGGCAGCAATGGGAAGATGATTTATGGTTTACCGGAGGATTTAATTTTGGCGCGTAAACTAGAATCTTCTCTTAATCTTGCTAACTTTAAGTTTGATTATGACAAGGGAAAATTCATACTACTGCGTCAGGCCGGCCAATCGATTCAGCTTTTCGGGGGAAACGAATTATTTTATTACTGGACTAAGCACGCACTAGAAAAAGAAGGGTATCAAGTAGTGGCCGGCCAGCGCGGCCAACCAAGTAGTAATTTGCCAACTATCAACATCGATGAAGTAAGAAACTCTTGGCAACTAGCATGGGCCGGGGAAATTTACGACTGCCCTTCAATTGATTATCTACTCAAATGGCTCGATCACCTCAGCGATAAATAGTTCGGGGCCAAATGGACACCTGTCCTTTTAAAAATAGTCCATGACATGTCAGAAAAAATATCATTCTTTGTTCTAGAGTTTTTAATTTTTTTATATTAACCTAAGCGGATTCGTGCGGTTCAGTCAGGAATTTCGATTGAATTTATAATGACACAACAAGAGGTTTCCTCATGAAAAAATTCTCATCTTTAATTTTTACCATCGGCTTTTTTATTCTAGGCCAAACATTTGCACAGGACGTCACCCTAAACGGAATAGACACTCCTGATGACAAAGGTGGTTCCATTGATCTTTCGTGGGCCATTTCTAATCCGGCACTAGAAAAAAGTATCAAAGGCATTGCGGTGCTGCGCTCAGAAGGAAGTGGCACTTTTTCCGAAATTAAAACACTGGGTGATTATGAGCGAACTTATGCCGATAACGGAGAAATCAAAAACAACACGCCATATTATTATCAACTATCTTTCAAAGATGAGGCGGGCGTGGTTTTTTTTACTACCGAACCGGCCGGCCCATTCATGTCAGCACCTCAATGGTTTAATAGTAAAAAAATTGCAAATCTAATTTTTGCTATCGTCTCCATTGCAATAATTCTAATTTTTATTCGCCTGGCGCGCAAAGGCAAGGATCTATATATTCGCCATCTGGCCGGGGTAGATGCTATAGAGGATGCGGTGGGACGCGCCACCGAAATGGGAAAGCCCTGCGTTTACTCTCCGGGAATTGACCCGATTGAAAGTATTGCGACTCTTGCCTCCATCTCTATCTTGTCAAAAATTTCGCAAACAGTTGCAGAATATGATTCTCGCATGATTATCCCTAATTTCGATCCAGTAGTTTATTCCGTTATCGACGAAGTTGTTCGAGATGCCTACATAAAGACTGGCCGGCCAGATGCTTACAAGTCTGATGATGTTTACTTTTTAACCAATGGCCAATTTGCTTATGCTTCAGGTATTTCTGGATTAATGGCCCGCGAAACTCCGGCAGCTAATTTTTTCTTGGGATTTTTCATGGCCGAATCTCTAATTTTGGCAGAAGCAGGTTCCATGACCGGGGCCATCCAAATCGCCGGTACCGACTCTATCAGTCAAATTCCATTTTTTATTGTGGCCTGCGACTATACCCTCATTGGAGAAGAACTTTATGCCGCAGGTGCCTTGATGGGGGATGATCCCAGGTTGAAAGGTGGAATTAAAGGTCAAGATTACGTGAAATTGGTGGCCATGATTGTATTAGTAGTTCTTTTTACGTTAAAACTTTTTGGTGTAGCAGGAATCGATAAGATTCTAGTAGGAGGCTAATATGTTCTTAAAGAAAACAGTTCCTTTTTTGATAACACTCTTCATGGGGATAATGTCCTTCACCTTTTATTACGTTCCTCATCAAATGGTACAAGATGTTTGGGATAAATCGGTAGAATGGTCCATGATCATTGCCGGGGGCGCTATGGCCGTTGGTGCAATCTCTATGATCCGAACTTATATTCACAAATCATTCAACCGCACTAACCCTAATCGCTATTACAGTATGTTGACACTTATTTCGCTGACGGCGATGACGGTAATTGGCCTTTTCGGTGGTGGAATTGAGCCTGGCTCTTTGTTTGATACCATTTTTACAAGCGTACTCTCTCCACTTGAGTCTACGATGTTTTCCTTGCTTGCTTTCTATATTTCCTCGGCGGCCTTTCGAAGTTTCCGTCTCAAAAGTTTTTCGGCCGGATTATTGTTGGCCGCCGCTTTGTTGGTTATGATTGCACAAATTCCATTGGGAGAGGTAATTAGCCCCTGGATTCCCAAAGCAAAAGATTGGCTTTTAAATTATCCTAACGTTGCCGCCCAACGAGCAATTATGATTGGAATTGCTATTGGTGGTGTTTCAACTGCACTTAAAATTATTCTGGGAATTGACAAATCTGTCTTCTCTGGATCTGGAAAGTAAGGGAAAAGGATAAACTATGCAACAAAATACATGGATAAAAAAACTTTTTAATCTTGATCGGCGAGTGGTCTATCTCTGTCTCTTTATCGCCATAATACTTCCTTTTTTCATGAAACCAGTAGTTAAGATGACCACCACTGAATGGGTGCAAAAATCTTATGATTTAGTAGAAGAGGCCGCGGTCAAACAAAAGCCTATTCTGATTGGCCTTGATTATGATCCTGCAACCATGGCCGAACTAAAACCAATGGCGGCAGCAATTTTGCGCCATGCCTTTTCCAGAAACGTAAAAGTCGTCGGAATGACTTTCATAACTACCGGAACTTCACTGGCCGCAGGTATTTTAGATCAAGTGGCCAAGGAATATGGAAAAGTTTACGGTGAAGATTATGTCTTTTTAGGATTTACCACTCAGTTAAATCAGGCCCTTTTAAATTTTGGGGATAATTTTCGCAAAACATATCCTAAAGATTTTAAAAATACTAACGTTGATGAAATTCCTCTACTGAAAAACATTCGCAACTATAATGACTTTCATTTAGTAATTGATCTTTCCGGAACAAAAATCCCCGGGTACTTTATTGTTTATGGTGTCGACAAGTATAACTTCAACTATGTGGCCGGGGTTACGGCCGTTTCTGCTACTGAATATTTTCCCTATCTACAATCCGGACAAATGAAGGGATTAATGGCCGGAATGAAAGGGGCGGCCGAGTATGAAGGCTTGGCCAATAAGATCGATGCGGGAATGAGAGGGATGGCCTCGCAATCTTGGGGCCATTTAACTATTATCTTTTTTATTATTATTGGAAACATTCTCTACTATATGAAAAGAAGATTTGAAGGGAGAGGTTCACTATGAAGTTAAGTACAGATCCATGGGTTTGGGCCGCGGCCCTTTGTACCATCTCTATTTTTTCCTATCTTTGGAAAGAAAATCCACTTTATCGTGTTTTGGAGCACATTTTTGTGGGCCTCTCCGTCGGTTACGGTATTTGTATCACCTGGTATCAGGTTTTACTTCCTAAATTCTGGGCGCCACTAATCGAGGAAAAACAATTCACTCTTTTAATCCCCGCGGCCATGGCCATCTTGATGCTATTTCGCTTCTCGCAAAAACATGGCTGGCTTAGCTTTTGGCCACTGGCCTTTTTAATTGGATTCAGTGGCTATTCCATCCCGGCCATCATTGATACCAGTCTTTTAAAGCAACTTCAGGCCACCATAAATGTCTCTTTAAGTGGTGGAGTCTGGGCGGCATTTAGCGGACTAATTATTATTGTTGGAACGCTCTCTTGTCTGCTTTATTTTTATTTTTCGATTCCACATACCGGAGTAGTGGGAAAAATCTCTAAATTTGGTTCGATGCTGCTAATGATCTCTTTTGGCGCAAGTTTTGGTTACACTGTAATGGCCAGGATCTCTTTGCTGATTGGACGAATTATGTTCTTACTTAAAGACTGGTTAGGGGCAATTACTTAATCTGCCATTACATTGCCCATGAACAAACCAAAAAGTGACAAGGAAGAACTAGATCCGGCCAAAACGGAGGTACTAGACAAGATTGCTGATTTTATCTTGAAAAAAGATCTAGATGTCTTGGCCGTAATGACAATAGAAAGCATGCGGCCCCTACACTTCCTTGGCAGTCAAGCGATGCTTTTTTTTGAACCCTTCTTGGGCGTTTTAATAAAACCAGAAAAAATAAAGGCCTTTCGCGAAGCAATGGAAGAGAGTAAGTATATCGACTATCTTCTAGCTCGAATTGAAAATCCACCTACTCAGCAATAATCTCTACGTTCGCTCGAGGAATAGTTACGACTTTTCCATCACTAAATTTTACTTCTAAAACTCGTGCTTTTGTTTCGGAGTCAATCTTTTGCAATTCGTGAGGAAGAGCAGTTACGATACCCAGTTTACCAAAAAATGGTGGCCGAATGGCGCGAATTTGTGAGCCGATATCTAATACCAAGGCGGCCTGCTCGCGATCATCTGTTAAATTAGTTTTTACTGATTCTTTGTAGGAGACAATAATTTCCGGACGAATAACTCCGGCACGAATTTGAGTCGCTCCGCTTATGGAGGCAACTTCTCCTTCTCGCTCTTTTAATGTTTTATAGGTGCGATCGGCCATCGCAATTTTACCAAATCCTTCAGTCAAGACAATGGTTAGACCTATTTGTTCTGTTCCCGTAATGGCAACTCCTAAATCATAGCCTAAAATTTTCTTTAAATCATGACTGCTGATTCCACCAACAATAATTCCCTTAACTCCCATTTTGATGGCCTTTTGAATTGCCTCATGGCCGGCAAAGGCCCCGCCCACCAGAATTGTTCCGCGATGTGACTCGTTGATCATGTTGGGTTCCAAAACATCAGCAGAAGAGTTAATTGCAAATTTTAGTGGCCCCCAGGTTTCTCCGCCAATACCAAAAATTCCCTGGATAAAAGTAGCAACTGTTTCCACCACAATTCCCTCAGAAGGGATAACCTCAACGACTTCTCCATCAATATAGCCCTGAACCTCAACCGGGATAGGAGGTTCTCGCAACATTACCTGGCCAGTTACTTCTGATATTGATTCAACGACGCCTTCTACCGGGGCCTCAATTTTAGTGCGCAAAAATTTAATAAAACTTTTGCTTTCTGCTAAAACATCTCCCTTTGAAAAAGAGTCTCCCTCTTTTTTTGACATAAACTGCCGGATGTCCCCTGGCTGAATCCCTAATATGTTAACTACATTTATAGTGGTGACATTTCCAGGCAAGGATGTTTTTGCCACAATATCATCTTTAGATATTTTATCACCCTTCTTTTTTACCACTTCGCCTTTCAGCGGAAGAATGCGCTCTTTTCTTATCACTGTTTTTTTTGCAACTCTAAGTCCTGGTGCGTATGCCTGTGCCATTGCTAACTCCTATTATTAATACTCAGGATAAAGGTTTAATGCTTGATTCCACTCTTTAATTTTTCTTTTGCGCTCTTCTGGATTTTCCGGAATTACCAGATCTCGGCCTCGAGCATCCACTACCAATCCAACAACGCCACCCTTAACTTCTTTGGCGAGGGACTTTCCTGGCCCATTGCCAACATCAAAATTTCTACATGGATTTAGTTCTACTTGAGCGGTCTCACCCAGGCCAAGATTAAACATTTTCATTTGGCCAAAGGTAATGGATTCCGAAAGAGTAGTTCCACCCATTGTGATTTTATAATCCATAACTTTGGCGCCTTCTTTAGCAACCCCCACCGGCGCAATACAGGTTCCTAGATAAACCATGCAGTCTTTATCAAAAACTTCTGTCGCAATTTCCTGATTTATATTGGAGAGAACGCCCAAATGAGGCATCATAAAAATACTATCCACGGCCAACATGGTGACCCCTTCTGGTTTAAAAGCATCAATCATCATACTCATCGATTGATTCCGTCTGGGGGCGTGAGATAAAACACCTCCGGAGCCAACGATCAAATCTAATCCCATCATGTTGATAATGGACTGTCCTGTCGCTGTTTGGTTAAGCGCATCAGCGATAGAACGAGTTTGCTGAACCCCTTTTAGGCCAACCGCTAGCACCTTATGCTGATCAAAGGAGAGACGAAGTGCTTCACGAGAAATTGCCTGCTCAATTTTTAACTCTTCCATACTTTGTGGAATTGTTGTGGGCCGGATCATTTTGTTTTTTATACGGTCGCCAACCTCTCCCTCTTCAACTTCAAATGATAGCCAACGCATAACATTTTTAAGCCCCGCATCTGCGAGAACATTAGATATAGAGTAACTCATTCCATAGTTGGCAGAAACTGTCCGATTGAAAACATCACCAACCACAGAAAAAACGTCGGTGGTTGCGCCACCAATATCAACGCCAATTACATTTATCTTATTAATGCGCGAGATGGTCTGCATAATCTGTCCAACCGCCGCAGGTGTGGGCATAATTTCGATGGAGGCCATCTCCATTAACTTTTTATATCCTGGTGCCTGCGCCATAACATGCTCTAAAAAAAGAGTCTGAATCTCAAGACGGGCCGGCATTAAGTTTTCTTTTTCTAAACTAGGGCGAAGATTATCGGTAATAACCAGCGCCATCTTTTCATTAAGAATCTTCTTTACTTCCTCGCGAGCATCAATATTTCCAGCATACAAAACCGGGAGTTTATAACTCATTCCTAGACGAGGCCTTGGATCGGCTGCGCCAATATATTCGGCAAGCTCCACCACATGCTTAATTGTTCCACCATCGGTTCCCCCAGAAAGTAAGATCATATCTGGACGCAGTTGGCGAATTCGTTCAATTTTTTTATGGGGAAGACGTTTATCGTTGATGGCCAAAATATCCATAACGATGGCCCCGGCCCCCAGTGCAGCACGCTGCGCACTCTCTCCAGTCATGGTTTTAACTGCTCCGGCCACCATCATTTGCAATCCTCCACCAGCGCTGGAAGTGGAAATATAAGCATCTACTCCCACTTTCCCATTGGCGGGAGTAATAATTTTATCGCCATCTAGAATCTTTCTTCCCGAGAGTTCTTCAATTTCTTTGATAGAATTTAAAACGCCCACTGTAACATCTTCAAACGGTGCTTCCACGGTAGTGGGGGCCTCTCCCCGAAAAGTTTGACGATACTCGTTACCCACTTTTTCGATTAGAATTGCTTTGGTGGTAGTTGATCCACAGTCAGTGGCAATAATCGCCTGAATCTCTTTGCCCATTGAATTTCTCCTTCATATAAAATGAAACCGGCAAAACTGCAAAAATAGAACGCAATAGTCCAATAGATGTAACATAGAAGGCGCAACTTGAGAAATTTTTTGGCAAAATTTTCGAAAAAAAGCAGGTGATTTTTAAGTCAAGTTGGACAAAAGATCGATCACCCCTTGGTGTTCTTTTTTTATTGCAATATCCAAGGCCGTCTGGCCATTTATATCCTTGGCCTTTACATCAATTCCTGCAATCACCAAGCGTTTGGCCACCTCCACTCTTCCGTGAACGGCCGCATACATAAGATACGTTCGCCCCTTGACCTTATTAGTAATCCGAGCGCCATGTTTAAGTAATGCCTCTACTGCTATTGCATTTCCGTTTACTACCGCATCAAACATAGGTTCTTGTAAACTGCTATCTTTGGCATTTATTTTGGCCCCCATCGAGAGCAAAAAAGGGATAACCTCTGGATTGTTGGTACGAGTAGCATAGTGTAGACAAGTTTTACCAAACTTACTCATCAATCCAACGTTGGCATTTTTAGCAATAACTTCTTTAATGGCCGCCATTGCTCCCTTGGCACAAAGAAGCATCAAGATCGTTTCTCCGGCCGCATTTCGATAATTGATATCGCCTCGCAACGCAGTGATTATTTCATCGGCCTTTTTTTCGTGAGAAGTCGACTCTATCGCCAGCGGCGAATCTGTCATTTCTTTGTTCAAATCTCCAGCTTCTAATTTGTTTATGACCTGAGCTAATTCTAGTTGTTCGCGGGCGACCACCAGCTTACTCTCATTAGTCGGTTGGCCACGAGTCACTGTGCCATGAAATATTTCTTCATTACTACTATCTATTTCTTCACTCGTTCCAGAAACAATAGTAGACGAGGCCAGATCACCCTCTTTCTCTCCAGCAATCAAGGTTGACTGCTCAACAATATTTGCCTCGCCACTGCCTTTAACCAACATCATCTCATCATCAATGATCTCTTTTGAACCATGAATCAGGACATTAAAATTACTGTGGGCCTTTTCAAAATTAGGCACAGGCCTTTCTGGCATTGGTCGATTTATTGCCTCTAAAAATTCATCTTCGGTAAATGGTTTTAATAAAACCTCTTTAATCCGCGCACATTTTCTTTTAATTTTGTCCGCATAATGCTGACTTATGTGGCCACTAATAATAATTAGCGGTGTTTCGGTATTTGGATGATCACTTTCATGAACAATGGCATCTACAATTTTATCACTAGTGGTATTATTGGCCAAAATAATATCTAAAACAATACAGCAATATTGATGTTTCCGAACCAAATCAATGGCGGTAGGAATCTCTGCTGTCTTGTGCATGACAAATCCTTTGCTCTCTAAGGTAAATTCCAAAAAGTCTAAAATATCTTCATTATCATCAACAGCAAGTATAAGTTTTGAAGTCTGGCCCATATTGGAACAGTTTAATTTAGAGAGAAGAAAAAATCACCAGGTCAAATAATCCATTTTTCTCAATCAGAAAAAAAATAGTTGACTAAATTTTATTAGTCGGATTGTATGCTTGTTAGGTGGATTTTTATTTTTTTAATCTCTCCTTCCCGCTTATAAGTTAATTCGATTTCGTCCCCCACTTTGTAATTATCCAAGATATTATAAATATCATCGTAGCTATTAGTTTTTTTGCCATCAATGGCCAAGATTATGTCTCCAAGATATAGTCTGCCATAACGATCTCTAGTAATTCCACGCAATCCGGCCGCCGCCAACGGCCCTTTCTCATCTACAAAACTCGCAATTATTAGTCCCTCTTTAACATTGAAGCGAAAACTAATCTCATCAGAAAGGAGAGTGATTCCCAGTCCTGGCCCAATTACTTTTCCATTTTTTATTAGCTGGGGAACAATGCGTTTAATGGTATCAACTGGCACGGCAAAACCTACGCCAGAACTAGTTCCTGATTGACTAAAAATTACGGTATTCATACCAATTAATTCTCCCGATGAATTAAGAAGCGGCCCACCAGAATTACCAGGATTGATAGAAGCATCAGTTTGAATCATCCCATGAATTTTCACTCCTCCAACTCCTTCGATTTTTCGATCAAGGGCAGAGACCACTCCCACCGTCAAGGTGTTATCCATTCCAAAAGGGTTTCCAATGGCCACCGCCTTCTGGCCAACGAGTAACGATGCTGAGGAACCTGGCCCAATCGGCTGCAGAGCCTTAGGCGGATCAACGATCTTTAATACGGCAATATCTTTTCGCGGCTCACTTCCAACCACGGTGGCCTTGTATTGTTTTTGATCATGATGAAAAGTGACAATAAAAGAATCACTATCTCCCACAACATGAGCATTAGTGACGATATGCCCATCTGTATCCCAAAGAAATCCAGAACCAGATCCAACGGGGACTTCCACCGGGGAGTAATCCCAAAAAGTCCGGGCCAATTTTATGCTGGTGATATTTACAACTGCACTATCATTTTTTTTGTAAATACTAATAGTGTTTTTTTCCTCTGCCGTCAGTCCATCACTCATCTGCCCATCAAGTAGTGCACTGGCCGGAAATAGCGGAATTATAAATAGCAAAAGAAAAAAAATTGCTTCTTGTTTTGTCATAACTGTTCTCCCGTTTACAATCAGTCTTAATACAAGTTATCGTCTCATTCATATGGAAATTAAAATTTATAACCGAAGAGAAAAGAAAATTGAAGTTGAAAAAGTGTTAGGCGGCAAGGCCATAAGTTGGCTTTATGGAAATAATTATGGCCGCTTCGTGGAAAAAGGGCTGGCATTCAGCTTTATTAGTAAGATTTTTGGACTACT
Source organism: Bdellovibrionales bacterium RIFOXYD12_FULL_39_22 (assembly GCA_001770205.1). Lineage (GTDB taxonomy): Bacteria > Bdellovibrionota > Bacteriovoracia > Bacteriovoracales > Bacteriovoracaceae > YD12-FULL-39-22. Next base: position 199,376 of record MEQL01000039.1, read on the forward strand.
TCAAGAACAAGGCAGTAGCAAAAAAAAGATTGTTCAATTTATAAAAGATTATTCAATCAAAATTGATGATTTTGAAGAAGAGGAATATCAAAATTTTAATCAATTTTTTATTCGTAAATATCGTCCAGGAATACGGGATTTTGTACAAACAAAAAACCTGATGCCGGCGTTTTGCGAGGCCCGCTACTTTGGATATAGACGCATTTTTCCTGACGTAAAGATGCCGGTCAAAGGAATTTTTCTCTCTGCAAAGGCCTTGGTGGATAATGAAAAATGGTTTAATTTTTTTACTGATGGGCCGCTAATGATTGCTCGCCTTTGTCCCGTGGATTATCATCGTTTCCATTTTCCTGATGATTGTAAAATTTTGGACAGCTATCGCATTCACGGCAAATTTCACTCCGTCAATCCTGTTGCGCTAGCGGCAAATGGTAAAGTTTTTCTTGAAAATGAACGCCAGGTAACTATCTTAGAAAGTGACAATTTTGGAAAGTTGGCCTTTATAGAAGTAGGAGCAATGTGCGTTGGAAAAATTGTACAGACCTATGCTGCCGGACAAGCAAAATTTAAACGTGGAGCTGAAAAGGGATATTTTTTATTTGGCGGATCCACCGTTATTATCTTGGGAGAAAAAGATCGGTGGATTCCTGCTAATGATATTTTAGAAAATAGTGAGAAAGGAATTGAAGTTCTTGTGCCGTTAGGCGATGTTGTCGCTTCGCAAATTTGACTAAACTAATATCCATCTATACATCAGATTCCTTCCTGCATAACTGTTTACAACTCACACTGATAGAAGATATAAGATAGGGTAGCGCTTTTTATCGAATTTATTATTAAATTTGGCCCAAACGGCCTCAAAATAACTTGGTGTTTAATGCTTTATCATTTTCTATATCCGCTCACCCAATCCATAGGTGGGCCAACTATCTTCCGTTACATTACCTTTCGCGCCTTTTTTGCTTTTATGCTGGCCATCGTCATCTCTATTTTTTGGGGAAAACGTTTTATTGCCTTTATGAAGCGCAAGCAATTTGGTCAGGTTATCCGAACAGATGGGCCAGAGACACACTTTAAGAAGGCCGGCACTCCCACCATGGGAGGAGTTGTAATTCTTGGAACTATTTTTAGCACAACGGCCATCTGTGGTAATTTTTTATCTTTGCCGGTCCTCATGACACTCTTTGTGGCAATCTCATTATTCATTCTTGGATATATTGACGATTATTTGAAGGTTTTAAAGAAAAACACCAATGGAATTTCTGCTCGCGGCAAATTAGCATGGCAAATTTTAACTGCGGCCATTTTTGCAATTGTTTTAATTCAAAATGATGTTATCGATACCGCCCTCTACTTACCGTTTTATAAAGGGCCATTTATCGATATGAAATACCTCGCCATCCCCTTTATTATTTTTGTTATCGTTGGTTCTAGTAATGCCGTTAATTTGACCGATGGCCTCGATGGATTGGCAATTGGGCCTATTATAACTAGTGCTGCTAGTTTGGGATTATTGGCCTATGTTGGAGGGCATCGAGAAATTGCTTCATATCTATTTATCCCCTATGTCGAAAATGTCGGTGAGTTATTAGTCGTCGCCGCGGCCACCATCGGTGCCGGGGTAGGTTTCTTATGGTATAACTCCTATCCCGCCGAAGTTTTCATGGGTGATGTTGGATCACTATCGCTGGGAGGTATTTTGGCCTCCATTGCTATCGCTACTCGCAATGAAGTTTTATTTGTTATCATCGGTGGAATTTTTGTGGTGGAAGCAGTATCCGTTATTTTACAGGTTGGTTCTTATAAATTACGACAAAAGCGAATTTTCAAGATGGCACCCATTCATCATCATTTTGAATTAAAGGGATGGCCAGAGACAAAAGTAATTGTTCGCTTTTGGATTATCAGCATTTTTTTAGCAATTTTTGCAATTGCCACTTTAAAGCTACGTTAGAAAAAAGGGAGAAATATTGTGGAAAGATATAGAAATAAAAAAGTATTAATTGTTGGTATTGGCAGAACTGGTTTCAAACTTATTGAGTTTTTCAATAAACTTGAGTGCGACATTAAGGTCACCGACATTAAACCAATTTTTGACTTAAACAAAGCGGTAAAACGGTTAAAAAGAATTCAGCCCAATCCACAAATGTCTTTTGGTGAGCACAAAGATGAAGATTTTCTCGAGGCCGACATAATTGTTTATTCTTCATCGGTAAATCCCAAGCTTCCCCAGTTAGAGCTGGCCCGGGCCAAAGGGAAAGAAGTCTATTGCGAATTTTCCTTGGCCGCTTCTTTGTGTCGCAGGCCAGTTATTGCAGTTTGTGGAAGCTATGGCCGTACTACAGTTGCCAACATGATTGGGTTCACCCTAAAGCAAGATGGGAAAAATGTTTTTGTTGGCGGAACCAGCGAAAATCCATTTATCGATTACGCCATGCTGCCCAGCAAGGATGAAATAGATTTTGTGGTTGTTGAAATTTCAGCACTACAATTACGAAGTATTTCCAATTTTCGCCCACACGTAGTGGTTTTTACCAACATCATGGAGGGATATCCCAAAGAACATTTCGATTCCGTAAGTGACTACATCGAGACAAAATTGGGGATTATAAAAATGCTAGGGCCTGATGATACTCTCATTGCTAACTTTGATCGCCTATCTAATAACGTCTTTTTGCGTAATGCTAAATGCAGAACCTATTGGTACTCACGAAAATCGTTTATGGAAATGGGAGTTCTTAATGAAGTTCAAGGAACTCATTTTCATAATCGCCGTATAACTTGTAATATAAATTGTCACTCTGAATTCATTGTTTCAAAAATGCGCATTGTGGGGGTTGATAACCGAGAAAACTTATTGGCCGCCATCACCGTCTGCAAAGCACTAGATATTTCTGATAAGGCCATCCAAACGTGTGTGGAAAAATTTCCGGGAATCCAGCACCGCTTGGAATATGTAATGGAAAAAAATGGTGTTTGTTTTTACAATGACTCCAAGTCAGAGAACATGGAAACCCTGATAAAAAGCCTACAGGCCTTTAAGGCCCCAGTAATCTTAATCGCCGGCGGAAAGGACGTTGAAGATATTGATTACGACAAATACGCCAAAGAGATCATTGATTTAACCAGGGTCTTAGTTTTGGTTGGCGAAAGCAAAGAGCGAATGAACCGCTCTCTGGGAGAACACCCACAAACTTATATCGTTGGCTCTTTTGAAGAGTCCATCCTGTTTGCTTATCAAAAGTCTCGCACCGGGGATGTAATTTTATTATCTCCAGGAAACTCCAGTACTGACTTTTTTCGCGACTTTGATGAACGAGGAAACTATTTCAAAAAATTAGTCTATCAACTGTAACGATAAAGTCGATATACACCAATGGCACCAGATGTGACGAGTAACAAAGATTTGCCATCTTACGATTTAGATCGCGCAGTTAAATATTTTATAATCATTATCGGATTAATCGCCATGCTGGGGTTAATAATGGTTTTTTCTTCCAGCTACATCTATGCCAAAGAAACTTTTGGCTCTTCGACCTATTTTTTTTTCCGCCAATCATTTTTTATCGCGGCCGGTTTGTTGGTAGCACTCATAGTTGGCATCAGCAAAATTAATTTTTGGATTAATTACGGACGATATCTAAACATTGTGGCCATTTTACTGTTACTTCTAACTTTTTTCCCTGGCATTGGGGTTGTAGTAAAAGGATCACATCGTTGGATAAATATTTTAGGATTAACAGTGCAGCCGGGGGAGATAATTAAATTTACCACTATGCTGGCCGCCCTTTTTTATTTTGAAAATTTTTCCATATTGGAGCGAAAAGAGAAGATAAAGCAAGGTATATTCCTAATAGCTCCGCTAGTGGTTTTAATTAAGCAGCCAGATTATGGAACCTTTTTAATCTGCTTCACCGTAATTGGATTTGTCTGCTTTATGAGTTCTTTTTCTCGTAAATATTTTTACATCTTTTTAGCTTCTGGCATTACTATAGGGGCCGCGGCATTATTCATTGAATCTTATCGCATTAAGCGAATTTTAACTTTCCTTGATCCTTGGAAAAATCCACAAACTTCTGGATTCCAAATTATTCAATCATATTTGGCGTTTGCAAATGGCGGAATCTTCGGGGAAGGATTGGGCAATAGCAATGAAAAACTTTTTTATCTTCCAGAAGCACATAACGATTTCATTTTTAGCGTAATTGGAGAGGAGCTGGGCCTTTTTGGTGTTTTAATGGCAATTTTACTTTTCGTGGCAATGATTTATCTGGGATTTAAGATCGCGCTAAAAATGGAAAGTCGAATGTCGCAAATTTTAGTTTCTACGGTCGTATTTGTGGTCGGATTGCAAGCACTTTTAAACATGGGAGTAGTTTTGGGATTATTGCCAACAAAAGGATTAAATCTTCCTTTTATTAGTTATGGCGGATCATCAATAATTTCTAACTTTTTTGCCATAGGACTGATAATCTCTGCCTTTAGGCAGACGCGAGTGATTCTGAATAATTCAGCATTAACTACGCAGGATAGATAGCAAGTACAGGTTGGGGGAAATTAATATGGGTGATATTAAGCACAAAAAAATTCATATATATTTTATCGGTATCGGTGGTATTGGCATGAGCGGTATTGCCGAAGTTTTAATTGCCCTCGGTTACCGCGTTTCGGGATCAGATCTCTCTTCTTCTGGAACTACCAAAAGACTAACTGAATTGGGGGCCCATATCCATTTTGAACATCGGGCAGAGAATGTCCATGGAGCGACTATTGTCGTCTATAGTTCGGCAATAAACGCTGATAATCCAGAAATGATTTATGCAAGAGAAAATAACATCCCCATCATGCGACGAGCGGAGATGATTGCTGAACTAATGCGTCTAAAACAGGGGCTGGCCATTGCAGGAACACATGGAAAAACTACCACCACCAGCATGCTGGCCACTATTTTACATGAGTGTAAACTAGACCCCACTTACATTATTGGTGGAATCGTAAAAAACTTAAATGGCCATGCTAAAATTGGAACCGGAAAATTTTTAGTGGTTGAATCTGACGAATCAGATGGTTCTTTTTTGCTTTTTAATCCCATAATTTCCGTTATCACTAATATTGATTATGACCACATGGATTTTTATAAGACTCGGGAAAATTTGCTAGATGCCTTTTTAGAGTTTGCCAACAAAGTTCCTTTCTACGGATCAGTCTCTTTAAATTTACATGATGAGAATATTAGAAAAATTAAAAGTAAGATTCGTCGTCCCAAAGTTGGATTTGGCATTTATGATGAGCTAAAAAACGAGGCCACACTAGATGAGCTTCCAATTTTTGATGCTAGAAACATCCGCTATGAAAAATTTAGCATTATCTATGATCTTTATATTAGCGGACAAAAAGAGGCCACCGTAAATATTAAAGTTCCCGGAAGACACAATGTTTTAAACTCACTCGGCGCCATCTCTATGGCCGTGCAATTGGGCCTGGAGATTAATCAAATCGCTAGCGCCATTTCAAAATTTGAAGGAACCGGCCGACGTTGTCAGTTATTATATGAAAAAGATAATTTTGAAATTATCGATGACTATGGACATCATCCCACTGAAATAGCTAGCACCTTAAATGCCATTCGCGCTGCTCGCGAAAATAAAAAAATTATTGTTATTTTTGAACCACATCGCTTCACACGAACGAGAGATTGTTGGAATGAGTTTTTCCATTGCTTTAATCTGGCCGACGAAGTCTATCTTTGTCCTATCTACCCGGCCAGTGAGCGTCCAATTTCCGGAATTGAATCGTCACGGCTGGCCACCGACATTAATCGCTTACATCCCAACCTAATTACCGCCCTGGACTCTTCTGAGGAAATTGACAATATCGTCAAAAGATATAAAAAAAATCCCGTAACAATCATTGCACTGGGAGCTGGGGCCATTGGTAAAAAAATCAGAGAGGTTGTGGCCAATCTATGAAGGCATTATCGGATCTAGAAAATAATGACATTTCAATTGAAAAAGAAATTAGCTTAACCGACTACTCCACTATGCGCCTGCGCTCACAAGGAACAATTGTTAAAATAAAAAGCAAAGAGGCACTAATACAAGTTATCCAAAAATTAGCAAAACACCAAATCAAATATCTCGTTATTGGCAATGGTTCCAATCTTCTTTTAAAGGAGGTAGAGCCCTCTCCCCTTTTAAAATTAGAGTTTCCATTTGAACGAAAAATTTTAGAAACCGTTTCCCTTTCTTATAACTTGCCGGCGGCTATTCACCTTTCTTTATTAGTCAAAGCGGCAATGTCCTTGGGTTTGAAAGGATGGGAAGCATTGGCCGGTATTCCGGCCTCTTTAGGCGGTGCAGTGGCCATGAATGCCGGCACGGCCCTGGGCGAAATTTGCCAGATCGTGGAGATGGTTAAAATTATAAACTCCAAGGGAGAGGAAAAAGTTTTAAATGTATCCCCAGTTGATTTCAAGTATCGTGGCAATAATTTTTTACAAGAAGGAGATGTTATCTATGAGGTAACACTCAAACATTTAGGGATCGAGGCATCGCTTAAAGATACAATTTTGCACTATTTACAAAAAAGAACTGCTGAGCAACCACTCGATAAGAAAACCTGTGGTTCTGTTTTTAAAAATATAAAAAGTGAAGGAGTAACTTGCGCGGCCGGACATTATATTGATATAATGGGAATGAAGGGTTTTTCCAAGAACGGAATATCTGTTAGCAGTAAGCATGCTAACTTTTTTGAAAACGAAGAAGGTGGCACCTACAGTGATATGGTGTCAATGATGGAATATGTAAGAGGTGAGTTATATCTACAATTCGGAAAGAGATTCGATCCAGAAGTAAAAAGCTAGCTACGCTATTTTTCTTTTTCATCTTTGCTACAACTCCTATCTGGGCGGCCATGCCCACAGAATCTACCTCCGGGAATTTTCGCTACCGCACCTCTTTTGGCCATTGCCCCTCTCGAACTGCTGGAACACTGACATTAAAGTTGGTAAAAACTTTTGAACACACAAACTCTCTCCGAGAACTAAAAAAAGATATTGTTAATGAAAATCTGGTGGAAAAACATTTTATCTCTGAATATTCTGTAAAATATGATCCTATTCAAAAACTACTCTCCCTCAACTTTGATTGCCCCATTCCTCTTATGCGCGTGCAAATTTATAAAGAAAATAGTACCGATTCTTACGAAGCGCTCCTGGTTGATTCGGGAAAATTAGTTGATCCTACCTACGAAGAACTTTTACGCGGAGAACAGAAAATAATAAATCCGCTTCCATTTTTGGCCCTACCTGTAGGGGAAATGGATGAAAAAATTCAAAAGCAAATCACTACACTATTTAAAGGAATTCGTAAGGAACTTAAAAATAAAATTTCTGAGGTTATTATCGGAGCTAATAGAGAATTAACTATTATTCTCTCCAGTGATCGAACACCTACTAGTGTTTTCATGGGAAGCGATGTTTGGGAGGAAAAGATTTTAAAACTGCAAAAAATTGTTGCCTTTATGGAAGAGAAAGGGAAAACGCCGGCCATAATTAATCTTACAAACGCTAAAAAAGTTGTTGTCAAGTTTAGTGACAAATTCTAAAATTTCTTAAGTGCATCATCATACTGTAGCATCACTATACAGTGGATTTTTGCGCGAGACGGAATGAGTCCGCCTTGTTCGAAGACACAGAGAAGGGAATCTCTATGAGCGAAAAGAATGTCATCGTTGGACTTGATATCGGAACTACCAAGGTTTGTACCATTGTTGGAGCGATTAAGTCCGGTTTTGAAATTGAAATCATTGGTATCGGAACTCACCCCTCGCATGGCCTTAAGAAAGGCTCCGTTGTAAACATTGATAAGACTGTAAGCTCCATTCAGGCATCTCTAGAAGAAGCAAAATTAATGGCCGGAATTGATATTACTCACGCCACTATCGGAGTGGCCGGAAGCCACATTTATAGCTTTAACAGCTCTGGCGTGGTGGCCATTAAAGGTAAAGAGATAACCAAAGAGGACGTTGACCGCGTATTAGAAGCGGCCAAAGCAGTAGTGATTCCCTCTGATCGAGAAATATTACACGTAATTCCCCAAGAATTTAAAGTAGACAATACGGCCGGAATAAAAAATCCCATCGGCATGTGCGGAGTTCGTCTTGAAGTTCATGTTCATGTTGTCACTGGCTCGGTGGCCCTTATTCAAAATTTAGTAAAATGCGTTGAACAGGCCGGCATTAAAGCACAACAAATAACTCTACAACCAATTGCTTCTTCCGAATCAGTTCTGACTGCAGAAGAAAAAGAATTAGGGGTAGTACTAATTGATATCGGCGGCGGAACAACAGACATTGCCGTTTGGAAAGATGGCAGTCTTATTCATTCCGAAATTGTTCCCGTGGGAGGGAATCACTTCACTAATGATCTGGCCGTTGCACTAAAAATTCCCCATGTCGAAGCAGAGCGCATTAAAATAAACCACGGTTGTGTTTTGGCCGAAAAATTAAACCAATCGGCCCACATCACTGTCCGTGGACTAGCGGGAGTAGCACCACGAGAAGTGAAATTAAGTGTGGTGGCCGAGGTTTTAGGTGCTCGCGCCGAAGAACTTTTTAATATAATTAAAACGATTATTACTAATAAAAACTTAGAAGATAAGATCACGGGTGGATATATTCTTACCGGTGGAGGTGCTCTGATTCAATCGTTGCCAGAGTTGGCAGATTACATTCTGGAAGTACCAACTAAAATTGGATATCCCATTCCTTTTGGTGGAATGACCAATATAATGCAAAATCCACAATACTCAACGGTGTTAGGCCTACTATTAGAGGCCTCAAAAGACATGCGCTTAGAGCTTCGGCCAGAAAAAGAAAGAAGCAATAAAAAGAAACGGGAAAAAATCGAAAAGAGCGATCGATTAGAAAGAATGGATCGCCATGAAAAAGAAAATAAAGAAAAGGATATTGATAATGAATTTTCTGAACATCCAGATCTGATTGGAAAACTCAGTCAGTCACTGAAAGCGGTGTTCGGAGAGATCTTTTAAGGGGGCCCTATGTTTGAAGTATTAAAGGTTAACAATGAGAGTAATGTCGGATTTGCTAAAATTAGAGTAGTGGGTGTTGGTGGTGGTGGATGCAATGCAGTTAATACCATGATTCATGCTGGCCTTTCCGGAGTAGAATATGTCGTGGCCAACACTGACATGCAAGCACTCAACGCTAATCTTGCCCCAACTAAAATTCAATTAGGAGTAGAAATTACCAAAGGCCTTGGAGCGGGGGCCAATCCAGAAGTGGGAAGAAAGGCCGCCCTTGATGAGTATGAAAAGCTTTCAGAAATTTTACGTGACTCGGATATGGTTTTTATTACCGCTGGAATGGGCGGCGGAACGGGAACTGGTGCGGCCCCAGTTATAGCTAAATTGGCCAAAGAACTTGGTGCCCTAACAGTAGGAGTAGTAACTCGCCCATTTTTATTTGAAGGAAAAAAGCGCTCTCGCATTGCAGATCAAGGAATTACTGCTTTAGAAGAGGCCGTTGATTCACTGATCACCATCCCGAATCAAAAACTTTTACAAATTGCGGGAGAAAATCTCTCTTTGATTGATACCTTTAAGCGCGCCGATGAGGTTTTGCTTAATGCGGTTAGAGGTATTGCAGATTTAATCAACAACACCGGACATATTAACGCAGATTTTGCAGACGTAACGACTATTATGGCCAATAAGGGATTTGCCTTAATGGGAACTGGCGTTGCTACTGGAGAAAATCGAGCAGTAAAAGCGGCCAACGAAGCAATCAGTTCTCCACTGCTAGAGGATATCACCATCGATGGCGCTACTGGAATTATTATTAATATTACCGGTAGCTCGGCGCTAACCATGCATGAGACGAACGAAGCAGTAACTCTAATTATGGAGGCCGCCGACGAAGATGCCGAAATTATTTATGGAACGGTTATCGATGATAATATGGGTGATAAAATTAAAGTCACAGTAGTAGCAACCGGCCTGCGCGGTTTGGATAGAGTGCGTACTATCGAAAATGTAAAAACAGAAACACGACAACCAGCACCAGCGCTTGCTTCTCAATCAGAAAAGCGTAATGAACGAATGATTGAAAGTGATTTTGAGGAAAGAAAAAATGAAATAAAAATGGAAGAGGAAAATGATATTTCTCGGCCTAATCCTCGTCCAACAGCTACTCCCACAATAACAAAATCTAAACTTGTGGAATCCATAAAAGAGGCCGCTTCTCGCTATGAGGCCGCGAAGGGAGTTAATGCAAATGAAAAAGAGTCTCCCCTCATGCCAACATATCGCGAAATGGCGGCCAACTCTTCATCTAATGCTGAAAGTGGTCGGGCCACGGCAAAAACAAATCTTTCCCGTGCTAAATCTATTGCCGAAAAATTAGGTTTTATCAACTTTGATGAAGAAGAATTAGATACTCCTAGTTTTTTGCGAAAAGATGATACTAAGCGAGTGCACAAAGAGGGAGAAGCACGTCTAGACTAGACGAAAACAGAATCGATTAACGCTCATTATTTAGGAGATTGAGGTGTGAAAAACTTTATTTTGCTACCACTTTTTTTCCTTCCTATTTTCTTTTTCTCCTGCGGATATAAACAAGCAACTGTTGCGCCCCCTCCTTGCGAAGATCAAAAAAATGAAGATTTAGAAGTAACCTTTAATTTTGTTCGAGAGCCGCCAAAAAATTTTTTGATTTCTGTAAATAACGAATTTGTTGGTGGATATTGCGATGTGAATTTAATTAACTATTCGTCTGCATTTGCCACTTCTCCCTTTCATGGTGACTGGAGTGAAGATGGGCGAACTTTTATCGCTTATTTTCGTGGTATTTTAAAAAAAGTCAGTCATACTCGGGCCAACGGAAACGAAGTAACTCCCATAGTCGATATTGGAATGGCATCGCTGATTGAATGTGGCGATGATACGGGTGATGTTATATTAGATGAACAGGCGCGCATAAATTCTTGGGGACGCTCTTATCCTAACGGAGAAATTTGTGCTCCGGTAATGGCCGGAAAAATTGAATTGGCCGTAGAGTAAATTCTAAAAATTAATAGACGAGGATGTATGCCCATACAAATAAAAAAATGGATGCCGTCGGCGCTATTGATAAGCTATCTCTTATCAGCATGTGCCATTATATCTCCTCCGCAAAATATGGCAGGAAAAAAAAACACTAATCGCACCATTACTCACCGGAATAAGACCCGGCCCAAAATTGTAAAATCATCAAAGCGCACTAAATTTCACCCCATCAAAACTGGGTCTAGTAAAAAACCGCTATCCAAAGAGATTTCGGATGGACCTTTTTGGGGACATCTATATCTTACTCCTCAAGTTATATCATCTGATAGGCAAGTCAAGATAACGGCAACCTTTTGGAGTGACAGTGGGTATTTTCAATCTAATGATATAATTAATTCCGCAACGCTATATCGAGTGGATCCTAACGACAACAATCGAATGATTGAGGCAATTGCTAACTTCAATGACGCGGGACATAGTGGTGATGCAATTCCTCAAGACGGGGAATTTACCGCGCAGGCCATCGTCGCAGGGAGATATCTACAAGAAGTCGAAACGATGTTCGCGGCAGAAATATTTACCAGTACTCACCCATCAGGAATATCCTTTGCTGCTAATATTTTAAAGGCAAAAACAGATATTTCTTACTACGAAGGGCCCTGGGCCATAGATGATCAGAAAAATCTTTTTTTTCGCAATGCAGATGGCAAAAGAGTTAAAACTTTGGGAAAGGATCTTCAAACACTCATGATTTCGCTAGACCAACGGCATATTGCTACAACCGATGCCAAGCGACGTAACTTTTTTTATGTGGATGAATCAGGTATCTTGTGGAAAAAAATACCCACCATAAATGATCGGGCCTTTTGTTTTAATTTGCTAAGTCTCAGCATCTCGGGAGAGAGAATTGCCTTAACAGAAGTTGATGCAGATTCTGTAGAAGGAGGAGGATGCACAAATCCTGTTGTTACCATCTATGATCAGGCCGGAAAAACTGTATTAAGAGAAGAAAAATTACCACTCTCCACATTAGATTTATTACAACTTTCATCTAATGGCAGATATTTACTATTAGAAGGTGTGCCGATTACTCCTGATAGTGATCTAACTACTCTTGTAATTATTGATATAAATAACCCGCTCAATAGATTAACGGAGTCTTACAGTGGACTCCAAATATCAGAAAGCATTGTCGAAAATGAGAGCGGCAATTTTGAGGTTTGGCACAATAATATCAAGCGCTACAGCTTTCCATTCTAAGGCCTTATTTTAATAACCCGGGTGGCCTTGGCCCAAAATAGTGAACTTACAAACCAAAACAACCAACCGATCATAGGAATATCTTTTATATGTGTGATGGTATTATCTTTTAACATAATAACACCTGCAATAAAAAAAACAGCAGACATAAAGGAGAGTCCTAAAAAAGTTATTCCGCTAACTATTTGGCCCACTGCCTTCTCATGTCCGCTGTGAACAACTTGAAAGGCATAATTTTTTCTACTCCACTCTCGCAAAAACCACTTGATGTGGCGTGGAAAAATTCGCAATGAAGAAAGGAGATCCCGTCCGGCCCAAAGTCCCTCCTCTATCAAATCTTCTTTATTAAAAGAGTCTTTTAGAATCTTGTTAATATCACTTTCCAAAATAGCATAAAGATTAATATCAAAGTTTATAGATCGCCCCACCCCGTCTAACGTAAAAAGTGCACGGAAAACTACAAACCAATCACGCGGCAGATACAAGCGATGCTTCGTAATTGTGCTAATAATAGAGTTAAAAACCTGAGTAAAATTAGTCTGCGCAACCGACAGGCCGACATAGGGCGCCAAGGAAGTTTTCACGTCACTTATCAACACGTCAATGTCTGGAACCCTGTCATACTCTGCCACATCGAGAAATTCATACACAAGACTTTCGTAATTGTAAGATAAAATAGCATAGACAAGAGCACAAAAATTTATCCGATTTTTTTTACTTAAACTCCCCATTAGACCAAAGTCTACTAGCGCAATTTTTCCATTTTTTTGTAGAAAAAAATTGCCGCCGTGTAAATCGGCATGAAAATATCCATCGGACAATAAATTTTTAACGAAAATTTTTATTGCTTGTTCAAGCTTTGGATAAATTTCTTTTTTTTGCGCCTCAATTTCTCTAGCGTGGGTAAACGGTATTCCCTCGATCAATTCCATCACTAGTATATCTTCTTTAGTATAATCTTCGTATACTCTAGGAATATAAATTATTTCTTCGGGATCATGTTTTTTATTATTCTCTTTTAGTCGCTTACAATTTAATCCCTCAATATTGAAATTGGTTTCACTTTGCATGCAAGTAGCGAACTCTCCGACCATCCGACATATTCCAAGAGCTCGAATATCTTCACTGATTTTTTCTAGCTGACTGGCCAATAGCATCAATACTGAAATATCGTTTTCAATCTGCTTTACAATCCCTGGCCGGCGCACCTTAACCACCACCGTCTCACCGCTACGCAAAACTCCTTTGTATACCGACCCAATAGAGGCCGTACCGACCGGCCGATCTTCGATCACTGAAAAAAATTCGCTCAGGGGCCCCCCTAAAGATTTCTCAATCGCTTTTTGTGCTTGCTCAAAAGGAAATGGCCGTACGTTATTTCTCAACATCTTCATCTGATCAATAAATGATTTGCTAAAAATCTCTTCGCGTGTACTTAGCAATTGACCAAATTTTATAAAAACAGGGCCCAACTCCTCAAAGCTAATACGCAATCTGCTCCCAATAATTTCTCCCCAATCATCATCTTTTTTTGCCAAAACCTCTTCTTTGGAAAGTGCCTTGGATTTAGGAAGAACAAAATTGGGAATTTTCGAAGTAATTCCTCTGGTTAAAAATTCACTGAAGCCATTTTTAGCAAGAACCGCAACGATCTCGCGTAAGCGGCCAACATTTTTTATGGTTTGGGAAATAGCAATTCCCGTTTTTACTAGATCCATTTACTCAACCTATTTTGTGCACTATTTATATCAGTAACTACTATTATAATCTGGCAATTAATAAATCGATACTGAACAATAATTTCCTACTATTATCTTCTTGCCGGCCAACGCATAGAATATGGATATAGTAATTATGAAAAAATTATTAACCTTTCTATTAATCTACCTACTGCCAAACAGTTCGCTTTGGACGGCAGATACTTGCAGTAGAGTTGCCGTAGTCAATTATCAAGAGGTCTTGGTCGACACCAACGCTACCCAAAAAGGAGATGGCCTGCGTTATTATTTGGAAAAAGATCTTGAGGCCAAAAGCTATCTAGAGCTTTATCAGGAAGGAAATCGCACTCGTTTGAGCAATACCGTGATTGGTACTTTGGCCACCTCCATGATGTTTTCTAGTTTTTTTGTCGACAAATCTAGTCCAGGAAGAGAGGCTTTACTAATTGGTGGTTTTTCAGTTATGGTGTTAAACTTTCTAATGGCCAAAACGCTAGAACACAAAAATGAAGGCAATCTAGAGCGGGCCATTGAAGAGTATAATAAACGTAATTTGCCACGAATTGATTACAGCTCGGATAACCGTTTTAAACGAGACAGTGAGATGGCCGAAGATGGTATTTATCTAAACGTAACAAAGGAATTTTAATATGGCAGAAAATGAAGATTTATTAAAGGATGTAGTGGTTTGTTATGCCTGTAAAAAGCATTTAGATATTGAAGTTGGGCAAAAAATTTCTCGCCAAGAAGAATGTATTTATTGTCATGTCAGCCTTCGTTGTTGCCGCATGTGCAATTATTACAGCACGACTGTATACAATGAGTGTCGTGAATCCATGGCCGAACGAGTACTAGACAAGGAGCGTATTAATTTCTGTTCATATTTTGAAATTCGTCGCGGCCAAGATAAAGAAGAAGAGGTTAAAAAGGCCATTTTATCTAAGGCCAGTTCCCTTTTTAAAGACTAATTAATATGGAGAAATAATGAGAAGTCCTATAACGACTGTTGGAAAAAAGAAAATTGAAGCAGAGTTAAATAACTTAATCAAAGTCGAACGCGAAACTATAAAGCGAGCAATTGCTGATGCTCGTGCCCAAGGTGATCTAAGTGAAAATGCAGATTACCAGTATGCTAAGGAAAAACAATCTTCCATTGAAGGAAGAATTATGCAATTGCAAGGAATCTTGGCGCAATGTGATGAAATTGATGTTAATACCATTGCCAGCGAAAAAATTGTTTTTGGTGCCTATGTTAAACTTTTTGATGAACAAAAAAATAGCTCTGTTGAATATCAGATTGTTGGTGACGATGAAGCAGATATTGCAACAAACAAAATTTCATATAAAAGTCCGCTTGGTAGGGCCCTGATTGGAAAAGAAGATGGGGATGTTGTTACCGTAAAAGCACCGAAGGGTGAGATCGAATATGAAATCCAGTCCTTCCGCTTCAAGTAATGACAGTAATATCGACCTTACTTGGGATTCACCGCTAGCTCTTCTTTTTAAAAGCAAAAAAAGCAAAACATATACAATGCTGTCTGCCGCAGACTATAATAATCTAAGCGATCTTTTAAATATTCTTCCTCTGAAAAACCAACTTATTCCTCCTCCTCAATCCTTTAAAAGCGCGCAGGAGGGCCAACTATTTTGTGGAATTGGTAAAATTATAAAACTATCCGCTCCACCTAATTTTAAAAGACGATCACGTTTTGGTTTTCGCAATTTAGAGCTTTTGGTAGAAGATGCTAGTGCGGAGAAAAATGATGAACAATATTTGTATCTAAAATGGTTCAATGCCTATCCCAATTTCATTGAAAAAATTAAAAAACTCAAGACGATCAATTTCTGGGGCGAGATTAAACGTTATAAAAACCGCCTTTATCTCTACAGTCCTCGAACACAAGAAGTTAACGGCGAAGAAGAAAATAAAACTAAAAATGATAATGATAGTGGCAAGGATAGAGTTGCAATCAATGTCGAATATCCAACCATAAACAGTGTAAGTGGAAAGTTTATTAAACAAGTCATGAACAAACTTCCTGATTATCTTTGGGAAGAAATTAGAGAAACGCTCCCGGAGGAAATTCTTAATAAGCGATCGCTCATGCCTAGATCAACTGCTTATAAAATCATCCACGGGAAAATACCTCCTTTAGCGGCAACCGAAGATGATGCCATCAAACGCCTTATATATGAAGAACTCTATCTTGAGCAATTACGTCTAATGCAAAAAAAAGAAGCTCAAAAAAAATTAAACTCTCCACTCATCTCAGTTTCGCCAGCAGTAGTAAATGAATTGCTTGCCTCTCTCCCATTTAATTTAACTTCTGGCCAAAAACAAGTAGTAGATGAGATTTTACAAGACATCTCTGCCAATGCCCCCATGAATCGTTTATTGCAAGGAGATGTAGGGTGCGGAAAAACTGTAGTTGCGGCCATCGTTATTGCCATTACTATTAAGGCCGGCCATCAAGTTGCTTTCATGTGTCCAACTGAAACACTGGTTTTGCAACATTCGTTGGAATTAAAAAATTTTTTTTCTCACCTTTCTATTCGCACCGCACTACTTTTGGGAAGTTTGCCGGTCAAAGATAAACGCATCATAAAAGAAGGTGCCGCAAGAGGAGATTATGATTTAATCATTGGTACTCATGCCCTAATTCAAGATGATTTGCTTTTTAATTCGCTGGCATTAGTTGTTATCGATGAACAACACAAATTTGGAGTCAACCAACGTCATAAGTTAGTTAGCAAAGGCGAAAATATCCATTGCTTAACCATGTCAGCGACTCCAATTCCTCGCTCTCTGGGACTAACCATTTTTGGAGATTTGGATATTTCCACAATTAAAGAGATGCCTGTTGGACGGAAACAATCGCACACCCGCATTATTGATAAAAACAATTATGGCCAATTTTTAAACTTTTTAAAAACGAGAATACAGATGGGGGAACAGGCCTATATTGTGGTACCAGTTATTGATGAAACCCCAAACAATCTCCATTCTTTAGAATATATTTTTAACAAATTTTCCGGCCTATACCCAGAATATATTTTTGCAAAACTTCATGGACGCCTAACCTCCGAAGAAAAGACGGAAATATTTTTAAGTTTTATCAACAAAAAAATTAACATTTTGGTATCAACCAGTGTCATAGAAGTTGGTATAAATGTGCCTAATGCAACTATTATGGCCATTATCAACCCTGAACGCTTTGGCCTATCGGCACTACATCAATTACGTGGACGAGTGGGGCGCGGCGGCCATCCAGGTTTTTGTTTTTTAGTTAATGATGGCACTATATCAGCAGAGGCCCTTGCACGTCTTAAAGTAGTTGAGTCAACTAATGATGGATTTAAAATAGCGGAGCAAGATCTGATCAACAGAGGAGAGGGCGACTTATGGGGCATCTATCAATCTGGGCGCAATCGCTATCGTTTTGCGGATATTATTGCCAATCAAAAAGAACTTCTCTGGGCCCGCGAAGATGTAGTATTCTATAATCATGATCGAGATTGAATTTATAAAATCCCCAGATCTTAATCTTGGGAAAAATTTTAAGATTGCGGGAAATCGCCTGGCATTTGGCCACTCTTTAGAAGCCAATTTAATAATAAACGATGATGCAATTTGCTCGGCCATGTTCGTAGTAGAATTGCACGATTTTGAAATTGCAGTGGCATCTTTTGAAAAAGAGCGAGAAATTTTTTTTGTTAACAGCAAAAAATTTTCTGGTAAAAAAAAGATTGTCTTAAATGATATTATTCAATTTGGAGACACTTCTTTTAAGCTCCTCGCTATAGAATTCACCCCTGATTATGATAACAAACACAAAATGTCTTATAACTACAAAGAAATTTTAAAAAACAATATACCGTATAGCGACCTTTTACATGAACTGGAAAAAGAATTGATTTTAATTCAAACACTACAAAATGAACGAACAAAACGATAACTTTTTTTTTGAACATAACTACCCTGCACATTTCACCACCAGTGATAAGATGCGTATTTTTTTTATCACCAATTTCCCTCACAATAATCAAGAAAATACTAAAAACTTGCCAACCCTGATTTTTAACTATGGCCTAGTTTGCAGTAATGCTCACTGGCAACATCAGATCGCCTTTTTTTCTAAACAAGGTTACGACATTATTGTTCATGACTATCGTGGCCATTACAGCTCTGGAACAATTAGCAACATGGCCAAAGATGCCACTTTCATAAAAATAGTTAATGATATTTATGAATTACTTTCCCATTTAAAACGCACACGCATTGTAATGTTTGGACATAGCATGGGAGTAAATATCTCCTTGCAATTTGCGCTTACTCACCCCGAAATGCTAGAGAAGTTAGTTTTAATCTCTGGCTCGATTATTTCTCCCGATGAAATCATGATGGATTCACACATAGTAACCTATTTACGGCCAACTCTTAAATTTATCAGCGACTGCTTTCCTGGTGCTACCGAAGAGTTATGGTCCAATGCCTTTATGAATCCACTTATTAAAAAGGGAGTTCATTTGGGTGGATTTAATACAAAAAAAGTATCCACTCAGTTTGTGGAGTTATACTTAAAACGAATTGGTCAACTTTCCCCTCAACTATTTTTTCAACTATTCCAAGAGATGCATGATCACAAAATTGCAACAGAATTATCCTCTATAACCCCCCCCTCCTTAATAATTGCCGGAGATCAGGACAAGGTTATTCCACTACATGTGCAAACTTTGCTACAAAAAAAACTACCCAAGGCAGAATTATATTTAGTGCGAAATGGCAGTCATGTGCCCCAGGCAGACTTCCCGGAAACAATCAATGAAAAAATTCTACGCTTTTTGACTGTCCCCTCCTGACAATCTTCCAGGTAATTTTTTCCCTCTAACTCTCAAATTAATACCATGGTAAAATATCCCTGGCCGAAAGATAAATATTTTTATGGAGGAAAATATGATTAGGATACTACTATTTATTTCTACAGGACTTATGCTTTTACTGTCATGTGCCACCAACACACCAGCGGAAAACAAAACGGCAACAGCTAAAACTTCCGTTGAGCGAAAAACTGCCAGTGATGATGGATCTGATGCCATTTTTGAAAAATTCCCCATAATAGGAGAAGTAAAAACTGCGCCCAACAAAAATCAATTGGCACTTATAAAGCAAGTGAACAATTTTTCACCTGATGCGAAACTAAAAAAGGAAGAGATGAAATGGGCAACAGATTCTAACTGGAAACTAGCGCATACGGATATCTGTTTTGACACCGCAGTTTCAACAATGGAAATAAATTACTGTTCAGATAGAAATATGCAGCATCTAAATGGAACTTTGTTGGCCGAGTTTCAGCAATGGAAAAGAGATGTTCGTTCTAATAAGCGATTTCGCGATAGTAAAAATGAAATTTTACTAACAAAATTTTTGCAAAATGCCGCTATTGCTAAAAGCAAGATAGTTGATGATTTGTGTGAAGCTGGTTCCATGAGTTGGTGGGGAGGGTCTGCCCGCTCAGCAGCGTTAATGGGGTGTCATTCCGTGTTTTTAAAAGATATGTCAGAGTTTGAAGTTTTGGCCGCAATCGCTAAATATGTAGAACCAACTCCTCCACTTAATGAGCAAAGCGATGAATACTACGCCCCAACAAAGGCAGATAGTGTTATTGCTAAGAAAATAATGTTAGTAAAAAACGATGCCAGCGGACAGATTTCTTCCACTGATTTAGCATTTGCCGACAAATGCTTAAATGACGAATACAAAGCAGTAATAGAGCATTATAAGACATCTTATGGCACAGTCGAAGAAGTACTAACTTCGGCAATGAATGCGCTTAAGGCCCAAGAAAAGGCCTGGATTACTTATCGAGATGCCTACTGCCAAGCTTACTCTTTCTTTTTGCTTCCCCAGGTTGAAGATCACATGCAATATGGTGCAGCAGCACGTGTTGAGTGCCTAACAGATTTAACCTATAAACAGGTTAATGTTTTAAAAACGCTTGATCGTGATGACGAGTAGACTTGTTTTTTATAGCTTCTGACAATTAAAACGTTCTCGAAGATATATTACGCGTGGTGGCCAAAAAATGGCACCACGCTCTGTCTCTACCGATAAAACAATAGATAAATCTTCATCTCCAACATTAAAAGCACTTACGTAGGTAAATTTCCTTCCGTCCACCTTTTGATGCCCATGTGCTATCTTTGTGTCTGGATCAATCGTTGCCCAATTAACATTAAGATTTTTCGTGGCCTCTAAAAAAGCAAAGAGGGTATTCTCGTATGGCATTTCGCCCTGCTTATAGATAATCGCACAGGCATTGATTCCACAATCATAGGACTCTTGTAGTTGTACATTCTCAATATTGGGATCAGCATTAAGACCATTTAGTAGTACTCTCTCACAATCATTGGCAAAGATTTTTGTCGAAACAATGATTAAAAGCATAATAATAACTGATTTCATAATTTTATCTCCTTAAGAAACGGCCGCAAGGGCCTTGTCATATTGTGGTTCTTGGGCAATTTCTGGAACTTGTTCTGTATATATAACTTTATTATTTTCATCCAACACTACAATCGCACGGGAGAGTAATCCGGCCAACGGCCCATCAATAATACGTACACCATAATCTTCCCCAAAGGCCTTGCTGCGTAATTCGCTTAACATTACAACGTTGGCAATACCTTCTGCTTCGCAAAATCTTTTCTGGGCAAAAGGCAAATCACAGGAGATGGTGAGAATTACAGTATTTTTTATCTTACTTGCTTCATTATTAAAACGCCGGGCCGAAGCGGCGCAAATGCCGGTATCAAGACTAGGAACAATATTTAAGATTTTTCTTTTTCCCGAAAAATCTTTTAGTGATACGTCTGACAAATCAGATTTTGTTAACTTGAAATCACGTGCCATACTTTTTAGTGCGGGTAAACTTCCAGAAGTATTAATAGAATTTCCTTTTAACGTTATTTTTGTCATCGCGTATGCCTCCTAATTGTAATTATTCTTAGCACTAGAAATATTTATCTTTATTTCAGAGAAATAAGTAGCTTACTCCAAATTGCTTTGTCTACATTAATAATTTTATGGGCGCCCTCTTCACTAATAACTGAGCCATCTCTTAGCGCAATCACGGCATTTTTTAATTCTTCCACACGAGAAAGCAGTTTAGTGTTTTGTTCTAACAATCCTTCTACATCATCGCATGCTTTTTTTGCCCAATAGCCAATCTCTTTGTAACTCATATTTTTGCTATATTCCATTGATGCTCCTATATTTTAAGTTCGGAATGGATAAAATCTACAACTTCACCAATATTGGAAATCTGTTTTGTTTCTAAATCGGTAGTGACCCTAACAGGAACTTCTTGGGCCAACTTAACAAGAACCGGAGATAATCGAAAATATTTAATAAAAGGAATTTGTTCATTTTGATTAATAAAAACAAAGGCCTTTTTCCCTAAATAACTGGCCAAATTTGCCACCCAAAACTCATCAGTTATCACACTTAACGATTCCTCAATCAGTACCCTTAAAAGTTCTGGCCCCGTAGTAGTTATAATTTTAAAACTATTTTTTCCTTCCGAATTATCGGCAGATGATTTGAAAATATCTAGTAAGTTTTGTTTTTCAGTATCACTACGATTATCCACTATAATAAATTTCTGGGAGATAAAACAATCAAAAAAACTTTTCCAAAGCGGCAAATTTTTTGATTCATTAATGCTAATAAGGAAGTGCTGTTTTTCATCGAAAGCTATGGGGGTGGCGGGGACAGAGCTTGCTTCATTTCCAGATGAAGGAGTTGATTCATCTGGAAACAGCACTGGATCTGGGGGAATTTCAATATCACATATCTTTAGATTATCGAATTTTTTACCAGTATAGTCTTCCAGTAGATGTAAGTAATACTCATCATAGATGCGCTTAAGGCCTTGGGCCTTTTTTATTTTTTTTGTAAGCCACAACCGATTAGCGCCATTAACCATGCCAATTCGCTCACGTGCACGAAAAGTTATTCCCATAAAAGCAGATTTAAAAGAATCTTCCAGGTCAAAAAAAAGATCGATATTAAAAACATCCAAAAGATTATAGCTGTAATGATGAATTCCCCAGAGGGAATTCTTCTTCAAGGGAAATGAATAGCTTTTAACATTTAGCTTGGTATTTAAAAACTTACACAGATCTGGCAAGTCATCGTTTACTATTAAGTTTATTTCGGCATCAACAAACTCTGTTCGCAGTGCATGGAAAAATGGAAATGCTAAAATTAATTCATCTCTCTTGGCGGGGCCCTTGATTAAAATTTTTTTCATAGGCCTTTCTCATTTGCTCGATGATGAACGATGGTGAAATAGATAACAGCAAAAGGAAAAGCAAAAAGATTAATTATGGGAAGCGACATAATAAATAAAAAAATTCCACCACTACCTAAATAGATTAAAAGATTACCCCGCAAATCGGCGAAACATTCCTTAAAACTTTGATTGTGTCGAGACCAGGAATAGTCAATAAATTGCACCGAAAACATCAGGGCCGTCAAAATAAAGCTAATGGGTGAGAGTATAGGGATTAGCCCGAGAACAAAAGCAAAGAGAGTAATCGCCATTATAAAGGCCAATTTTTTGCTTTCATTAATCAAAATGAATTTTATTCCACCCATCTTCTTTTTTAAATGGGAGAGTAGTTCTTCGTTGGCCACCCCCAAAAGGGCCTTTTCCGCACGTTCGCTAATGATATCATTTATGGGAGAGGCCATAAGCGAAACGAACAAAACAAAGGTCCAATTGATAATAAAAAACAACGTAATAGAAATAACGGCCAAGGCCAAATAGGAAAGAATACCCGAAAGATTGCCGGCCCCCAATCGATCCTCGATAAAGACTTTGGCATACTCCCAAACATCTGTAAAAAACCAAGTTCCCAAAAGAGCATATAAAATCAATCCGACAATAATGGGGATTAAGCTCAAAAGAATAATGAGCTTGTCTTTGTTGGCAACTGCTAATACTTCCCTAAAACTTTTCGTGACAATCTTAATTGAGCTAAACATTTCTCAACGACTATAACTCGAAATTACATCTCTGGGAATAATCAATTTTGCGAAACATTCATCTTGCTGATAAGCACTTCAAAGGTCTTTTCTTCTCTGATCTTATACATCAGGTTTTGCTTCATTTGCTTATCTTTTAAATAATACTCCTTAAGTGTTTCAAGGGGAAGGCCGGTCGCCTGAAAGGACTCTTCCATTTTCTTGTCAAAATCAGCATCGGCCACAGTGATTGCAAA
This sequence comes from Bdellovibrionales bacterium RIFOXYD12_FULL_39_22, assembly GCA_001770205.1. GTDB lineage: Bacteria > Bdellovibrionota > Bacteriovoracia > Bacteriovoracales > Bacteriovoracaceae > YD12-FULL-39-22. The sequence goes on from MEQL01000039.1 coordinate 222,702, forward strand.
TTCGCGAGAAAGTGCTCCAAAAATTAGCCCTGCGCGTACTTGAAATTCCGCCTGAGAAGTTAGGTCAACGCCATTCTTTTTAAAATAGTCTTCAACCGCATCTTCGTTATATCCATATCGATTTTTAAGTTCACCGGCCATTTGCTCTCGAATGGTATATTCTTGCTCATGAATAAGCGAAAGTGGAATATCAAATTTATTTTCTTCAACAAGTTTTTCTAAAATCTCTTTTTGTAATTTCCCTTCGGCCCGTTTTTTTGTTTGCTCTGCAAGTAATTTACGATTTTTAGTGAAGAATTCTTCTGTCGACTCATATCCAAATTCTTTTGCCAATTCTTCTGTTAGGGCCGGAACTTTTTTTTCTTTTATCTCTAAAACCTCTACTTCGAATTTAACTTTGACAGATTGCAACTCAACGGCATGATAATCGGCCGGGAAAGTAAGATTTAGAACACGATGATCTCCTTTTTTTGCACCTAAAAGGCCATCTTCGAATCCAGGTATAAAACTTTTAGAGCCAATTTCTAAGACAAAATCTTGTCCTTTCATATTTTCTGGACGCTCACCATTTTCTAGTTCTCCAGCGAAATTCAACACCGCATGCATTCCCTTGTCTAACCCAACCTCACCTTCAATCTCCACCATTTGAGCTTTGGAATCCAGGTATCTTTTCTTTAAATCTTCCAGGTCTTCATCGCTAACCTCAACACTGTCCATGGAAAAGTGATATTTTGAATAATCCTTTAGCTTTATTTCCGGAATGAACTCACAAATTACTTCAAAACTAACGCTCTTGCCGGGATCATATTTTAGATTTTCCATAGATGGTTGACCGACAATAGATAATTTCTCCTCAGAAGTGGCCGCAAATGCCTTGGCCTGGATAAAATTGTTAAGGGCATCTAACTCAACCTCTTTAGCATAAAATTTCTCAATCATATGCATCGGGGCCTTCCCTTTACGAAAACCTTTCATGTTCGATTCTTTTTGCTTTTTTACTAATTCTAATTTTATTTCTGCTGATAGATCTAATGTTTCAAAGTTAAATTTGAATTTTTTTGTACAACCGTTAATGTCTTCGATGGAATAGGACATGATTCACCTCTGTTGATTGGTTTTTTAAATAAGCTGGTGGAAAATAACTATTAAGCGGCAATTTGTCAAATAGAGAGAGGGTTATCTGTTAATAGTGAACTTCCGCTAGGTAGAGGCCTTCTGGATCGGCCACAAAGCCAACTTTTTTGACGCCGTAAGGAGCTACCAGGGCCGCGGCAATGTCAGTTTCTTTGATTTTTCCTCTTCCTAAATTAAAAAGAGCACCAACTATTAAACGCACCATTTGCTTCAAAAAGCCACTGCCTCTGATTCTAAACAGGTAATAGTTTGCTGTCGCGCCAGAAGACGCCAGGTTAATCCAGGGATGTCCTCCATTTATTGGTTCTAGGGAAAATTCAAAAATTTCACGAATAGTGGATTTAACCTCTGTTCCTGTACAGCTAAAATTACAGAAATCATGTTTCCCTAAAAAAAGCCGGCCACCATTTTTCATGGCCGCAATATCTATTTCATACGGATATTGGGCCACTAATTCGCGATCGAAAGGAGAGATAATGGTACTAGTAGAAAAACAGTAAATATACTCTTTCCATTTTGCGTTGTAGATCGGATGAAAACTCTCATCTATTTTTTTTACCTCTAAAATTCGAATATCTGCCGGTATAAGTGCATTAAGAGCGCGCTGAAGTCCAATTGGTTCAATCATGAATGGCAAATCCATTCGAATAACCTGCCCCAGCGCATGCACACCGGCATCCGTTCTTCCAGAACCAATGGTGTGAATAAGTTCACTTTTGGTTATTTTTTTTAAGGCATAATTAATTTCACCCTGAATAGTCTTTCCCGCTTGGCCATTTTGAATTTGCCAGCCATTATAATTTGTTCCCTTGTATTGAATGGTGGCCGAAAAAGAGTGAACTCTAGAGATATTCAAAGGTGATTCCTACACCGAAAGTTACTCCAGAGATAGTTATGTCATCCTGGAAATTGGAAAGATTGTGCATTCGGGCCATGATATTAAAATATTGTTTGGTAATACCCATCGACGAATATAACGCCGCTCCAGAGGAGGCCATTGCGTTGGAGAGGGCAAAGCGAAATTTTGCTTCCGCAAAATAGCCAGTTCCCATTTGAATTTTAGTTTTATCACTATCATCATCTTTTAAATCATTGCGATTTTGAGAGAGCATTGCCAAAGTTGCTCCACCGCTCCCGCAAAGCTTAATCCAGGTAGAAACAGGAATTTCAAGGGATAGGCCAAGATCTATTGGGATAGTCCAAATTTTAAATTCTGTGTGACTTTTTGTCTGTGATGTTTGAAAAAGGCCAACTCCGCGATTAAATCCTGCACTGATATTTGCAACAATCCCGAGATCAATGAAATAGCGCATGAAAAATTTTTGAAACTCGATTTCCAAAAAACCAACATTAACGGCATCCTTGTCATCTTGAAAGGTTTTTTTAAAAATATTCTTACTATCTTTGTAGTTGAAATTATTTTGATAATAATTAAGTCCAAAGCCACTTCGCCCTTTGTTGGAAATTGAACGCATAAGATCTATTTTGCGGGTAGAGATATATTCATTACCCTCATCAAAAGTCCCCGTTAGTGTTTGGCCAGTTGACTGTCTAGAAGCTTCGCGATCAAGTAGTGATCTGCTGCTAATATCTTGCGCCTCCGAGGGACTTTCTCCTAGATGGCGATCCGCACGATCAATCACGAAACTCTCAAATTCTTTGTTACTCTCGACTAAATCTAATGGGCCAGGGCCTCGCTCAACACCACCCAAAAAAGTATCATTGGCCTTATAATCTTCTAGCACTGTTTCAATGCCCTCTTCGGCCGGAACCTCTCCCGGCATATATTGGCCAAAACCATTATGAGAACAACGCACAAAAAGTAGTATTGTGAAAAAGAGAATCAACATTAGTCGTCTATTTCTGACTTTCAACGACATTATCATTTTCACCTTCACTGTCTGATTCATGTGACCATTCAAAAACATCTTCCAGACGGCCTTTATTGCGCATGAAATAATAAAGCGAACCAACAGTATAGATATTTATAAAAACAAAAATTGCATATTCATAAGAAGTATAGAGAACGCTAAAAAGGATAAAAATAGAAAAAAGTAGAGTTTTTTTATGCCGACTCAGCCATTCAGATTTTTTAAAAGAGTAAAACCAAATATTAGAGATCATAAGTAGAGAATAGGCCAAAATATAGAGAAAAATAGCAGGGGTAAAGTCGTTGATAATTTCAAACTCCTCCGCAAAAAGGACTAGTCCAATCATGGCCATGGCTCCACCTGGAATAGGAAGGCCTTGAAAAAAAGAGGGATTGATTTTTTTTATATTGGCATTGAAGCGTGCCAAGCGAAGGGCCCCACAGAGCAGATAGATAAAAGCAACAACCAGTCCAGGCCTTCCCAAATTTATTAAAAATTTTTGATATACCAGCATGGCCGGAGCAACTCCGAAGGATATGACATCACTTAAAGAATCAAATTGTTCTCCAAAAGGAGATTGTGTTCCTGTAAGTCTAGCAATTCGCCCATCAACTGAATCAAAAAGCGCCCCTAAAAGTAAAATTAAGGCCGCTTGCTCAAACTTATATTGAAAAGAGTAAATTACGCTAGCAAAACCGCAAGCAATGTTAAGCGCAGTAAAAGTGTTGGGCAAAAAAAATGCCAGTTTTTTAGGATCGAACATACTGTTAAATATTATGGCATAAGAGCTGTCTTTGCGACAGAAAATTCTTTTGCCAGAGAACGAAAGTAATACGGAGGATGACGCATCTGTTTTGCAACAACAGCGCCAAAGATTTCAGCTGGAAAATCAAAAATAAGCTTTGAAGAATCAAGCAGGGTATATGCTGGCAGGCCTGGTAGTTCTGCCGGGTTATTAGCGTAAAGTTCATGGCCTTCTGCTAGAAGAGCATTAATTCGATCACTATAATCATCTTTAGAAAATAGTTCGCGGACAAATACTCCAGCTTGATCTTGGTAGTAGATAAAAATTTCGCCTTTAAATGCCAACGCTAACCAGGCCATTTTGCAATTTTCTTTTTTTACCATCCACGGAACCTCAAAGTGGTAAAAAGAATAAGTATTCCATTTTTGCCATTCACAGATCTGAGCAATACCTTCTGCCACTCTAATTCCAGTGTACGAACCGGGGCCGGCAGTTACAATCAAAGAATCAATTTGTGCAAGATTAACTTTATTTTTTTTCACCATTTTGTATATGAGAGCATGGATTTTGCGAGAAGATTTTTTTTCCTCAAGAGAAAGATAGTCTATCCATTTAAATTGCGCATCAAGCAGGCCGATTGTTAAAGAATTACTTGTATCAATGTACAGTGAGGGAATTGTTTCCATTTTCAATTAAACAGATTGGCGAAAAATTTGAGCTGACTTAAATCATTATAAAAAACTACAACCATTAAAAGCAGAAGTAGTGACAGGCCAAATTGTTGGGCCATCTCCATTGTCCGCTTAGAAAGAGGTGAGCGTTTTATTAACTCGATGGTGATAAACATCAAGTGGCCGCCATCTAACACCGGAATAGGGAAGAGATTAATAATTCCCAAATTTACAGACATCATGGCCATTATGCGAAAAAAGTAGGTCAAACTGAAATTAAAAGAATTGGCCGCGACGCTGCTTATGGCGATTGGCCCCCCCACATTCTTCATAGAAATATTACCACTAATTAGTTCAACGACGAAGGTTATTGTTTTTCCAATTTCATTTACTGTCATCATTGCTGCTTGGATCACGGAGTTGAAAAATCCTTTAGATTCTGTTTGCATCATACCTGATGCCACAAAGCTTATCGTACTTTCAATACCAATAATTTTAACTATACGGCCGTCCTGTTTCTGGGTAGTAGGAGTGACTTGATAAACGGCCTTTTGTCCCTTGTGTAATACACCTATTGAAACTGCTTCTTTGGTGCTTTCTTGCAGCGTGCTACGCAAATCTTCAAAGCTGGCCAACATTTTTCCATCTATTTCGACAATAATATCTCCAGCGACAACACCTGCGACTTCGGCCGGAGAGTTTGCCCTAACGGCCTTAACTAACAGATCGGCGGGATAAAGGCCCATGCTATATATCAACGGTAATCCGTTGTGTTCAGAAATTTCTAACTCGGCAAATTTTTTCACCTTGGATTTTTTTTGGTCGGCATATTCAGATAAATCACTCGACAGATAATGAATATAAAGACGCTGAGGATGTTCTGAGACAATTATTTCGGGTAAGGAAACTTGCCAATCCATTTCTTCAGAATGTGTAGAAACACCAAAATACTTACCATTGCTATCAACCAAAATAGGAGAAACCAATGGACGAAGATATTTTAACAGTTCATCAAAAAATGCTTTTGCATTCATTCCAATGGGAAGTTCGATTTTTTTATTCTTCCGTCGAACTGTAATCTTTTTTAAACTCTCTTTTTCTAACGGCACAATATCTGTTGGCCCGGAGATTATCACATCGTTAATGCTGATTAACACATCACCAGTCCTAATCCCCATCTTGTATACTGCCGCATCACGTTTAATTTCGCCAATGCGAATTTCGGGAAGTTTTTCACCACTCATCAGTAATGAGAAGAAAAGAGCAAAGGCCAAAATAAAATTGGCAATGGGGCCGGCGGAGACAATACAAAACTTAGGCCATTTTGCTTGGTGTACAAAGCTAAAGTGACGCTCACTTTCTGGAATGCTCTCCTTCGCAAAGGGGTCATCTCCAAACATCTTCACATATCCACCCAACGGAATTAGTGAAAACGCATATTCAGTAAATCCTTTTTTAAATTTAAAAAGTTTGGGCCCAAAGCCAATAGAAAAAACTTCTACTCGGACACCAAAAAATCTGGCCATAAGAAAATGGCCAAGTTCATGAAAAAAAACTAGTGGACTTAAAAATAAAATGAAGGTTCCAATCTGACTTAGCATAATGTAATCAACTCCTATGAAGAGTTGATTTTAGTCGACTAGAAGAGGTATTGTAAACCAAACAGATAAAATGGAGTAAGAAATATTAGCCCATCAATTCGGTCGTATAATCCACCATGTCCTGGGATAAGGTTCGAGCTATCTTTAATCCCATGAGTCCTTTTCATTTTTGATTGAACCAGATCACCAATTTGTGAAATAATTGGAGCAATTAACAGAAGTAGAACACGATGTGGCAGAATATTTATATCGAGATAATAAAATATATAAAAAGAAGATAGGGCCGCAGAAATAATGGCACCACCAATAAGTCCCTCTACTGTTTTCTTCGGACTTATTTTCTCCCACAATTTATGTTTCCCAAAATTAATTCCTGCAAACCAAGCACCGCTATCCATTCCAAAATTTATAATAAAAAGCGGGGCAATTACATATAGTACTAGAATTCCCAAAGTAGCAGTTTGTCCAATGATGCTATAGGCCAACTTCCAAAGCGGAAAAAGAGGAACTAAAACAAGCAAAATGAAAAACTCTGGGACTTTTTGTAGAAAAGAATTAATCATGGCCCCGGCGTTATCACTAAAAAGATAAATACCCATGGCCATATTGATTATAACCCCGATAACTGGCAAAAAATTATTCATGCTATTAAACCGTGGCCCAAGCAAGACTGTGCCCGCTAATAAGACAATCAAGAGAGCTTGGGCACTATAATATCGCAAGTTTTTCCTAGAAATTTTTTGAAAATTAGTTAGAAATTCATCGTTTAAAATGACAACCGTAAAGAAAATTAAAAGGGCAAAGGCAATAGGGCCGGCGTAAAAAATAATGCCGACAAGCGCAATCATCACGAGTGCCGAGACAATTCGTATTACAGTATTTTTTTGCATAAAAAATGGCCTATTTTATTCCGACTGTTTGAATAAGTTCTAAATTCCTTTTAGCAATTTTGGTACTCTGTTCAAGGCCTTCGCAAACAGAAACTGTTCCGAAGCGACGATTACGCCGAGAAGCCGCTTCAACAATTTGTTTAAACTCACCACTAGTAAAGTCTGGCCACTTAGTGGGGGTAAAATAAAGTTCCGCATAGGCCAGCTGCCAAAGTAAGAAATTGGAAATTCTCTGATCTCCTCCTGTTCGAATGAGCAGATCAACATCGCCTAAATCTGGTGACATCAAGTTATTTGCAATCTCTTCTTCGGTTAATTCAGAAAAATTCTGGGCGGCAATTTTCTTTTTCAAGGCCCGATTGACTGCAGAGACAATTTCAAAACGGCCACCATAGCCAAAAGCAAAAGTCAGCTTTAAACGAGAGAACTTGGAAGTTGTCGCTTCAAGATCTGCAATGATTTTTTTGGTCTCCTCGGGCAACTTGGAGATATCACCTATAACGCTAAAACGAATTTCATTTTTTATTATTCTCGTTCGCTCATCTAAAATAAATTTTTTAAGCAAAGCAAAAAGGACTTTTATTTCGGCCAATGGCCGGCCCCAATTTTCGGTAGAAAAAGCAAATAAGGTTAATGCGGAAATATTCTGTGCTATGGCCTCTTGTACTACCGAGGAAACAATTCTTGCTCCTCGCACATGGCCGAAGACGCGCGAATGAGACCGTCCTTGTGCCCAGCGCCCGTTGCCATCCATAATAATAGCAACATGCTTTAATTTACTACTGCTGTTTTTTGCTATATTTCCCATCGTCAACTTTAAAATTAAACCGTCATTAATTCATGCTCTTTATTTGAAATTATCTTATCAATTTCTTTAATATGCTCATCGGTAATTTTCTGAATATCCGCTTGGAATTTCTTCGAGTCATCTTCAGAAATAGTTTTTGCCTTCTCTGCTTTTTTTACGACTTCATTTTGATCACGTCGAGAATTTCTTATGGCAACTTTAGAATCCTCACCCATTTTTTTAATTTGTTTAACCTGGTCTTTTCTTTTTTCCTCTGTGAGTGCCGGAAACGGTATGCGAATTAAATTACCATCATTGGCAGGAGTGACGCCAAGATTCGCCCCCAAAATGGCCTTTTCGATGGCATTGATCATAGTTTTGTCGAAAGGTTGAATCTGTAACAATCGGGCCTCTGGAGTACTTACTTGTCCAACTTGTTTTAGTGGTGATGGTGTTCCGTAGTAATCAACCATCAGACCATCTAAAATGGCCGGAGACGCTCTTCCGGTTCTGATTTTAGTTAACTGGTGCTTCAATCCATCAGAGACTTTTTTCATTGAATCATTTAATTCTTTTTTTATTCTATCCATCATAAAAATCAACCTCCAAACCTTTCAGTTATTTGGTAACCAAAGTTCCTATTTTGTTTCCTTGAACAACTTTTTTAATATTGCCTGACTGGAAAACGTTAAAAACAATAATATCCAATTTGTTCTCCATGCAAAGACTAATGGCCGTTGCATCCATCACTTTGATATTTTGATTTAAAACATCCATGTAGGTCAATTTATCATACTTAACCGCATGAGGATGTGTCATTGGATCATGATCATAAACACCATCAACTTTAGTGGCCTTCAAGATCACCTCGGCATCAATTTCGTTGGCCCGTAAGGCGGCAGCAGTATCGGTGGAAAAATAGGGATTTCCCGTTCCACCCGCAAAAATTAGTACTCTTTTCTTTTCCAAATGGCGCATGGCACGTCGCCTAATGTATGGCTCTACCATACTATTCATCTCCACTGCCGACATAACACGCGTTTTAATACCCAAACGCTCTACCGAGTCTTGTAGTGCCAAACAGTTAATTATAGTTGCCAACATTCCCATATGATCAGAGGTAGTGCGATTCATTCCTTTTGAAGCACCAGCAATTCCGCGGTGAATATTTCCACCACCAATCACCACACCAACCTCTACTCCTAAATCGGCCACGCTTTTAATTTCTTCTGAGAAGGTACGAATGGTTTCTGAGCAAATTCCAAAACCCTGCTTGCCAGAGAGAGCTTCTCCTGAAAGTTTTAGTAAAACTCGTTTATACGCCATCGCAATCTCCTTCGAACAAAAAGGGGACCGAAGTCCCCTTTTGCAGTATCCTGGCAATTTCGTTAGCCATGTTTTTGTGACATTTTTGCAACTTCCTCTGCCAAATTATCTTTGCGCTTTTCTATTCCCTCGCCTAGGTTGTATTTAACAAAACGGCGAATGGAAATTTTCTCCCCTAGCTTTAAAGTTAAATCATTAACAAGATCATTAATTTTTAGATCAGGATTTTTCACAAAATTTTGCTCAAGCAAACAAACTTCCTGAGCTAACTTTGCCAGTTTTCCCTGTACGATTTTAGGAATCATATTATCTGGCTTGCCTTGCTCTTTTAATTGAGCAGCATAAATTTCTGCTTCCTTATTTTTGTATCCCTCATCGATGTCGTCTTTATGAATAAACTTGGGATCAGCGGCCGCAACATGCATTGCTACGTCCCGAACAAAGGTACGGAAGTTTTCATTTTTTGCCACAAAATCAGTCTCACAGTTTACTTCCACCATGACTCCAATTTTTCCATTATGAATATAAGAATCAATATACCCTTCCGCTGCAATACGAACTTGCTTTTTCTGAGAATCAGCAAGGCCTTTTTTGCGTAAATAATCAATAGCAGCATCCATGTTACCATTACTCTCTGAAAGAGCTTTTTTACAATCCATCATTCCTGCGCCAGTTTTTTCACGAAGCGCTTTAACATCGTTAGCACTAATATTGTTACTCATTGATAAACTCCTCTGTCTTTTTACGTATTGACTCACTTACCAGTACTATGCTTCTTCGGGTACAGCACCCTCTTCTAGCAAATCGATATCTGCTTCGTATTTTGCCAAAATTTCGCTTTCTAGTGATAGGTCACGATCTGGATCATCTGTTTTAGCGCGAGTTGCCTTAGAGGTTCCCTCGGATACTGATTGTGCAAAATATTCTGCAAACAACGTGATTGATTTGATCGCATCGTCATTACCAGGAACAACATAGCTAATACCCGTTGGATCACAGTTGGTATCTGTAACGGCGATAACTGGTATTTTTAATGTTTCTGCTTCAGTGATAACAATTCTTTCAGCGTTAGGATCAACTAAGAAAATGGCACCTGGCAATTTTCTCATGTTTTTTATACCACCAAGATTCTTCTCTAGTTTCTCAATATCCTTTTCAATTTTGGCGCGTTCTTTTTTTGTTAGTAATTCAAAATCACCAGTCTCTTTCATTTTTTCAACTTTGCGAAGCTTATCAACCGAAAGAGCAATTGTTTTAAAATTGGTAAGCATTCCACCTAACCAACGATGAGTCACATGGAAGGCTCCGCACTGTTCTGCACATCGGCGAACAGTTTCAGACGCCTGACGCTTGGTTCCAACAAATAGAACGGGCTTCCCCTCTTGACTTGTTTTTTTGATAAATTCGTAAGCACGTTTGGCCATGGGAATTGTTTGACCTAGATCAATGATGTAGATTCCATTGCGCTCTCCATAGACATACTTCTTCATTTTAGGATTCCACTTATTGGTCTGATGGCCAAAGTGTGCCCCCGCTTCTAAAAGCTGTTTTAAGCTCAAATCTGTAGACATAAAAACTCCTCGACATGATGGTTAATCTGATCACCTATGGCAGCAAAAATGCTGACCACCAAGCTAGGTGATTGTTATTTGCCCACTATTGGGCATTAAGTTGGTTTTACAGAAATAGCACAGTGAAGCAAAAGGAGCAAGTTGTTTTAAGAGTGACTCTCCGAAGAAGAAAGCACTCGTCTAGGCCTTGACCCCTGGGCCGGCCCCACAACCCCTTGTGCCTCCATCTTTTCGATAAGATTGGCAGCTCGATTATAGCCAATTTTAAGTCGTCGCTGCAACATCGAGGCGCTGGCAGAGCGATACTCCAATACTACTTCAACAGCGCTAGAATATAGCTCATCGTTATCAATACTTTCGTCTTTAGTCACCAAATGAGAGCCATATGCGTAAGGATCGACTTCTTTTTCTCCCCCATTATTTAAAAATTCCATGGCGCCATCATCAAAGTTAGTATCGAGAGATGCTAGCTTTTCAACTAAGGCATTAATTTCATTTTCATCAACATAGGCAGAGTGAACTCGCACCGTATCCACCCCTCGCTTATAGAGCATATCTCCCTTGCCCAACAACTTTTCCGCCCCAATCGCACTCAAAATAGTTCGAGAATCAGTACTGGTAGTCACTTTAAAAGAGATTCGCGTTGGGAAATTTGATTTTATCAATCCAGTAATTACATCTACGGAAGGCCGTTGAGTGGCAATTATCAAATGAATACCTGCGGCGCGTGCCTTTCCGGCCAAGCGACAAATATTACTTTCTACTTCTTTCCCGGCCTTGGTTAAAATTAAATCAGCAAACTCATCGACCACGATTACGAGATAAGGAAGATGATAACCTCTTTCTTCAACATCCTCATAGTGCACAGCAATCGCAGAGAGCATGGCCGGAGTGGCAGATTCTAATTTGCGATTAAAAGAATCCAAATCGCGTACACCAAATTCTTTTAAAATAGAGTAACGGCGATCCATCTCTTGCACGGCCCACATCAAGGCCAAAGAGGCAGTCTTTGAGTCAGTAACGACTGGCATGCAAAGATGTGGCAACTCACTGTATAACGCTAACTCTAATTGTTTGGGATCAATCAAAATCATCTTCATATCAAGAGGTGATTTTTTTATAAGCAGTGAAACCAGCAATGTATTAATAAAAACAGACTTGCCAGAACCGGTAGTTCCAGCAACCAACATGTGTGGCATAGAGGCCAGATCTACCACAAAAGTTTTGCCATAAGCATCTCTACCAATCGCAATAGGCAAGGAGGAGCTTGCTTCTTTAAACTCTTTTGTGGACAAAACTTCATCTAAATAGATCGGCTCACGTGGATTACGAGGAACTTCAATTCCAATACTGGTTCTTCCTATCATTGGATATACAATACGAATAGGGGCACCATAAAGCGCCCCACTAATGTCATCGGTAAGAACCGTTATTTTAGAAACCTTAACTCCCTTGCCTAATTCCAGTAAAAAAGTATCAACTACTGGCCCTTTTAAAACTTCTTCTATGTATCCATCAATATGAAATTCATTAAGCTTTTCCTCAATGCGAGTGATAATCTGATCAAAATATTCTTGCTCTGGATTCTTTACACTGTATTCGCGCTTAGCGCCTAAGGTTCCGGCCACCAAATTAGGATAATCTATACTTTTTGGCCTTATAAGCTTATTAAGTTTTTCACTATTAATGGTGGTGCTCGTTGATGCCAGAGACAATTCTGTTGGTGCTTTGCCTGAAATCTCGGCACTAACCGCTTCTTCTGAAACTGTTTTCTCGGGGATTTTTATCTCATCTGTCCTGGTGATTCGGGGAATTGTTAACTCTTGAGCACTACTTTCTTTAACTTCAGAGGGAAGCGTTGTTATAACAGCAGGATTACTTTTCCCCCACTTTAAAAATAGAGGGATTTTCATTTTAAAAACAGAAGAAAAACTTTGATTGGCCGTTTGGACAATAGCACGCTGCTGCTTATTGGCCTTCGCAAAAACATTTTCTACCGCCGCCGGAGTTGCCCATAAAATTTTGGCAGTGCTAACAAGATGGTCTCTGAACGAAGCGCGAAAAGCACCAAACAAATAGGCAATAAAACTTCCAATACAGATTGCAATTACACCCAGTGCCGAGGTGTTTTGAGAGAGAATAGTATTCAATCCTTCTCCGAGAAGGGGTGGATACGCTAAGTGAGTAAGTGTCAAAAAGGCCGAAAGAAGTAATACGATATTCAAAGTATCAATTACGTATTCGCGCTTGGAAAACATGAATGCATAAAAAAGAGCAAAAATAACAAAAGGAAAAAACAACCACGCTCCAAAGTAATATCCGGCAAAAGCAACAATTGTTTTGATATAGTACGAAAAAAAAGTCACCTCGCTATTTTGAGAGGTAATTACGAGATAATTGTCGGCCAGCGTATCGCGGTAGTAAAACTCCAGCAGTGACAAAATCGTTATCGCAAAGAGAGCAAATAGTTCGCTTTTTAAAATTTTATTAATCACCTTTAGATTATACGTCATAGTTGACAAAGAATTCAAGTAAAGCGATTAGAATTTTAAATTACACATAACTAGACATAATTTTGTAAAAATGCCAGCATAATGTGCTCTCTTGTTTACTAATATTCTTAAAGAATAAACACCGATGCAAACCAGGTAAACTAATGAATGATTGGGAAAAAAAATTTCAAAAAATTTTAACAAACACTTCTCTCGCATCAGATCCCGCACATGATTTTTTACATGTAAAACGAGTTGTGGAAATAGCAAAACAACTTTCCTCTAACGATGGCGGGTTATTGGAAATTATCTTACCTGCCGCCTGGTTCCATGACTTAGTGATTATACCTAAAAATGGCGCTGACCGAAAAAATGCCTCCAAACTTTCGGCGCAAAAGGCCATCGAATATTTACGAGAAATAGAGTATTCTTCCGTACACCTGGAGCAGATTGCTCACGCCATCGAAGCACATAGCTTTAGTGCTAACATTGATCCACAAACAATTGAGGCCAAAATCGTTCAAGATGCGGATCGTCTGGACGGCCTCGGTGCTATAGGTGTCGCTCGCTGTTTTTCTACTGCCGGATTGATACAACGCCAATTTTATGCAGAAGAAGATCCCTTCTGTCATCAACGGGCCCCCGATGACAGCAAATTTACAATTGATCATTTCTATAAAAAGCTTCTAAAAACAGCAGAAACGCTTAAAACAAAATCGGGAATCAAAGAAGGAGCGCGACGAGCTGTATTTATGCGCGACTATCTTAACGAGCTAGAACGAGAGCTCTATAAATAAAAATTTGGCGGGCGCAGAGGGACTGCGGCCTTCCCGCATCTCGCTTCCAGCTCGCTGCCCCAGGGCCGGGATCGTTCGCTAACTTTGGCATCATGCCAAAGTTGCACTCGCACGCCCTGCACTGCAGGCCATGCTCACGCCGCTTACTCTTTTCGAGTTCCCCATGGTCTGGCGTAAAAATAAAAAAGGAAGCCAATTGGCTTCCTTTTTTATTTTTGGCGGGCGCAGAGGGACTCGAACCCCCAACATTTTGATTTGGAATCAAACACTCTACCATTAGAGCTATACGCCCTAAAAAAAAGGCCGGCATAAAATCCGGCCCTTCTCTATAATAAAATCTAAAAACTAGGCCAAGATTTCAGAAACAGTTCCAGCGCCGATTGTTCGACCACCTTCTCTGATCGCGAAACGGAGACCTTTTTCCATTGCAACAGGAGTAATCAATTCAACAGTAAAAGCTGTGTTGTCACCTGGCATAATCATTTCAACACCTGGATTCAACTCAACTGCACCAGTAACATCTGTTGTACGGAAATAAAACTGAGGTCTATATCCCTTAAAGATTGGAGTATGACGCCCCCCCTCTTCCTTAGTTAGAATATAAACTTCACATTTAAATTTTGTATGAGGAGTAACTGTTCCTGGCTTAATAATACACTGGCCTCTTTCAACTTCTTCACGTTTAGTTCCACGAAGTAGAAGACCAACGTTATCTCCAGCTTGTCCTTGATCTAGAAGCTTTCGGAACATCTCAACACCGGTAACAACTGTAACTTGTTTTTCGCGAATACCAATAATTTCGATTTCCTCTCCAACCTTAATAATCCCACGCTCAACTCTTCCAGTAACAACCGTACCACGTCCTGAAATTGAGAAAACGTCCTCAACTGGCATCAAGAAATCCTTCTCAATATCACGCTTTGGTGTTGGGATATATTCATCCACAGCATTCATAAGCTCCATAATTGCATCGTGGCCAATTTTTGGATCACGGCCTTCCGCTGCGGCAAGCGCAGATCCCTTAATTATGGGGATTGTGTCTCCTGGGAATTCGTAATCAGACAACAATTCGCGAACTTCCATTTCAACAAGGTCAAGAAGTTCGGCATCATCAACTTGATCAACTTTATTCAAAAAAACAACAATGGCAGGAACACCTACTTGACGAGCAAGTAGAACGTGTTCACGAGTTTGCGGCATCGGGCCGTCGGCAGCACCAACAACAAGAATAGCACCATCCATTTGTGCGGCACCGGTGATCATGTTTTTAACATAGTCAGCGTGTCCCGGACAGTCAACGTGTGCATAGTGACGCTTTGCTGTTTCATACTCGATATGTGCTGTATTGATTGTGATTCCGCGAGCTCGCTCTTCAGGAGCAGAATCAATATCGCCATAAGATTTTACGGCCGCTCTTGATCCATGCTGTGCCAGAACCATTGAAATTGCTGCAGTTAATGTTGTTTTTCCGTGGTCAACGTGGCCGATCGTACCAATGTTTACGTGCGGCTTACTTCTGTCAAATTTTTCTTTTGCCATACCCTTCTCTCCTTAATTATGAGTAACTATAATCCATCTAATTCGTGTTATCCGAGCAATTTGCGAACAAATAATCTCTCGCACTTCTACTAAAATAAGAAACAGCAGTATCGCTGATTCCACATTTCCTGACAAGCAGAAATTTATGGAGCTCCCGACGAGATTTGAACTCGTGACCTCTCCCTTACCAAGGGAGTGCTCTACCCCTGAGCCACGAGAGCCAAGGTATTAAACATTGCTCTGCCAGATCTAGTAAAAAATGGAGCGGGCGAAGAGGTTCGAACTCTCGACCCCCAGCTTGGAAGGCTGGTGCTCTACCAACTGAGCTACACCCGCTTAATCGTATAAAGGATGGTGGAGAGGGACGGATTCGAACCATCGAAGGCAGTGCCGTCAGATTTACAGTCTGATCCCTTTGGCCACTCGGGAACCTCTCCCTGTCTAACCTAAACTTTATACAACATATCTCAAAATAACTCCTTCAGCAACCTACGAATCAATTGCGCGCTTTTCACACCCCAAATACTGGAGCTGGCTATAGGAGTTGAACCTACGACCTACGGTTTACAAAACCGTTGCTCTACCAACTGAGCTAAGCCAGCGCATAAATTCGTTGTCGAAGTCGGATTCGTAGATTTATAAATGGTAGGCCTTACAAAATCAAGTAATTTCTTAGTTTACTTTCCAAAAAATTTTTCCATTCCAACGGCAGAGGCGACAGAAACATTAAGCGAAGAAATTTTTCCCTGTGGCGCTATGGCAACCATCTTGTCGATGACACGAGCAACTGCGGGCGAGATACCCGAGTCTTCTGCTCCGAAGATAAGCGCCATGTTCTCTTCTTTGGAAAAGGAGGGGAATACCGGATTACCTTCTTCGCTTAGACCGAAGCATTGAACATTCATCTCTTTTAGTGTGGTAACCACTTTTGAAAGAGTGTTGCAGCGAACTATTTTAACATACTCCAGTGCCCCAGAAGAAATACGGGAGAAACTAGGAGTTAAACTGAATGATCCTTTTTGAGGAATAACTATATAGTCAACATTATAGAATGCCGCTGTGCGGGCAATTGCCGCAGCATTGTTGATATCAGTTACTTGATCTAAACAAATAACTCTCTTTCCCTTTTCTTTTTCTAGGACTCTATACATATCAATCGAGTCATAAATTTGAGTAGCGCGACAACGTAAAAACATTTGCGACTGAACGCGACTGTAGTTAGCATTAACCTCTTTAAAATATTTTTTGGCCTGCTCCTGCAACACGTGAGAGCTTACCAGCGAAACTTTGATTTCTTTTAGTAGACGATTTTCAATTTTTTCCTTGCTTCGCAATTCGGCCAACCCCTTATCTGTGGCAACTAATTCAATTTTGACTCGCTCAGGATTTCGAATAGCATGAGCAATACTGTGTAGTCCCGAAACAATTTCTTCGCTGTTATTTATCATTTTACAACCTCGTTATTGGGCCAGATCATGTAGAATTTTTTTTACGGTCTCTAGCAGTTTATCTCTTGTCGTTTTTATTTTAGTTTTATCTTTGCGAATAATAATCTCTAGCATTCCATCTTGTTTATAATCTCGCTCTCCAAGTACGACAGTCAATGGAAGGCCTAAAAGGTCAGCATCCTTAAATTTAAAGCCGATGGCCGCATTACGATCATCAAGAATAGTTTCAACCTGATTAGTATTCAGCTCATCATATATCTCATTTGCTAATTGGTTAATGGAATCATCCTTACTCACTAAAAGAAAGTAAACGTGATAAGGGGCAATTTGAACTGGCCAAATAATTCCATCCGCATCGTTATTTTGCTCAATGGCCGATGCGACCGTACGGCCAATGCCTATTCCGTAACATCCCATTATTGGAGTAGTGGCCTTGCCATTCTTATCCAATATTGTTACCCCCATCGCTTTAGTATAACGATCGCCTAGCTCAAAAATATGGCCGACTTCAATGCCACTGATTTGTTCTACTTCTCCATCACAAGACGCGCACAGATCTCCCGCTTTTGACAAGGCAAGATCTGCAATACTATATTCATGCGGATATTTTTGAGGGACAAAGCCAGTATAATGGTAATCTTTTTTCATTGCACCAATTACATAGCTCGCCTCCAGTTTTACATTTTTGTCATAGATTATTTTAAGGTTATTTTGTGCGGTCTGTGTTTGGTAAGGGCCCATATATCCCTTTATTAGTCCCAGTTTTATCAAATCACTATCTGTTGCCGCTCGCAAGTGATCACATCCCAAAATACCCTTTAGTTTTATTTCATTTATCTCATCATCGCCTAGTAACTGGGCCAAAATGAATTCTTCTTTTTCCCCAGTTATAGCAGAAAACACTACTGACTTTAAGCAGTGATGAGCAGGAATATTTAGAAGGGCAGAAACATCGGTAATTGATTCTTTATTGGGTGTGCTCACTAAGGCCATTTCGGAACTATTAAGATTGAAGCTTAAAGTAGCACGCTTAGTATGCGCTCGCTCTATATTGGCGGCGTAGTCACATTTTTTACAACGAATAACCTTATCTTCTCCTGCATGGGCCAATACTTGAAACTCATGGGTTTTTGCGCCACCGGCGGCCATATTTCCCCCATCGGCCTCTACCGCAATAAACTTCAATCCCATCCGAGTAAAAATATTAGAGTAGGCCACATACATTTTTTCATATGTCTCCCGCAAAGATTCTTTGCTGTCATGAAAGCTATAAGCATCCTTCATCGTAAATTCACGAGCGCGCATCACTCCATAGCGAGGACGAGTTTCATCGCGAAATTTAGTATTAATTTGATAAAGATTAACAGGAAGCTGTTTATAAGATTTTATGGCCTTGCGAAAAATATCGACAATGGCCTCCTCATTCGTTGGAGAAAAACAAAGATCTCGCTGCCCACGGTCTTTCATCCGCAACATCTCTGCACCCATAATATCCCAACGGCCCGACTCTTTCCATAACTCTGCAGGAGTGGCCACCGACATAATGACCTCAAAACACCCAGCTTTATTCAACTCATCACGTACAATATTTTCTACTTTGCGCATGGCCCGAAGCCCAATAGGTAGGTAGTTATAAAGGCCAGCATAAGATTTTTGAATAAGGCCGGCGCGTACCATAAGCTTGTGTGAGATAACTTCTGCATCAGCAGGAGTCTCTTTAAACGTTTGCCAAAATCCTTGTGATAATTTCATAAAAATATCCTTGCGTTTTTAGATAACAAAAAACATCTATACCTTTATTTTAAACTAGTAGGCAACCGGAGACATGCTCCTTGGGAGCGCAAAGGCCACAACTGCGGACTCTTGCTGATTTGGCGCAGAAATAACTTTGTAGCAGCCAGGAGTTGCAATAATTTTCCTGCATAGTAAATTATGTAGATGGTGGCCTGACTTAAAAGAAGTTATTTTGCCGGCCACATCATATCCTAAAAGACTTATATCGCCGATAGTGTCTAGAATTTTATGACGTATAAACTCGTCAGAAAAACGCACGCCCTCTGGATTAACCACATTAAATTCATCAAGGATAATTGCATTATCTAGGGAGCCTCCCTTGATTAACCCCTTCCGTTTCAACATATCGACATCTTTTAAGAAACCAAAAGTACGAGCGCGACAAATATCTGTGATAAAATCTTCGCAGGAAAAACGAAACTTCCGTGATTGAGTTTTTATTTTAGGGTGAGCAAAAACGATGGTTGATTCAATTACCAGCATGGGGTCCGGTTCAATTTGCACCCATTTGTCATCAACTTCCACTCGTATGGGTTCAGTTATAACGATAAAATTACGCGAGGCATTTAGCGAAACTATCCCTGTTTCTTTTAATAGGAAGGCAAACGATCCGCCCGAACCATCCATAATGGGAACTTCTGGCCCATCAATCTCGCAAAATAAGTTATTAATCCCCAACCCATAGAGAACACCTAAGAGATGTTCAATGGTATGTACTACATTAATTCCAGTTCCAATCGTGGTAGCATTTTCTGTAGCACTAACATTTTCAAAACTGGCCTTGATTGGTGGTTGATCTTTAAGATCAACGCGTTTAAAGGATATTCCCGCATTGGCGACTGCTGGATGCAACGTTAGAGTAACCAATTTTCCAGAGTGTAATCCTCGGCCGGTAACTGATACTTTTTTAGACAGGGTTCTCTGATATGTCATTGACTCATCCTAAATACAATCGCAAATAGAGGTAATTAGTATTTAATCACATGCGTTAATTTTACGCAAGCATGATCTGGTCGGCCATCACACCGCTAATTGCTGCTTGATTTTAAAGTTGGAGATGAATAACAGAGTAAAAGAGTTTTTGCTACCACTTTTTTTACATCGTGAAAAAATTAGCTATACTGCTACCAAACAAAAAACAACGGAGAGAAAAACATGATTTGGAAGCAACGGCCAACCACTGAGCAATTGAACAACTTATGTAAAAAAACAGTTATCGAAAATCTAGGGATTATTTTTACTGAGGTGGGAGATGATTTTTTGACAGCAACTATGCCGGTAGATGAACGAACTATTCAGCCTTTTAAAATTTTGCACGGGGGTTCTTCTTGCGTGTTATCGGAATCACTCGGAAGCGTGGCCGCCCACCAATGCGTCGATCAGGATAAGTTTTTCCCAATTGGATTAGATATAAATGCCAACCACATCAAGGCCGCGAAGTTTGGAGAAATGGTAACTGGTACCGCCCAGGCAATCCATATCGGCAAATCAACACAGGTATGGGAAATAAAAATCATCAACGATAACCACGAACTTGTTTGTATCTCTAGACTAACGATGGCCGTTACCGAGAAAAAAACAATCGCTCCAACACTAACGCGAAGATAGATAATCTCGCGCTTTTTCAGAAATCATGCGCCCACGAGATGTGCGAAGAAGAAATCCTTCTTTTAATAAATATGGCTCATAAACATCCTCGATAGTGTCTCGCTCCTCCGAAAGGGTAGCACAAAGAGTGTCAATCCCCACCGGGCCACCACTGTAATACTCCATGATGACAGATAGAATTTTACGATCCATGCGATCTAATCCAAAATCATCAATATCCATTAACTCAAGCGCTTTATTAACTTCTTGCTCAGAAATAGTATCTGATTTCATTACGACCGAAAAATCACGAACACGACGCAAAATGCGATTTGCCACACGCGGTGTTCCTCGAGCACATTTTGCCATCTTTTCTTTTGCAATATTTTCTACCGTGATTCCCAGCTTTTTAGCATTGTTGCTAACAATTTTTACCAAATCACTACTTTCATAAAAATCGAAATGGAGATGGGCCATAAAGCGATCACGTAGTGGATTAGATAAAAGTCCAGTCCGCGTAGTGGCCCCAATCAAGGTAAAAGGAGGAACATCAATTTGCATTGTACGAGCCGATGGCCCTTGGCCAATTACAATATCAAGGCGAAAATCCTCCATTGCTGAGTATAAAATTTCCTCGATAGCTATATTCATGCGATGAATTTCGTCTATGAACAAGACATCTTTGGGTGTTAAATTAGTCAGTATTGCAGCGATATCTCCCTTTTTCTCTATGGCCGGGCCAGAGATTACATGCAACTCTGACCCCAAGCGTTTGGCAATAATCATGGCCAGAGAAGTTTTACCTAGTCCAGGAGGCCCGGAGAGAAGTATATGATCAAGGGCCTGGTTTCTTATCTTGGCCGACTCCACCATTATGTTGATATTGTCCACAACTTTTTTTTGTCCAATATATTCTGAAAAATCTAGTGGCCGCAACAAGACTTCATGTTGATACTCACTATCATGTGCTCTGGCAGATAACATTCGCTCTTCGGAAGATAGATCATCGTTTTCACTATTTTCATCACCGTGGAAATGGCCATTCATTTTTCTATACCTCTTTTAAAACTAAATGCACTAATTGCTCTGCTTTGGAAATAACATTTTCTTCCAAAATTCGCTGTGCCAGAGGAATAATTTGTGACTCTTTAAAACCTAATTCTTTGCAGGCCATCAAAGCTTCATCCAGAAGCTTCATATTAAAACTACTCTGGAGTGTTTTTTCTGTGCCGCTATCATTGTTAACAGAAATAACAGGAGAAGATAATTCTACTTCTTGTACCTCTGAAGAATGGCGAATCAATTTCCCTTGGTAACGATCTGAGTATATCTTTACCTTTTGAATTTTATTACTTAAATCTAATATTATTTGGGCCGCGGCCTTGGGCCCAACGCCTGGTGCTTGTGATAAAACTTTTTTTTGATCCAATATAATGGCGTTGGTAATCTGTTCAAATCCTAAAGTAGATACTAGAGAGTAAGCAGACTTCGGGCCAATGCCTTTTACTGTTCGCAACATTTCAAATAATTTTTTGTTTTTCAAACTATCCAGGCCATATAACTCTTCAATATCTTCGCGTTTTACATGAGCAATATATAAGGCATGACGCTTACCCTCGGCCAAAATCCTATTGTAATAAATTTGATAACCGACACCACTATTTGTTAAAAGTACAACTTCTTGGCCATCGCTAAAAACTACATCTCCAACAATAAGTCCAATCATTATAAAATCCTCTCTTGGGTGCGAAGAATATTTCGGCGACAAAAAGCGTGACAGGTAGCAATAGCAATAGCGTCTGATTCGTCCGAAGTTTTAAAATCACGTTTACCAAAAATCATCTGCAATCCTTTCTGTATACTTTCTTTGCTAGCATGGCCATCTCCACTAATGGCCGCCTTTATCAGATTCGGGGAATATTCAAATATTTTATTCTTATGTGTTTTTGAAAAGGCAGCAATCATTGCGCCACGTGCCTGTGCTAGTTTTGCCAAAGAGGAAACACTCTTAACATAGATAAGCGATTCTATAGCGATTTCGTCTGGTATATATTTATCCCTGAGCTCATTGCAGGAATTATATATTTCGGCCAAGCGATCAACAAAATTCCCAGCAAAATCATAGCGCATTACTCCGCTGGCCAATAGTATTATTTTTTTACCATCTTGCCGGACCAAACCAAAGCCAGCACTGCGAGAACCAGGATCAATTCCTAAAATAACCATTTTTATCTCTTGTTGTTCTAATTTAAAAGGCCATAATTGCATATAGTATAAACCGGTAAAACCTACAAAGTCTTTTACAATTTCGTCAGTAGGTTGTAGACTGGCCCTCTCTCATTTAAAAAATAATAAAAAATCCATCTGGAGACTTTTGTGAGCTTACAAAAAACATCCTTACACGAGAAACATTTACGCCTGAATGCCAAAATGGGCCCTTTTGCTGGTTTTGAAATGCCACTACAGTATAGTGGCGTGAAAGATGAAGTTTTAGCAGTCCGAAACAACATTGGTGTTTTTGATGTTGGCCATATGGGAGAATTTTTTATTGAAGGAACTGAAGCGCAACAATTTGTTGACTACCTAATTACCAATGATTTTTTGGGTGCCGGAGAAAGTAAAGCAGTTTATTCTCCTCTTTGTCGTGAGGATGGCACCGTTGTTGATGATGCTATCTCCTATAAAGTTCGGCCGGATAAAGTACTGATCTGCGTAAATGCTTCCAATATGCAAAAGGATTGGACATGGATTTCTTCTCATGTAAATGCCTTTAACTGCACTATCACCGACAAGTCTGCAGAATACTCTTTATTGGCAGTTCAAGGCCCTAAAACAGAAGCATTGTTTATAAAGCTGGGCCTACTCTCGCCGCAAGAGAATTTTCCATATTATTCAGTCAAAGAAGGAAAATATCTCGGGAAAGAAGTTATAATTGCGCGCACAGGTTATACTGGAGAGGATGGTTTTGAAGTTTTCTGTTCACATGATACGGCGGTAAATTTTTGGGATACCTTACTAGATAATGGAGTAATCCCCTGTGGCCTTGTGGCCCGCGATGTTTTGCGACTAGAGGTCTGCTTTCCGCTTTACGGCCATGAGTTGACCGATGATCTGACTCCCATTGATAGCGGTCTAAAATGGACAGTGAAATTTAACAAGACTAATTTTTTAGGAAAAAATTTTCTTACCAACTATAAGCCAAAATATATTCTAGTAAAACTCTCCATTGAAAAAGGTGTTCCACGACAAGATTATCCTGTTACTACAGAAGATGGCAGAGTGATTGGCAAGGTTGTGTCTGGTACAATGTCGATCAGTATCAATCACGGCGTTGCCACCGCATTAATTAGCGAGGAATTATTTCCAAAAGATAAGCAATTTTTTATAAATATTAGAGAAAAGTTGGTTCGGGCCAACTATCACACTAAACCATTTGTCGTTGGAGGGCACAAGTAATGTCAAACAAAATTCCTGAAAATTTAAAATACACTCAAGATCATGATTGGATTTCCATTGATGGAAATATTATTACACTTGGCATAACCGATTTTGCCCAAGCGGCCTTGGGTGATATTGTCTTTATTGAACTTCCGGAAGTCGGAAGATCCTTGGCCCGGGGTGATACTTTTGGCGTAGTCGAATCAGTAAAAACTGTCGCCGACATTCACGCTCCAATGAGTGGTAAAATAATTGAAGTGAATAATGACTTAGATGGCCAACCTGATCTTTGTAATAAAAATCCTTACGGAACCTGGCTTGTAAAAATTCAAGTTGCCAGTACCAACGATTTAAAAAATTTGATGGACGCAAATAAGTACACCGAATTTTGCGCTAACGCTCATTAGCGTTTAAAAAAATGTAACATTTTAAATAATTCATCTAATTTTTAGAACGCAAGCTTTATTTTTAAAAAAATATTAATGTTATTCGTCCATATATTTTTTTGGATTGCCATCTTTTTTTTTCTTCTTTCTCCAATGAAAAATGGAGGCATTCATGCGACTACAGTAACTTGGAGAAGGCGATAAAAAAAATAAAAAATGACTTTACGAATCTTGGCATCTCGTTCATACTGCCGAGTCGCAACCAAACAAATCACACTGAGGTAATGCAAGATGATTTTTGAAAATCAAGAATCTATTCAGCTTCTGAATACAGCAATAATAAAAAGTAAAGAGAAAAAAATCGACAGTGCTTACGAAGATAGATTGACTCAGGCCTGCAATAATCCAGTCATTGATGCACTTGGAATGGCCACTTCCTATCTATCAGAAAAAAAGAAAATTTCTCGCGACCAAGCGGCCATTCAGATTATAGAAACATTACGCGATCTAGATAAAATATGGAGCGATTACGTAATGATGGAAGGAATTACTAAAATAAAAGATCTTCTAAAAAATCGCGAACAGTAGTCCTGGACAAATACTACACTTTTACGACAAATCCCCACTCTAAAATTGCCTCTCCATTTCTCAACATTTCTTTTGGTGGATTAGGGAAAGGGCCTGCTTTGCTGAAAGATTCTACTGCAGCATCATCAAATTCTTGAATTCCGCTCGTGCTTTTTATGAAAATTCTAACGATATCACCTCTGTCGTTAAGGGTTATTTCTAGTGCCGTTATCTTGTTGTCATCGGAGGCAATTTTCCGTCCAGAGTTAACTATGTTTCGGGCCTTCTCTTTTAAGGTTGCCCCCCAATATTGCTCAAGTTGAATACGTATACGGTTGTAAAAACCATAATACTTAAACTCAGTGGTATTTAAGTTGGTCATATCCCCCAGCGGCACATCTTCGATAAAATCATTATTGGCGGCCAATCCGCTTTCTTTTAAACTTCCCGCGCCAATACCAAGTGGAACAACTTGGGCCTTGGATTTTTCCATCAAGCTAGAAGCCTCATCCAGATCGGCTGGAGTAATATCCACCAACTCCTTTTTCCCGGCGATGGAATATCCAAGATCTGCTAATTTTATCTGTCGCCCTTTTGCCAAAACTGGGACTTTTGTTTGTTCGGCCATAACACTTTTTGTTTTTTCTCCATCGGCCCTACCTCTACCGGCCCGTTTAAAGCTGTCAATGGCCCTTGCAATCGTTTGCTTGTCATAAGTCTGGTTATGCTCACCAACAAATCTACTATTGGCCGGCAACTCTTCCTTACCCGTGGCCTCATTACTTACTACTTGTTTTTTCGTACTATCTTCTTTTTCAATTTTGGCCTTTATGTTTGCTAACTCTTCTGGGGAAATTTGCGCCACCTCAAATTCCTTTCGTTCACTGACGTCCGAGAATGGAATAGTTCGTAACTGCATATAAGTTATGATGAGTAGGTGGGCCACTAAAGATAGGAGAAAAAAAAGAGGCATTCGATTTTCTCGAATTCTCTCATCAATTTTTAATACCAATAATTGCATACTTTTTCCGACATACCCGACTTTATCGTTCTGTCTTTAACTATCGACATCTGGCGCACTTTCCTTTAGTCCTTTTCTTTTGTTTTTTTGAATAAGTTTCCCGGATGTAACAATGGATTGAATTTGCGGCCAGACATAATAATTTTCTTTCACCATTGGCCCGAGGATGTTAGCCTGTTTTCAGCTAATTATTCCTATATTCACATCAACCTGGAGGATCTTGTGAAAGCGACTAAAGACAATGTGGTTACTATCGAGTACACCCTTACCAACGAACATGGTGAAACACTTGATTCTTCGAAAGATAACGGGCCACTTGCCTACCTTCATGGACACAGCAATATTATCTCCGGATTAGAACAAGAAATTGAGGGTAAAGGGATTGGAGAGAAATTAAAGGTAACCATTGCCCCCAAAGACGGATACGGAGAGATTCGCCAGGATATGATTCAAGATGTTCCTCGTGCGCAATTTGAAGATGCAGATAATTTGCAAGTTGGAATGCAATTTCAAGTACAGGCCGGAGAAGAGACATTGATTGTTATGGTAAAAAGTGTAAGCGATGATATGGTAACGCTGGATGGAAATCATCCGCTCGCAGGACAAACACTCCATTTTGACGTGGAGATTTGTGAAATTCGCACCGCTACTGAAGATGAATTGCATCACGGACATATTCATTCCAGTAGCTGCCAGCATCACTAATCTGTGTACCTAATGACATCGTCTTAACTAAAAGTAGATATCGTTAGGAGGCATTTATGCGTGTAATAATTTTAGGCGCTTTTTTATCGTTTTTTATTTTCTTTTTCTTTTTGCCAGCAGGCATGGCACAAACGTCCAGTAAAGAGAAAATCGTTGTAACTCTTTATCCGCTATACATCACCGTTATTAATATAGTAGATGGCCATCCCAATTTTGAAGTTACCATGATGACGGGCCCCAATGGTGGCTGTCTACATGACTATTCTCCGTCTCCAGCAGATATAAAAAAAGTTTTAGGTTCTACTCTAATTGTGGCCAACGGCGCAGGTTTAGAGAATTTTTTAGATAAAATTTTGAAAAGTTATCCTAATATTCCCATCGTCCAAGCATCGGAGGGATACAAGCTAATAAAAGAAGAAGGCGGGGGTAGCAATCCACATCTTTGGGCATCAATTGATGGGGCAATTTTTCAGGCCAAGAAAATTTCGGAAGCAATTTTGTTAAATTACCCACAATATGCAGAATTGTTTAAACGTAATGCTGACAGATATATTGAAAAACTGGTGAAATTAAAAAAGCAGATGGAAACTGATTTAGCGCCATATCGAGGAGAAAAAATTATCACTTTTCATGAGGCCTTTCCCTACTTTGCTTTGGAATTTAATTTGGAAATAAAAGGTGTCATTGAACTAGATCCCGGAAGAGAACCATCTGCCAAAGAACTTATGGAGACCACTAATTTAGTTAAACGAGAAAAAATTAAATATCTTTTTGTAGAACCTCAATATCCTCGAAAAATTGCAGAAATTATCAGTAAAGAAAGTGGTGCCGGTCTCTTAACCCTAGACCCGGCCGCAAGCGGAAAGTTGGAACAAAACGCCTATATAGATATTATGAAAAAAAATCTCTCAACTCTTAAAGATGCCTTTGCGCGGCCATGATGAATATCGACGGCAAGTTTAAAAAATTTGCAGGCCATATTTTACCTCTTATTCAGCGACATTCGACATGCTATGGATGCTGCACGCGTATCGATCATTTATCTGTTTTATTTGGAAAATCAAAAATATTAGACGATATTGATCTACATTTTCACTGCACCAACTTTGTAACCATCATTGGGCCTAACGGCGCCGGGAAAACAACACTCCTTAAGGCCTTGTTAGGAGAAGTTAAATATCAAGGCTCCATTACCTTTTCATCCTTTGATGCAAAGTCTAAAAGCATTCCCACAATTGGATATGTTCCACAAAAACTGGCCATTGATCCCACTTCCCCACTAACTGTTAGTGATTTATTTGCTATCACCATGGCACCATTTTCACTTTTTAATCAACAGCAAAAAATTAAAATGCAAGAATCTTTAACAACTGTTGGGGCAGCAGCACAGGCCGGCCGTCGCTTAGCAACTCTTTCAGGAGGTGAATTGCAACGAGTTTATTTGGCACTAGCGCTAACTCCGCTTCCTAATCTACTACTATTAGATGAACCACTCTCTGCCATAGACGCAAAAAGCGCCGATGATTTTTACCAGCTTCTAAACCGATTAAAATCATCATTTGATCTCTCCATTATCATGGTGTCTCACGATATTTATCGCGTGGCCAAATATGCTGATCGAATGATTCGATTAGATAAAAAAATAATAGATGATGATATTCCGGCCAACGTTTTAAAAAAAATTGAAGAGGAGCAGCGTAATGTTTGAGCAGCTTTTTTCACTCTTCACTCTTCTTCCTTTTGAATGGGCCCAATTTCAATTTATGTTTCTGGCCATACTGGCCATATTACTAATCGCTCCTCTTCTGGCCATCGTTGGAACTCTGGCCACAGATAATCAAATGACTTTTTTTTCCGATGCTGTAGGACATGCTGCCATTACTGGATTGGCAATTGCGACCTTGGCCGAATTGGAAACTTCTCTTTGGGGCATCGTTCTGTATGCACAGCTAATTGCGCTTGTTCTTTTTTTACTAAAGCGATTTTCCAACATAAAAACGGATGCCTTAATTGGTATTATTGCTAATTTCTCCGTAGCACTTGGTATTGTTTTATTAAGTTATACTTCTGGATTAAATCGATTAAACACTATTTTATTTGGATCAATCTTGTCGATTGGTAGCGAAGATCTAACGTTCTTGTGTATTTCGGCACTGGTTTTATATCCACTTATTATTTTTTTATACAAAGTATTTTGGCTAGTCTCCGTGTCGCCAACTTTGGCCAAAAGTCGGGGCCTTAATTTCGCTCTTTTTGAATATGTACTGCTTGCAATAATAGCTCTAGTAATATCTGTTTCTATCTTATGGATTGGCGTCTTAGTGTTAAACGCCATGCTGATTTTACCTGCTTCTATAGCTAAAAATATTGGTGTGGGAATAAAAAAATATCTTACCTACTCAATAATAATTGGCATTATTTCCAGTGTCGGCGGCCTTCTTTTTTCATACTATTTTGGAACCTCCACTGGTGCCACTATCGTACTACTGCAAACAATAATCTTCATGCTCACGCTTCTTAAAAATATAAAAATAAAACAATAAATACATTGAACAAACTTGGTCAGCCTTGCAAAACTCGTTTTAAAATGGCCGTTTTTAAAATACTAACCAGATTATCCGCCATGTTTCTGTCCGCAGAGATATACGGATTAATTTTCATCGTTATAATTAATTGTCCATTCCACGTCATCGTTGCTACACCGAGTGGATGATTTGGGGTTCCCGGAGCGGCAGGAAGTATAACCAAATTAGAATCAACATTGGCCGGAGGAGTTCCTATTGGCCAGTTACCCAAGCAGGAGAATGTTCCTAGGCGAAAGCAGTTCTTATTACTATTTTCTGAAAGATATTTCATACCGCGAATACCAATAATTTTCCCGATATGCAGAAGCCACCAATTGCCAATATGTCGACGATGACCTAATTTATTTTTAATCTGAGAATGAATTTCTTGTGCAGTAGTTTTGCTATTAGTTGTAACCGTTACCCCACTCGTATGATTTGACAGAATATTTTCTTTTTTTACTATACCACGCATATTGGCCGGAAAAAGCCAATCTCCCGAAGCACCATCTTCTAATAACTCTGGTAGAACAACACCACAGACAGACTCCAATAAAAAAGAGTTTTGAGAAACCCCCGCTCCTTTTGCTTTTGCATTAATCTTTTCTGTCTCTTCCTTCGTAAAAAGTATCCAGGAAAAACGAGTTCCTTCTTCAGGAGTAGAATATTTACGATTTATATCGCAATTTTTCCATTTCATCTTCGAATCACTGTGATCTTTTATACAACCTAAAATGATTTGCGCTCGCGCCAACCAGCTAAGTTTTTCAATAGGCCGCTGTTCAGGAAGTTTGTCGATAATATATCCATCTCGACGCAACATCATAGTTAATGCACCAGCACCATCATAATCGCTATGCGGAAAACTCTCCACGGTCATCTCATTATTTTTAGTATTGTATCTGGCGAATTGAAACAAATCGTTAACGCCTCTTTCCTTTGCTACGGTAAACCACATTCCAATCCAGTCGATTTCTTTTGTTTTTTTCATGCTATCCCCAATTCCAATCCAACCTGATGGTTTTCTCGATGCTCTAATAGTGATTTCTTATCTAAAAATTTACGTTTTGATAATACCTGATAGAGTGTTCCGGGGGTTGAACGATACAAATATCCTTCTTTAAAGAGGGCCGGAAGAGATGATCTCGTTGGATAATTTAAAAAAGAGATCATATGGGCCTGTTCAGAAATACTGTCCAATAGAACAAATTTTACCAGCTCGCATATTATTGCATTTCTCTCTGCCGGGGCCAAGTTTTCCGCAACTTCAAAATGTGAAAGATAAAGCACTGACAGTTCACTATTTTCTAAAATTTTTTGTTTCCCAAAAAGTGGCATTAAAAGTCCAAGCACTCTCAAGGGAAAGGATAAATTACTAATAACTAAACGACGCGCAAGAGAGGATTTCCAGGGACAAACAGAAGCAACGATCTGGCCATTTTTTTTGATGACAATAAAATTCTCTAAAAGCAGATCATCCCATTGTAAAAGTCGACGCGTCAACTCATCTGTCCCCTGGCCATTCTTGGTAAAGAAAAACCCCAGAGATCGATTGTGATTTGTCTCATATAAAAAATTTCGCAACTGCCCTTCATCCCCTTTTTGCAACTTCTCTATCGAGAGGCCAGAATTGATAATGTTGCGTAATTTGGAAAGGGAGCGCAGCAAAGGAATTCTTCCTAAAATATTTATCGCTTCATACTTAACCAAAGCATGATAGACAATATCACTCTCTCGATCTTTGCGAGTGAAGGCATTTATCGCATTTTTATTTTCATCCAAAATGGCAGAATACATAAATTGGCAGCCATCAAACTCATCAATGACATCATAGTTATCCATAGTATCTGCATATAACTTTCTCCAACCAACAACCATGCGACGAGGAATGGTGGGACTCACTCGCAAATCTGAAAGATAACCGATTACAATCTCTTTTCCCTCATGAAACGCCTTGCGGAGGACAATTGTTGAAATTCCAGAAATGACACCATCCTTACCATCAAAAAGAAAAACAAAAGATTTGTATCCTTGTTGACTTAAGAGTTTAAAAAAATCAGGAGAGCGATCGTAGCGAATTTCCATTGAAGAAGTATTCATCTTGATTGAACTGAAAAAGGCCAAAATTTTCTCATTGTCTTTTGGAGTGGCCAAATGGAAATCAGGATGCTTGGCAAGTAATTCCGCTATTTTCATATCTTTCTACATACAGTAACTAGGCACTAGCGTTAACAATTCGCACGCCCTGAAATCGCTTAAGAAAAAAACCAGGAGAAAGGAAGGGGGAGATTATTAAATTGCGCAAACGAATTACTTCAACTGATTCCTCATCGGCCGAGGGCATTCCCGGAAGCACCTTGGTTGGGCCTTTAAATAACACCTCTGGCCTTGCCTTTGAGTACATTCTACCAATTTTGGGTTTGCGCAGACTGTAAGCATAAGCAAAATATTTTTTGCCGGAGGTAGCAACACTCCATAATAATCTGCACCAAAAACCGAAAGCACAGTTATTTTTAATAAGTGAGTGCGATAGCCAAAGTCCAGTAACCTCGGCGACTTTCGAAGAATTTTGATAAGAGAGAGTGCGGCTGCATGGGGTAGGAATAGAGTCTAAAACCCTAAAGGGGCCTTGTTTTACAATAACAAAACCACCACAAATATTATTTGCTCGATCATAGCAGGCCACAACTTTACTGCGCTTTAGATATTCCAATGGTAGTTCAACATCGATTAATGGGGCAACTTTTTTACTGTATTCCAATAGTTGCTCATCACTTTTAAGTGTTCTAAATTTCATCACAACCCCTCCTTGATTACCCAATTCTTTCGCCTTTAGGTTAAGCGAGCAGATTGTGCTAATCAAACTAAATTAGGGACATTTTGTTCCTAGTATCACGACAAGGAACAAATCCATGTATCATTTACACTCACACCGGCCATCTATTGCCGTGCGTCATTGCCTGTGTTATTCATACTGTAGTGACCTATTAACCAGACTAATGAGTTTTAGAAGTATGAATGTACCAGTAAAGGCCAACATTATCACCAACTTTTTTATTATTTTGTTAGTGGCCAGCACTTATATTCCTGGCAGTTTTGCCAATGCTCCTTTAAAGATCAAAGAGTCCTTGGATTTATCGTTAAAAAGTTTTGACTACAATAGACCGGCCAGTGGGGCCGGGCCGGCGGGAACCTTCCTATTTGGTAGTATGAAGATTCTATCTTCTCAAATGGCGGTAAATGTTAACAATAAAGGAGATGTTTTTAATTCGACAATTTTTTTGCGCCCCAATTTTATTGGGATAAATGCCGATAATGGAAGCTTTGGATTAGGACTTCCACTCACTGAAAAACATTTTTTGCATAACGTTCTAGCAGCAAATTTAGTAGAATCCTCAGTTTCCATGAATGAGGATCGAATTGATTTTAGTGCCGATTTTTTTCGCTTCACCCAGGCCAACTCTAGTGTGCAGTTAAAGAATTTTGGCCTGTTTTGTAAAAAGCATCCTGAATACCGCAAAAATGATTTTTTATCTATCATGTATGGGTGTCTTTACGAATCTAATTTTAACGGCCGGCGCTCTCAAGAACTTTCAGATGCTATAATCACGGCCACTAGTGCAGACCCTAGTGGAAAAGTTGAGTTAAATGGCCTCATAGATCTTTTAAATTTTGGCCAGGAAGAGATTCAAATGAGGCTATCCACCACCTCCTTAAATGTTAATGATACCTATTTTTTTAAAGCACAATCGCTTGACGCAAAATGTGAAAAAAATGAAGTAGTAATAGCCGATTTTAAATTCCAAGATGTGATAAATAATTGCTTAAATAGTGTGGCAGTTGGAAGTGCTAGCGTCGCCTTGGTTGATAATAAAAGCAAAACCAACTATCGTATACATTTAAATAAGCTAGCGATAAAAGACGAAGAAATTAAAGCAGAAATCTTGGAATTTAACCGCTTAAACACAGATTCCATGAAGGCGTCACCCTTATCATTAGTTGGAGTCTCTCTTTCATGTTACCACGAAGAGACCGATTCACTCCCAAAAACTTCAAAAATGATTAGCGATTGTTTGACGCTCTCCAAATTACATGTGGATGATGTTATCCAATCAGAAAAGCAAAAAACCAAACAATTAGATCTAACAATTTCACAGAATAGTTTCAATTTAACAGGACGTATAAAACCGCTAATGTTTTGGAATAATTTTGGTCTGGCCGGACAAGTCGAATACTCCGAAACAGATAAACTAATAACAATAACCGTGGAGGGAGCAGATTTACCAATCCCTATCTTTAAACACTCCTTAACACTTGCTATGTTTTTTATTAAGATGGGAGTTGGATCTAATGAGGGAATTACTGTTGATAAGAAAAATCGAAAAATTTATATAAAACTGGAAAAACAACAAGGAGTCTAATATATGATAAAACTACGAGGTAATTTTTTTATTTTTCTTTTAATGATGTCTGGGGCGGCCATGGCCGAGACCTATGTTTGTTCAGGTGCCATTCGTGCTAACCAATATAAAATTTATCTTTACAACTGCGCTGATCGCAATTTCAGCTTTGGTATCGTATCGTCCAGCTCAAAGTACGGAGAGGTTCATGTGGCATCAGAAAATACAAAAATTGAAGCAGATTTTGATATATCCTATAGTGCTACTCAAACCGACCGTCGAGATGTCACCTATATAAAAATAGCCGTCAACGATATGGGTGGTAGTCGCCCAGGAGATTCGATAAACGGCTCTTTGGATATTAGTTACATTCGCGATGAACATCGAGAATCAGACAATGTCTCCTTGGTTTGTAAAAGAGGAAATGATCCAATTCCAACAACCGACAGTTGTTTGCGACGCTAGCT
Source organism: Bdellovibrionales bacterium RIFOXYD12_FULL_39_22 (assembly GCA_001770205.1). GTDB lineage: Bacteria > Bdellovibrionota > Bacteriovoracia > Bacteriovoracales > Bacteriovoracaceae > YD12-FULL-39-22. The sequence continues at coordinate 256,503 of MEQL01000039.1, forward strand.
GGCCGGCAAGCTAGGCAAGATCTTATCTTGTCCGACACTTTCAGTCGGGAAGGCGAACGGTTTTCATTTACAATGTGGGAAATTTTTTTCTCAACTTCTTTCACCGCAATCTTTTAGGTAAAATAGAACTAGGGCAAGGAGGCCACCTGTAATGAAGCAAAAAGCACCAAAAAATGAAAAAGAGGGAATAGTTTTAGAAAGCTCCCTCCAAGGTTATTTTTTTGATCAATTAAAAGAAATTAATGGCAAACTTCTGCAACCATTGCCAAATGAAACATTGTATTATTCCAGTAGGGTCATGGATCGTTTTGGCCAATCAACGGAGTTTTTTGAAACTGTTAATGGTAAATATACCGATAAATTTTTGGGCAAAAAACTGCTAGAGGCAGAAGCGCTGGGGAAAAACTCAAAAAAACGTATTCTGCAAGATGTTGGCGATACCTCCCTTTTTATGTGTGGCTTTTTCTATGATGCCATAAATAGTAAAATTGTGGATTATAGCTACTACGAGAGCATTGGCCGATCTGCGTATTCTCGCCTTAATGCCATTGCCCCAACCTTCTTGGATATTGAATCATTTTATGCTTCGCTAGCAAAATCCTTCTCTGCCATTGCTAATCTCATCTCAATTATTGAAAGGAAGTTTGCTCAAAATGCCGAACAAGGGAAAAATTCTGAGGCCATTATAAGTATAATTAGCCCTTTTACTATTAAGACAAAAGCGTCCTAAAAAACTCTCCCTTCTAACCTATTTTTTTGAAATTTTATCACACGCAGAAGTAACTTGTTTTGTGAGTCCATCTAAGTCTTTGGCCGCTAAAAATCCCTGATTACCACCACGAACATAAGCGCCAATCTCCTTAAGGAAACTATCCATTTTAGCGGTATACTCTCCAATGTCCGTTATTATTAAAAGATAACGTATTTTTGAATTTTTTATCCAAGAAATTAGTCGGTCTTGATCACTAATTCCATGAGAAACACATAATGAGGACAGGGCCCCCATTTGCTTAAGAGAGGAATCAAACGTAGAAACAGAAACTAAATTTTTTTGACATTGGCCAACAACTCGACTTACAAAACTTCGACGAAAGCAGTAATCACTGTCTCGCGAATAATCAACCGAACTCAGGCCCGAACTGGTATCAACCCAAATCTCCACTTTTGTCTCATAATCATCATCAAATGCTTTCCCGCAGTAGATGTCAAAGTAGTTAGATTTATCACATTCTATCCCGCTTTTTTCGAATGAGCCTATTGTCTTAAAGGATCCCTCTTCTTCCGCTAAAGCAACATCAGAAAAATCTTTTTCTTCGAAAGGGCGAATTATTCCTACTCCAAACTTATCAGTATATCCATATTGTGGATGAAAACATCCCTCTCCCATCGGAACACAAGTAAAATTTTGCAACTGTGTCTGTGCCAAAAGATTGGCCCGTGTGGCCACATCATTTAACTTGGCGGCCAGAGGAGGAGAGAGAAACCAAATTTCAACACGCTGTGGATTGGCCACTGCTTGTTGCGACACGAAAATAATCGAAAAAATTATAACAAAATTTGCAAAAGTTATTAAAGTTTTCAAACTTCCATTTCCTTTTGTCTAATGTAGCGCAAAAGGGGAGCGCCGACATCTACAACCAAATCTCTTCCATCCACATCTAGGTTTAAAAAATCATTTATGTATGCACGCTGTCTTGGTGTTAAACTATCTAACTTTTCCTTTAGTGATTTCTCTTTTTTCTCTTCGCCAGCTTCTTTGGCCATCTCCTTTTTTTCTTCCACCTTAACTTCAGAAACAACTGACTCCGCTATTGCCAGGCCCCCGGAGTTTTCATCTTTATAAAACTTTACAAGCCTTACAAACTTCTCACTAAACTCCTCATCGACAAAATCAATTATTTCGTGAATAGGAATCTGCAGCTTGGCCACAATTTTGGCGATAAGTTGAGGATTAAGTTCAGTTGTCTTTTGTCCGAGAAAACGACTCATTGTAGAAACTCCAACCTCTACCAAATTGGCCAAATCCTTTTGGCCCATGGGCCCTCGCACTTGCATATACTTACGAACAACTCCAAAAAACATTTCTAAATGCGCTCTATTAAATTCGGCCATAAAACCCTCCGAAATCATTATCGGCAAGCAATTTAATTTCTTAATGCAATTTTTTTGCTTGACGCAACGAGTCGGCCATTGTAAGATAGAAGAAAAAATAAAGCGTGGAGGTGTTCTATGAGCTTACCAAAAAAAATAGTAAATGGAACTTCGACCCAATTTGAAGTCATTGAAAATGAAAAGATAACATCCTGTAATATTGAGGATATAGTCGTAGCAGGTGCATTATTATCACTTACCGTATTCGAAAATGTTACCTTTAAAAACTGCATTTTTTTTGCCTCTCGGTTGGAAAATTGTCAATTTTTAAGCTGCAATTTTATTGGTTGCAGCTTTCAATTCACAAATATTATTTATTGTGATTATCACTTCTCAACCTTTGAAAAATGCAGTTGGGAAACCTCTTTTGCCAAAAACTCACTTTTTTCTCGCTGCGAAATTGATTTCAAATCTTTGCACTACCTGGATGTAGTGGGAAATAAAAACAGATTTCTCATCGGGGGCCAACGGAATGACTCTCGAGAGAAAGAGGAGATCGCTTCAAAGGTCAGCGCTTTCCAGTACGAGGAGACAGAAGAGTATATTATTTCTGACTTAGCAGCATAGGTTTGATTTCCTCCTAGCTAGCTAAAAAAGTCTTTATGGTTTGAAACATAAGAGGTAGCTTTATGACATGCAAAAATATTATTTTTTGAAAGTAATAATTCCAATATTGTTGGCCAATAGCGCCATCTGGGCCGCCCCCGGGCGCATCGAAATACAAAATAATGAATCTCGTTATATCTTATCTGCGCCACATGGTGGTTTTGACTTATACACTGATGTCGTGGCCGAAAGTGTTTGTCGTGAAATAAAATGGTCTTGCATAATTGCTTCTGGATATCGCGGAGAGGGAGAAGGCCCCAACGTGAATCGCCCCACTCAAGGAGTAAAGGGAGAAACTCCTTCAAAGGAGGCCCAGGAAGTTTTTGAAAAATATGTTGCCGCAATAACTTCTTTGCACCATCCTTCTGAAATTTTGCTTTATGTAGAAATTCATGCTCAGCGGGCCAATCAAAATATTGAGGTCGCCGCCGTGGGATTTAGTAGCGACGAATTGGCAAATTTGAAGAAAATAATGACATCCAATATCCAGCAGGCCGGACTTACCAATACAACGATGGCCGTGGAAATGATCGATCCAATAAAATATAAAGCGACACAAGCAAAAAAAATCGGCACTCTTTCCATGGTGAAACGCGCCTTGCATTTAGAGGTTCCCTCTCGACTCCCGGTTGAAGAACAAAAACAATTAATTGAATTCTTTAAAATTTCACTCCGTCAACTTGTCAACTAACAAAAGGATAATAAAAATGACCGCAACAATCTTACTGATTAGAAGAAATATTATCTGGGGAATTTTTCTGATGCTTTGTTTGCCATGTTCCATGGCCACCGCAAAAACTGCTGCTATAGAAGTTTTCCACTCCAGCTACGAACAAGTTAATTACTTCAAGCTCTATTACGGAACTGTTCCCGGTGGACGAACCGGAACTGGATTAGTTTTTGAGGGAAACAGCACCAGCTCTCCAATCAATATTGGAAAAGGCCAGGCGATGGGCGCAGGTAATTTTCTAGTTGAAGTTTCGGGCCTAAATATTCCAGCAGAGACCTATTTTTTTACCCTGACTGCTATAGATGCCAGCGGTAACGAGTCTTCCTTTTCAAATGAAATGGGGACAAAAACACTATCGACACCAACAGGAGTAAAGGTCTCGCTTGTTTTTAACAATTCAAATAAGGTTAAAGATTAGCATCATTAACTGATTCAGAGAGAGAACTCTCCTCCGTTCCACGGAATGCTGAAACTGCAAAATAACAGACGATATCGCCTCTTACGTCTTCAAGAATATATGCAGGGGCATTACTGTTTTCTAAATCATCAACGTCAATAACCAACGGAGAAGAAATCTCTCCGTTTACCACGCAATTTCCGTTATAATTATCCTCTTCTGTTCCAAAATAGATTTTATAACCGGAAATAGTCTCCTCTTCTGGATTGGCATCCCACTCAATGGTACGAGATACAATTTGCGCTGATTGATCCGAGGGTGTTGGAGCAGGAGCTGATTTGTCCGTACCATCGTCATCAACAGAACTGCCACGCAGAGACACTTTTTTGATACATGCCTGTGATAGAAGTATTAAGCAGGTTGCAATCAACAGTTTATAAAAAAGTAATCTTAAAAGCATAGATACCTCATCAAATCGCCTCTTAAATCCCAATTAGTGATAGGCCAATTCTAACATGTTTTTTAAGATGTTTTAGGGGATATAGAATGCAAAATATTAGGCGCTGTAAAAACAGATGGATGTACAGAAAAATGGGCCAATTTGCGCTAATCAATTAGTATCTAGTTCGATTTATAGTGCCTAGAAAAATGGGCACACTGTTGGGTCCTGATATGTACTGTTCGGTTCCTGATTATGGCAATGACATCCGTGACACCAAGCAAATAGATCATGAGTGAATATTTTTTATACATAAAAAAGCTCCTTGCCCATTTAACTTTTTTATTCCCAGGCAGGCCGAGGAAGTCCTCCGGGGTATCTACTACTAACTTGCTGTTTATGGCATGTGCCACAGTAGATCAAACTATCGACTTCATCAGGGTCAAAATATCTATGTAGCTTGGGATATATTGAGCCGTGAGGATTATGACAAGAGGCGCAGCTAAATTTTTTTTCCGGATAAAGTGGATCAGTGGGCCCTTGTGTGGCATGCATATTAATCGGATGTCCTCTTCCATCCCCATAACGAACATCGTCATGACAACTGAGACAGAGCTCGTTGATGTTATCGTATAACAAGCGAGCAGATTTTGAACCACTCATCAAATCCTTCGGGGATGTCGAAGAAGAAGTGGTGTGTGTTTTGTGACAGAGAACACACTCGTAGGCCATTCCCCCATGAGCAGATCCTTTAACTTTCGTATCATGACAAAAAAGACAATTATTCCAATCAACGCCGACGGCCACCTCGGCCCAGTTTCCCAGAAAAAATACCAAAGCTACGTAGCGAGATAAATATTTCATTGAAGGCCTCTCTTTTCATTGTGCAGTATGCGCAATACTATTTTAAAATGCAAAACGATAGCACATTTTCAGCTCTCTATGTTGGCCATTACCAACAATTACATACCCCTTTTGTAAAAATGTTGGCCGGACAACTTATTAAAATCAGATCAACATCAAATTGGGTTAGATTCTTTTTGGAAGCTTCGGCCGCTTCAAGCGAGGTCGCTTTGAAAGGTTTGCTTTAAATGTTTTCCCCTTTCAATATTCTCATGGTGTTTTTCAAAAACTTCTCGATGGGGATAAGGTGAATATCTTCAACATAACGTTCATCGCCGCCCCATACAAAAAAAGTTTTTGCCATTGCGTAATCTGCCTTAAAAGTTCTCAGTCCATCCAACTCTCCACCACGAAGTCGATCAGCACGTTTAACTTCAATAGCAATCAGTCCTTGAGGGCCGTAGAGTACGATATCGACATCTACACTCTTTTGCACTTTCCAGCAGAAAAATTCATATTGTAAATTATTATACTCATTTTCGGCCATCAACTCTTGAAGTACCAGGCCCTCCCAAGCGGGGCCATCAATTTCGGCCTCCACATCCAGAGGCCCTCGCGGCCGAAGTGTTCGATAAACCCCTGTGTCAAAAAAATAAAATTTCGGATGCGCAGCAACGGACCGTTTGGCCTTCTTGGTAAAGACGGGCAGTTGATGTCCAATAAGTAAATCCTCTAAAATTTGAAAATATTGCCCTACTGTTTTTCTCTCAACGTTACAATCGCTAGCAACTTTTGAAATATTTAGGTAATGGCCATGTGAAAAACTTGCGACTTCTAAAAAGCGGGCAAAAGCTTCCATGTTTCGCGTTAATCCCTCCTGAAAAACCTCTTCCTTCAAATATGTTTTTATATACGCATGTAAAAATGCATCCGCATCGGGATCTAGATATGCTTTGGGTATATGTCCAACTTTGACTGACTTTTCGAAATTAAAATCCACTCCTAATTCTCGCACGGTAAGAGGAAACATTTTTTTAGTCAACGCTCTTCCGGCCAGAAGGTTTACGCCCTGTTTTCGTAATTTCCTTGCTGATGAGCCAGTTAAAATAAAGCGTGTTTTTTTTTCTTCGATTAAACGATGAACCTCATTTAATATGGCCGGAACTTTCTGAATTTCATCAACAATAACCCAACCTTTATGGCCAGATGGAATACGTTCACGTAATCGAGAGGGGGCCGCTTGTAATTCATTAAATGTTTTATCTGACAGAAGATCTATATAGATCGAATCTTCAAATTCGGCCTTTACCCACATAGATTTTCCCACCCCCCGGGCACCAAATAGAAAAAAAGATGAATGATTATGGTATGTTATTAATCTGATATACATTATTCCACTTTGGTGGAAAAAATGGAATAAGTCAACCCAAATTAAAAAAACGAATGAGACAAGAGGTGAGTAGTGCCGCCGAATTCAATTTTTATCTCAGTTGTTATATAGCATTAAGTTCCAAAATCTACTTTTTTTTAAGCTAATTTTTTATATTCAACATTCTATTTTCTATTTCGCCTGGCCGCACTCACCTACATAGACAATTTATTAGTGTACTTTGAATATTAATTGAACAAAAGCAAAGGATGTTTTATGGTAAAATTGCTCCTTATACTGTTTCAAGCTACCGGTTTATTATTTTGGCTCTGTTTAAGAAGATTGTGGCTTTATTTTACGCCGTTGCGTGACAGTTCTATCTGCAAAATTCTCCTCTCGATCAGTCAATGATTTTGTCTCCTCCATTAGTCCAAACCATTGCGCATAATTGTTCAAATGCTTTGTTGATACACCCTTGAAGCGAATCATCCACCCCTTCATTCTAGCATGGGCACTATTGACGTGCTGAACATGGAAAATCTTTTTTACAACACGTTTGCCTTTGCTGACATTTACTGGCCGATATTTAATCCTGTTAGTTTTTGCAAAAGCGCGAAAACTAGGATGACTATCAGTGCAAAGAATCGCTTCATCGTCAATCCGATTACCAAGCACACCCTCGATATCTTTAAGTGAGACTCTTCCTTGTCCGGCCACTCCTAATATTAATTCCCCGTGGCGATCACATCCAAAAAGTACGGGGACTTGTTCATTAGAGATGCCTGTTTTTTCTGCTTTACCTCCGCGCTTTCTAGGCTTTCGAAATTTAGAAACTGCTTTATTCCCCTTTTCTGAATAGAGAAAAAAAGTTTCATCGGCCTCAGCAATTCCACTTAGTTTTCGTGCCTCTGCCACAGAATAGCCCTGTATTATTTTATGTCGCCAATTGAACGCAGTTGGTAGCGATATACCAAACTCTTCAGCACTTTTTCTCAGGGCAACTCCCCCCTGTGCCATTTCCGTTGCGAATTGTCGGATCTTTTCAGTTGAGTGAACTCCCGCCAATGGAGTATTTGAGAGATCATTGAAGGTCTTGGAGCACGATAGACATTTATACCGCTGCCTGTTTCGGTACTTGCCGTGCTTTTTCAATGCGGAGCTTTCGCATTGAGGACAACGAATTTTCTTTTTGGCCGGCCTGAGAACTGGTTTTTGTGGAGAGCGTGGCACAATTGCGAGTGTCTTTGCTTGTTCGAGTTTTTGATTGAGAATAGCGCGCTCTTCATCCGAAAATCCTGCAATCAGTCCAAGAATATGTTCAATTTTATCCATACATTCCCCTATATTTCCATGGTATCAGGGTGTATTAAATTAGCCACAATCTTCTTAAACATAGCCATTATTTTTAATTGCCTGCAAGCAAGAAACACCGGACGAAGTCAACAAGAGAGAAAGCCGTTCTGATTCGCGATATACGAATGGAGAATGTGGATCAGTCGTTATTGATGAATTTAACGATATCGTTTTAAGCTGCGAAAGTCAGACACTAAAGACTAAGCGCGATGTTACCGAATGCAAGGAGAAAATTATAATATTCAAACTCAAGTATTCTGGCATAAATTGCACGGCCCAAGTTGATGGCAGCAAAGAAGTTAATGAGATTTTAATTTCAGAATCACTATTTTCCAAATACAAAGATGGCGAATCATGCGGACTGGAAGCAGGAGTAGATTTAGAGGGCTTGTCTATAATTTGTAGTGGAGTAAGTAACTCTCGCAATTCCAAGAGTTGTCGTGATGCTGCCGCAGAGATAAAGTCAAAGTACAAAGGGATACATTGTACAATTGAGGAGAAAAATAATGGCACACTCATGATTAGTAATGACTATTTATTGCGATATAAAGAAGGGGAATGTGGTCTACTGGTAATGGTAGATTTTAATATCTTGACTGGCACATGTAGCGAACGAGACAATCAAGAAGATCTTGATTTATGTGAAAATAACATTGATACATTTAAAACTAATTACCCCAAGATTGATTGCGTAGTCAAAGACGGTTCCGAGGAAGTTACTCTTGATGAAGAAATTGTTAACGGATTATTACGCTAGATTGTAAGTTCTAATCTAATGTGATCGGCTTGTGCTCGGTAACGTTGGCGGATAACAGATCTTGCGCGGAAAGGTGAGCTTTTCCGAGCAAGATCATGAAGCTTGAGAAATAATAATGGGCATGGCCAGAATTTTATATATTCTTTTTAAAATTAGGCATACCGACTGCAGCACCAGAACGATAATTGAACGTTAAGAAGAAATAGATAAGGATCTGGATAAAACATGAATGCTATTTTACAAAATCACATCCATTTTGTTAAAAACTATGTAAACAATATTATTCCATGCTTCCAAACCATTTGGCCCGGATTTGCCAATCTTCCATTTGCCTTATTCTCAATCAAAGACAACTTTGTTTTATTGGGATCGTGCAATAAAGCGTTGAGTGGTTTTTCAAGAGTCTCTGATTTTCAAGTATGTGTCTGGGACGATAGATTTTCGGCAAATACAACCATTGTAATTGATGGAGAAACAGTTGCCATTATTGATCTGGAATGTTGTGGTAACTTAAACCCTAAAGATTGCATACCCACTATTTACACACGAAATATTTCATTCATATCAAAAATTGTATTGGAACAAAGAATCTGCTAATGAAATGGATTTAGTATTTTATCCATCTAATGAGAATAATATAGCGTTAAGAGAGGAAGAGCGCCAATCTTTGTACTTAGCGCTGACGTCCAGTGATACTGATATTCTCAAGAAACATTTACAGAAATTCGTTGCGATGAGAGAGAGAGGAAAAAATTAATTGATAGCTTTATTAAATATGAACTATCTTTGGAAACAATTGAGGGTTCTGCAACATATATTGAATATCGATTAGCAAGTTTTTTGGGCAGCAATGACTTAGCCAATTACCTACTTTATAAAAACTTGGTGAGCGAGGAGCCTGATTACAATTCACTGCGACTAATGCCACGGCAAGATAATAATAAGTGGTATTTATAGGCGCAGGTAGGAACCGATTATATGGTTACTTCTTTTTTTTGTTCTTACTTTTTGATTTTGGTGCACTTTTTAGTTGATCCCTGGTAGGTGGAAGAAAATTTTCTCCTGATACAACTTTTTTCCCGGTCTTGTGTTCAAGCTCAAGCCTAGCCTTTTTTGCAATTGCCCCACCACTCTTACCGGCCTCCTTATTTTCTTCCATTCCGGTGGCATCCACACTTGCCGCTATTTGCCTAGTGGATAGCTCTGCTAATGCTGTAAAGATGAGTTCTGCCTCATTCATGTGATCTCGAAGATTCTGCGTTTTAATTCCTTTCATAGATTTGTGCTCTTTCACTGATATGCCAGACCACTCTTTATGGATGATGTTAGTTAAAATTGCAAATTCATCATTTTTTTCTACACCGTGCTCTTTCCAATAATCTGTTAGCTTGTTTCTTGTTTCCTGCCCCATCATTCGTTGCTGAATCCATTTTTCACTGCGTCCTTTTTCTCTCCAATATTCTCTAGCACGGTCAATCGACAGAGAGGGATCAGCCATATCCTTAATTCTCTCATGGCCAACTTTGGCCAGCCAGAGCTTTATTGGTTCTGCCTTTGGACTTGGTACTGATTGGATTAGACGAAGAAGGGTTTCTGCTGAGGCGACGTCTGTAAGGTATTTTTTACCATCAGCAGCCTCTATCTTCAGTCGGTTACAATTTGTAACCGACTCGCTACCCTCTTTATTTAGTCTGTTTTTTAGAACCTTCCAATAGTTTCTTGCCGCTTGAAAATTTGGTTGTTCAACTAGAATTTGAATAATGTCTATGACTGAAAAGTACCAGGTCTCCGTCTTCTCATCGAAGATTCTACGAATTTTATAATTTTCAAAAATTGCCAAGTTTTTTTCCATGATGTCCTCGCTCGTTAAATGAAGGGATTGTTTCCATATAGTGAGGCCATCTCATACGATAGTCAATTTGGGGTCCAACAACTTTAACATTTATTTCAACTTTAAAATTGTGTTCGACCTTCCCGTAACCAGGCCACACGTTGAATATGATGAGGTTGCGTTTAGATTAGCAGTGTAAGGTCAAGAATCACTAGTTCAGGCGGCCATTTTAAAACTTAGTTTGGCGCCAGTAGCAGTAATTACCTTGATAAACAGGTCACAACTGATACCTGCTAAGGCTCCATTTTTTATGGCCGAAACTTTAGAACGTGCCACCCCGGATTTAACAACAATTTCCTTCACCGTTAAATTTGAATTCGAAATTGCACGAACTGCCATTGAAGATAATTTGACCTTATATTTAATAAAAGCACGATCTACTTCAGAGGCAATACCAAGTGCTACGGCGATCTCTTCTGAATTGTGTGCTGTAATCGAACTATATTTTGTATTTTTTCTCATCTTCAAGCTCCTTCAATTGATTAATCAATCTTTTTTTTCCAGTCTCAATTTCTTTAAGAGGAGTTTTTTGACTTTTTTTCTTAAAGCTATGAAACAACAATAGTCCATATTCTGTCTTAAACAAACAAAATGCCCGATATACACCATCTGTACCTTTCAAGCGTACTTCAAAACATCCCGCGGTTACTGCTCTCATTGAATCAATATCAGGGGACCCAACACTTTCGCCTTTTTGAAGCTTTGTTAGGATTGATCCAAGATCCTTTTTTATTTCAATTAGCCACGAAATTATCTCTTTTCTTGCTGGGCCATTAATAATTACTTTAAGCATTGTAAAAGTCCCTCCCCCACGCTATGTCTCATAAAAGGGACACGGTCAATACATTTTTACTGTTCGACCTCCCCGGGTACGAACCAGAATTTAATCCTACTCAGATTTTGCGGAAGGCTCAGTAGATTAAAAATGATGAAAAAGGATGAGAGGAAATGAAAAAGAAAAATGGTACCCAACTAAAATTATTCCGAATATGTTAATATTGTTATTGTAATTTTTTACTTACTCTGACCCTGTCAGGTCCACCAAATTTTTATGGAGGATTAAGCAACATTTTATCTTCATATGCAAAGAGATTGCCAAACTAAATGAAATGGATAACGCCTGACCGCTGGATCAGGATTAGAAGTCATGCTCAAAAACGGCCAGGTTTGTGAACAGGAGAATCAGTATGAAAATAATTTTACTTAGTTTTGCCTTACTGGCTTCAATAAGTGCTTTTGCAGAATCATTTCAGTGTGATGTCTCTCAAGCGAAAAATGATCATAATAACAATAATAACATTAGATATGAGCAACCTGATTCGTTCAAAATTATAATCGGTAACGATGGCGATAGGTACGTTACAGAATCAAATAGACTGATAAAAGGTGCCGATGGAATTGGTTTGCGACTACTTTTGCGCAACGATGACCAATTAGAAATTTCAATAGTAATTCCAGGAGAAAATGTTTATCGATCTTTCCCTTACAAAATAATAGCTTCTGCCGATGCTTCATTGCAAGATGGATTCTCTCTAGAAACACCGAAAACTAGATTAAGAGTAAATTGTAATTGACTAGGAAATGTGATCACAAAATATTAACGTTGTGAGCGGAACTACAAATAGGCCCGATGTATTTATCAAAAAAGATGGAGGGATAAGTAAGAATAGTTGGTACAGACCGTACCTGCATTAAGATTTTTAACATACCAATCCCACCGAACTCATTGACGTAGTGTTTGTAATATGAAAACAATAGCGGCCATGGATTTAAATAGTTATAGGCAAAAAAAAATAAAAGAGCGGGCCCGTTTGGATGAGGAATGGTCCAAATATCGCGACCTCTGCCTTTCTTGTTTTCGCCCTCGGCAGATTTGTTTTTGCTCCTCTATCCGGCCATTTAATACTTATTTTACTTTCCGTATTTTAATGCATCCCAAAGAGGCCAAGCGAGAGCACGTTGGAACAGGTAGATTGGCGAATGCGGCCTTAGATAATTGTGAAATAATTATCGGCAGCGACTTTGATCAACATCAAACAGTTCAAGAGTTAATAAATTCTCCGATCTATTTTCCGATGTTGTTATATCCAGGAAAAAACTCTATCAATCTTTCTTCATCTCCTCTTTCTCTAGAGTTTTTTAATAAAAGAATGCCACTCCTTTTTATTATTGATGGAACTTGGGCGGCCGCCAAAGCAATGATGCGTGAAAGTAAAACGCTACACCATTTACCACGACTAAGCTTCGACCCAACAATTGAATCAAAATTTGCCATTAAACAACAACCGCAAAAATTTTGTCTTTCAACAATTGAATCTATCTATTATGTTTTACGCTGTTTAGAGTCGCATGGACTAGAAAATATAGGTACTCAAAAAGAAGTTTTATTGGAAAGCTTGGCAAAACTTGTCAATTTTCAAATAAAATGCGCTAGCGATCCTACACTTACTAGTTATCGACGTAGTGGCCCGACAGAGATCAAGCAATACAAAGATCCTTCTAGTCGGATACCCAGTAAACGCTGGATGCATCGCAAAGTCTGTTTTGATGGATAGCTTGATTATTTGATTATTTTATTTTTAATAAACAGTTTTTAATAAATTATTAATCTAGCCCTGTGATTTTCCGAATAGAAGTTACCAAATCTTTAATAACATCTATTAATTTTGAGGAAGGAACATGGATTCTACTTTTATCATTGCTATTATCGCCTCCATTTCAGTAAGCGCAATTATGCATATTGTAGATAGACAGGCCAAAATTTCCCTGAAATTTAAATTAGTCGGAGGAGTTTCTAGTATTTTAGCGGCAAGCGCAATGATGGGATGGTACGCCATGAGTGGAGTTGCAAAAATCGAAGAGGGCGTTGACACTATCTCGGCCTATCAGGTTCCTCTCACAGAAATAGTCTCAGAAGTATCACGCCATTTGTTTGAACAAAAATTAGTTTTTGAGCAATTTTACCATAATAAAAATCATGATAGTGGAGAACGTATAAAGAAAATTACCACCGATATTAATGGCCAAATAGTTGTGGCAAAAAAAGCAAGCTTGCAGTGGGCCTCCTCCGTGCAGGATAGTGTAGAAAAAAAACAGGCCGGCGAAGTTAGCGATCAGCTTGAAATGCTTCAGGCCAATTATGAGAAATTTGCCAAAATAATAGAAATGGCCACGAAGGATATTGAAGGCGGATTGCCTGACTTGGAAGACAAAATTAAAACAGTGGAACGCGAAGGAGATAAGATCACCACCACTTTGAATAATCTTTCCAAGGCCCTCTCCACTCAACTTAATACGAGTATGCGAGATTTGAAAAATCATGAGAAAGAAACGCAAAGTGGAGTTAGTGCGCTAATGATCTTTTTTATACTTTTTGGCCTGTCAACTTTGTGGATAATTGCAAAAGCATCCATTGGCCTTGTGGCCGCCATTCAATCTTTTTCTGGAGAACTATTTAATACATCAAGGCAAGTTAGCTCTGCTTCACTAGAAATAGCTAACGCCGGCCAGAAAATGGCAGAATCATCTAGTCAGCAGGCCTCTTCGCTGGAGGAGACCTCTGCCTCTTTGGAAGAGCTAACAGGAATGGTAGATAGTAACGTTGAACATGCAGAACAATCTCATGGAATATCTGATGATGTGAAGATGGTGGCCCATCAAGGAAATGAGTCTATTACTAAATTAATAGACTCCATGAAGCAAATATTAGCATCTAACGATCGAATCCAAGAATTAGTAAAAGTGATTTCCGAAATTGGCGAAAAAACGGCCATAATTGACGAAATTGTTTTTCAAACCAAACTCCTTTCTTTCAATGCATCAGTAGAGGCCGAACGAGCAGGTGAACATGGACGCGGATTTGCCGTGGTAGCGCAAGAAGTCGGGAATCTTGCACAAGTTAGCGGTAAGGCCGCCCTAGAGATTTCCTCTATTGTCAAAGAAAGCATTGCCAACGCCGAACAAATTACCAGTGAAAATAAGCGTAATGTTGAATCCGGTAATAAACTAGTAACCGAGACGGCCTTTCTCCTTAATCAGATTGAAGAATCTTCGGCACGCTCTAGCGACTATTCTAAGCAAATATTGGAAGCATCTAAAGAGCAGGCGGCCGGAATTCGTCAGATCAATGATGCCATTTCTCAAGTGGATCGCGCCACTCAAAGCAACGCCTCGTCTTCCAACGAAACAGCATCGGCCAGTGAAGAGTTACATGCACAGGCCACCTCGCTTGAGGATATCGTCACAAGACTAATAGCACTGGTTAATGGGGATGCTCCGGCCACAACTTCCCCTACTCACAATAGTTCTCTACATTCTACGACAAAAAACAACAACGGGCGCCCTAGTTTAAATTCTCTCCATTCCACTACTACATCTTTGAAAACGACTACCTCCGGTAAACATACGGCCACTCATCATATGACATCTCCTGCGGCAACAGGTTCTAAAACAATAAAAACACTCTCGGCAAAAGGAATAACATTACCACCCACTTCCAGCGAAAGCAGCAGCACCGAGGATCAATGGGAAAAGCTATAAGAAGACAATGCTAATGATTGATAAGCGTATTAGTTGGAGCTTCAAAACTAAAATTGCTATCTGCCAAGGTAACATCTTTGGTGATCGATTTGAATTTCAACGTTACAGGATTTTTATTAACGTAATTTAATTCTATAGATTTGATATTAGAAAAATCACTTTTCCCTTCTGCAAAAACTAAAATGGCCTTGGCAATACCCATCTCTTTCTTTAAGGCATCATTTAGTTGCAATACGTAGTGTCCATTTTCTGCGATCACACTGTAGTTAGAATTATTCGACAGGCCATTTTTTAAAATATCAAAAAATTTAACCGGCCCGCTTTTAGTGGTGTTTTCTTGAGAGAGAGAGCCGGCCTCTCCCTTAATAACTGGAGCGGTATAATACCACGAGGTTTTGGGGTTACTGACGAATGTAATTTTATTTTTTCCTAAAAACTCAAACCTTATATTGCTGGGGTAACGATATTTGAGCGATCCGGGATCAATTTTCTCGCGCCCCGACAGAGTACTCTTTTGAACATGGTCGAATTCAGCAGAAAAAGTGGCCGGAATAAAAGACGATGTATTGGCGCGCAGGACCTCGGCCAATAGAAAAAAAACTATCGCATAAAATATCTTCATCCCTCTATCCTTTACCCAATCTATTAAAAATTAAAGTTAATGCAACTGTACGGAAACGGCCTTTGAAACCCCCGCCTCCTGCATGGTAACCCCATAAAGCACGTCATTCATTTCCATAGTTTTTTTGTTATGGGTAATCAAAATAAATTGGGATTCCTTACTCATTTCACGTAACAGCTCATTAAATCGGCCAACGTTGGCGTCATCCAGCGGAGCGTCCACCTCATCCAATAAACAAAAGGGAGAGGGTTTAACTAGAAAAATTGAAAAAATCAGACTCACGGCCGTCATGGCCTTCTCGCCTCCCGACATAAGATTGATGTTTTGCATCTTCTTGCCTGGGGGCTGAGCAATAATATCTACACCACACTCAGGATCATCAAGAAGTCCAACAATCTTAAGCTCTGCTCGACCTCCTCCGAAAATAATTGGGAAAACTTTTTGGAAGCGATCGTTAACCTCATTAAAGGCAATACTGAAACGCTCTTTAGATTTGTGGTCAATTTGAGTAATTGCCAACTCTAAATCGGCCAGAGATTTTTTTAACTCGCCCTCTTGCTCTCGTAAAAAACTTGCTCTTTTTTTCTGACGCTCAAAATCCTCAATGGCCTGCCAATTAATCTCTCCCAACAAAGCATATTCACTTCTATAACGCTTAAATTTCTGCTCACAATCTTTAAGCTCTTGGCCATAGCGACGATTAAATTCATATGGAACAACTTCGATCGCTTGTGGGCCATTTTCTGTTTCCTGAAAATAGATTGAAGCGATATTTACTAATGTCTCATAATCTGTAGAAATAAATCCTAAGAAAGCGCCAACAACTTGACGTAAATCGACATGATATTTTTCAAAAGTATCACGAACGACCTGCCCCTCTTCTGCGATATATTGTTGCAATTTGATTTCATATTCTACTAAATCTTTCTCTGTTTTGCTGATATCTCGCGCCAGCCGTCGAACCTCATTTTCACGTTCTTGCATAGCATTTAGAAGATGAGTTAGCTCATCTTTTAATCCATTAAGCTGGTTATCTCTACCTAACAAATCATTAGCGGTGGCCTGATTTTCTTCGCGCAATTTATGCGTCTCCGCACTGATTGCCACTAACTCCTCTTCTAGTAAGGTGACTAATCCCTTACTATTTTCTAATTTGAGATTATTGCGCGATAATTGGTTGTGCAAATCATCGAGTTGCCGAGTCACCGAAGCGATTCTACTATCCAGAGATTTTAACTCCACCTGTTTTTCTAATAACTCTGATCTGTTTTCTTCATAGGAAGAGCGGGTCTCTGCTACCGTATCTGCAATTTCATCATGCTGCGATTGAAAAGATTCAATCGTCTGCTTGGCCTGTGCCAAATTCGTAGCAAGTCTCTCTTCATCTTCCATTAATTGAAGACGATCTTTCGAAACTTCCCCTTTGCGATTGCGCAAGATCTCTAAACGTACTCGTCCAGTTTCAAAAGCAGATAATTTAGAATCCAGGGCCGCCTTTTTAGAAATAAACTCTGCTTTGGCATTGGCCAAGGCCGTACGCAAATTATCATAATCTAGTCGCCTCTGCTCTAGAACACTTTTTTGCTCACCCTCTTTTTGTGCTAATTCATCACAACGCAGTTGTAATTGCGCACGCTCTTTTTCTAGTTCAGCAATTCGATTATTGCGTGCGACAATACTTTGATCATTGGCATCGCCTAGTACCGAAACAATTTTACTACCATTGAGATTTTCAATTAAAAAATCCCCTTCTAGGGAAACAATTTTTTTAAATTTAATTTGTCCTGAAATTGTCGCCAGCGCGTTAATACTGCACTCTTCTACTATAAAATGATTGGCAAAAAGTGTACGCAAAAAATCATAACCTTCTGGTAGAACTACCACCTCTGAAAGCTTGGACACTTTGACGAGCCCATTTAATTTCAAACGCTCCACTGTCTCATCGTCAGAAATATGGGACTTGCTATCCAGCTCTAAAAAATCTAAAGCGCACCCTTTATTATCCCCAATCCAGGAAAGCAAATTTTTATGATCAGTCTCTCCACTAACAATACTCTCTAGTAGTCCCGCCAGCAGTGCCTGCACGGGCCGAGTAAATCGATCGTCACACTTAACAAGGTTGCCTAGCAACGTGTACCTTTTGCCATCCTCCGTTTTTAAAAATTCAACAGCTCCGTCACGCGCTCCGGCCAATGAATCTGCTAGCTCTTTTAGCGAGGCATGTTTTGATTCGGTCTTGATTAATTCCGTGTTTTTTTGACGAAAAATGCTATCAGTCTGTTTGTACTCTTCACTTAATTGTTCTAAGTTTTTCTTAAGCTTTTGCTCATCTTCTTGCGTCTGCAAAAACCTCGTTTCGCTATTTATAACTTCGCTGCGTTCTTCACTAATTTGGCCAGACACTCCAGAATATTGCTTTTCTAAGGCCTCAATCTCGGTAGTAATATCTTGTAGTCCTGCGGACAGCTCCTTCTGTCTAGTGGTGTTTTGGAAAAGTTTCCTCTCCAAATCATCCTTGCTGGACTTTTGACTATTTAATTGTCGCTGCAAAGAAAGAAGCTCTTCTTCTTTTTCTTCCAACATCAATTTTAAATGGGAAACTCTGCTTTCTAAATCAGAAAAATCATCATCCTGACCTTTAAGATCATTTAGGCCAGATTGCTCCGCTTCTAGTTCAGACAAACGAGCAGAACGTGTCACAATCTCTTCACCTAACTCAACAATCTCCGTTTTGGTTCGGGCCAACGTCTGTTCTTTATCTTTTCTACTACGATCTAGCGAATTTAACCGCTCTTCCGAAGCGGCCAATTTGCGACTAATTTCATTATACTGAGTCTGTAATAATTCAATCTGGCCAATTTGCGCCTGTTTTCTAATTCGTTCTTCTTCCAGGCCCAATTCAATCGTGCTTTTTTGAGTTTGCCAGTTTTCAAAATTGGCCTTCTTCTCTCTGATTATATTTTGCCCATCTCTGATATCTTTTAAAAGGTCCATCTCCCGATGGGAGTTAACAATAAGTTCGTTGTGTTCAATTTTTATTTTGAGGGCCCGTGCCTGCTCTGCCTTCTCGGCCTGTCGCTCCAGGGATTTTAAATTCTTTTCTACTTCCGTTTGGATATCTACTAGTCGCAAAAGATTGGATTGGGCCTGTTCTATCTTGCGTAAAGATTCACGCTTACGCATCTTGAATTTGGTAATTCCGGCCACCTCTTCAATCATAACTCTGCGCTCTTCCGGTTTGGCCTGCACTAAGCGGTCAATCTCTCCCTGGGCAATAATGGAATAAGATTTTGCCCCCGCTCCGGTGTCCATAAAAACTTCTTGGATGTCTTTAAGACGGCAGATAACGTTATTGATACGATATTCTGACTCTCCGTTGCGGTATAATTTGCGAGTCAATTGAATTTCAGATGGGTTACAAACACTCTCGCCTATATGGATATGCTTCCCTTCATCGTTTTCTAAAATCAACGAAACTTCTGCCCACACACCCGGACTATACTTGGAAGAACCAGAGAAAATAACATCCTTCATGGTGTTTCCGCGCAAGTGCTTGGCCGACTGCTCCCCCATTACCCAAAAAAGAGCGTCTACAATATTAGATTTTCCGCAACCGTTGGGCCCAACAATTCCGGTGATCCCGCGATCAAAAGTAATAACCGTTTTATCCTTAAAAGACTTGAAACCATGAATTATCAATCGTTGTAACTTCACCTAAAATCTCCTCATAGCGAGTTGGTTTTAACTATTGGGTATAGCTTTTAAATCTTGCACAAGATGGCCGATTAGTACATTACAAATTTGGGCCACCAACTAACAAAATCGGCGGCGGCGTCCCTTTGCAGGCCATGGGCCCATCAATGTTTTTATTTGTCAGAAAATTTTTGATAAAATTTCTAAAAAGGCCAATTTACTCAAAAGACCATTTATGTTAATAATTATTCAATTTCATAACCCCTCATAACCATCGCAAATGCGAAAGAAGCGTTAAATGCTTAAAACACTCCCCCGTAGTAACTTTTGTAGAGTGGCCATAATTTATAATCACGACTTTCCTTCCAGCGTAATCGCTGACGATGAAGGGATTCTTAGTAATTGCGATGAGCCTCCCAGTTGTCTTGTTCAAAAATCATCCTTTTGTGAAGGGCTAGAGGCACGGGCCAGTGTCCAATCAGTTGCCCAGTCAGTGCACCGTGCACTTTTAAATATCGGTCTCATCCACGTTGATGTTTTTCCCATTAAAAAACTTTCGGCCATCTCTAAAATAATTTCCAATAGAAAACATGATCTTATTTTTAATCTTTGCGAAACGCTTGATGGCGATAGTCGCATGGAAATAGAGGTTGCTAAACTGTTAGAACGTGGACGAATTCCTTTCACCGGAAATAGCGCCTACACACTAGAACGTGCTCTCAGTAAATTTCATAGTACCACTCTACTACGGCAGGCACACATTAATGTCCCTGAAAGTTTTTTGATAAAATCCCTAGATGAACTACCGACTATTAATTTTAATCAGCACCGCTTTATCCTAAAGCCTAACGAGCAAGATGGCTCCACCGGTATTGAATTTTCCTCCGTCGTAAACGATCAAAAAGAACTTGCCACTCAGGCCAAACTTCTTTTTGAAAATGGCCAAGGGCCTCTTATCGCACAACAATATATCGATGGCCGAGAAATAAATTTGGCAATAATCGGAAATAAAGTTAATAAATTTTGGAACTGTTCAGAAATTGACTTTTCTAAACTGCCAGAAAATCTTCCTAAAATTCTAAATTATTCTTCCAAGTGGATTGAGGAATCTCCTGAATACAAAAAGACCGTTGGTATTCGGCCAGAACTATCTTCATCTCTGCGAAATAAGATTTTTGAAATCGGAATTAAAACGGCCAAGGCCTTAAAAATTTCTAGTTATGCCCGTCTTGATTTACGCATTGATAGCGACGAAAATCCCTATGTGATTGATATAAATCCCAATTGCGATCTAGATCCTACTGCCGGCCTTGCCCGCTCCGCCAGCTACAACGGTCTAGGCCATGAAGCGTTGATTTTTAAAATAATGGAGATTGCTTTTGAAAATTTCACCTCGCCAAAAAATTTCCTGGCCCCAGTTTTCAGCTTAAATCCACTTCCCTATCTCTCGGCGTATAGGCTCAAATTACAAGAGCAAAAAAATAATTTGTGAGTATTATGAATATAAAAAAAATTCGCGCCGTGGCCAAAAATGAAAATGACTACAAATCAATGCTCAAATTACTAAGTGACATTCCTCTTTTTTCTCGCGATGAGAATGAAGTTGTGTTGGAATTACTCGATCTATACCAAAATAATCCTAATAACCGTGACTACTATTTTTTTGCCACAGAAGAAGAAATGGGTAATTTTTCAAGTTTTATCTGCTTCGGGCCAACGCCTATGACTTCTGGAACCTATGATCTCTATTGGCTAGGAACCTCACAGAAATATGAAAAACAGGGATTAGCACGATCCTTAGTTGATTTTATGATTAGCTACTTGCGAGAACATCAAGGAAGAATTATTCGCGTTGAAACTGCTAGTAAAGAGGCCTATAGCGGAACGCAAGCATTTTACCAACGTCTAAATTTCAAAGAAGAGGCGCGGCTTCGAGATTTTTATGCTCCCGGAGATGACCTAATGATGTTTACCTATCACGTTTAGGGTGAGGAGGATTACCAATTATGATTGCTAAGTATCCACTACAAGTTGCCGTCGTTGATGATGATCAAGACATGCTAGATATTATAAAAAAACATATGGCCGGTGATGGAATTTTTGAAATCACTACCTTTATTAATCCAGAGATAGCATTAAAAGAGATGGCACAAAAAGATTTTAGTATCGCCTTAATTGATATTCAGATGCCACAATTGCCAGGAGATCTGCTATTAAAAGCTTTGCACGACCTAAAAAAAGGAATGCAAATTATTATTATGACTGGCCATCCTAGTATAACTAATTTTCACGCTTGCTTTCGCTCAAGGGCCAATGATTTTGTACTAAAACCTATTACCAAAAATTCTCTCTACGCTGCGCTTAACCGCTCCAAAGATAATATTGATCGCTGGTGCGCCAAACTTGAAGAGCTAATGAGATCCAAAAAACAATCTCGCCTTTAAAGATTAAAGGTACGTCATAGCACTTACGAGCAGTGCATTATTTGCGATAAAAATTCATGGGCTGATTTACTTCTACCGTTCCGCCTCCCAGTGGCTCCGGAAATTTTATACCACGCAAAACGTCTAACACGCACTCTTTAACTTCGACAGGTAAGGCCTCGGACTCCGCATTTCGGCCAATGCCAGCACGGGTAACATGTCCAGAGGCCCCAATAACAAAACTTAGAGGTAACATTCCATCAAAGGCCTGGTTAGAAGCGCTCAGTGTTCGCTGATAACAATTGCGAAAATATTGAAAATTTTCCATGAGAATTCTTCTGATCACATCGGGGTCCATAGAGCCGAGAATAATTGTATTGGAGGGAATTCCTACTGCATAGATACTTTTTTTATTGGCCAGACCTTCGACTCCTTTTGAAGTATCAATTTTTCCTTGTGCGACACCACTTAAACTACCAATTTGCTGACTAACACTGGCCCTTTTTAATGTGGCCGACTCTGCCCCCGCCTCTAGTACTAAGGCCGAAGAAGCACCTCCTGAATTTGAGTTAACGGCATCTACCTGCTTGCTAGCACCGCCTTTGGCCAATAGTCCACTGACCGTACTGGCGAAATCTGCCGATTTATATACATCAACATGGCCGAGCGATGGTGCTTTGATATCCGCATTGGTGGCCTGTTTTTTTGGACTAACATTCTTTGTTTTAGCGTTATTTTGCGGTTGCACTAAATCCGTTACATTATCTTTGGCACCTTTATTGGCCTGTGCC
Source organism: Bdellovibrionales bacterium RIFOXYD12_FULL_39_22 (assembly GCA_001770205.1). Classification (GTDB taxonomy): domain Bacteria; phylum Bdellovibrionota; class Bacteriovoracia; order Bacteriovoracales; family Bacteriovoracaceae; genus YD12-FULL-39-22. The sequence goes on from MEQL01000039.1 coordinate 279,107, forward strand.
TTTTGGATTTGTTTAACCTCTTGTTCATTTTTCTGACCGGCCACTTTAACCACATCCGTCTGCTTTAGTTTATCTTCCGGCTTAATTTCAATTTTCTCTTCAACCGGATTTTTGTTGGGAGTATCTGGGCGTGCCTCTTGAATAACTTTGGGGGCCATTATGGTTTTTTCTAAGGCCCTTGTTTTTGAAACATATAATTTTTGATTGTACAAAATGGTAGCAATGCGCTCTGGCGTTTTATCCTTTTCTGCTTCACGATCAATCTCAATCATATTTACACCTACAGTGAAAACAATAAATAGAACGATCATCAAAATTAAATAGGTAGCTAAGTCTTTGTCCCGAGGAAAGAGTGCAGGAGTGGCAACGGAGGGAGGTGGACTATCTAGTCGCACAAAAATTTGAATGTCGCCTTTTGTCAAATGAACAATATCATCACCACGAAGCGCATGTGTTGAGCCAGTCTTAATTTTTCTCAGTCCGTCCTCTTGTTTGTCAGAGAGAAGCATATAATCGTGGCCATCCAGTAAGTTAACAAAAATATCTTTTTCTATGACCTCAATAAACGGAATTTTTTCTTTTTTTGCTAAGTATCCATATTCAATTTCATGATGTGATGGCCGGCCACCTACCAAATTATAGATTCCTTTGTCAGTGGGTAAATAATCTACTGAAAAAATTTTTCCTTTAAATAAAATAATTACTTCTACTGCTTTGCGATCAATATTGTATTTAAAAATAGGGTACAGTTCCACATTTTCTTCAAAAATATATTCTATATAATCGGCCTTAGGGTCTTTCGCTAACGGGTATTCTATTCGCGGAATATCTTGCGCATAGGGGAAAGGCGTCATCGTGTTAGTTGTGTTAGTTGTATTAGTTTTAGTAGAAGGAGGAATTTTTATATTTATTTTGCTAACATCGGCCGGAACGCTAGGCGGGAGCCGGCCACGTTTACCTTCAATATCCAAAATACGATCCGGGCCTAACATATCCAAAACGGGAGGAATGGCATCTTCCTTTACATACTTACGGAAAATAAAAGAGTGTTGTCCGAAACGAAGCTGATCTCCTTCCTTTATCTTTTCAACAACGACTTTTTTATTGTTGTGATAAGTCCCGTTCATGCTGTGCATATCGAAAATACGAAGTCCACTGCTACCAATTTCTAATACCGCATGGATGGCCGCCACGTCGCTATAACGCAAAACTATATCGCAGGTCTCTGCGCTACCAATCAGTACACGAGTACGCGTTATAATGTGATTACCACGTCTAGTTCCGGCGCCGACCGCAAACAATTCATAGAGTGGTGGCAGAGAATTTTTTTGCGAACTTCTGGATATTTCTCTATTCATATTTAAATTCCTCTTACTCTTTATCGTACACGTTCAATGGCCCGATGAATCTCCGGCCTAAAATTTCTCCGATAAGGCAGCATATTTTTAAACATCTGTTGATAGCGAGGTCGAATGGAGAGATCTCCTGGAGATAAATCTTCCGCATCTACCATCATGCTTTCAAAATCAAACTTTTCATACTCTTTGTATTTGTAAACAGTATTAGCATTGGCCGCAGATTTGTTGGAGGGGCGTGAAGAGTAGGGCCTTCTTTGCTCTTTTCCAACGCAAATTAGGGCAATGGCCCAAGAAATAATAAAAACCAAAACAATTTTTTTTATCATATTCTTCATCCTTCTTATCTCTATCTCTATCTTTTCTCCACAAACCGTTTAACATTCATGTAGTAGCTATACAGTTTATTCCCACGCTCAACGCTAACATTTTGTAAAATCTCTTTTGCTTCATCATCAAACTTTAAAGTTTTGAGTGTATACGCATAATTTATTCCGATATAAGGTTGCTTAAACATCTGAGCATCAATCATTTCAAAATATTTTTTTGCCTCTTGATTTTTTCCACGCAAAAGATGAATATTCGCAATCGCATTTAAAACATCAACGTCTTTCCCATTAAATGTATAAAGTTCCATGAATAGTTTATGGGCCTTGTCGACATGCCCATACTTTAAATATAGTTGGGCCAAATTGAATTTAGGTGTTCGCGAATATTTGTGATTTTTTATGGCCTCTTCAAAGGCCAGTGCTGCATTTTGCTCTTTGCCTTTCTTTATATATAAAACGCCAAGATTATTGATGGCCGGCGCATAACTCCCCTTGATACTTAATGCCTTATTAAAATAGAGCATGGCCGAACGCAAATCATTGCGTTGAAAAAAGCAAATACCGATTTGATTCCAATATCCCGGATGCTCCCGATACTTCTCATAAATAGCATCAAATAAGCGATCGGCCTCTTGATATTTCCCGCGATAGCAGTGGCCAGCAGCATTGCCCATTTCATCACCGACATCGTCAATCTTATCTAAATTATATAATTGAATTTTGCCCAAAGTTTCACGAGACAATACATCTTCTTCTACTGCCACATCTTTGTAGTAATCCTCTTTTTCAGAAAAAGGGCCAACTGGTTGGCGCTTGAAATCCTCGTTAGAAATATTTGCTACCTCTGCATCGAGAGCAGCATCAATAGGCGAAGTAGTTGAACAACCAGCAAAAAGCATAAAGGCCATTAAGAGGGCAAGAAAAATAATCATTTTCACTCGACACCTCCTCTGTCCATCATAACGCCATCTTGCGGCCCAAAATATTCCAGCTCCATCGAAGTATCGCTATTTTCCTCTTTTAAAAACCACGCACTTTCGGGAGAAATAATATTATTTTTGTTAATTTGCTTACGGGCCTCCGCAAAATATTCATTGGCCTGTTTAGCAATAGGCATTGTTAGGCCATTCATGCTTTTTTTGAAGGAGGATAGATATTCTTCTGGTTTATCTTTTGGTGTAAATCCATTAATCTCATCTACCAAGTAACGATAACTTTCTACCAATGCTTTATAGGCCTTAACAATTCCTTTCCCCGAACGAACAGACAAGACCTCCATTGCTTTGGCGGTGATTTTATCTAAAATGGTAAATTTATTTTTTAAAATAGTATTAAAAGTCTGTTCTGGGAATTGTAACTTACCCGACTTCAATTCACGAATATCCTGCTCCAAATCCATAATCTTAAAGTCAGCAACAGCATCTAATCCTTCCAGTGGAATTTCTAAACGCTTAGATACGCAGAAGGCATAATATTTTTCGATGAGAGCGCGCTCGCCATTGGCACTGGCCACATCTCCTCGCAAAATAAAGCGTCGATGCGACTGATAAAGAAGTCCAATTATTTCTGGCCAAGAATCCTTATCCGCATCTAGTGTAACTTTGGTTCTATCAAAAATGGCCCATTCTCCCATTTCCGTTGCGGCCTTGAGTAACTCTATTCTCATTTCATTAACATATCCCGGAGCTACCTCACACTTGGCGGCCTGTTCGATAAAGGCCTGTGCTCGCAAAACATTCTTTGCCGTCAAATAGATGACGTTAGCATTTTTAAAAAATAGTTTTTTGTTTTTACTGGCACGATTACAAACCATATTAAAAGAAGTTTCATAAATAGTAAGTGCATCTTTGAATCGTCGTTTCGCAAACAACTCCGCCCCAAAAGCTAAAAAAGAGTCTTCAAACTTAACTAAATCATCAGCAGACATAAGCGCTAGTGATTTTTGCGCCCAACCAAAAGTTCTTGTTGCATCGCCTAGTTCATGAAACAAAACAGCGATATTGTAGGCTGCATTTTTTTTGGCCATAGCACTACTGGTGCGATCTTGATAAATGGCCAAATAGCCTCTCAAGGCCAGTTTTTTATCACCAGAAGAGTTGGCCTGTTCTACTCCCTCAAACTGAGTAGTAACTAGTAGTATCTGTAATTTTTTGGCATACTCGGCACTAATGACAAATTCTTTGTTGTTAATTCTCTTAACCCACTTTTGTATTCCTACCGAATCTTTTTTATCTTTGTAATAATCCATGATTCTGGCCAGCATTGCTTCTTGCGTGCTAAAAGCGTTAGGAAAATTTTTCTTAAACTCTAGCAAAACATTTTCTGCCTGAGGAATTTCTTTTTTATCGTAGTGAGCAGAAAATAGTCGCTGATAAATAACATAGGCCTTTTGCGAGCGTGGATTATCTTTGAGCACTGCCTCATAAACCAAGGTGGTATAGCGATCCTTGTCCGCTTGCGGCACTTCCTTTTTATCTACTGCGGCCACCAGGCCCGCATAAGCTAGTTTTAAAACTTTTTTATCCCCAGCTTCAGTAGATTGGGTTATGGACGATTCGTAATATGCAAGACTATCTCGATACCTCCCAACAGCAAATAAGGTTTCGGCAGCATTAAATGTTTGCAGATGTTTCTTTTCTGGGGCAAAAACACCATTCAATTTAAAAAACTCAACTGCCAAATTGGCACGTCGAACTCTCTCTTGTGGGCGATGTGAATATTCGCCCTTTATCACTTGCTGCTGTAGTACTGCGCTATTTTTTTCTAATGAATATTTTAGTAGTTCCTGCTCTGACTTATCAAGCTCCCCTTCTTTATTTAGTGCAACTAATTTGCGTTGTACCTCTAGTTGCTTTTCAAGATTTAATGTTTTCTCGTAAAGATTCGAAAGCGCAAAAAGCCCATTTTTTTGATTAATAACATTATCACTTTTTTTCAAGGCCCGTTCAATGAGATTTTCGGCCATTTTATAATTGGCCTTATCGCTAAGCAATTTTCCTAAGTTAATTAAATTTTTACTAAGATCACCCCCCAAGCTCTCATAGTAATCGATGGCCTTTTGAACTTGTCCGGCCTCCACATAAAAATATCCGATATATCTTTCCACTTCCTTTGACATATCCACAAACTCACCCTTGCCACTCACTTCTCGTACTCGCTGCATTGTAGAAAGTGCCAAAGAGTATTTTTTTTGATAAAAGTAGCACCAGGATAAATTATAGGCATCTTTGGTCCACCACTTACTTTTCTCTCCACTGCTTAACATTTTTTCATAAAGCGGAGCCGCTTCTTTGTAATTATGCTCATTGAAATATATCTCTGCCAAGGCCAGCGCTGAACGCTGATAGGATTTATCTTTGACCGTAGTAGTGCTCATTACTTTCTTAAAATACCTTTTGGCCACGTCATTACGATTGAATTCTTTAGCATTAAAGGCCAATACATAATAAACATCGGCCATGAACTTAAAAGAGGGATAACGTTTTACAATCAAAAGGCATAATTGATCCGCTTTAGTAAAATAGGAAGTTGAGTTACGAAAAAACTGAGCTTTATTTATAGCACTACGCTCTTTGCTTCCAACCCTCATGTATGCATCTACTTCATCCTCTTTAACTAAACGTCCTCGCTCCAATAAAAGTTCTGACATTCGCAATAACAACTCCGGCCGCTGTCCTTTTGTCTGTTTATTTAAACGCACCACCTCTTGTAGCTCTTCTTCAATAACTGCGGCCAATTCTTTGCGCCGGGCAACTTCCTCTTCGGTGGAAGAAAAGATGGACATACTTATTAGACATAAAAGCAGGATAGATAAATATTTCATCATATTTCACACTCTGATTTTAAGGCAAAGACATAGTCTCCTAGTTCATCGGCCCAGAACTCACCAATGAAATCCCAAAAGTACTGTTTGTCTGTTCTTTTTAAAAATATATAGTCACCTCGCTCGCGAGCTCCTTCACTTTCATTTCCGTAAGGGCGAGAAATAATCGATTCTTTTTTCTTCCCTAAAATTTCCAACTTAACATAACTCATCGATTGCAACGTTTTATCAACTTGATCCAAATAATTTCCCAGACTGGTTTTAACATAAGCACCAATCAAATCTCGCTGCAATAAAAGTGCATCGCGCACTCCTTCTCCCAGTGCTTGTTTTAGATTTACATTATTGATCTCTTTAATAAAATTTAGTTCATACTCTCCTCGCTGAAAGGAGTTTAAAATTTCAATAAAGATTGGATCTTTTACAATGGCACTCAGTATTTGATCAAATAGCGGGTTACCACGTCGCACACCATCGCGCGCTTCTTTTGCACTGTTATAGTAATATTGGTAGTTATTTCCCATTCGTTTATATTCACGCTCTAGCGATACAAAGTTGGACTGATAGGCAGCATAAAAATCTTCTACTACCTTTTTAGCATCATCCCACATACACATTTCCATATAGGTCAACGCACGCAAAGAATCTATTTCTGGATTAAAAATATGTTCGAAAACGGGTGCTTTGTAGGTAACTAATTTTCCCAACGTCCTGTTGTAATCACGCAAATAAAAACTATTCCACGCTTCTTCAAATAAAATCTCCGGCCAAACGGGGGACTCTTTGGGAAGATCCAGATAGTTAGAATAAGCACTATCATACTGCCCACTAGCAAACTCAGTACGTGGTATACCAATGATACAATAATCACGATTAACTTCTAATTGACGAATTCGATCTCGATCTCCTTCTCGTCCCATCTGTTTTTTTGACGCTAAAATACACTCTTTATATGTGACAATCGCATCCGCGGCATTTCCGGCCACCGAATAGATACTGGCGCGCAACTGTAGTACGAAGGGAAGAATAGGATGATTGGATGGAACATTATCTACCACTTTTTCCAGGGCCTGAGCATATTTCCTTTGTCGAAAATATTTTTTTGCTAAAATATAACGAATAACTGGAGAAGAAGATCTGGATAAAATTTCGGCGGGTAAAACTTCAAATTGTTTTACTCCCACCTCCGTAGTCACATCATCAATCATGGAATCAATAACGCTAAGGTCACGGCCGCGATTAGCGGTCATATATTCTTTCAAAAAAGGTATTGCCGTAAAAAACATTCGCCGATTAATTAGATTTCGCGCAATCTCCGGATAGAGAGCGACGTTGCGCATATGGGCCTCGGAGACATTGGCCAATTCAATGGCCAAGGAGTGTGACGGCATGCCCATCAGGAACCAAAGGGCCAGCAATATTATTTTAATTTCATTTCCGATATTGATTAATTTCATTTTAAATCCATTTAAAACAGGTTAATCCCTAGCGCTAAGGTTAAATCAAAGTTTTCATAATTTCCTTCGTCATCACTGGTTTTTACCGTCAAGGCCCTCAGCGCACTATAATGCATTGCCGTTAGATCCAAACGGATGTGAAACATCGGTGATAGATAAAATTTTAAACCCGTACCCCACATAATCGCATTATGACTCTCTTTGACATCTGCCAGGCCGGTAGTACCAGTTCGAACAACTTCTCGATTGTTTTTTTCATTAAGCTGTCCATATCCCAGTCCCACCATCCAATCAACATAGACGATGGAGTTAAAAGTGTTAACCTTGGCATAAAAAGGCGACCATAAAACCATCGCTCCTAAGTAGTTTTCAACAATTCTCCTAAACGGTGTCGACCCAGGGCCGCCAATATTTAAAACAGATTGGAAATTTTCATTTTCCTCTCCCGAGTTTTGAGCATATAAAAATTCCATCCCCCACTCTTCCGTAAAGAAAAAACCCACTCGCCCCTGCAAGGATGTCGCATCAACAAAAGCGCCATTAGTGGTCATTCCATAACCAGCACTTAGATGGGCCTTTTTATCTTTGCGATATTTTTTATTCTGTAAGACATAGACCTCTTTGTCTGGGTCTAACCAAGAAAAATTGTAGGTAGAAGATTCACCTGCAGATAGTTTGTTTTCAAATAACAAAACGGTTAATAAAAATACTACGGCAATAATTAGTTTAGGGTAAAACATGATAGTACTTCCTGTTACTGTTATTACCATTTTAACATAGGCCAAATTTTCTGCAACGCTACTAGACTATTTTTTGCAGATCGATTGAAATAGACAGACCGGGCAGTGTGAACGCTCTTTTTGCGACAGATTTTCTAATGCTCGCAGATGGCCCAAAAGGTGAGTACTCAAAGCAGCAAAATCCAAAGTAATCTCAAGGTTTTTTTGCTCTCCAAGATAGGACAAAATTAGTGATACTTTTTCGCTTTTATCTAAATACCCAAGCATATATGTTGCATAAGCATATAGCTGGAGTTGGAACCAGTAACTTTTTTCCCCCTTGATATCGTGTCGGCCACTTTTAAAATCCCAAATTTCTAACGGCATTTTGATAGAATCTATCGGCCGCAAAATTAAATCCGGAACTCCGTTTACCATAAGGCCATAAAGTGGAAATTTAAAGGGCATCTCTGAAATAATCTGATAGTTCTTGGATATTAACTTCTCCTTTAAACATTCTATGATCCATTGCAGAGAGAGTTGATCCGCAGCAGAAAGCTTGGCGCGCTTGTCTTCTTCTGGCCGCATTTCATTTTTAAGTGCAAAAGAGATTGCTTCATGCAAGGAGATTCCTCGTGCGGCCGAACTTCCCAAGGCGTTATCTTCCATCCCCCCAACCCTTTTTTCCTCTGAAAGTTCGGCAAAAAAAGGCAATTCATCTTCTTCTATGGTGCAAATATTTTGCAGATAAAACTTGAAGGGACAAGAAATCAAGGTGGCCAAGCGAGTTACAGACACTTCCGAGGTTATGGCCAAAAAAGATGTGGCCGATTCATTTTCTCTTGCACAAATACCGCTGCCATTATTTAAAAAAAAGGGCGGCCGTCTACTATCTGAAATTGTTTTAAAAGAAAAATTTGCAATGCTGGCCGACAATCTCTCGGGAGTAATATTTTTTTCACTTTCCCACAAGCGCAGAGCATTTATCCAACTATTTTTTCCAACTATCTGCGCCCGATTTTCAAAATAAATATCGGTCCAATTAACTGTTTTAATCGCCCGAGTACAGGCCACATAAAATAATCTTTTGCTCTCAGAGAAATCCTTATATTTTGCCAGCTCGTTTTCTAAAATATAACGAGGCGACTTATATGCAGATCCTTTGTTATAATTTTTTTTCCATCTAAAACTTCCCGGCAATTTTCCGAACCAACTAGACTTAGGCAATTGATGGCCATTGCTATGAATGCTGGCCAAAAAAACATGGTCAAATTCCAGTCCTTTTGAGGCATGTACTGTCATTATCTGCACTGGAATTTCTGTATTGTCGCTATCACTATCTTCACTGGCCTCGCTGCTTTGATAATGATATTCCGTTGAATATTTCTTATCACCGATTGTGTTAAGAAGTTGCCAACACTCCTCCACTTCTTCATTGGCAGAACTGATAATAGAAAAAACTACTTTAATATTGTCACGATAATGTGGATTGCTGATTCCTGCTGAAAAAAGATATTGATTAAAAGCTGCGGCCAGACCTAAACTATCCACCTCCGCCACAAAGCGCTTGGTAATTTGTTCTAACCAACGATCTGTTATAGAAATTTTTATGATTTTTAGATAGTTGGCCAAAAAAAACTTAGTACCCATTTCATATTTTTTCTGGCCCCTCTCCAGAGAATGTTTTTGGGCCTGATAATATTCTAGCAAAAGACGAAAAATTTCCACTACAGGATCTTCTCCAAATTCCACTTTAATTTGCGCCACAAAAGGAATTTTTTCTCTTTTTAATAGCTCTACCAAAACTCTGGCATGGGTTGTTCGAGCATATAAAACAGCAATTGACTCTTTTGCATTCTGCTGACGACGCTGTTTGATGACATCCAACAAGGCATTTGCTTCTACTTGTCCCAAGTCTGCGGCGGCAACTTTTTTTTCGGCACCAAGATAGTCAGAAACATTAATCTGCTGCCTATAACATGCGCCGGTACTGTTTTTTTCCTCCTTCTCTTCCGGAAAGTGCTGCTTTTCAAAAGTAACGGCCAAACTATCATGTCCTTCATACTCTTGGCCTTTTTGCAAACAAAAATCAAACAGTGAATTATTGAAATCAATAACGCCTTTATCTGAACGATAATTATTTCGCAATGACAAATAGCGGCCAATTTCTTGAGAACAACTATTAAATACCGCCAACTCTCCACCGCGAAAGCCATAAATGGCCTGTTTCAAATCTCCCACGCAAAAAAGGCGAGACATATCATTCCTAATTATTTTTTTTATAATTTCATATTGAATTGAAGAAGTATCTTGGAACTCATCAATTACAAAATAGGAAAAACGCTGGCCAACACGTTTAACGTTGTCTTGATCATCAAGTGCCTTCCACGTTAAATATTCCAAGTCAGCAAAAGTTGCACCCGGTAGTAGCAAGTAGTGTTTAGAAATAAAATTATATATTTCATCAACCATCTCTTCCCAGGAAGTAAAAAGATCTCTCTCGGAAAAATAAGCAAAAAAGTCCTCTTGGTGTTTTTTTAGAAAATTACGAATAATTTCAAAATCATCTATAGCAGCATCCATCACTGGAAGGTTATCATTTTTTGTTCGATAGCAGCGTACTCCAAAAATTTCCTCTCGAATATATTCAAAACTTTTTTGATTAAAATCAGAAAGTTTGTTTTTTAGTTCATTTAGCTTTTCAACGGCCTTATACCAGGCCTTGTTCTGATAGGCGGCATAATCACTCAGTTTTATTTTTTCATATAGCGGATAGTTCAAATTATGAAGTTTAAAAATCTCTTCAATAATTATCTGTAGCGAGAGTTTTTTTCTCATTGGATCTTCCCAAAAAGAGCGACTTATGGGATCTGCAAAAATAGCGGCCAAAGACTCGATAATCTGCTCCGCAAAATAATCAATGCGATCAATCTCTTCTTGTGGATACTTTCGCTTTTCTTGTGCCTTACTCTGCCAAAGACGAAAGAGTTTTTTAATTTTGTAGCTTAGGCCCAAATTATCCATTATGTTAGTTATGGGAGCAATACCGGCCAACATTCCTGCATTAATTATTTTATAACAAAAACCATCGATAGTTGTGATGTTCAACGAATCTATGTTTTTTGCTACTAGACTCCAAAAATAACTATCATCGCAAGGGGAAATTTTTTGCTTTATACGCGACTCTAGTTCACTGGCCGCTTTATTGGTAAACGTCATGTATACAATAGAAGAAAGAAATGTTTTGAGCTTTTTTTCTAATAACAATTTTTCGAGATGGCCATTTCGTTCGTCAAACTCCGTTAGCAAATAAATCAAGTGCTCCACCAAAACAAAGGTCTTGCCCGAACCGGCACCCGCGCTTAAAAGAACTCCACCCTGATGTGCAATGGCCGTTTGCTGTTCGCTATTTGCCACTCGTTTTTTAGTCATCGCAACCTACTTTCACAAAACTTATTAACAAGGCAGTAGCTACAACTTTTTTCACTTAATGGATTGGCCAACATTTCTTGATCTACTTGACAGGTCTGACGCTTTTCTTGTTCATAGTGCTGATAGTCTTGTAATAATTTTTGCCACTCTTCGCTTTTAATTTCTCTAATTTTAAAATCAAGTCCGCTGGCAAAATTAATAGTCGCCGTATCGGCGGAATATATTAGTGACTTCTCCAGATTAGAAAGACAAAGATATCCCCATAAAACTAAATCTTCATGTTTAATTGGCCCAATCGCATGAGAATAAAACCAAAGCTGAATTTTTTCAAAGCTTATTAACTCTGTGGCCGCTGGTATACTGGAAGCTCCTCGCTTAAAATCGATAATCCCTCTAATTTTTCCTTGAGAATCTGTAAGCAAACAATCAATCTCTCCGGTTGAATGGAGAATATCGCCAGCAATCTTGTAAGCAAAATTTAATCGCAAACCAGGCATGGATTCTAAAAGCTGTGCTAAAAAGTTAATTCCATTTTGTGCATAGGCCATTATCTCTTGCAATATTTGTTTGTAATAAATTTGGTCAATTTTTTTTTGCTTTTCTTTCTCTAATCGCGCAATCGCATTGATACTTAGTTCTCTGATGTTTTGTTGTTCTGTGGAACTCGCAAAAAAAGCAGTTATCACTTCATGTTCTAACGATCCCAACTCAGCGGATGTAAAGCTCCCGGGCAGATCTACCTCGGTATCCAAGTGTTTGATGTACTGAAAATAATACTTCCTTGGGCAATCAATATAAGATTGCAACCTGCTTGCCGAAAACTTAATAGAATCCAATGGGCCTGTCAGGTGCTGTTTTTTTGCAATCACCTCCATTGACAAAAAGAGATTGCTCTCCGGAATTATTTTTATTTTTGTCGGAAATGAATCTATCAATTCTTGCCAGAAAACAATTTCACAAGCAGTCCTTCTTTCAATAAATAAAACACCGCCGCCTTTTGTTAAAAGTTCTTCTATTTTAAATTTAACAATTTTATTGGACAAATCACCACTTTTAATTGGCCCGATGGCGGCCAAACTACTTAATGCAGCTTCATCAAAGCGAAAGCTATCAGCCGCTGAAATTTTTGGATAATCAGAAGTAACACAAACAATATTCTGTGCCTGGTTATCTAGTAAGCTATACTCATTTACACCCATTACTTTTCCAACTTTAGGGTTGGCGGTAAAATTAACATGACTAGTTCGCGGTAGTTCTAATTGCACAACCGTGGCAATTAAACGATTAACCTCCAAAGAAATATTTTTATTACTTTCAGACAACTCTTCCCACGCCGTGGACACTTTTTTAATTACTAATAATATTTTGAGTTGACGATAGTCTTCTTTCTTTTGCGCTACCGTCAAAAGCTCATCAACTATTTGTTGATACTTGGCCACCGACAAAGATTCACCAGAAGAAAAAATTATACTATCTAGCTTTTCAAAAATGGCCCTAAATTTATGCTCAAAAATCTGCTCGGTAACTTTAAATGTCGCCGAAACAAAAGGCAATTCATTGACTTGAGAAAATTCAACTTCGCTACTGGCCAACACCACATTCGTTGCAAGTGGTAGTTGGCCTTGGCCGTCCATATATTTTTTCAGCGTTATTGCCAAATGATTTTTATGAAAATAGACGACATTAATTGCTTCATCATTGAAGGCCTTGCTGTTCAACTCGTCTAGGTCGCTTAACTTTAAAATATTAACTTCATCGTCATTTTTTCCAAGCCAAGATGGCCAATCCGTAGGCCGAGCACTGTGATAAATGATTTCTGGAATAAGTATACAAACATCGGCGACTCTACCCAAAATTTTCAGATAATCAATCTGTACTCCGGAAAAAAAATTAAAACCTGCAAAAATATAACTTTTCTGCTTCTCCTGTTTAGAGGCCCTAGCATCACATAGAACTTGCGATAGTAACTCATACCCCTTGGACTCATCTACAATGTTGGTATCTTCAAAATATTTCCAAAAAATCTTCACTGCCAATTTAGTAGTTTCATCCACCCGATCAATAATCTCGCTCACCAAATCAAAATTTAAAGTAAAGCTACGCAATTCACTTAATAGCTCATAAATATAAAAAAACTCCTCAACCTTTCTTCCTGGGAAAAATTTAAACCAAATAGTACTTAGTTCGAGTAGCGCATCGGCCTTTTTTTTCATAGAAAATTTCGGACAATAATGAGACAACTGAACAGAGATTAATCGACCAATCGTGACAGAATCTACTTTTTGTCCCAACTCATCGGCCAGGGCCGGAGAGGGAGCTACCAATAAAGTTTTCGGAGCACATGTGGCAAAAAACTCCCGCATTTGAGAGCTCTGCTTATATAGAATTATTTTTAACACCTATAAATCCTTATCATATCAGCTTACTTGCCCGGAAAACGATGACGTACATTTTCTATTAAGTCAAAAAAACACGGGCGGCCCTTTTGGCGTATTTTATAATTGACAATTATAAAATACGGCGTAATTTATAATTATGATTAATAGATTGTTAACTATCAAAAATAACAGGAGTTTTTTTCTTTTTGGGCCTCGTCAAACTGGCAAAACCACCTATATTAATCGCCAAATTGAAGGTAAAAAGGCCTTAGCAATAAATCTTTTCCTCTCTAGCGAGTATGCAAAATTTCTCACCAATCCACAGTCTTTTGAACATGAACTCGACTATGCAATTTTACAGCAACAGGTTACGACAATTTTTATAGATGAGATTCAACGTATTCCTGAACTGCTCAATATCGTTCATGTCTTTATTGAAAAATACAAAAACGTACACTTTATTATTTCTGGGTCAAGTGCTCGCAAGCTAAAACGAGAAGGTGCCAACATGCTTGCCGGGCGAGCACTAAGTTATAAGATGCACCCCTTTAGCTACGAGGAAATTCAATCAAGATCGCCGGCCCTAAACGATATCTTGGCCTTTGGACTAATTCCTCCAGTATTTTTATCACCAAACAAAGAAGATAAAATAGAAATGTTACGCAGTTACATTAATACATTTATTCACGAAGAAATTGAAGTGGAGGCCCGCATTCGTCGCCTTGATTCCTTCTTTCGTTTTCTCCAAGTTGCTGGCCACGAAAATGGAAACATTCTCAATTTTAGCAAAATTGGAAAAGACGTTGGAACAAACTACAACACAGTCAAAGATTACTTTCAAATATTAGAAGATTGCCTTATTGGATTTTTTCTCTATCCTTTTGTACGCTCTAAGCGAAAAAGAATTTCTAAGCATCCAAAATTTTATTTTTTTGATACAGGCGTTGTTCGCGCAATCACGAAGCGACTAACCGTAACGCTCACTCCTCTCGATCCAGACTATGGACACCTTTTTGAGCATTTTGTTATTTTGGAAATTATGAAACTGGCCGACAATAATCGACTTGATTTAGATTTATCCTACTTTAGAACAGAAAAAGGAATGGAGATTGATCTTGTGATCGAAACCCCTGATCGCCAACTAATCGCCTGTGAGATTAAATCCACCTCTTCTCCGACAAGTGAGCATTTGAACGCTTTAAGATATTTTCAAAAAGATCATCCCAATTCCAAGTGCTATCTAATTTCCAACATCGTAAGGCCTCAACAAATTGATGGCATTAACATTATTCCCTGGCAGCAAATTTCAGCCATGTTCATTCCGTTAGCTAGTAACTAACCGCTGGCAAATTATCTCCCATTTCATTGACCTCATCACCTCGAGTTGTTTCGTTTTCATATCCTAGTTGTCCATAAATTCCATATCCCCAACATTTGATGCTGACATTATCTAAAACAGCACAAGAAGACGTGGCCCCGGCCTCTACCTGTTTAGGATGACGGCCGCCGCCAAAAGAAATGGGAAGGAGGTTTGGCATATCGGTAGCATATCTTCCATAATCCACTTGATTTCCCTGCCCCAGACGGCCTAAAGCTCCCTGTCCCCAACACTTAGCATAGCGTTCTCCGGCCTCTGAATATTTTGCGCAAGAGAAGTAGCCACTCTTACTATTGGTAAGGGCCTCTGTTTTAGCATCTACCCCCAGATATATGGGGACAATGCTGGCCATTTCGCTGGCCTGATCACCGATGATTGTTGAAGTTGCGTTATTGCCTAGGGCCAGTTGAGAATATGAGTTTATACCCCAACATTTTATCGCCTGCAAATCAGTAATTCCACAGCTCATACTAAATCCGGCGCTAACAGCAACGAAACGATCATTGGGAAGGTTAACGTAACGCAGATAATCTCCCATTTCATTAATGCCATCACCAATAGTGGCGGTAGAACCAGTTCCTAGTTGGCCATAAAGTCCTGCCCCCCAACATTTTATCTTGTAATTATCCAAAAGAGCGCAGCCGTGTTGATTTCCTGCCGAGATATCAATTATGAACCGATCACTTCCAACATTGATGGAGGCAATGCCGGCGGCAATGTCTGCGGCGCTATCACCGACAGCATTTGTATGTCCTACTCCCAATCTTCCAAAGGTATTAAGGCCCCAACATTTTGCGCTAAAATTATCAAATAAGGCGCAGGCATGATCTACACCTAATGCTAACTTGATAGGATTTAACTCCAAAGGAAGTTGCACCGCAAACATGCTATCACCCATCTCGCCGTACTGATCACCGACATCCGTCTCATTCCCTATTCCCAATCTTCCATACGCATTATTTCCCCAGCACTTAATTTCATTTTCATTAGTTATTGCGCAAGCAAAATCCCCTCCCGCCGAAATCTCTTTTGCTAAAACGCCATCTCCTAAATCGACAACCGGTAAAGACAGGCCCATTTCTCCTGCATTATCTCCAATTCCACTAAATCTTCCATCACTACCTAGTTGTCCGTAATCATTTCTTCCCCAACATTTAACCGCGCCATCACTTAATAGCGCACAACTATGATTTCCTTCGTTACCAGAAGCAAACTTTAAAATGGTTACTCCGGCACCCAAGTCAAGTGGTAGTAAATTATCTCCCATCTGATTAGAAAACGATCCATAGTTAATGACATTTTCTTGGCCTAGCTGGCCATAACGGTTGTCTCCCCAACAACGATAACTATCATTATCCAAAATGGCACAATTGTGTTGGCCCGTTGAAGAAAAATCTTTAACTAAAAGGGGATTGCTGTTTACATCAACACTAAAATCTAACATCGAAAGATTTTCTCCCATATGTAACGGAGTGGTTCCTCGCAAAGACGTATCTCCTAATCCAAGCTGTCCATAGCTATTTGTTCCCCAACATTTCATTTGCCCGTTAATCAGGTGAGCGCAACTATGTACTATTCCGGAATCAATTTTTTGTGCGGCCATTCCACTTCCTAAATTAGTGTATAAAAGAGCATCTCCCATTTGCCACGCTGCAGTCCCAACAGATGCAGTGGTAATTCCTTGGCCCAGATTACCTCCGTATTGATTATTATAACCCCAACATTTAACCTTCCCATTGTTCAAAATGGCGCAAGTGAAGGAAGCACCTGCCGAGATATCAACGGCCAAGAGAGGGGCCTCATCTAAAATCTCTGTTGTCTCTGCATTCCAAAAAGTGGAAATCAAAGAAGAGACATCATGATCACTGCCACCCACAATACCATTTTGCGTGGCAAATCCACCAACTAGGCCTTCAAAATATGCATTTTCAATAGTACCAAAATTACTGCCAACAATTCCTCCAACGTAGATATCTCCATCAATCTCTCCTTCTACAAAAACGTTAGAGATTAATCCATAATTTACCGCCGCAATTCCTCCGCTAAATTTTTTTGTGGAGGCAATGGCCACATCTATAATTCCTAGACGAGAAATTTCCCCATATTGTCCAACAAACCCAAACAATCCATTATAGTTTTCCTCAAGATTGATGGTTAAATTTGAAAGATATTTTCCATTGCCATCAAAAATTCCCTGAAAGGGATTATTTGGAGAACCGATCGGGGCCATTGCCACTCCCGATAAATCAATGTCTGCTTCCAATCTAAAATTATCCGTACAGGCCATATTGAAAGTAGCATTGCAACCATTGGCCGCAATATCCAACAACTGATCCGCGTTACAAATTAAGTATGGATCAACATCCGAGCCTCCTCCCACTTCGTCATATAGCGAGGCCCCTGCACACAAACTACCATCTGGCGTTGTTTGTAGTAATGGATGAGTACTTCCTTCACTAATACTCCAAATAGTATCAAAGTCCCAACCCGCACCACTAAAGATGATTTCCATCTGCGACTCTTCAATACTTATTCCACGGGCCTCATCCTCTGCATATCCAAGAGCAGATCCAAGATTTACGGTTGCAAGCGCATCTCCCATTTCACCTGGGCCATCACCAATTCGTGCAGTGCCATCTAATCCAAGACCTAATTGTCCATTACTATTTGAACCCCAACATTTTATCTGTCCGCTTTGCAATAAAGCGCAAGTATGGGCCTGGCCCACGGCAACTTTTTCTACCGTCTCATTTGTTCCCAGATCAATATCCACCAAGGCAACAGAAACCATTCGCGAAGTGATATCGCCATACCCCAGCTGTCCAGAGGGGTTAGAGCCCCAACAGCGGATTTTGTCATTAGATAATAAAACACAGAAATGATCATCACCTCCAAATATTTCTTTAATCGGCAAATCAAAACTCAGAGTCAGCAAGGTATCGCCCATGGTGTTTATGCGATCTCCTGGATAAATAGCTCCGGCCGGTACCCACCCCAGGGCATTTGAATTTTGTCCCCAACAGCGAATTGCTCCTACCGGGCCCGACAGTACTGCACAGCCATTTGTCTCAGAAGTCGCCACATCTACGGCCGTAAGGCCTGTCCCCAAATTGACAGGCAATAAGTTATCTGCCATTTCGAAAGGAGAATCTCCAATAGAAGCATCTGGCCGGCCAGTTCTGCCCTCAGCACTACGTCCCCAACACTTAACTTTTCCATCGCTCATCAAAGCACAGGCAAAAGTACTTCCCGCTGTTACTTTAACCGCCACACTTCCGGTGTCATTATCATTAATTTTTCCAATCCCAATACTGGTTGGCCCGACCACTGCATTTTGCGAGTTGGCCAGAGAAATAATAATCTTCTCCTCTACTTCTGCAAGCGCATCGTCTATGGTGTTAACTGTCAGCGTGGCCGCCGTTTCGCCAGCAACAATAGTTGCACTCCCATAAGTGTACACCACGTCGTCACCCAATGCCGCGTTGACCGAAACCACTTTCCAATCGAAGGTTACATTTTCGCTCCATGCAGCAGAAAGATTAACCGTGAATATTAAATCATCACCCTCATCAACTTGCGGTGAATCGATCGTTAAAAGAGGATAATTACTATTTAAGTGAAAAAAGAAATTACCGTTGTCGGCCACTAGTTGAGATAACGTTCCATTGGTGGCAGTAACCGTTGCGTAATAGTCTTTATTGGTGGTAAGTCCACAATTAGTAAAATTAAAATCCGTCGTGCTCGTACTTATGCTCTCACAGGCCGTTGTTCCATTTTCTGCATTAAAAATTTCGGCAGTATAAGTGGCCGCATTCAAAGAAGAGGTCCAAAAAAGATGAGGAGTATTCCCACTGTCTAAAAGTGCATCCGCAATCTCATCGCTTCCCCCCTTGACTCCCAAAATTTTAAATGAGCCAATTCCATCTGCTGGCAAATTAAAAGAGTAAGGCGTGTTAGTGGCACCTACAGTAGAAATGGAATCCTTTGCCCAAACTGCGGCCTTATACGTAGTTCCAAAATCCAAAGGACAATTTTCAAAAGAGTAACTAGTTGCATTCAACGGTACAATGGTTTCCGCACAAGCGACTGTAACACCATCATCTTGAAAAATAGTAACGGCAAAATAATCTTCGCTAATAGGATTTTGCCAGTTTATCGTCGCCCAATTTCCGCTACTAAGGATGCCATCGGCCGAAGCATCCGCACCGCCAGTCACTCCTAAGATATTAAATGGTGAAGGCGGTATAGTTTGTATCACCGAAAAAGCATATTGATTGGTAGCTTTGCTATTTTGAGCACTATCTATGGCCACTACTTGTGCATAATAATTAGTTGCATCTTGCAGCGTACAGTTCATAGCATGAGTAGTAACTCCCACATTTACCATTTCAGCGGCACAAGTAACGGAAGTACCATCACTAGCAAAAATCTCAACTTGGTAATGATCCGCCCCCGGTGAGTATTGCCAACTAATTTGCGGAATCAACCCATCTGACAATGTTGCATCTACTTCGCTATCTTGATCACCAAATATTCCCAGTATGGAAAAATCAGCAGGAGGTGATTGATCTACGGAAAAACGAAAGTTGTTATTGGTAGCGGCCAAAGATGCCCCACTACCATCATTGGCAGAAAGCGCAATAGCGTAGACAGTTTCATTGGCCAGCGAACATCCACTGTAAGCGTAATTACTACCTGCTACAGTAATTGGCCCACAGATCGAGGATAATAAATCTGCCGAAAAAATTTCTAATGTATAGTCAACAGCGCCACTAGCATCACTCCAGGTAATTGTAGGAGTTGAATCGCTCAGCCATTCATCGGATGAAGCATCATCACTTCCAGAAACCCCAGTTATCAAAAAAGGCCCAAGAGTCGCCACACTTCCCTCTGAAAAAAGTGAGACATAAGGCAAACTATCTCCCATTTCAAAAGGAGCGTTACCAATATCCTGTCGGTGTTCCAACCCTGCCTGGCCTTGTTGATTTCTTCCCCAGCATTTAACTTTGCCGTTAGTAAAGGTAGCACAGGCAGCTTGCGTGCCACCATATGTAGCAAGCGGAATAGCTCCCACTCCAAAATCAAGTGGCAAAAGTCCACTCCCCATACTGGCCGCTGTTGAGCCAACGCTTGTCACGCTCCCTGCTCCTAATTGGCCATGAGTGTTAATTCCCCAACATTTTATCGCCCCATCATCTATAACAACACACATGTGCTGTGAAATTCCCCCGCCACTTAGAAGTGAAGTTATTCGATTTGTTGTGCCTAAATTGATGTCGGGAAGATTATCTCCCATTTCTCCGACACTATCTCCCCAATTTGTTGAACCAATTCCCAATCCATTGCGGCCACCATCTCCAACTCCCCAACATTTAACATGGCCATTACTTAGCAGAGTGCAGGTTGCCGAATTAAAGGCACTCACTTGTATGGGTAATAATCCGCTGGTTCCTAAATTTACTACCGGTAAATTATCTCCCATCTCGCCCGTACTATCACCAAGAGTTAGGTTATTCTCATACCCAAGCTGGCCGCCAGCACCTCGCCCCCAACATTTCATGGATTGGTCATCCAAAATCGCACAACCGTGATTGGTTCCCAGGGTAAAGCTTACCACTTTCTTATCTGTGCCCAAATCAATGCGCGCCAAGGAATCACCCATCTCTCCGCTTGCATCGCCAATCGTAGCAGAGTTGCCGATACCTAAAATGCCATATTCATTATATCCCCAGCATTTAACCGACTGGTCAGTCAAAAGTGCACAGGTAGTATTGACGGTGGCATTAAGATTTAGCGCTGATTTGTTTGTTCCCAGATTTACAAAGAGCAAATTATCTCCCATCTGATCTGCCTGATATGGAATCTCATTTGTGTGTCCTAATCCTAATTGGCCGCGAGAATTATATCCCCAACATTTAACTCTACCGTCGTTAAATAGCGCGCAGGTATGAGACTCTCCGGCCACCAAATCTACTGCCACTAATCCCGTTCCTAGATCGACATAAGGTAAATTATCTCCCATTTCTCCCACATCATCTCCAACATACATATCACCTTGGCCCAAGCGTCCCCGAGCTGCCGCGCCCCAACATTTTAGTTGCCCACTATTATCCACCACGCAATTAGTGCGCCCAAATCCATTCGCACTACCTAATAGACTGACGGAAGCGGCCGTGCCGATATTTACAAAGGGGAGAGAATTTCCCATCTCTCCGGCCAGGTCAGCACGATCATCTCGATCTTCGTACCCTAGTTGGCCGGCCTCGTTACGCCCCCAGCACTTCAAAGAGTCATTCGTTAAAACCGCACAAACACTCTCTCCGATAGCTGCAATATCTTTTACCGTATCTATATCTCCCAGATCAACGGCCGCTAAAACATCTCCCATTTCTCCCGGGCCATCACCGACACTATTTGCTGTGTAATAACCTAACGCCCCATAAGAAAAGCGCCCCCAACATTTGAGCATGTCATCATTTAAGATGGCACAAGTTGAATGGATGGTTGTCGATATTTTTTTTACCGTTTTGCCAGCGCCTAAATCAAGAAAGGGAAGCGCCGCTCCCATCTCTCCGGCCACGTCTCCCAAATCGTTGGTATTACCGGTTCCTAATTTCCCGTAATCCCCTTGCCCCCAACACTTAACTCGCCCATCGGCCATGATCACGCAAGCATGAGCGGCCCCAGTAAAAATCAACGAAGCAGAGGCCACCGTTCCTAAATCCAAAGATGAAAGATAATCCCCCATCTCCCCAACACTGTCCCCAATATTAGTGGAGGCCTCGCTGCCAAGACGGCCATCGGCTCCACTGCCCCAGCACTTAACACCCCCATCATTTAAAACAGCACAGGTAAAACTTCCTCCAGCAGATATATCGGTAGCAGTTTTTCCAGTGCCAAGATTTACAAACGGCAAGTTACTTCCCATCGTGATGGCCGTGTACCTACTTGTGGTGTTTCCATAACCAAGCTGGCCCGAACTGTTTAACCCAAAACATTTGACTTTCCCGTCAGTAAAAAGAACACAGCTATGCTCCGATCCAACACTTAGTTTTTTGATACTCTGACTATATCCTAAATCTATCAGTGGCAAATTATCGCCCATTTCTCCGGCACTATCGCCCAGGGATTGATCATCAGAAAAACCGTTATCATACCCGAGGACACCATTGATGCCATCTCCCCAGCACTTGATGCGATCAACCAGTCCATTATTGAGTAAAGCACAATTGTGGTGTGATCCTCCCCCTATCGCTCTAATCGTCCAGGAAGATCCCAAGCTAACAGTTGGCAAATTATCTCCCATCTCCCCTGTCTGATCTCCTCTGTTTTTTCCTACAATTCCCAAGCGGCCATTTTCAGTATATCCCCAACATTTTACCTTGCCGGTAGAGAGTAGAGCGCAGGTATGCTCTGCGCCAATTGCCATCTTGCTCACTGCTAGACCCGATGCAAAATCGTTATCCTGAATAGTGGCCTTACCAACCACGCTGCCACTTATGGCCACGTGATCCGTGCTAGTAAACGCTACGCTAAAAAACTCTGCTAATTCAGGAAGATTATCTTCTAATGTTTGTACCGCAAAATTAGCAGCGGTCTCTCCCGGTGCAAGTACGATAGTTCCTTTTTCACCTATAAAATCACTTTCGGCCATTGCAGAAATACCTGCCGCACTCCAATTTAGAGTAACACTTTCATCCAGACACGCCTGACTAAGCGCTAATGAAAAAACGGCCTTCGAACCTTCACTGATTACCGCATCGCTAACCACCACAGAAGGCAAGTCATTCTCCAAAATAGTTGCGGTAGCACTGGCGCTTGATCCAATCGTCGTGATGTTAGTAAAATTAGATATGGTGGCCGAAAAATTTTCGTGGGGCTCACACCAGACAATATCGTTCAGCGAGGATACTACAAAGGCCGTTGTACTGGCGGAGGAAGGGATGGTTATTCGATCAAAAACAGGAATGGTATAATCAACTCCCGCTGTGGAGGTTGCAGCATCTACTTGCCAGTCAAAGGAGGTATCATTTTCACTTAGATTGGAGAGAGTGGCAGTAAACGTAAATACCGATCCTTCTGTTTTTCTATTGGCCGGAAGCGTTAGCGAAATTGTCGGAGCAGCATCATCGTCAAGAATTGTTCCATAGGCCAGACTATTTACCAGGATTGCGCCAGCAGGGGAAAAAAGTGATAAGGAAAAATCTTGTTCTGCCGGCTCATCATAGGTATCGTTTATCAGCGAAACGGCCATCTCTTTCGTAGTCTCTCCGGCCAAAAAGGTTAGCGCGGTGTTGCTTGCCATGTAGTCAGCAAAAATTCCCGTGGCGCTGGCCGATCCATTCAGAGTTTGCCAATTAACGGTAACATCCCACTCTGTGGCAACTTCTAGTGAAAGCGGAAAAATTATATTTCCACTTAAAACATTTTCGGCCTCTGATTGTGCAGTATCCGTAATGGTAATCTTTGGCAAAATTCTAAATTGATACGGATCGTTGCTGGCCGCAGTATCTGTCACTCCAGCGTTTTTTGCCATCACATGGGCCCTGTATATTTTTCCGGTCAAAAGCGAACAACTGCTAAGAGCAAAAAAAGTTGTGCTGGCCGCCAAATCAGAAAAAGCGCAAATAGTAACATCCGCGGCCGTAGTTATGCTGACATCATAGTTGTCTTGATAATTGCTGGCCGACCAATGTAAAACTATCGCGGAACCATCCGTCAGATCTGCCAAGGCAAAAACATTGCTTTGACTAGTTAATCCTTCAATCAAAAAAGCGGATGGTGGAATCGGAGTCGGCGTTGGAGTCGGAGTTGGAGTTGGAGTTGGAGTCGGAGTTGGAGTCGGAGTTGGAGTTGGAGTTGGAGTCGGAGTTGGAGTCGGCGTTGGAGTCGGAGTTGGAGTTGGAGTTGGAGTTGGAGTTGGAGTCGGAGTTGGAGTCGGAGTTGGAGTCGGAGTTGGAGTCGGAGTTGGAGTCGGAGTTGGAGTCGCTAATGATTCTGGCGTGGCCGTTGCCGTAGCTACCGGAGTAGGAGTAGGTGTTGCGGTGGGAGCATACGTACTTGTCGCCGTGGCCACGGCAGTAGCTCGCACACGAGGTACCGATGTTACCGACTCCGATGACTCAATCTCACTATCCCCGCAGGAGTTAAAAAGTAGCCCTGCCAAAAGCAACTTGCCGACTACGCCGGCGATGGCCCAAAAAGATGGTAGAAAAGATAGCGTCTGCATGTAATAATATTATCGTGCTTTGAGATAAATTTACTTAGCTTTTTTGTTTAAATTTTCTTCTAAAAAAATTGCTGCCAAAACAACTAGTTATCTGTCATAGACCGTCCCATTTCTTTACCCTCAAAAGGCTCCCTCTGAATATTTTTGAAAAAGTGCCTTGCCTGGTTGGCAGTGGCGCTTCTTGTTTTGATTAAATTTCTAACAAAAAAAGTGACGGAGCTTTAAAACCCTTGTATTTTTACTCTGTTATGCTCAATATTTATCAAAATTTCACCCAAGCAGTAACCCTCCAGAACGCGTTAATAAAAGATGGCCGCCATCTTTTACCTTCAGACCTCTCCATCATCAAAAATGCGGCGATTGTTTTTGATGATAATAATATTTTATGGGTTGGAGAAAGCAGTAAAATTCCATCTCAATACAGCAATTCTCCTACGCAAAATTTTTCAGGAAAAATAATTCTTCCCGAAATAATAGATTGCCACACCCACCTAGTTTTTGGAGGCGATCGCGCTAACGAATATACCATGCGCTTAAATGGTGCCAGCTACGAAGAAATTGCTAATGCTGGCGGCGGCATCGTCAACACCATGAAGCAAACTCGCCTTATGTCTCGGCAAAAACTTTTTGAAATGGCCTGCACTCGAGTGAACACTTTGGCCAGTTATGGAGTGGGAACGATCGAAATCAAGTCTGGCTACGGCCTTAATTTTGAAAAAGAGTATGAATTATCCATGATCATTCATGAACTCAAGCAAAAATTTAAAGGGAAACTTCAAATTATTAACACCTTTATGGCCGCCCACGCAATCCCAAAAGAATTCTCTTGCTCTTCTGAATATATCAGCAACGTTGTTCTTCCGCTGTTGTCTAAGCTTGCTCCAGAAAAAATTCTTGATGCCGTCGATATTTTTCATGAAAAAAATTATTTTTCCACCGAAGATGTTCTGGCCTTATTTAAGTTAGCACAACAACTTAACATCCCTTGTAAAATGCATGTCGATGAATTTTACGATAACAAAGGGGCAGTACTGGCGGTGCAGTCCAACGCCATAAGTTGTGATCATCTCCTAATGACAGGAGACGATGGCGTTGCAGCATTAGCAAGATCCTCGACAGTGGCCTGCCTACTCCCTGGTACAGGTTTTTTCTTAGGCAAACCGCAGGCCCCGGCCCGTAAATTTTTAGATGCGGGAGTTCGCGTTGCTATTGGTTCTGACTACAATCCCGGCTCTTGTCACTGCGATAATGTTTTATTAATTGCATCTCTGGCCGCTCCTCAATACAAAATGAATCAGGCAGAACTTTTTGCGGCAATAACGCTAAATGCCGCTCATGCCCTCGGAATAAAAAATCAGGGTGCGCTAGTACCCGGACTACGGCCCCGTTTTTCTATTTTCAACACTACTCAATTGGACAATCTAACTTACCACTGGGGAAAAAATTTCTTTGAGTGCCATTAAAAAAATATTCCTCTACTTTTTTCTCCTATTCTATGTTGCTGGCGCATTTGCCGCCCCCGAAGATTTAGAACCTCACATCTACTATGCCGAAGATGGAGATAATATCGTTACTATTATCAACAAGTTTTTCCCAGATGATGCCCTCTCCACAGAATTTCATCTGCGAGATCTTGTCGAAAAAATCAAGCGCTGGAATCCCAAAGTTCAGGACTGGAAACATCTTAGATATGGCGAAGAAATTTTTGTCGGTTATATCAATACCCGGCCTTTCTTAGAAATTGGCCTATATATGCAGGCAAAATATATCAATTTTACTGCCCAATTAACTAGCAGTAAAAAATTTGATTTTTCCTACGCCCGCAACGCGTTTTATCTAACGTTATTACTAAATACTCGCACCCCTCTTTCGTTTATTTTAGAATCTTCCATGCATATGCAATCCACGGCCTATGCGAAAGAAATTTCCTATGATTTTCCCTCAACTTTAACCTACGGGGGAGGACTGCGCTGGAAATTGGCCACCGAACACTCCTTATTTTTTGATTTTCTTATTTCTAAGGAACGAGAGAACTATCTTGATGTTAATAAGTCTCTGAATTATTCAGACAGTGCAGCACTGGCAAATTTAAAAATTGTTACTGTTGATTTTATTAACCTTGTTGGAAGAATTAATTATCGCGCCAAAGAGGCCATAACTTCTTATCATCTTATTTTTAAAAAAAGCGGCTGGGGAAATGCTCTTTTTAGTAATGCTAATTATCGCGAAGATTCCTCCCTTTTTTCCTATTCCCTGCAACCACAATTTCATGTTACCCGTTCAATGTTTGTTGCTTTAGAATACGAAGCAGTTTCTTTGACAGGAACAATGCAAAACAGTAGCGTAAACTACTCTCTCTTTTTTGGTTTTGCTTTTTAGTATTTATTCGCTGATACTATCTAACAAATTAACTCAACTGGCCCTATAGGGGCAAGCTAATCGGAGAATAATCGACATGAATGATCTATTAATCCAAGCAATGAAAAATGAAATAACGGAACATCACATTTATAAAAAACTAGCGACTACCGTCAAAGATAGCGGCAACAAGACGACTTTGGAAAAAATCGCTAGTGATGAATATAAGCATTATTCGCTCTTAAAAAAGCAACTGGGAATTGATGTAACTCCATCCTCCTTTAGAATTTTTAAATACTATTGGATTGCAAAAATTTTTGGCCTAACTTTCGGAGTTAAACTAATGGAGCGCGGAGAAGCTATGGCCGCCATTAATTACAAACATCTCACTGCAGAATTTGACTACCTCCGCGTTCTAGCGGAAGACGAAGAGATACATGAGAAAATGCTAATCAACATGATAAGCGAAGATAGATTAAAATATGTCAGCTCTGTTGTTTTGGGACTAAGTGATGCATTAGTAGAGTTAACTGGGGCCCTGGCAGGTTTTACGCTTGCGCTGCAAAATACCAGGCTCATTGCTACCGTTGGCCTCATCACCGGTATCTCGGCTTCTCTTTCTATGGCCAGCTCAGAATATATGTCCAGTAAACATGAAGAGGGCGAGGCGGATGGGAAAGATCCTATTAAGTCAGCGGTATACACTGGTTCTGCTTATGTAATCGTTGTGTTTCTACTAATCCTGCCTTTTTTGCTTATGTCCAAAGCGATTTTAGCACTGGCAATCTCTCTTTCAACAGCAGTGGCGGTAATTTTTGGTTTCACCTACTATGTGTCCGTGGCCCAAGACAAACCACTTTGGCCACAATTTTTTGAAATGGCAGGAGTAAGCTTAGTAGTCTCTTTTTTCTCCTTCTTCTTAGGTTATTTAATTCGCCATTTTTTTGGAATTGATGTTTAGTTTAGCAACAATCGTTGTCATAGCGATTCAACAAATTCTTCGGCCAAAAAATCTGACTCCCCCTGTTTGGCAACCACCAGCTTTTTATTTTTGAAATGGATAAAATAGGGAATGGCCGAAACTGAAAATTTTTCATATATACTTCCATCTGCATCCATCACCACTGGAAAATTTATTCCCAATTCATCAATGGCCTTGCGCACGGCCAAAAAATTTTCTTTTTCATCTCCATTTATTCCAATAATTGTCAATTTATCTAATGGCATCTGTTTGGCCAATTTGATCAAATCAGGCAGCTCTTGCATACAAGGAGTACACCAGGTGGCCCAAAAAATTAAAAGTAGAGAGCTGCTTTTAATTTTTTGTAGTTCAATGGTTGCACTATTGATGGGATGGAGAATTGTTGATTGAAAAAGTTGACCAGAGGAGGGAGGCATAACCATTTGTTGGTTATAACTTGATTGATTTTTTCTTTCACTGGCCAACTCAAATACAATTTGCGCCGCAAGAAATCCAAAAAATGCCAATAACAAAATTACGATTAGAAAATATTTTCTCACTTACCTTTTTCCCCTTTAGAGATACAATTATATTATTATTTTTCTAGGAGAAAGAATAGGTGCAAAGAAAGCTTACTCTTACCGCGCGTCATAGACCTAAGACTTCAAAAGATAGTGGCCAAACACTGATAGAATTTATTCTATTGTTGGCCGTTTTAGTTTCCCTTTCTTTTGGGTTATTGAAGGGATTCAACAACACAACGGCCACTCGCTGGCAGGCCATTATTGCCATGATAACATCCACCGATTTAGATAGGCCAGTGCGGCCGGCATTGCGAGGAGAATAGTTTTTATGAGTAGTCTTAAACAACGTAACGCCAAATATATTGTTGCCATTGATCAAGGAACAACTGGAACTACTGTCGCTTTAGTCTCTGCAAGCAGTTTTAAATTTATCGACAAAGTCACCAACGAATTCCCTCAAATATATCCGGCACCTGGACGAGTAGAACATAATCTTAACGATATTTGGAAAAGTGTCACCAAGGGAATAACTAAAATTATTTCCAAAAATAAAATTAACGCCAAAAACATAATGGCCATCGGAATAACCAATCAACGAGAGACGGTTTGCGCTTTCGACTCAAAGGGAACACCTCTGGCCAACGCAATCGTTTGGCAAGATCGAAGAACCGCAGACTTTTGTAACAACATAAATCAAACCAATCCGGCCCTGGCCGCGCGTTTGAAAGAATTAACTGGACTTCCCTTGGATCCATATTTTTCTGCCTCCAAAATCAAATGGTTGATAGAAAACAATGCGAAGGTGCAAAAAATACAAAAAACAGGAAATAATAAAAACTTTCTGCATTTTGGAAATATTGACACCTATCTTCTCTATCAACTCTCTGGAGGGACGGCCTTTGCTACCGAGGCCTCCAACGCCTCTCGAACCATGTTGATGAACTTGCGAAACTGCAAGTGGGATGATGAGTTGTTAAACTTTTTCAAAGTCGACAAAAATTTTCTCCCAGAAATAAAAAATTCTTTTGGCCTTTTTGGGCACACAAAAAAACTAAAAATTCTTCCAGACGGAATTCCTATCGCGGGAATTCTAGGTGATCAGCAAGCTGCTCTTTTTGGACAAGCAGGTTTTTCTGCTGGCGACCTGAAATGCACTTACGGTACCGGGGCCTTTTTACTTCTTAACTGTGGTACCAATATTGTTAATTCTAACAAGGGCCTCCTTTCTACTGTTGCATTTTTAAAAGATGGTGTTGCCCATTATGCGTTAGAAGGAAGTTGTTACATTGCTGGCGCGGCCGTTCAGTGGATACGAGATAATTTGAAGTTAATTAAAAAATCTTCCGAGATAGAAAACCTTGCTAAAAAAGTTCGCGACTTATCCCAACTTGAACATCTACTATTTTTACCTTTCTTTACAGGCATTGGCTCTCCTTATTGGAACGCTTCTGCCAAAGGTGCAATTTTAGGAATAACGCGCGATACAAGGCCAGAGCATTTAGCGCGTGCAACGCTAGATGGAATAGCACTCTCTGTTAATGATTTAATTCAGGCGATTCGCCAGGAAATCTCCAGCGGAGTTATCACTCTTAGTGTAGATGGTGGCGCCGCTGCAAATAATTTATTAATGGAAATTCAAGCAACTGTTTCTGGCCTAAAAATTATTCGTCCAAAGATTATAGAAACGACGGCCTATGGTGCTGCGCTAGCGGCGGCCATAGGCGTTGGCATTTTCTCCATGGAAGAGATCAGATCACTCTGGAGTAAAGAGCGAGAATTTATAGCAAATGATAGCTGGGATGTTTATTATCGAAAGAAAAAAGAACGCTGGAGTAAAATAATTCAAAGTGGTCTATTGTGATTGTTGATTTTTTTAATAAACTCACTTTTTCGCGTAAATTCTTTGTGGCCGGATTTATCTTCGGAATGGCCTTTCCAATAATGGCGCTAGGTATTCGCTATATTCAAAATGATTTTGCTGAAATGATTGCCGCTCTTATGTCTGATCCTTTAATGTGGATTATTGCTTCTGCGCCAATGATCCTGGGATTAACCGGAACTTTGATTGCAGACATTATGATTAAAATTTTTCATGAGCATTTTTCTTCCATGGTCTCTATCTCTGGACAACTAAATGGTGCAATAACTTCCTTTGTTTCCGAGCGGGAATTAAAATATGGTGCCGTAGAAAACAGTGCCCAAGCGATGGCCAACATAAATAGTAAAGTAGAAATTGCTGCCCAAAGCGCTGCTCGTACTTACAACATTGCCGCTGCTGCCGTCAAAGAATCTAAATCAGGCATAGAGGCATCTCACGCCATAGAATTATCGATGCAGGAAATCCTAGATTTCTCTAAGCAAATTGTTTCAATTATCAATCTCATTGACACTATTGCCTTTCAAACTAACATCTTGGCCATCAATGCCGCCATTGAATCAGCTCGCGCAGGCGATCATGGAAAAGGATTTGCTGTTGTGGCCATGGAAATTCGTGATCTCGCGCAGAAATCTTCCAAATCTGCCAATCAAATTCAGACCATTGTCAAAACAACTGAGCGAAAGGTTATAGAAAACAACGAGCTGGTTGTAAATCACCATAATAACCTCAAGGCCATTAACACAAAAATTCTGGATTTAACGAAAGATGTGGAAAACATTTCACAAATGAACAGCGATCTGCGAGAGCATATAAATGAGGCCAACCACGAAATGTCATCCATGGTACGAGGCAACGATCGAGATATCGAAAATATTGAACGCGTAAAAGAAATTTCTGAAAAAATAGTTAATGCCGCCAACTCATTAGATAAAATAAATTAACTTAGAAAAGAAGCAAGCGATAAAACAAGATGCCTTATCTTTGGTCTAATTATTTATAGATTTCTTCCGCCGTTATTCCCGCTAGATCGGCCGCGATAATTTCGGCCAATGATAAAATTAACTCCGGCCGTTTAAAATTATTTATTACCTGGGGAGCGCTCGCATTAAAGTAATCAAATGTTATTCCCCAATGATGTGTTCCTAAAACACCTAAAAAAGTTGCATCATACTTTGGCTGCTTTGGATTTAATACCATTGAAAGTTCTGGCCAAAATCGAGTTCGCTGCATTGAAAGCTGAGAATCGTTTAGTGCTAGGCCACTTCCTTTTTGTATTATTTGAAATTGCCCTTGCAGCATTTCAAAATCCAAGCTCTCTAGGTCCATTCCGGCCAGAGAGTCTTGAAAAAACTCTTTATCTATCTCAATATCACCAGAAACTCCCGAGATGTTATAGTAGCGAATATTATTGCTAGGTAAAATATGTTCGCGATGCCAATTTTCCATATACTCCGTTGTCAACTCGTTTACTCCTGCGATCACTGCAGTTCCAAATTTTTTTAATTTTTTCATGTTTTGATAATGAAACACTCCCAAATCAAGTGCCTTAAATTCTACCAGGGCCAGGCGCATTACTAATTTCATTAAAGAAACAATACTGGCCTTGGGAGCTGAAGTTTTTATTCCTTCCTCTGTTTCAGACATAACATCTTTTATAAACGCCAAAATGTTTTTTTTGTTTTGATAGTATCCCTTAAAAAAGTTAAGTGGATTTTTTGCCTCTGTCTCAAGATTATTTATCAACTCTTCGAAGGCCTTAAATTGGCGGCCCAGAGGAGGAATATCTTTTTTCGGGGCATCCGCTAAAACGATATCGGCCAATTCTGATCCCCACACCGTTCCGGAATATGAAACAACTGCTTTTAATTTTTTAAGCAGTGGCGAGTTGGCGGCCTGAAGTTGCGCTGAAACTTCCATGGCCACAGGAGATCCTTGTGAGTAACCAATAATTATAAAATCGTAATCTTTACCTTCATTTGTTTCCACCAATTTAATGAATTTTTCTATTCTTCTTATCGCTATTGCCGCTCTGTCGGCAGTCGGCCCAAACGTTTCTAGCGACAGAAACTGAGGAAAGAAATATACAAATTTAACTAGCGCCTCGCCATCCTCATCATCAATGCTAGAAGCAAGCAGTAATTCCTCTAGGTTTTCTTCAACCACCTCGTTTGATCTCATTCTAAAAACTGGATCTTTAAGTCTTTTGCCATTTTGTTTTTTATAATTTTTATAATACTGCCTAGCTTCTTGGGCAAAAGAACTTTTCTCATTTCTTAAAATTTCTGTAAATACTGCATTGTCCGTTAAGATCTCACCCACAATTCCCGGGATAAAAAAGTAAATTATTTTTTTACCTTTTACCGCACTTTTTAACACTTCATCATTAACTGGCCGAAACGGTGTATCTTTTGAAAGTTGATAGAGATCGCTAACAGAATATTGCTTATACTGCTCGGTTAGCTTTTCAATAAATTTTTGTTCGTTGCTTTCTTCCATTGGTAACATTAACGCTTCAGGAACTTTTAGTACAAGGCGAGCCAAGTCGGCATCTGGATATTTCTGCGCAACATTATGAGCAAAAATATTTCTAAACTCTGCTTCTTCCATTTGTGCAAAAAGATTTAAGGACACCAGAAGCAGCCAGATGCTTATTGTTGAAATTTTCATGGCAAATTCTCCTTGTTGATGGCATTTAAATCTATAACGACTGCTACTTCTGTGCCAATTTAGCACACCGCCATCTCCAAAGATTCAACAGGTTCTTCAACATCACTAATGACTGTTTGTATATCAATCGGGCCATTGTAAAAAAAATTTACGGCCTGAAATTAATATTTTGTAAGAATTTCAAAAATCTATTTTCGATTTAAAATTTCGACTAACATCTAAGTATTAATAATCGAGCCTAGAACTCAAGTGAAGAATAAAAACAACAGTTCTGGGACAATATCGGACAATATCCAATATCTCAAAAGGAGAATTTATGAAAAAAACATTAATGATCTTAGCTTTATTTCACTTCGGGGTAGGTCAATCTTCAGAAATTCTAGCAGAAAAAGTAACACTGGTTGAAGATCTTTTTCGTTACTATGATCAGCAGGATGATAGAATCCAATTAGTTGGAGTCAATACAAAAAATCATTCTGATTGCTACCTCCAAATAGATAGATCGAATGACGGTTTTCCTCGTTATCATTTAAATCAATCGACTATTGACCCATCTGGGTTAGAAATTTCATTGCGTTCTAGCGCCATGTATTCTGATGATTTAGAAGAAAACCAGAGTAATTATGCAAAGTTTTATGACAGCGACCTAATTCCAGCTTTTTGGGGAAATAGGGATATTGCAGAATTATCAAAAGATGGAGACATTCTTACTACAATTTTTCAGCATAAACCAACGTGGGGGCTGGGGAAGAATGAAAAGACAACCTGTGAGTTTAACTTAGTAGAAAATGTCTCATTACAACCAATTCCTGAGGGCTGTAAGGAGACTGCATATAAGAAAATTATCGCTGAATGCACATTTGTTGAAAATATTGGAACCCCATTTTTCCCGATTGTTTCCGGTAAACTAGATCTTGTAGAGCATACGAGAACCCGTTGCTCTCCGGGAAAAGAGACTGTTGAGCTTTATGGCCATTCAGTTGATAATTCTCAATATAGCTACAAAAAAGATGGGAAAATAAAGAAGGAGACAGGATACTTGAATGTTGACCTTGAAATTTTCAGTAACAGGATTTACTCGAATTCAGTTATTTCAACCCACACCCAAACAACGGGAGGAAATTCTGGGATAAATAAGTTTGAATACGATAGAAGGACAAAAGAGCTTGACGTCTTTTTTTACTACCTCTCATCTGATTTTTCAGTAGTCATGCGAAAGGCCTTTGAAGCAAAGTTTAAATGTGAAGAAACTCATCCCAATAACTAGAAACGTGATCTCAATAGATGAATGGCAACGTGGCGGATACAAACAGTTTTCCGCCACGTTATAGTTACGAAAATGGTGCCACGCTTCTTCTAGAAAAAATTGATTAGCAATTCTTTAGTGTGATTGGAATAAAAACTCTCTCAAATTACAATTCGATCTTCAGATCTACGCATTGTAAATCAGACAATCGACAACCGGCGCTGTCAATTGTATAAAAGAGGAATAATCGCTTTTAAAATACGTGCTGGTTGAGTGTGGCCAAAAGGGACACAGAATTCCACTTGGTAGAATTCTAAAGATTATTATCCACCTCGTAGATGCCCAGTAGATTGTAAAAGAACATATTGCGATAGATGTATTTCACATACTGCTGTGTTTCTTGAAAAGGAATCAATTCTACGGTTATAAGTGGATCGTGATTTTTAAAAATGTTTTCTACCCAGTTGGCCAAACGTCGTTCTCCGGCGTTGTATGCCGCCAAGGTATATACTAAATTACCATCATACTTATTCATTAATTGCTTTAAATATTTAAGCCCCAATTGAATGTTTAGGTCTGGATTACTAATTAACTGGCCAGCAGTAACATTGCGCTTTAGTTGCTTGGCGGTATTTGGCATTATTTGCATTAGCCCGCGCGCTCCAACCATTGATTGTGCACGTGGATTAAAGGCCGACTCCTGCCTAATTAATGCTAGCACCATGGCCAAATTCATTTCCTTACCAAATTTCTTTATCTGCGAAACATATTGAAAAGGAAAAAGCATTCTAACCACTTCATCGTTAATGCCCAAAATATTATTGGAAAGCGATTTGTATATAACTTTAAAAGTTTGAAGAAATTGTTTTTTATCCGTTAATAATTTAGATAGATGCATCGTAATAAGTTTTTTTTGTTCGCTTGACGAAAGAGATTCTGCAATCTCTTTGTTCGCGAATAATTGTTCACCTTCTAGTTCTGCAACATCTTTGATTTCTAAATATGCCAACTGTTCATTGGCCAAATCACTCCACAAGGCCACACGTTTCATTGCATTTAAAAACATGGCCGTATAGTCGTTGCTAGTAAAACTGTACGCGATTCCCCGAGTCTTTATTTTATTGACCAAATTATCCCTGGTAATCGGATACCCCAGATCTTTTAACTCCTCTAGTGCCGTAACCGCATAGTACTCTAGTGGACTGTTTTGTACTAATTGAGAAAAAAGGTGCCGTGCCAAATATTTCTCACCATTTTTTTTAAAACAATAAGCAACCCAAAACTGTAATTTAGGATCGAGCGAAGCAAAGCGATCGATAAAACCATATTTTTCAATGGCCTTCTGGGCCAAGTCGAATTTTCGCTGCAAAATACTTAGCCATAAAATTTGGAACTGGGACTCCATCTTATCTTCTGGCGTTTCAGAAATCTTTAAAGCAAATTGGAAAATCGCTAACGCCCGCTCATAGGAGAACGTAGCGATGGCCGGGCCAATATTTAGAAACGTTTTGCAGGCCATTGTCGCTGAAATATAGTCTTTGTTTTGATTATAATAACTGAGAAGATGATCGCTATACGTTTTGGCCAAATCCCTATCTTCATTTTTTAAAGACTTTTTAAAGGCGTCATAGATGCCTTTAAACTGGGTTGTGTAGTAGTCTTTTGCCTCCTCATCTCCAATGCCTCGTCCTTGAATATAATTTTGTAACTCCTTAGAAATTTTTATATTATCTATAATGAAACTTTGCGGAGGATTGTTTTGTGTTATGTAATGATTGGCAACTATTTGCGAAATTGATTCATGAGCGGCCGGTCTTCTTTTTACGTTTAAAAGAAATTTTGAAAACACCATGCGCTTGTTATTTTGCAAGTAAGTTGGAAGATACTCTTCTAAATACGCAATATCTTCGGCACTAAATTCTTTGACACTTCCACTTATTTGCAAAAACTTCCAGTTGCAATATTCATGCAGTGCTAAATTTATACGGCCCAAAATGGCCGATAAAATTTTGCTCTCCGTAAAATTACTTTTCTTACAAGTCTGATGAAACTTATTAATAGAATTTCCAATTTCACGAATCTCTTTTGCTAACAGCACCTGCGAAGAGAGAACGGAAAAGGCCGGGGCAAGCGGTAAAAGGCGAACCAGTTCGTCGGTATTGTATGGAGTAATAATATTTTGTTTTAGATTTTTTAAAAGTTCTTGTAGATTCAGCGCAAAAAGACGTTCCTCTGCGGAGTAATTAAAAGAAAGACGATCCTCCAATCGCGGCAAGCTAGAAATCTTATTTTTTGATGGCGCAGGAATTGTTGCCGTGGCAGTCGCAGTAAAAAGAATTAAAAAAATAATTTCTGATAACTTCCGCAGGTTGACCTCCTGTCAAAGTGCCCTATCTCTTCGTGACTGACCGGTTGCTTTTAACTCTCACTTTTTGTTTCTGCACTCGCTGCTTCGGGAAGGCCATCTTCTCGCTCCACGTCCTCTGTACTCATATAGCGATGCTGAATATCATCTAGCTTGTTGATAATTTCCGAAATCAACTCTCGCTTGTCACTGTCCATTGAAACAAGCAAATTTTGCAGATAACTATTTATCTCTGACAGATACATAAAATCACTTCGCTGCGCTTCTTGGATAGCATGAAAAGTTTCATTAAATTCTTCCGCTAGATCTGAGAAGTAGTCGCTTTTTCTAAAGGTAACATCTCGAATAACCTCGCCTTCTCGAATGGCCTGCATATGAAGTTTCAACTTGTGAATCGGCCCAGCAATTTTATGACTAAAAAGTATACAGATTATAAATACTAGTCCCGTAAACCCAATTTGCCATAGTGTCAGAATGATAATCAAACTTTTTTTCTGTTCCTGCAGTGCAGTGGTAAGGGCCGGGTTATTGGCCAATACGTAATTAATAAATCCACTCATAATATCGTAAATGGTTAGTGGGTATATCATGCTAGAAATAAATAAAATTACGCAAACATAAAAACTAAATTTCAACTGAAAGCGCGGATTAATTAAATAGATTCGTCTTTTGTAATCTGCCACTAAATTTTCCTTTCAAAAAATGTTTGTATAACCAGAGCAAATGATAATAATCTACCCCCCTAAATGATATTATTATTTAACAACGGTATCCAGATATTATTTTCTGCCGATTAAAAGAGGGTTTTGTTTATGAATAATGATTTAAAATTGTCAGTTATTAATGTGAAAAATCCTTCCACTGGACAATCCCTGGTTGATGAGGGGCGCTTAATTGATATCTACATTGATGACAGTGAAAACCTTAAAATTAACTATTTAAGCAGTGGATTAAAAATTGAAGACAAAAGAGTAATCGAACAGGGCCTGATTGAGGCCGTAAAAGGGAAATTTCCCATCAAACAAATAATAGTCCAATCACAGACACAAACACAGGCCAATACACGTCCGCCCCAGGCCGCGACATCTGCTTCGATTGTTCAACAATCATCACCCTCAGATGGTACAAAAAAAATTGCCTCTGTGAAAAAAATAATTGCCGTCTCCTCTGGAAAAGGCGGAGTAGGAAAATCTACTCTCGCGGCCAACCTGGCCTTAGCAATCGCCAAGCAAGGCAAGCGAGTGGCCATTTTGGATGCTGACATTTATGGCCCCTCCATTCCTCTAATTATGGGGGTCGCAGATTTTGCACCAACTATCAATGACTTTAAAAAGATGATTCCGGCCAGACAACACAATATCGATATTATTAGCTTTGGTTTTTTTGTTTCCAAATACGATCCCGTCATCTGGCGCGGCCCCATGCTTACCAACGTTTTAAAGCAACTGGTTTTTGACGTGGAGTGGGGAGAACAAGATGTGTTGATTATTGATTTCCCTCCGGGAACAGGTGATGTCCAGCTTTCGTTGGCACAAAGTCTGGCCATCGATGGCGCGGTTATTGTGACCACTCCTCAGCAAGTGGCCATTCAAGATACTATCAAGGGAAAGAATATGTTTGAAAAAATGAAAATTCCCATTATTGGTATGGTAGAAAACATGGCCTATTTTATTTGCGATAAATGCTCTAAGGAACACTACATATTTGGAAAAGATAATGTAAAAAAAATCTGTCAAGAAGTTGGAATGAGATTTTTAGGATCAATTCCCCTTTATTCTCCCATTAGCATTTCCGCAGATCAAGGACATCCTCTTATGTTGATTGCTCACGAGGAAAATTCAGCGGCCTGGAAATCTTATATTCAAATTGCTAAGCAAATAGTGGACTGACATGTCTTTAATTTTGAAAATTGAAGAACAATCTTTCTATGCTTTTACCGGCCGCATAAATTTATTATTACCCGGAGGCCAACTCTTGGGCACCATTTTACAAAAAGATGGCCTACTTGTTAATGCGACTTATCGTGGAGCAAATGGCCGCAATGCTCTTTATGCTTTAGTTATCAACGAACAATTTTCTGAAAAAAAAATTACCTTAGTGATCGAGCCAGAAATTATTCTCCAAGAACAAATTCTTTTTAAACTACCTTTTGCCCAATTTAAAAAGCTTTCAGAAAAACTAGCAGAAAAATATTATCCCTTCCATCGTCTCCGTCCACCGGCCTCGCTTCGATTATTTGCCTCCAATCAAAACTCTTCTTTAGAATTGGATAATGTTGAGGCAGAAATCCTTCGAATCCTCTCTTCACCAAAATCTGTAAGTGAAATTTATTCCCAGGTAATCTCTGATGAAATTGAAACGACCATCGCACTTGTCAATTTAAGAAAAAATGGGCTAATAAATCAGATCTAACAACCAAGTGGCGGCCTATTGCTCCACTCCCAATACAATAAACTTATACTGAGAGTAGCCTGCTTCGGCCGCGGTGTAGAGAAGTTTTTTAACATAGTCAAACTTAATGGACTTATCCATAACTAAATTCACTCGTCCGGTAAAATCTACCGCATTAGGAGAGGTGTTTTTTATTTGTTTGATCAGCTCTTTTTTCCTCACCAACTCATTAAATAATGGAACTATACGTCGCCCTTCTCGATCATAACTATTTTTTGTTATTGCAGTACTATCCAAAATCAAAGTGTCATCCACCCAGATTTTACTAGGAGAAACCTGCACAATAACTCCGGCACTATTTTGCTTCGTAGAGATTGTATTTGGAATAACTACTTCTTTGGGAATATTGATTAATTCTCCCGTAGCATTATAGTTTTGAATTAAAAAAACCATGGTTATAACCACGATATCTAGAACAGATGTTATGTCTAAATTCACTAAGGGAATTCGCCCTTTCCTACTTTTATTTTTGACAGATTTTTGTGTTACCATAGTAAACCAACCTGGCCAACTGTTATTTATCCCTGAATATTTCCAAAAATTATATTATCGAAAAGGGCATCATCTCTTACATCAATATTGTCTTTGTCTTTTTTATAAAAGGCCGGGTCTGTCGATAGTAACATCCGCACCGTGTCCATTATTTTGACTAGCTGTTCATATTCAATATTAGCAATAGGCTCCAATATCACCGTTTTTTCTTTCTGATTGGAAACTTTTAGATTTACCAAAAATTCGTGCAACTGAAAGGTATCATACTCTTCTGCTATCTTCCCAAACTCTTTAACTAGCGCGGACGGGACTCCTGTCAAAACTTGAATTTTTTCCGGCAAAATTTTTATTGTTAGTGCCAGAGGTTTGTCTTTATTTTCTGGAGGAGTACTGTCAGAAATAATAGGAACGTCACTTGCTATTTCAATCAGCTTGGTAAAAGTTGCTGACATCAACAAGAAAAATATAATTATAAAAAATCCATCCATAATGGGAACAAGATCCGGAGTAGTGACTGCTTTCTTGGTGCGTTTTCTGCTGGGTGGTTGATACACAAAAATATCCTCTTACTATTTTTCTTTTTCGTCTTTGGTGCCAATCAAATCTAACAATTTCACCGAATATTCATCAATCTCGGCAATAATTTTTTCGGCCTTGCTGGCCAAAAAAGTATGAAAGATCATAACGGTGATGGCGGAAAGTAGGCCAATAAAGGTTGTATACATGGCAGTAGAAATACCCGCGCTTAAAATTTGCGCCTTCTGGGCCGGATCGGCCGAAGAGATACTACCAAATGCTTGAATCAGACCTTGAATAGTTCCCAACAATCCAAACAAGGTTGAAATAGTCGCCACCAACTGCATCCAATTTAAACGCACTTCCAATTTAGGAATAACTTCTAAGGCCGTCGCATCCAACGCATTTTGCATTTGTGATATTGAAGAAGTCGCACGCTTAAGGCCACTTTTTAAAACTCTTGGAAGACTAGCATTGGTTCCAGAACAGGCCCTAATTGCGCCCTGTATATCGTTAGATAAAATATACCTCTGTAACTCATTCATAAAGGAGGCACCATCGACATCATAGCGATAGGCAAGTTTGACAAACTTTTCTAGGCCAATGGCCAATCCAACAATCCAGACAAACAAGATGACCCACATAAAAATTCCTCCATCTGTCATATAGATGGCGATTGTATTCATAATAGATGGATCAGTTGCTATTGTTGCTACGGTTGTGGCGGTTGTCGCTTCCATGCGTAAAACTCCTTTTACAATTTAGGTGGTTACAAGATTATTGTATTTAAAAAAAGGCCAATGGGGTAATAGAATTGTGAAGGAACTTTTTGCCGAAGAGATCTTCGCAATAGTGGTCAATAGTGGTCAGGAAAAAGCTTGCGTTCAATGCCCTCAATAAGCATATGAATGACCTTTATATGAATTTCTTGAATTCGTGCAGTGGAATTTGATTCTACAATAATGGGAAAATCCACCATTTCCTTGAGTTTTCCTCCACCTTTACCCAGCAGCCCGACTACCTTCATGTCTTTTTTCTTTGCCGCCAAGGTAGCATTGATAATATTGGGAGAATTTCCGCTGGTTGAGATGGCCAACAAAAGATCTCCTTTATTTCCCCACGCCTCTACGTAGCGAGAAAAGATAAATTCATAACCAAAATCATTGGCCACACAAGAGATATGGGCAGGATCTGAAATACTAACCGCGGCAATTGGTTCTCGGTCTTTTTTAAAACGGCCGGTAAGCTCTTCCGCAAAATGCATAGAGTCACAGATCGAGCCACCATTGCCACAGCTATAGATGCGTCTATGGCACTTAACGGTATCTGCCAAACAATCACAAGCACTATTTAGCAGCGCAATATTTGCTTTATTTCTAGAAAATTCCTGTAAAACAGTTTGTGCTTCCGCCAAGGAGACTACGAAATGATCAACCATTGCTGGCCTCTCTTATGCTAATTCTTTTAAGCTTTTTATGATTTCTGATTTGGGCTGAACGCCCACAATGGTTTTTTGCAATTTACCATCTTTAAAAAACATCATGGTTGGAATACCTCTAATCTGAAACTTTTGAGCAATTTCTGGATTTTCATCAACGTTTAACTTAACGATTTCCGCCTTATCTTGAATTTCTTTAGAAATCTCTTCCAAAACTGGCCCTAGTTGTCTGCATGGGCCACACCATTCGGCCCAAAAATCAACCAGAACTGGTTTTTTAGATTTTAAAACCTTTTCATCAAAATCATTTTGGTCAACCTTTGTTACGTTTGCCATCTCTCTGCTCCTTAGTTGTTTGATCGGTGAGTTTAGCATAGAATCATTAACCAAATTTGTATATAGTAATGTTTTTATGGCTTGATCGAAAAAAGTTATGGCGGATAGAAATTACCTTATAAAAAATAATATTCGTGTTGCAAAAATGGCGCGCCTCATTGCGAAGGCCATCGATCTTTTTATTGTAACCATTCTAACTTTCTTTTTATACCCGATAGGAATTCTTTTTGCGGTGGCCTACATGATTGTCTCCGACTCCATTCAAGAGGGGCAGTCCGTTGGCAAGCGCTTTATCGGATTTGCTGTAATCTCCCTAGAAGATGGCCGCCCCTGCTCCATTAAACAGTCTGCAATTCGCAATCTCCCGATAATTATTCCTCTCTCTCTGGCAATAATTCCCTTTGCCGGCTGGCTTTTTTCTTTTTTCGTTGGCCTCCCCCTTATCGCACTAGAAATTTATCTTTTATACCATTTAGATTCTGGCCATCGTTTGGGAGACGTAATGGCCGATACCTCTGTCGTTGCCTCTACTAAAGATGCTATACCTGTCAATGGTAAAAAAGCTCCTGGAATAGTTGAATCAAAATATGTCTAAACAACCAAGTAAATTAATAATCATTGATTTAAGCAATTTTATTTTTCGCGCTTTTTATGCTATCCGCCCACTGAACACTCCCGACGGAACACCGGTCAATGCAGTTCATGGCGTTCTTTCCATGCTTTTAAAGCTTCTCTCTGATTACCAACCAACTCATCTATTAATTGCCAAAGATTCTGGCCGGGATACTTTCCGACGCGAAATCTATCCTGATTATAAGGCCAACCGCAGCGAAACTCCCGCCGAACTCATTCCACAATTTGCCATTATCGACCAGCTTATTGCGGCCATGCAGATTCCCGTTGTGGCCCGAGCTAAATTTGAAGCAGATGATGTTATTGGAAGCGCAGTTACCCAGTGGAAAAATGAATTCGATTCTATTTTGGTGGCCACCGGCGATAAAGACATCATGCAGTTTGTGGATGATAAGGTAAAAATTCTCGATACCATGAAAGGGCAAATTTTAGGTGTCGAAGAAGTTATAAAAAAAATGGGTGTTCGCCCATCACAAATTGTTGATTACCTCTCCATTATAGGCGATAGCTCTGATAACATTCCTGGAATGAAGGGCATTGGCCCCAAAGGGGCCAGCAAGCTACTAGAAGAATTTACCACCTTAGAAAAATGCATTGAGATGCGAGCAACTTTTCACGGAAAAAAATTACAAGATGCTTTTTCTCTACACTTAGAAGACGCGCTGCTTTCTAAAAAACTAGTAGAAATTGTGGTAAACATCGACTTGGGAATTACTCCCTCCATGTCCCAATATAATTTTTCTCCCACTCCTCAATTATATGAACTACTTCATTCATTGGGTTTTAAATCCATGTTGGCAAAGATTGAATCCATCCGGCCCAATCCGCAGGCCCCGGCCATTGCTCAGAACAGTTTTAACTTAATCGTTGTTGATGACACACAAAAACTTAACGCCTTTGAACAATTTCTTACAGGCAATACTACTTTTGCCACCCATCTTAGCTATGACTCCACTGATTTATTTACTCGAAAAATAACCACCTTCACCATTGCGGGAGAAGGCAGTGATGTCTATTTTTTATCTCCGGCCAATCTTTCTCTCAATCTCGATAATTATCTATCTCAGCTTTGGCCCATACCAACAAAAAAAATAATCTCTGCCAATCTAAAAGAAGATTTTAAATATCTGCTCGCACACAACATTGACATTCAGGCAAAAAGTTTTGATATAACCCAGGCGCACTATGTTATTGATCCCGGGAAAAATCATACCCCTTCTTCAATTATTCAAGAGCTTTTTCAAACAGATCTTGAAGAATTAGGTGGCCATTTTGGGAAACAAGCCTACTACGCCCTTAAAGCATATCCTCTTCTACTTTCAAAGCTAGAGCAATTGCAACTCTCCTCCATCTATTTTGATGTGGATACTCCCATGCTTTTAATTTTGGCAAAAATGGAATTGGCCGGAGTATTACTCAACGGAAAATTTCTGCGCACCCTAGAAGAGGAGTTTGAATCCAAACTATCGTCTATTGAAAAGTCTATCTCCAATCAACTTCAAGATGGATTAAACGATATTAACTTAAAATCCCCCAAACAAGTCTCTGAATTATTATTTGAAAAATTAAAACTGCCCATTATTAGAAAAACCAAAACGGGAAACTCTACTGACACAGACGTTTTACAGGAATTAGCGGCCATGAATCTCAGCGAAATTCCCTCCCTTATTATTTCATATCGTGAAATAGATAAGCTTCTATCTACATATGTGAAGGCCCTTCCCCAATTAATAAATCCAACCTCCCGGCGGATTCACACAATCTTTAGTCTTAGCACGGCGGCCACCGGAAGACTTAGCTCTCTTCATCCTAATTTGCAAAATATTCCCGTTCGCACAGAAGAAGGACGAAAAATTCGCAAGGCCTTTATCGCCACTCCAGGAAAGCTTCTTCTCTCCGCCGATTACTCCCAAATTGAATTGCGTATTCTGGCGCACATGTCTGGTGATCCTAAAATGATACAGGCCTTTGCACACAACGAAGATATACATCGTCAAACCGCCGCAGAAATTTTGGCAATTCCATTGGCCGCGGTGACTAAAGAGGAGCGCTCTCGCGCAAAGGCCGTCAACTTCGGCCTTATGTATGGCCAATCTTCTTTTGGATTAGCGCAAGAATTAGGTATCTCGCGCAATGACGCTAAAGATTACATTATAAAATATTTTGAGCGTTTTGCGGGCGTGAAAACTTATCTTGACTCCCTTCGTGAATTTTGTGAATCCCACGGCCATGCTCAAACCTTACAAGGCCGCAAGCGCTTCATTCCCGAAATTCATTCACAAAACCGCAATATTAAGCTTTTCGGTGAACGCATGGCCATTAACAGCCCTATTCAAGGAACGGCCGCTGATTTATTAAAAACTGCTATGATTAGGATAGAAGCAGAAATGAATCGCCTTCATATAAAATCTAAAATGCTTATCCAAGTTCACGATGAATTGATTTTTGAAGTCGAAGAGAGCGAACTTGGACAAATGAAGCAGATCGTTCGTGAAAAAATGGAAAATGCTGCGACATTAAAAGTACCTCTTAAAGTCGATATGAAAATTGGGGTTAATTGGTTTGATTTAAAATAATAACAAGGAGTATGAAATGAAACAAAGTAAACTAACTACGGTTGTGAGCATTATTTTCGTTCTTTTGGTTTTCTCGATCATCACTGGTTTTTTCCCT
The DNA here is from genome assembly GCA_001770205.1 of Bdellovibrionales bacterium RIFOXYD12_FULL_39_22. Classification (GTDB taxonomy): domain Bacteria; phylum Bdellovibrionota; class Bacteriovoracia; order Bacteriovoracales; family Bacteriovoracaceae; genus YD12-FULL-39-22. The sequence goes on from MEQL01000039.1 coordinate 323,746, forward strand.
GAGAACTCAACTTTTACTATAAATGGCACAGAAATTAACAATCCTATTGTTAATTTCTTTGGTGGAATCGTAGGCCTAATAATTTCCACTGTTGTGCTTTTTTGTGTGGGGATTTTACTTCTTTTTATTTTTTCAGGACTTGGAGCTATCTTTCTTTCTGTCGGCCTTTTTATTATCGCGTTAATGGCAACTATTGCTCTTCCCTTTTTACTACCGATTATAGCTCCCTTGGCCATCCTTTTTGCTTTTTTATATTTCCAGCGGAAAAAGAACAAAAACGAACCATCTATTACCAATGCTGCATAAATTTATCTGGGTGTTGCCCCCCAATATAAAAAAATCCTTTTCTAGATGATCCTGTATTTTCAGGCAATTACCTGTTGTAGATTTATCTTTAGAACTTTCTTTTTTTGTCACCCTTGACAATGATCCAAGCCATATTAGATTGTTGCACGCTAAACAAACTAACAACGTCAACAGACTATTTTATAAACTGGAGGTTCAAATGCAAGTACGACCATTACATGACAGAGTTCTAGTTAAGAGACTAGACGAAGAAACCAAAACCGCAGGCGGAATTATTATTCCTGACACTCACACCGAAAAACCATCTCAGGGCGAAGTTGTTGCCACCGGCAAAGGAAAAAAACTTGATGATGGCACCATTAGTAAAATGGATGTTAAAGAAGGTGACAGAATTCTTTTTGGCAAATATGCCGGAACAGAGGTGAAAGTTAACGGCAAAGAACTTCTGATAATGAAAGAAGATGACATCTTGGGAATCATAGAAAAATAGTAAAAAAAATCGATAATCATAATATTAAAAAAATTAGGAGTAATTTATGGCAAAGGAAATTAGATACAGTGAAGATGCACGAGCAAAAATCCTCAATGGAGTTAATGCTCTAGCAAACGCAGTGAAAGTAACATTGGGCCCCAAGGGCCGAAATGTAGTAATTCAAAAATCTTTTGGTTCACCTCAAATCACCAAAGACGGTGTTACTGTTGCAAAAGAAATTGAACTGGAAAATAATTTTGAAAACATGGGTGCTCAAATGGTGAAAGAAGTTGCCCAAAAAACCAATGATGATGCCGGTGATGGTACAACTACCGCCACTATTTTAGCTCAGGCCATCTATCGTGAAGGAATGAAACTAGTTACTGCTGGCCATAATCCAACTAAACTCAAAAGAGGAATTGAAAAAGCAGTAGAACTCGTTGTTGGCGAATTGAAAAATTTAAGCAAAACTATTTCTACTTCTGCTGAAATAGCTCAGGTTGCAACCATTTCTGGAAATAACGATAAGGAAATTGGATCGCTAATTTCTGAGGCCATGAGTAAAGTTGGAAATAATGGTGTAATCACTATTGAAGAATCAAAAACGGGCAAGACAGAGCTAAGCGTGGTTGAAGGTATGCAGTTTGATCGCGGATATCTTTCTCCATATTTTGTTACTAACACCGAAAAAATGGAAACAAACTTCGACAATCCAAGTATTCTCATCACTGATAAAAAAATTGGAAACATGAAAGAGCTTCTTCCAATCCTAGAAAAAAGCGTTCAAACTAGTCGTCCACTTTTAATTATCGCTGAAGATATCGAAGGTGAAGCATTAACGACCTTGGTTGTTAACAAGCTTCGCGGAACCTTAAATGTATGCGCGGTTAAAGCTCCAGGTTTTGGTGATCGCAGAAAAGAAATGTTGGCAGATATCGCTGTGCTTACCGGTGGTAATGTAATTTCTGAAGAATTGGGAAGAACACTTGAAAGCACCGAGCTAAAAGATCTTGGATCTGCCAAGAAAATTAGTATCGACAAAGAAAACACAACTATCGTGGATGGTGCCGGTAAAAAAGATAACGTCAAAGCACGAGTTTCTCAAATTAAGGCACAGATTGAAGAAACAACTTCTGACTACGATCGTGAAAAACTACAAGAGCGCCTTGCTCGTTTGGACGGCGGTGTTGCCGTAATCAATGTTGGAGCACCAACTGAAACTGAAATGAAAGAGAAAAAAGACCGCGTTGAAGACGCTCTAAATGCTACTCGTGCTGCAGTAGAAGAAGGTGTCGTAGTTGGTGGTGGAGCGGCCCTCGTTCATGCCTCTTTAAAAGTTTTAAACAATCTCAAACTTGAAGATGAGGAGATGAAATTTGGTGTAGATATCGTTCGTCGTTCTGCCGAAGAGCCACTACGTCAAATTGCGGCCAACGCTGGCATGGAAGGATCTGTGGTTGTAAACGAAGTTAAGCAAAGCAAGAAAGCAAATTTTGGCTACAACGCATTAACCGATAAATTTGAGGACCTAGTTGCGGCCGGTATCATCGACCCAACCAAAGTTGTTCGCTCGGCGCTACAAAACGCAGCATCAGTATCTGGACTAATGCTAACTACTGAAACCTTGATTGCAGATCTTCCAAAGAAAGATGAACCTGCAATGCCACCGATGGGCGGCGGAATGGGTGGAGGCATGGGCGGAATGATGTAATATCATTGCGCTGGCGCAACTCATTTGTAGATAAATTAAAAAAAGAGGGGGGGCGAATGCCCTCTCTCTTTTTTACAGGCCAGGGAAAATCAAAATACCATTTTCTGTTTTATTTCCTATTTTCGCTCTAGATATGTTTTGTTAACCATTTCCCCACTCAAAGCCTCGGCCATTTGTTATAACGTCATCACTTAACCACAGGCCATTGAGATATTCACCGTCAATGAAAACATCATATCTTCCATTGGGAATTTGCGGTAAGTTTTCTCCTCGCTGTAAAAGGAAGCTTCCAGAATGTGCACCCACATCTGGCCTACAACTCGCCCTATATAGGGCCGTGCTTATCTCAATTTTTCCATGAATTTTGCCAATAGGTAGCAGCGTGATAATGCCGACTATTTTTAACTGACACTGCTCCGAGTATTTTTCTATTGTTTTAAAAGTAATGAGCATTTTTTTTTGCTTCTGATCAATGAACTTAAAATTTGCGACATAGTGCTCCGAAGTGGCAGTTTGTGCTAGAGTACTCTGATTTGTCGCAAAAATAAAAATTACTAGAAAAAAAAAGTAGGATGGTATTAGTTTCATAAAAAACTCCTGGATTGATTAATGCTGTTTATCTAACGGAAACAGGCCGATCGTCAGGCAATATAGCTCTTTTGCTTCTCCACTTTCAAGGTATTTGCAAATTTTTCTAGCATACTTACCCAACATTTCTTTTGCTTCTGATAACCGTTTAGGATCTATGGCCATCGTGATATCACGAAATTCTCGCCGCTCAAGTGGATCATTTTCTATCGACTCTTTGGCCAAATCAAAGACCTGTTTACGATGAGTTCTAATGGCCGCGGAGGGTATGTCTGATAATGCCGAGACTGGTGGCGTAAGCCGCTTAATTTTATTTTTTTTGGTATCAATAGAGATTAGGCCTAAATTTATCAATCTGGTTATGGCCGCCTTGGCCTCCATATGCGAAATGCCGAGACGCTCAGCAATCCATTCGCCCGATGCTTTATGGCCTTGAATTGAGGCCATTTCTACTATAGCACTATGATACCAGTCGACAATGGCGTTAAACTGGTCCTCTTTCAAGTGTACACGATTAAGCGCTTCTAAATCTCCACGTTTTTTATCATTCAAAAGAGTGGCCGCCTCGGCCGGCGAAATTGCCAATCGCTCAACTATTTTCTTTACATTTTTGGCAGACAAGGTTCGTTTCATGGCCAGGCAATCTGAAAGCGAGGCGATTCCAATTCCTAGAAATTTTCCGTAGGCGCGTAGTGAGTAGGCAGGATTTTTAATTTTCCGCTTAAGATATTCTGTCTCTAAAATTCTTTTAACAATTTCTTCTCTCATGGCCACTAGATACTATCTAGGGAAAGTGGCGTCAATGGCCTGAAGTGATGTTTATGTGTGTAAATGCTCCGTTTTTTTGTCGGATCAAAATCGGATCATAGCGATCCGATTTTGATTGATTGCTCCGAAGGTTTGAAATATAAAGTCGCCGTGCAAACAAACCAACAACAAGGAGATTTGTTATGAAAAATTTTATTCTGATTGCAACTACCACCCTTTTGTCCTTTTACTCTTGGGCCGCTGCCGATTCCAATTTAGTTAAGCAATATGCTTGTTCCTTAAATCGCTCAAATTTTTTGATTATAACAATTATTGACGCTGGATCTAGCCGCCTTGATGTTATGCTACAGACAAAATTTTGGGCCATGGCAAATTTAAATCACATTACGACTCTCAAAAATGTAGAATTCATTAATTACGGTGACAGCACAATTATTTTATCTGACCTTGACCGTAGTGGATATTTTTTTGCTCACCTTGATGAGCAAGATGGTAGTGATACCATTTGTGGCCATCTCGACATCAACCTGTTTGGTATCGGCGGGGATCTATCATCCCCAAGCAAAAGCAATGGGATAAATACAGATGGAATGCGCGAAGTCCATTGTTCTTGGCAATATATTGTTTCACAATAGTTGGCATGTGATTTCAAAATGTTTAATTGAGATGCCCACAACTGTGGGCATACTTCGCCTCTGATAAAATTTCATTTCCCCATTTAACCTCCTATAAACACTCTCTGTGCCATTCTTAAGATAATGTTTTAGCAAACGACTGATATAATTTTGAATTATCAGAAATCTGCATTTTTTGGTAGACAGCCGAGGAGGGCCTTATGTTTTTAGTCATATTTAGAAAGTTTGTTTTTTGTACTGCTTTATCGCTGCTTCTTTTTTCTTGTGTGGCAGATGTTAAAATCGGAGACAGCGAGGAGAATCTAGAAAATAACAACGTAAATGACGAAAATCCAGATTATAGAAAGTCACCAGATGAGCGAATGGTAATTGGCCACCAATATACTAATATTCACAATATTCCGGCCGAATGGATTGTGGCCGCCCAGGCCAATTTACACATCGTTTATAATCATACCTCTCATGGAAGCCAGCTAATTTCAGGAATGAATGCACTGGAAGGTTTTCCGGCGTTTTCAGGGCAATACTCCTGGGACGATGCCGGCAGAGAAGGTTCGGGCATAGATCTGGATGATTTGGGAATTCCTGGCGCCGCAGATTTAAGTCAGGGTGATTCAGAAGACGCTAATGGAGATACTCCTTGGGCAATAGGAGCAAGAACCTTACTAAACAATCCTGCAAACTATCATATTAACGTCGTTATGTGGTCATGGTGTAACATAGCAGGACATAATATCCCTCGCTATTTACGAAATATGGAAAAGTTAATTGCAGAGTACGGAGTCGGAGGAACAAATCCACGATCCGCACAACACCCAGTGGTTTTTGTATTTATGACAGGACATGCTAACAGTGGTGGGCCCAATGATAGTTCTGATAGTCAAAATCGATTGATTCGAGAGCATGTCGCTGCACATAATCGCGTGCTGTTTGATTTTGCCGATATTGAAAACTATGATCCCGATGATAACTATTTTCTCTCTTTAAATGTGCAAGATGATCTCGCTTATAATCTTCATGGGGTAGGCGATGCTAACTGGGCCACCGATTATCTGGCGCGCAATCCAAACTCTGAAGAAGATTTTTTAGTTCATGGAACAGAGGGGTATACTCCAATTAGTAGTTGTGCCCATTCTCCAGAGGCCGGAGGAAATCATGACGCAAAATTAAATTGTATTCTAAAGGGCAAGGCCGCTTGGTCACTTTTTGCAAGGATTGCAGGATGGGATGGTGTGCCGTGAGAAAAAGCAGTTGTTTCCGTAGTTTTACTTTTAATATGAATTTTAATTCCAAAATCAAATAGGGATTTTTCAAGATCTAAAGTTAACTATGTATATAATATACGACTGTTTTTTTGAGATATTCTAAACCATATTAACATCTGTGGCCTTTAAACTGGCCAAGATCGGTTTGAGGTTTATACAAAAAGATATGTCTTGCGTGCGAATAAATTTAAACTCATTGGCAAAACCCCCTTTAAAAAATTAACTTCGTTGACCATACATTAAAAAAGGCGTACAATTTTAAGGCATGATTAAAAGAATGCTAAGACCCTCAAAATTAAAGAGTTTTTTCTTATTTGGCGCTCGAGGAACGGGCAAAACGACTCTTTTAAAACAACTTTTTGGCGAAAATGACTGTTTTTATCTCAATTTATTAGACACAGAGTATGAAGAAAGACTATCTGCGTCGCCTCAACTCCTAGAGAAAATAATAGACGAAAGTGTTATAAAAAAAAAAATAAAATACATAATTATCGACGAAATTCAAAAAGTTCCAAAACTATTAGACATTGTTCATCACCAAGTTGAAGTGAATGGTTTAGTTTTCGCTTTAACAGGGTCATCGGCGCGCAAACTAAAAAGGGGAGGCGCAAATCTTTTGGCCGGCCGAGCACTTACGAATCATCTTTTCCCATTTACATCAACAGAATTGGGCGATCAGTTTGATCTTAACTCCGCGCTAGCTTATGGCACCCTTCCCTCGATTTTCAATATGCCGCTTGAACTCCGCGCAGATTATTTGCGATCGTATGCTGAGACATATCTTAAAGAAGAAATTATTATCGAGCAGATAATCAGAAAAATTCCACCATTTAGACATTTTTTGCAAGTGGCCGCACAATCAAATACAAAAATAATAAATTATTCTAAAATTGCAAGGGATGTTAAATCAGATGTTCCTACGGTACAAAACTATTTTCAGATATTAGAAGACACGTTGGTTGGTTTTATGTTGCCAGCATTTGACACATCAGTCAGGAAGCGTATGCGCAAAGCGCCGAAATTTTATTTCTTTGATTGTGGTGTTCAAAGTGCCCTGTCTAAACTGCTAAACGTAACGCTAGTGCCATCTACATCGCTATACGGTGAGCGATTCGAACAATTTGTGATCAATGAAATTAGATATCACGCAATATATAAGAAATTAGACTGGGAGTTTTCATATTTTGCGACAAAGGATCAATTAGAAATTGATCTCGTAGTTGATCGGCCAGGAATGCCACGGGCGTTTATCGAAATTAAATCGACATCAACCGTCCAAGCAGAACATCTTCGCCATCTACACAGAATAAAAAAAGATATACCCAGTGCTGAATATTATGTTTTTTCACAGGACACCATTATTAGAAATGAAGGTGGTATATCATGCTTTCCTTGGCAACGGGGCCTGCGAGAAATTGGACTTTAATTGCCAGCGTTGCTCTTATTATTAAGGCCTTTGTTAAAATAAGTGATGTTGGTTTTAAATAATCGGGGGTTTCGTATATGCTGTCACAGTATATTCGTAATAACATTATTGGTATATCCGCCACCAAATTAGCAAACAACACAATCTCTGTGTTTGGAATAGTAAACTCAAAAATCAAAAGATTATAATTTGGGCGCACAATTATCATGTTTTAAAAGATTATTCGGAAGTTTCTACAAAATACGACAAAATGAATGTCGGTAATCTAATGGGAGAAATTTTATCTAGACGCTTGTCAAAAAAAATGTACTCAATTGGGCTTTGCTCATACTCTGGTAAATTTATGCCCGAAGCCTGTTTTGGAAATTACAAGAAAGAACAGGCCGTAAAAAAACCAAACCTAAAAAGTATCAAAAACGCAGTCGCCAAACACAACAACTCATTTGCACTGTTACCGTTAAGGGATGTGTTGAACGAGCGTAGATTTATTGCTTCGGCGCTGTTTCATAATCATCCACAGAAAGCAATATGGGGACGAATTTATGACGCTATTTTTTTTATAAAAAAGATGAAAGGCCTTTCACGATGTTCGGCAGTGGAGCGCCTTCATGAAAAAGTCTAACATATTTATCCCTATATTCGGCGTTTTACTTTTAAAGCAAAACGCCGAGGTGCGGGAAATCCCTCAATGGTAAGAGAGCGATCTTGTGGATTTAAAAAATCATCAAGGGATTGAAATGGCGGCGGACACCAGGCCGTTGTTCGCTGCTCTTCATTCGTTAACAACGAATCAGAAATTACCTCGATTTCTTTAAACTTTGCCTTATGCGCCCAATTTATCAAGCAAGAAAGAGTGGGAATAAACCAAACGTTACGCATGTTCGCATAGCGATCGGGAGGAAAAAGGGCGTGAGGCGCTTCTCCGGGAATGCCGATTGATTCAATAATGGCAACACCACCAGGTTGTAGGGCACGATTAATGTCTTCTAGTTGCGCAATGGGATGACGATGATGATAGATGATTCCCATTGAAAAAATTAAATCAAATTTTTCTTTAAAATTTTTAAGATGCTCAATTCCCCAAGCTTCAAAGGAGGTATTGGGAAGCTTGGCATATTTGTTTAGTAGAGTAAATTGTGCTTGGTAGAGCGGGAATGGATCAATCCCTAAAAGTAATCGCGGATGTTGTTGGGCCATCTGAAAAAGATAGTGGCCATTGTTGCATCCTATATCCAAAACTGCCTTGTCACAAATCGTCGGTAAATGGCCAGCAATCCTCTCCCATTTTTTATCTGAGCGCCACTCGGCATCTATAAAAATGTCAAATAAATTAAAGGGCCCCTTTCTCCAGGGAATAAGGTCCTTGCACAAGGAGTGTAGCAATTCATGTTGAGAGGTAGACAAATCAGTACGCTGGCCAATTTCTACTACGCCACTGTTTATTGTCACCGAAACTTGGGCCTCGTGGGCCAACTCCGGAAGTTGCGCCAAAATTTGAGAATACTTATTCATCACTTAATTCCGATAAAGGAAGCGAAATTGTACCAGCGAAAAAGAGTATCGCATTTTAAAAATCCGGCCTTTCGCAAAAGTTTTAACTGCTGCTCGGTAGTCAGCGGAATTAAAATATCTTCCAAGGCCTGGCGTTTTTGAGCTATGGCCAATTCAGAATAACCATTTCTTCTTTTGAAGTCATAGTATAGATCAGTAAAAAGCTCATCTATTTTAGAATTTTTGCATGATATCTTTTCACTCAAAATGAAAATTCCTCCGGGGAGCAGGGCCTTATAAATTTTCTCCAAGATTTGTGCTCTTTTTTGGGGATCAATAAATTGTAACGTATAGTTCATTATAATAAAGTTGGAGGGTTCAAGTTCAATGTTTTCAATAGTGCCACATAGTAGTTTGTAGTTTTTAACTCCCAAGCGTTTAAGTTTTTGACGACACTGCTTAATCATGGGAGCAGAGTTATCGATACCAATAAAGCGAGGGGCCCTTTTTTGTGATTTAAGGTGTGAGTAGATTAACGAAATCGTGGTTCCCGTCGAACAACCCAGGTCGTAAATTAGGCCTTCTTTAAAATTAGTTTTATTCAAAATATCTTTAATTATAAAGTGAATTTCATCATAGAAAGGAACAGAACGGGTGACCATATCGTCGAAAACTTGCGCAACCCCGTTGTTGAATTTAAAATCCCGAACACTCTTAATCTTTTTATCGAAAACTTTATCCACTCTTTTTGCCATTAAAAAGTGATAGGGGAAAATGGGCCAGTTTGCAATAAAAATATTGAATTCTCTTGTTTTGTATACTATGGCTTTTACTCTCAATCTATTAGTAAAGGTGGCCCGCGCTTTAAGGAGAATTAGTCTGTGATATATTTGGATAATGCGGCATCTACCCCCTTGCACCCCGAAGTTCTTTCGATACTGGCCCAGTCACAGTCAACAGACTTTGCCTCCCCCGCCTCCGCCCATCAGCTTGGACAGAGACTTGATAAAAAAATTACCGAGTATCGCGATTATTTTAAAGGCGCAGTCAACGCAGATCCGGCCAAATATCACTTTATATTTACTTCTTCTGCCTCTGAATCAAACACTACCATTATCCGAGGAAATTCTAATTTTTCCAATACACCGGTGGCCCTTTCGCAAGCAGACCATCCTAGTCTCTGGGAATATTTTAATCACACCAACAACCCAAACGTCTGTTGGATAACATGTCTGGCCGATGGCCGTTATGAGGAAGCGGAATTATTCTCACGGATTACCTCCAATACTTCGTTAGTATTACTGTCACAGGTAAATAACTACTGCGGAACTATCCAAGATATTAGTGATCTGGCAACTAAGATTAGAGCGATAAATCCTCTCGTCCACATTCATGTAGATGCCGTACAGGCGTTTGGTAAAATTAAAATATCGTTAGCTGATAATCTTATTGATTCCATGGCCATCTCTTCACATAAAATTGGTGGCCCCAAGGGAGTTGCCGGACTATATTTGGCAAAAAAAGCTAAGATTGCCCCCTTAATTTATGGTGGCGGACAAGAGTTGGGGCTGCGCTCTTCCACACAGCCTTTTCCTTTGATTGCTGCTTTTGCTCTCGCTGCAAAACTGGCCTTAACAGATTTTAAAAAGCATCAAGCAGAGGCAGGGGCACGCATGCAATTTTTACTAGAACAACTATCTAGAGAAATTCCCTCTTTGAAATTTCCCTTTAAAGAATATGCTTCCCCCTACATTTTAACCTTCCTGGTTCCTAAAATATCTAGTGATATAATATTGCGCCACTTGGAACAAGTAGAAATTATTCTATCTAGTTCCTCGGCCTGCTCCTCTAAAATTAAGGGATTCAACCCAACTTACCATGCTCTAAAAATCGCCGCGGCCGAACATAAATCAGTATTACGTCTTTCTATGTCAACAGAAACTACACAAGACGAAGTACAGAAGTTTGTTGTCAGCTTAAGTAAAATATTTAAAGATCTGGCCCACCTTTGGTAGGCAGGAGTTTAATGCGTGTTTAGTACAATTTTAATAAATGTAGATGAATTATGGTTGAAGGGAGACAATCGCGCTTACTATTACTCCATTATGAAGCGAAATATTTCGCAAGTAGTTCGCGCATTACACCCTCATAAGTTTTCTTGCGTTAATCAATACCAGCGTCTTTTTCTAAAATCCTCTCAGGCCTTTTCTTCGGAGGTAATGGACGCACTTTCTAAGGTTTCTGGCATTCATTCGCTTATTCCGGCCATCGCCGTACCACTAAAACTTGATAAAATAATGGAGGGAGTGGATTTTTTTTTAAGCGGCCAGAAACTAGATAATCTCACCTTTAAAATTCGCGCCAGTAGATCTAATAAACAGTTTCCACAAACTAGCATGGAAATTGCGCGCGAAATCGGCCACCAAGTTCTAGTAAAATATCCGGCCCTTTCTGTAGATGTTAAACGGCCGAACATGTACATTGATGTGCGTGTTTTGGATGATAAAATTTATGTCTCTCAAAAAAATATTTTAGGCCCTGGCGGACTACCTGTTGGAACAAGTGGCCACATCATAACTCTTATTTCGGGGGGGTTTGACTCTCCGGTGGCCAGTTATTTAATGAGCAAGAGAGGATGTCGCCAAACTTTTGCCTTCTTTTATGCCTACCCCTTTGTTGGAGAAGAGGTTAAAAATAAAATTTTAAAACTGATGGAAGTAATTTCGCAATACCAGATAGGATGCGACCTATATATTATTCCCTTTGGAGATATTCAAAACACCATCGCTAAAAATTGTTGGGAGGAATATCGAACAATTCTTTTTCGGAAATATATGATTGAAGTAGCGGCCCTTTTGGCCAAACGTATTCGGGCCTCCGCCATTTTGACGGGAGATTCTTTAGGACAAGTCTCTAGTCAAACCATTACGAATATTTCTGTACTAGATCAACTATCTCCGCTACCTATTTTTCGCCCCCTCCTAGGACACAACAAAGCAGAGATTATCGAAATTTCTCGCCAGGTGGGATTTCATGATATCTCTACCATTCCTCATGATGACGCCTGTGCTCTTTTTGCCCCCAAACACCCAACTACCAAGGCAGACTTTCATTATGTTAAATCATTTTATGAAAATAATCCGTGGCCGGAAATTTTAGATGCGGCACTAAATCAGTCAGAAATTTTTCACTTTACTCCACTCGGAATAATTGCTTCCGCCAAACCAAAAATTAAGTAATCCGCTCAACTATCATTTGAAAGTTGCTAAATTTTCTTCCTTTCAGCTTTTATAAGTTACGCTTATCATATAGAAATTAAAGCACGCTACAAAACTACAAACTGGAGAAGTTAATGAGCAAAATCAGATGGGCATCGCTTCCTTTATTACTACTACTTTCTATTACCATTGCTTTACAGGCAGAAGATAAAAATGATCCGGACAATGTGGATACCTTGGCCACACCTTTGGAGCTGAAGTTAGATATAACCAAGACGAAACTTCTTTCTCGCATCTTAAAAGATACTCTGGAAACCTATCACTATCGCCACATAAAAATAAATGACGATATCTCGGAAAAAGGGTTTGAAGAATTTTTTAAGAAAATCGATTACGGTAAACAATTTCTTCTCAAGTCTGATGTTACTGGCCTTTCTAAACATCGCACTAAATTGGATGATGAGATGCAAACTGGGGATTTGGCATTACTAAAAGAATCTGTAAAAATAATCAATCAGCGAGTTTTACAGGCCGATAATTACCGTAAAGAATTTTTTAAAAATGATTTTGATTTTTCTCAAAAAGAAATTTTAGAAATTGATCCAAAGAAACGTGATTTCGCAAAAAGTGAAACTGAATTAAAAGAGCATTGGCGAAAACTTTTTAAACAGGCAACTCTTTCTAGAATTTTTTCTATGATCGAAGAAGAAAGGGAAGCCGAAGAGACCTTGAAAAAAAATACTCCGGCGAAGGACAAGAAAAAAAGCAGTACTCCACCGGAAAAACCACTCTCCATGCCAGAAAAAATTGCTAAGGCAAGAGAGTCTATCTCCAATAAATACCGCAAAGTTTTTCAACGTATTTTAACTGAGCGAGATGACGACAAGCTAGAGCTATTTTTTAATTCTGTAACCTCCGTTATTGATCCACACACCACCTATATGCCTCCTCAGCGCAAAGAAGATTTTGATATCGATATTTCTGGAAGCTTGGAAGGAATAGGGGCCGTTTTGCAAGAAGATGGTGCTTATATTAAAGTTGTCTCTATTGTTCCCGGCGGTGCCGCATGGCGCGAAAAGGAGTTAGAAGTTAACGATATTATTCTTACCGTTTCACAAGGAACAGAGGAGCCCGTTGATTTAGAAGATATGCGTGTTGATGATGCTGTTCGCTATATTCGCGGAAAAAAAGGAACAGAGGTTCGATTAAATATTAAAAAGGCCGATGGAACCCGGAAGATGATCAGTATTATTCGTGATGTAGTACAAATTGCCGCCTCTTTTGCTAAATCATCTGTTCTGCAAATTAAGGGGCAAAATATCAAAGTTGGCCATATCAACGTTCCTAAATTTTATCGTGATTTTGGCCATGCCGATTCTCGCAATTGCACCGATGATGTGCGAAAGGAACTGGAAAAATTAAAAAAACAAAAAGTCAGCGGAGTTATTTTAGACTTACGCAATAATGGAGGTGGGGCCTTAGAAGATGCTAAACAGATGGCCGGATTGTTCATTAAAGAGGGGCCCATTGTTCAAGTGCGAAATTATGCTAACTCTATAGAGACCCTTACCGACACTGATCCCGCCGTTGTTTATGATGGCCCTTTAATTGTGCTAGTTAATCGTTTTAGTGCCTCGGCCTCGGAAATCGTTGCCGCGGCCTTGCAAGACTATGGAAGGGCGATTGTTTTAGGTGGAGAATTTACTCATGGGAAAGGCACTGTTCAAGCGTTGCTAAATCTAGATCAGGGCCCATTGATGTCCATGCTAAACTCATCTCTGGGCTCCCTAAAGGTTACCATTCAAAAATTTTACCGAATAACCGGAGTCTCTACTCAATATAAAGGCGTAACTCCAGATATAATCATTCCCGATCCTTTTGGATACGGGGAAAATCGCGAGCAGGATTTGGATTATTCTCTACCCTGGGATGAGGTGGCCGGACTTCACTATACCCCTTGGATTAAGCAAAAATATAATTTAGGGGAATTGAATAAAAAAAGCCAAGAACGAGTTGCTAAAAATTTTAAATTTCAACAAATCATTAAGAGCATTGATTACTTAAAACAAAAAAGTGAAGACACGACTGTGTCTTTAAATCTAGAGGAATTACAAAAAGAAGATAAAGAAAATAAAGCGATGATTGAAAAGCTAAAGTATGATGATCCTAATAAAAATTTATTAGTAACAAATTATGAAGAATCCGTATCTCCCTCCGAACAAATCAAAAAAGCGGAGGAAAAACAGTGGAAAGAGGATTTAAAAAAACGCAACGAAGAATGGGTTGATGGACTACAAAAAGATCCTATTTTAGAAGAAAGCTTATATATAATACAAGATATGCTAAAACAAAATTCAACAACCCAAAGCAATTCTTTGCCAATGGACACCTTGGCCTTTAATATCCTTTATGGCCGAAGATAAAAACAAAAAAGGGACCGATTGGTCTTTTTCTGTTGATGAATCTAAGATCGAAGATGGGGGCGTTAAAAATAATAAACACGCCCCGGGGGCACCCCCCAAAAATCATAAAACAATTGGCCACTCTTCGGCCAAAAAAAGCTCTCGCGAAATCACACTAGATTTTGAAAAAGTTCCTGTTCGCCGCTTACGTCGTGACTACCTAGACAACATAGAAGATGATCCCAGTTCACCGCCCTCTCCCCCTAAAAAAATCCCTAAAAAAAATAAAGACGGCCACCACGTCTCTTTGGCAGAAAAAGTAGAAACTTTTATCGTTGATAATATTCTTTTAGTGGGGATGGCCATCGCTCTGGCCATGGCATTATTGGCCAGTAAGGTTATTCTATAAGTAGTTTTTGAGAGAAATCCGCCGGTGAAGAAAACTCTTCTGCGGCAACCTCTCGGGAAATTATTTTTCGTTTAAATAGATCCAAAATACTTTGATCAAAAGATTGTCCCCCGCCGTTACTACTACCTCTTTCTATGATTGCGGTAATACTTCGCAACTCTTGCTCTCCTAAAATACACTCTCTAATTCCGGGAGACATCATCATGATCTCTAGAGCGGCCACCATTTTTCCTGCTCCCTTTTCGCTTTTCAAAAGACGTTGCCCAATGGTCGCTTGTAAATTTTCGGCCAATGCCTTTTTAATATCTGCTTGCTGCTCACCTGAAAACATAGAAATTATACGGGTAATTGTCGCAATCGTATTTTTAGTATGTATGGTTGAGAGCACTAGATGGCCCGTTTCAGCAGCACTAAGGGCCGTGGAAATCGTCTCGGCATCTCGCATTTCTCCGATTAATATCACGTCAGGGTCTTGTCGCAATGCTGAGCGAAGTCCTTCTGCAAAAGTCGGCGTGTCAATAGTTACCTCTCTCTGGGAAAGTCGAGATTTAATTTGGGGATGAACAAACTCAATTGGATCTTCGATGGTAATAATGTGTGCTGCTTTTTTTTTATTAATCTCATTTATTATGGCCGCTAAAGTAGAACTTTTACCACATCCCGTAGGGCCGGTAACCAAAACTAGTCCTCGACTTAAATTTGATATGTTTTTTATAATAGGGTTTAAATTGAGGGATTCGATGGTGGGAATCTCTTTAGAAATAATTCGCAAAACTAAACCAGGCCTTCCCGTATATTTAAAGAAATTAAAACGAACACGACATAAGTCGGGAATATTAAATGCACCATCGGCTTCCGTAATCTTATCTACCTGGCCTTGGTATTTATGGCCTGTAAAAATAATTGCACAAATTTCATAGATAGTTATCTCGGAAAGGGATTTGCTCTGTACTGGTACTAGTTCACTTCCAATGCGTAATACCGGGGGTTCATCAGTTCTAAGATGGATATCACTGGCATTATACTTTATGGCCACATTGGCAAGATCTTTTAAGTTTGTTAGGCTAAATGCCATAGTCTTAGCTCCTATTTGAGATACCGCTTATCTAGAAGTTTATAGATTGTTTTTTGGAATGTTAATGAAAAAAATTTTGATTATCAGATTTTCAAGCTTTGGAGATATTGTTCAAGCGCTCTCCATTGTAGGCCCACTCTTAAGTAAATATCCCCTGTCGCAAATTAGTTGGTTAACGAGAAAGGATATGGCCGCTCTTTTATCAATGGAGTCTAGAATAAATCACATTATTGAATTTGATAAAAAAAATGGACTCTGGGGACTACTTAAGCTGGCCTGGCGTTTGCGCCAAGAAAATTTTGACATGATTTATGATGCCCACTCTAATCTTCGTTCGCGAATTATCTCTTTTTTCTTGCATCCTAGCTTTTTTAGCTCCAACATCTTGGTGCGTCGCTCTAAGGAGCGTTGGAAAAGGTTTTTACTTTTTAACTTTAATCGCAATCTTTTTCCCTGGCCCTATCGAGGAATGATTTCCTATCAAGCACCTCTTTCTGCTATTGGCGTAGTTCCATCAGACAATCCCCGACTTGATTGGAATGTTTCTAATCAAGTTTTGAGCACTTTTCTTCCACAAATCAATAATAAATTCGGGCCAAAAAATAAATTTATTACACTTGTTCCTTCTGCGGCCTGGGAAATGAAACGCTGGCCTGTTGACTATTGGGAAAAACTAATTCGTAGTATGCCTAAGGCCAACTTTGTTATTTTGGGTGGGCCGGATGATCATTTCTGTACAAACCTTGAGGCCATCTCTCCCGCTAATGTTTTAAACCTAGCTGGAAAATTATCTCTCCTGGCCAGTTGTGCTGTTATTCGTGAGAGCACTCTTCTTATTTCTGCCGATACAGGCCTCTTGCATGTAGCGGATATTTTTCAAAAAGCGGCAATTGCTATCATTGGCCCAACGGCATTTGGGTTTCCCACGAACTCCTCTGTGAAAACTATGGAAATAGATTTGCCTTGTCGCCCTTGCACTAAAGATGGTCGAGGTAAATGTAAGCAGGTCATTTACCAGCGATGCATGGTGGAAATAGTCCCAGAGAAAATTGTTGAACACATTCGAAATTTTTTTCCCGCATTTTTATAAATATCGTCCCAGTTTTAAGGTTCACCGTTGAATAGTTGAAATAAAGCATTGTATAATACAGTCATAACTAATGAGGATCTAACGATAATATGGGCCAATGGAAAATTCGCGAAATTGATCTGCAACTAAAATATCCCTGGAAAACGGCCGATTACACGGTAACTAATAAAAAAAATTTTATTATTTCCATTAGAAATGGGGAAAATATTGGGGAAGGTGAAGTTGCCCTCAATCATAAATTTGGGGAAACTCCCGATTTAATTTATACTTCTTTTGAAAAATTTACCGCCGCGCGCACTCCACCCGAAGTAACTTCTATTGAGGAATTAATAAACTTTGTCGACGAATTAGAACTACCATCCTCTTTGCGTTTTGGTATTGAGTCCGCATTCGTCCATTATCTAGCATCAATTTCTGAGAAAAAAGTCTCCAAACTTTTAGGAATAAAAGAGATTAACTCTATAAAAACCTCCTACTCGCTCCCGATACTTCCAATCGAAGAGATTACCTCCTTCATTAACGATCATAATTTGCATCGCTTTAAGGCCTTAAAGCTTAAAATAACTCCGGCCTCTGGCCTAGAAACAATCAGAGAAGTTCGCAAAAACTTCTCTGGCAACTTACGCTTAGACGCCAATGAATCTTTTTCTGATTCAAAGCAAGTTTTAGATTTTTTAGAAGCGGCCGGTGATGACTGTCCCATCGAATTTTTTGAGCAACCGCTTTCTCGAACTTCTCATGATGAATACCTCTCTCTTTGCGAAAATTCGCCAGTAGATATTATGGCCGACGAATCCATAACATCTCAAGATGTCTCCACCTACTACAGCGAACGCTTTCATGCTATCAATGTTAAACTCATGAAGGCCGGAGGATATTTGCGCGCTCTTAAGCAATTAAAAAATGCTAGGGAATTAGGAATGAAAGTGATGCTGGGCTGTATGGTTGAAAGTTCCCTGGGAATTTCTTCGGCCATGAAAATTGCTCACAACTTTGACTATTTTGATTTAGATGGATTTATGTTTTTAAAAAATGATCCTTTCAATTTAGTTTCAGAAGAAAATGGCCGCCTCTTTTTCTCTCACCTGCAGTAGTAAGGATAAAATGAAAATAGGCTTTGATGCAAAAAGGGCATTTCATAATTTTCGCGGCCTGGGTAATTATAGTCGAACAACGATAGAAGGCCTCTGTAAATACTACCCTGAGCACCAGTACTACCTATACACTCCTCCAATAAACAGCTCCTCAAAGGTCTCCTGGCGTGAAACAATCCCGGCCACAAAAATTATTGAACCTTCTGGAATTTTTTCTAAAGCACTTCCTTCCCTCTGGCGAAGTTTGGCCATCTCTTCTTTGATTATACGAGACAACCTCGATATTTATCATGGCCTCAGTCATGAATTACCAGTAGGTATTGAAAAGTTCCGTGGAAAAAAAATTGTAACTATTCACGATCTGCTTTTCATGCGTTATCCACAAAATTTTGCCACTATTGATAGAATTGTTTACAAGAAGAAATTTTTACACAGCTGCCACGTTGCCGATCAGGTAGTGGCAATTTGTGGCCAGACGCAAAATGACATTATCGAGTATCTAAATGTTCCCACTCATAAAATCAAAGTAGTTTATCAAGGCTGTAATCCAATTTTTTTTAAACGCGCATCTTCTTATGAAAAAGAATTAATTAAAAAAAAATATAACTTACCTTCACAATTTCTTCTTTATGTCGGGGCCTTGGAACCAAACAAGAATGCCCTCTCTATTATCAAGGCACTTTCTATTGTTAATGATAAAAATATTTCTTTGGCCATTATTGGTAAAGGAGAACGCTATAAGAAAATTTTACAAGCAGAGATATCCAAAAAAGGACTAGGGTCTCGTGTAATATTTTTAGGAAATGGTGTCGAGACGGCCGAACTTCCGGCCATATATCAAAGTGCCACTGCCATGACTTTTCCTTCCTTTTTTGAGGGACTCGGCCTGCCAGTTATTGAGGCGCTGGCGAGTGAACTTCCAGTTATAACCTCACAAGGCTCTTCTTTAACGGAAGCTGGTGGGCCAGATACTATTTATATCGATCCTCACTCGAAAGAAGAATTGGCCGCGGCCATAGATCGGGTATCGGTAAGTGGTGCGCTGCGGGCCACTATGGCACAACGAGGGCGTAGCTATGTCGAACAGTTTTCTATACAAAATTGCTCAGATAATCTCTTTAATTTATATCGCTCATAAGATGCACCACTCCTTTTGACACTGGTGACAACTTCATTTTTACTAAGATACCTTTAATATTATATTTTTACCCCTGCGGTTAGTTGGCATATATGTTGCTTTTATAGAAAACAAAGAGATGTTAGGAAGACATCTCAAAAATCATGGAGGATTCACATGCGTACAGCAACTCTTTTGTTCATAATTTTCTCCCTCCCCCTAATGGTAAATGGAAAAGAAAACTCTTTGGGGTCTGCGCTGTACGCAAGTAAAACAACAGACCCCAAAGAATTTTCTTCTCTAGAGAAACTAGTCTCTACCATCGTAAAAAAAGGAAAAACTCATACTCAACTAGTTAACAAACAACCAATATCAAAAGATTCAGTTCGCATTGACGCTAATTACTCCATTGGTGAATTAACCGGTGCAGGCAATTTACAATTAGCAGAAATTTAATCTTTATCAGTCACAACGACACCATTTTAGTTGGCATATCACTTGCTTTATTGTGAGACAAGAAAAGATGTTAGAACGACATCTTAAACTCACGACGGAGAAATATATGCGAACAACAATCATCTTTATAACTCTTCTAGGCATCAACTTCTTAGCTGCAGGGACAGAAGAAAGCACTCGGGCCACTGCCTCCATCCAAGGCCGTGTAGAAACAAAAGAACTAGTCGATTTACAAAAGATGGTTTCGAAAATTGTAAAGCGCGGGGAGAGCAGACAAGAGACAAACGAGGAAGTTCTTCCTACCAATTCAATCCAGGCTGATTTTGGGTTTAGAATTTTATAGTCAAGATTTACTGAATTCGTTTTTTAACTGGCCACATGCCGCTAAAATATCCTTTCCCTTTGATGCCCGAATTGTTGTAACTAATCCTCTCTTTAAAAGTTCTTCTTGAAACCAAATTATTTTCGCATCTGTCGGGCGCCGAAAAGGAGACTCCGGATAATCATTAAAGGGAATAATGTTTATTTTCGAATCACGTTTAGAAATTAGTTGTGTAAGTCCGTCAATATCTTCCGGCCGATCGTTAACATCTTCGATAAGAAGATACTCATATGTTATGCGCCTATGCGCTTTAAGGTGAACCTCCTTTATGGCATCAAAGAGGGCGTGAATATCATATCGATTATTAATTGGCATTAGTTTTGAGCGCACAACATCATCTACTGCATGCAAAGAAATGGCGATATTAACGGGGGGAAAATCATTCAATTTTTTTATCTGTGGAACCCAGCCGGAAGTAGAAAGTGTTATCTTTCGTTGTCCGAGAGCAATACCACGACTATCCACCAAAATTTCTATGGCCGATTTTACATTATCAAAATTAAGCAAAGGCTCGCCTTGCCCCATAAAAACCATATTAGTTAATTTGAAATCTGAAGCAACATTTGTGCGCATCCAAAAAGTAACCGCCAAATATTGTGCGATTATTTCGCCCGCAAAAAGATTGCGTTTAAATCCCATCTGCCCGGTCAAACAAAAAATACATCCCATCGGACAGCCAACCTGAGAAGAAACACAAATAGTATGCCTCTCTTCATTGAAAGGAATATACACCGTTTCCACCTGTTCTCCATCGGCCAAGGAGAGTAGAAACTTTTTAGTCCCATCACTTGAGTGATCAACCCGTAAAATTTGTGGCAACGCAATTGAAAAATTTTCTTGTAAAAAATTTTTGGCGGCCAAGGAAATATTACTCCACGAAGTAATTTCGAAATTACACTGTCGATAAAGCCATTTAAAAACTTGCTCAGAAACATATTTTTTAAAACCATGGGCCATCAAAATTTCGTTAAGTTGCGAAAGGGTTAGTGAATAAAGCATTTTGTCTATTAACGACATTAGTTTTTCCTGGATACTTAAGTAAGGCAGGATTATCTAGCGGCCGGCAAAAACGCAACAAAAAACTCAACTTACCTAATATTTTCTTACAGCTCCTTTGTAATTTTTACAGAAGATAGGAATTTCATCAATATTTTCTGCATCTTCTGCCTTCTGCTGGCCGCTCCGAATCCATATCAAGGAACGATTGCCGGCCACACCGATTGAAAAAAAGAGTTAGCTCTGCTATCTAAAGGGACAGGAGGAATTTTATGAAATTTAAAACATTAAAGACTGATGCGGAATTGTTGTCCTACAGTAAAACAGTTGCTCCACATATTGATGTTGAACTTCCACTAGAGTACCTCAAACGAAGCAAAGTCGTAGCATGCTTTGATGATGAAAAAAATATTTGTGGTGGCTTTGTAATCGTTAAACAGGGCCCTTTTCGCGTGCTAGAATCAATCCCCACCGCTCACTCCTTGGCAACACGTCTCAATCGTTCTAGCAAGGTTGCTGAAATAACGGGCCTATGGCTCTCTGATAACGTTACTAAAAAAAGGGAGTCTCTAAATTTATGGTTGCGTCTTATTTGGGGAATGATTACTTCTGGAAAAAACAAATTTACTTATGCCTACAGTCTAAAAAAACCCAGCGTTGGTAAACTATATCAGGCCGCCAGACCGAGAGTCTTGTTCAGCGGCCCTACCAAAATCCTTCCTGGAATGCCATGCGCAGACTACGAATCGGTGGAATTTTTCCATTTAAAAAATCTACTTTCTTGTCCATTTCGCCGGCCAGATCTTTTTATAAAACGCTTTTTTGGAGAGCGGAAGTGTGCAGAAAGCAGTGTAATGCTTACGACGATTAGTGGTGAAACCTAATTATCGTCTAAAAGATTTTCTTAAAAAAACTACCTTTTTTACTATAATCCAAATTTTCTATCTTATTGCCGTTGGTAACAATTAATTCGCGAAACTCTTCTGTTGTGCTCGCTTTCTCAATGATTGCGCTATATTCATCAACTGAATAAATACAAATCTGTTTTTTTTCTACTTTTTCGCAAAGTTTCAAGGCATAGCGATTGAGTTCTACTAAATCCGCAAACGGGCCGATCATTCCAGGGATAGCGTTTTCCGCACTGGCCATCGATGAATCTTTATACAACTCACGCAATAGCAACAAGTCCACTTCTCCACTATCATCAAAGATAACTTTAAAGTAATTAAATTGGCCCGCATTTTCGCTGCTTATGGTGTCGTAAACGGCAACTACGATATCGTGATAATTCATTTTACTTCCTCTAATAATTAATCCCCAAAAACGCCAAAATCGATAGAGATAGAACCATTGGGTGAAAAATCAACCTCTATCTCGTTCTGTCGGGAAACCACCTTAGCATTTGTCTCATCCACTATCTTCATCAACGCAAAATTTTTCATAAAACTTAACTTAACTTTTTTTCTATAACTGGTAGGATTATAAAGTCCTACTCTCCGTACTTCACTATAAGATAATTCTGCGGCCAAAGATGGCCGTGTACGCCAAAAGCATTCCACTCCATCCCCGCCAACGATTTGACAATGATATAAGCTAAAAGTGCTAACAATCTTTTCCCAAAAAGATAATATTTTACTGGATGGTAGCGAAGCTAATGCTTCTCCAGAAAAATAGATCAATCGGCCATCTCCCAGAGATATGTTATTAACGATGGCCATAAAATTAACTCGTTCTACCTGTAAATTGTTCTCTAACACAAACAATTCCATTTTTTGTACAAACTCATTATTCATCGCGCTTGTATCAAGAATAACACTACCACCATTCATAAAAATTTCTAATATCCTAGAAAAAATTTTTTCATCCACAAGATCACCAGTGAAAAAATGAATTTGGGTGCTGGACGGATGATCCTGTTCGTTCACCAAAACTCGACGATAGGTGTGGCCATAGTTGGAGGATAAAAATTTATACAAATGTAAAGAAGACCACCCTGAGTGGATAGAAAAAAGATCTTTCTCATAAATAGAAAAAAGCTCCAATTGTCGAAACGCCATCTCCTCCTCACTGGTTTTTCTGCCAGAAAGCAGTAAATTGGGGATGGCAGTCATTTCTACTAACTCACTAAGTATTCGCGCCAACGCACCTCGCTTAACACCAAGAGGAAGTAGAATTGAAGAAGTGATTATACCATCACAAAGTCCACGAAAAACATCATGGCAATATTGCCAAACATCATCAACCTCGAAGGCCCTGGCACCTATATTACTTATCCTTCCTCCTAAAAAAAGCATATTAAAATGGCCGGCCCAATTGGCACTCAAGTGTTCACGAGCAGTCTCTGCGTAGAGCGAGTAGACCGAATCATAATACTCTTTTCGTAAATTTTGCTCTTCCTCCTGACTACTAATTTGAAAACTCTCTCCTTTTTTCTCTGCCTCCTGCATTTTTATGGATAAAAAGCGAGAAAGTCCGGAAGTAAAAGTATTAGAATAATCAGAAAAATAGCTATAAAGTACATCTTGATCGTAATAACAATTTGTAACCGTCCACACATCAACATCCACTCCTGTGGAGGAAAAATGGCCAGAGAGGGCCTCTAAAAATTTTACATAATTTTTAAAAAGTCTCGGATCAAAAAAAGAAAACATCTTATTAATGCGGCCTTCAGAATCAATTGCGGCGGTAGAAATATTGCTTTCTGAAATAGAAATATTTCTGGCCAATAAATGGGGAATTCCGCCATTCGGTAAAAAAGGAGAGGGAGTAATTGCTACTAAAAAAATTATTTCCTTCCCATTATTTTTTGCTGTTTGCACCAATTTCGCTAAATTGGCCTCTGGCCGATGTTCACCGAAATCGTAATTTTCTCCAGTATCAGAATGAAATGCCCAGTTAATTGGAACGATTATAATATTACTTTCCTGATATTCGGCCAGCTTAGAATTCCACAGCGAAGAAGAAGTTTTCCAATAAAGAAAATGGTTTTCTCCTGGAAAAACATAATCTCGATCACCTCTAAATTCAGGCGTTGTCAGTTGCAAAAATCCCTCACAGATAACCAATTATCTCTGTCGGCCTTTCTAAAAATTAAATGCTAAAAAAGGCCCAAAACTTTTTAACATAATGTAATAATGTACCGATATAATGGGTATCGCAACTAGTTTTTACATGTTAGATAGACAGAGGAAAGAGGTGTATATCTATGGCAGATGATGCAACCGTTGTTTTAACCGATATCAAGGCGGCCCTCACGGCCGCCGATTCTGAAGCATCAAAAAAACCCGCGGCACTACTGGTCGTAGGAGGGGAACTTAACGGAACTATTTTTGACCTGATCGAAAAAGAAGTGACGGTTGGCCGTAGTGCTGAAAATATGATCGCGCTCGACTTCCCAGGAATTTCTCGCCTTCATTTCAAACTTTTGCAAAAAGAAAAAGAGTATCTCCTGGAAGATGCCGGCTCTCGCAACGGCACCTACTTGAATAATAAAAAAGTAGACGCTATTACTAAATTAGTTCGCGGCGATATTATAAAAATCGGTAGCATGGCCTTGAAGTATTTACCGCATGGCGACCCCGAACGACTTACCTATGACAAGCTTAATCTCGAGGCCAATACCGATAAATGGACGAAATGTTACAATAAGGCCTATTTCAACCGTGCCTGCGAAATGGAAGTAAAAAAATCTAAAGTTACAGGCATACCGCTTTCGATAATTATGTTTGATCTTGATCACTTTAAAAAATTAAACGACACCTATGGCCATGATGCTGGCGATTATGTACTGCAACATCTCTCTCAGATATTAAGGAAACATGGTGTTCGCGACACTGATGTTCTCTCTAGATATGGCGGAGAAGAGTTTGTACTTCTATTGCCTAAGACTAATTTAAAACAGGCCTTTGAAATTGCCGAACGTCTTCGCAAAGTAATCGAGACAGAGCAGTTTACTTATGACAATAAGGTTTTACCAGTTACCGCCTCCTTGGGTGTTGCTGACTATCGCCAGGGCGTATTGAGCGGTGTTGATCTTTTTAAGCGCGCCGACAAAGCACTATATCTGTCTAAAAGCAATGGCAGAAATCAGGTGCAATTTTATCGTGGTTAAGGTATTTGTTAGCGGTGCAAGCAAACAAAATCAAACTACTTCCTGAACACATCATTGATCAAATTAAGGCCGGGGAGGTTGTGGAGAGGCCATCTTCATTACTTAAGGAGTTAATCGAAAACTCTATTGATGCCAAGGCCGAGCATATTTTTATCGATATAAAAAACGGCGGACTTGACTTAATTGCTATTGAAGATGATGGGCTGGGTATCTCCTATGAAGATTTACCCTGGGCATTCTGCAGACATGCCACCTCTAAAATTTCCCACTTTGAAGATCTATATTCTCTGTACAGCTTTGGTTTTCGCGGAGAAGCACTGGCCAGCATTGCTAGTGTTTCTAAGGTTACTTGCGAAACCATTCCGCAAGATCAAGCTGTATCAGGAGGAATTTTAGTAATTGAGGGCGGCGAGCAAAAACTATTAAAGGAAATCCCTTCCGCAAAAACTGAAGATAATGAAAAAAATCATGGAACTAAAATTTTTGTTAAGGATCTCTTTTTTAACACCCCTGTTCGTTTTAAGTATCTAGCGTCTGAAAAAAATGAACATCGCGCCATCATGCGCACTATCTATAGTTTTATTATCTCCAATCCTCAAATAACCTTTTCTTTGAAGATAGATGAGGAGGAAAAAGAATTATACCCTCGAGTCGATGACGGGGGTGTCGAAAAACGCCTTCGTAAAATTTTTTTTAAAAATAGGCCACTGCCTATTTGGTCAACGAAGCAACAGTATGAAGAGTACTCTCTGTCCATGTATTTATCTGAATCCAACTCTGGAAAGGCCAATCCGCTAATCCAATATATCTTTGTCAATGGCCGATTAATTACCGATATTCGAATTCATAAAACTATCTACAATTCTCTAGAAAAATATTGGGGAAGCAGTAGTGGCGCATACGTTATCTTTCTGGAGGCGGCCCCCTCACACATTGACGTCAATATTCATCCGCAGAAAACACAAATTAAGTTTTTTAAAACTTCTTTGGTTTTATCTTTAATTCATGCCGCAATAAAAAAACTAGTCGAGGAGAAGATTTTTTCCTCTTCATTTGTCGACCGCCCACCACTTCCTAACCATCAACCCGCCTCTAATTTAAGTTCTTGCTCTAATTCCAATTTAAACTCTACAAATGCCCCCCCCCCAACGAATCATTCATCTGTTCAGGTCGGTGAGGGCCTTTGTCTGTCGCTATCTTCCAATTATTCGTTAATTAATTTTATCAAAAATCCATCTTCGTTTTTTCTAATAAACAAGGAAAGATTTATTGATTTTTATTTGAACACTTTGCTTTCTGACAAACTTCCTTTATCAGAAAATTATATTCTTCCAATGATTATCGGAATACCTTTTGATCTTACCTCGGATATAAGCAATGTTGCCCTCGTGACATTACGCGATCATGGATTTGATTTAGATGCTATGGATGATCGAAGTTATATATTGCGCTCTATTCCTATTTTCTTGCGCCACACCGACTATCACTCCATGTTAGAAGAAACAATTCATCATCTTCAGGGAGTAGAGCAAAAAGAAGCATACATGATAATTCACACCGCCATCTCTCATCTTTTGGGAGAGACAGACATGGGGTTGTTGGTAGAATTAATTGATTCAACCGTTTACAATTTACTTCTTCAAAAAAATGTAATGATTGAACTTAATGAGAATGAAATTGATAATTTTTTTTACCGGAAAAAATCCTAAAAACCTTTTGGGGCAAATAATATTTAAATATGAACAATTTTGAACAAAATCCCATTTTCATAATTTCTGGACCTACTGCTTCCGGGAAAACGGCGCTAAGCATCGCCTTAGCTCAGGCCATCGAAGCAAGTAGTAAGCGGAAGGTTGTTGTTGTCAACTTTGATTCACTGCTTTTTTATAAAGAACTTAACATTTGTACTGCCAAGCCATCCGCTCATGAAATGGCCATCGTCCCACACGAATTAATTAGCTTCGCCACCATTGCGGCCCCCATTAATGCTGCTCAATATTGTGAGATGGCAACTTCGTTAATTGAAAAGCTACGAAGAGAAAACAAAATAATTTTACTGGTAGGTGGAAGTGTTTTTTATGTCCGCGCACTAATAAAAGGGATGTATGCCAAAGAAAAATGCCATATTGGCGACTTATCTGATTTAGAAGTGCGCCACCGCTCTAATTTACTTTTTTCCAATGAAGGAATTGCTCCTTTTCTGCAAATACTAAAAGAACAAGATCCACTCTCCTATTCTTCTCTTCATCACAATGACCAATACCGCATAATTCGGGCAGTAGAATATTTTTGGAGTTGTGGAAAAAAAATATCCGATCAGAAGCAGGCCTTCGATCAAAATCGCCCTTATGATTTAACCTCCAGCGATATTCACCCCGATTGGCAGTTGGTACACATCTCTCTTGATATCGATAAGGTGGCTCATCAAAAAATTATTCAGGCCCGCACAGAGGCCATGTTTAGAAATGGAATTATTGAAGAAGTTAGCGAACTGCTAGCGCAGGGTTTTTCTAAAGAAACAAGGCCGCTACAATCTGTCGGCCCAAAAGAAGTATTAGCGTTTCTAAACGGCGAAATACCCACAATTTCGGAATGCGTTGACCGCATCGTTGTTTCTACCAGACAGCTTGCAAAAGCTCAGCGGACCTGGCTAAATAAAAGTAATCCAAAATTCAAGTATGATCCGCGAGACGAGAGAGATCAACTTATTGCCAAAGCACTGTCTTTTTTAGGGCCTTCAAGCTAAGACTTTCACAGATGATATTTTAAGTTAAAAAAAATATTATATTTGACCCAACTTTTACTCACTATGCCGCTTTCAAGGTTTTATCCTCTTTCATATGGTGATTTGAATTTTGGAGGGGTCGGAATATAAACGGCCATGATAACCAGCCAGCTATTGCGCGTCCCACAAACTACATGAATTGGCTTTCCATCATCCGTAAAGCCGACTAAAAGACAACTAACTCCTCTGCCAGTATCTTCATAATTCTCAATAATTAATACTTCTTTTAAGCATACCACTAGACCAACAGGTTTTTCATATTAGGCCAGATATAAAAAACTTCGGTGATTTTCTCGCCATACATATCTTCAACTTTTTCACCATCTTGTTTGCCATCCATCTTTTGGTAAAAACCTTCCGTTGGATTATTTTTTAAAACCCATAGATAGACCGATTTAAAACCCCTCTTATAAAGCTCTTTAAGGCCGGTTAAAAGTAATTTTGCCCCGACTCCCTTGCTTTGATGCTTTTTTAAAAGATACAGTCCTACAATTTCGCCATAACCTGGGTATTGCTTCTCTCACCCCTCACATATCGTGACAAACCCAATAACACCATCAACGCTAGACTCTGCGACCCAACAATTATTCAACTGTCTTTCATCTTCGAAAATTTTCTCCCACATTTTTTCTCTTCCTGTCAGTGATGTCTTTTGAAGAATAATA
This sequence comes from Bdellovibrionales bacterium RIFOXYD12_FULL_39_22, assembly GCA_001770205.1. GTDB lineage: Bacteria > Bdellovibrionota > Bacteriovoracia > Bacteriovoracales > Bacteriovoracaceae > YD12-FULL-39-22. The sequence continues at coordinate 352,208 of MEQL01000039.1, forward strand.
TCTGGCATAATGCCTTTGTACGTTTCTATCCATGAATTATAATGAACACAGGCAACCTTTTTGCGTCGCCCTTATTTGCTTTGCGAATAACAACGTCTGAATTTGTCACCTTTGTCCATCCTTATTAAAGAATAATAGTGTAGGCATTTTTACAAAACTTTCAGATGTTGTCGATATGCCAAAAACAAGTCGTGCGAGCAGTTGCGAGCAAACGTCGAAGTGATTAAAAAAATGTTATGATTATAATTAGTTGAGATTCGAATGGCGGAGGACACAGGATTCGAACCTGCGGTACCCGAAGGGTACAACGGTTTTCAAGACCGCCGCTTTCAACCACTCAGCCAATCCTCCGCATTTGATGTGAAACATAATAGGGCAGAGGGCACTAATTTGACAATCTAATTTTTAGCAGGTGTTCCCTGAATAAATTCCATTCCACCCATAAATGGACGTAGAACCTCTGGAATCGTAATAGAACCATCTGCATTTTGATAGTTCTCTAAAATAGCAACCAGTGTGCGCCCAACGGCCAAGCAAGAGCCGTTTAGGGTATGCGCAAACTCTGGCTTGCCCCCTTCGCCACGATAACGAATTTGTGCCCGACGTGCTTGAAAATCCCAACAATTAGAGATCGAGGAAATTTCTCGATACTTATTTTGGCCAGGGAGCCAGACCTCTAAATCGACGCATTTTCTTGCACTAAATCCAATGTCTCCGCTGCATAAAAGCACGGCCCGATAGGGGAGCTTTAGATCCTCCAAAACAGAGCAGGCCATATCAATCATTGCTTGATGGGCAATCGTAGAGTCTTCTGCCTTTGTTATTTGCACCATTTCGACTTTATTGAACTGATGAAGACGAATAAGGCCTTTGGTATCTTTGCCATAAGAGCCTGCTTCGCTCCTAAAACAAGGAGTATATGAGGCATATTTAAAAGGAAGTTCATTACCAGCAAAAAGTTCATTGCATTTTAAATTAGTAACCGGAACTTCCGCCGTTGGAATCAAATACCACGGCCGGCCTTCAAGACGAAAGAGATCATCTTCAAATTTGGGAAGCTGGCCAGTACCATAAAGAGTGTTGGCGTTGACAATATAGGGCGGAATGATTTCTTCATATCCAGCAGCGATTAGCTTTTCTAACATATAGTTAATAAGCGCTCGTTCAAGCTTGGCAAGATGCTTTTTGTAAACTACAAAGCGCGACCCCGCAATCTCTGCCGCCTTTTCAAAGTCTAACATTTTTAAGTTTTGCCCAAGATCAACATGATCTTTGGGAGTAAAGGAAAATTGACGAGGCGTTCCCCATTTTCTAATCTCCTGATTATGTCCATCATCTTGGCCATTCGGAACTTCGTTATCAATTATATTAGGAATCATAGAGAGTAATTTTTTCTGTTCCTCTAAAATCTCTTCCAATTTTTTTTCATCGTTTTCAACATTGGCCTTTATAGCGGCAACTTTGTTCATTAATTCTGTCGCATCTTGCTTGGCCTTTTTTAAATTGCCAATTTCCATCGATGTGCTTTTAATTTCTGCCCGATAAGACTCAACAATTCGAATAAGTTCTTTGCGGCGATGATTTATTTTCAGCACTTCATCCACTTGCATTGCTAATTCTGGCCTTCTCCGCACCAGATTTTTTTTTGCTTCTTCGGTATGCTCTTCAAAATATCTTATATCATGCATCTGTTTATCTCCTGTTATTTTAAGTTTTTAATTAAAAGTTCAATTTGCGGGCGATCTGGAGCTGAAGGAAAAAGTGTGAGGTAAACCTGAAAATAATTAATAGCAATTTCTCCTTGGCCAATATCCTTGTATACCATTCCCAGCTTACGGCTTAGTTCTGGATTCTCCTGGTTATGTTTGTGTGCTCGAACATAATACTCGCGGGCCTCATCTAGATAATTTTGTCCATATTTCATATCCCCCAACGCGATTAGCACTTCGGGAGAATTTCCATTTCTGGCCACTGCCTCTTCTAGTCTGCGCATGGCCATTGTATAGCGTTCTTCAACTGTGTCTGCTAGATATGCCATGGCCTTGACGTAGTATCCATGTTCCTTACTAGGATTTATTTTTATTTCCATATCTGCCATTTCATGTGCTTTTTTCACATCACCTTTTTGTAGAGCAATTTTGGCCAAATAATAATATATAAGCGGATATTCTGGTAATCGCTTTTTTACTTCGCTAAAGGCCAGTTCTGCATCCTCAGTTCTTCCCTGTGAAAAGCAAAATTCTCCTAATTCAAAACGCATTTCCAAATCACCTGGTGATATTTTCAATAGCATGTCGTAATATTTTATAGCTTCATCCGTTTTTTCTTCTAACTTTGTGGCATAAACCAAAAAGCGATAAAACTCTTCGTCTTTTTTGGGAAGATTTTCAAATTTCTTTTTATACTCCTCGAATTCATTCATTTGGCCGCTCTGATAGTAGTACTTGCCAATTTCTCCAATGAGCTTAGGGTTCTCGGGATTACTTTCTAAAAGATTGCGCAGATAACCAATGGCAACTTCTGGCGCGTCATATTTTTCTTTGTCAAATAAGATGCGAGCATATAGTAAGTGGAAATCAATATTTTGCGGATCTAACTCCAACGCATTTCCCAACATTATTTTTGCCATATCATATGCCCGCTGCTTCAAATAAATCCTGGCCAAGCTGTAATAATCTTGCTCATTCAAAGGATCTCGATAAAGTGCTTCACGATAATTTCTCACCGCGGCCACTATATTTCCAGTGGCCTCTTGATATTTGGCCGAAATTGAAACGTAACGAGCAGTATTAAAGAACTTGCTTTCTCCGGCCTGATTTAAACTTTTTTGCGCATCATCATATTGATGAGCATCAATATAAGTATCAATGAGGGTATAGCGAACGTTGTCGGAGGCAGAATACTCGGAAAAAAGTTTTTGCAAGGTTTCAATTGACTCCACAAAGTATCCTCTTTTTGCCTGCAACTTGGCCATATGAAGTCTGGCGTCTATATCTTTGGGGCAAAGATCCACGGCCTCAATTGCCAACATCATTGCTTTTTCCCACTCCAGCATCTCCATCATCTCTTTGGATTTTCGCACTAAATCGCGGGCCTTGGTTTCCAAAAGAAATTCTTGCACTGCTTTGCTTCCACCAATATCAATTGCGGCCAGCTTAGAAATTAAATCATCGGAGGGATTAATTTTGAGAGATTTTTGTAAATATTGAACAGCTCCTTCATTGTTTCCCTTCATGGCCATTAGAATGCCGGAATACTCCAGATAGCGACTATAGTAGTAGGGACTCCTCTCATAATTTATAATTTTGATTCCTGAAAGTAAGGTTTCTAATTTTTCTTTATTTCCTTCGCGCAAGATGTATTCAGCAAAATCCAGCCACACTATGGCAAAATCCTTGTACTTTTTGCTGGCCTCAACTAAAAGAGCTCGGCCCTCTTCAAATTTTTCATCATAACGATAAAATTTTGCTAGTCCGAGATATACTTCCAGAGGAACGGCATCAACTCCTGCGGCCTGACGGCCTTGATCTAATTTGGCAGCAATTTCTCTTGCCCGATCCAAACGGCCAAGTTCAAGAGCAATTAAAAGGTGATACGCTCCTTTTTTAAAAGTTGCTACCGTATTTTCATTGATTTTTTTTGCGTCTGCCAACTCTATTAACTTTTTAGCTATTTCATCTCTTTTCTGTGAAAGGGCCACTGCTTCTTTTTCATCTAGCCCTTCCTCTTTTAATTGTTGATCTATTGCTGCTAGCTGCGATTCTCCAATCAGTCCATCTTCTGCTTCTTTTTCTAAATCTCGAATTTTCTTTAAAACCCCTATTCTGTGCGTATCAAAATTCTCCATAATATTAAAAGCTGTTTGATATTTTTTCATGTGATAGAAAAAAATTGCAGAGCCCAAAGCAATGTCTCTATCAACTAATGCCTGGCCTTTAACTAATTTAATTATTTTATAAATTGTCGATGCTGCCACGTCGCGATCTTGTGCATCTCTAAACAGCTCTGCATAACAAAGAAGTAGCTTTCCGATGGCCTTGTAGTTGTTCTCGTTATTATATTGCCATGATGATTGAAAATAGTTGATCGCCTCTAATTTATTATAGTATCTGCCCTTTTGGTATTCTACTACTCCCGATTGATATTGCTCTTCACTTTTTATCTTGTTTATTTCCAAAGCAACAGGATAAGAAACTTCGACATATTGTGGTTCTCCTTCCGTTTTGATCCCTGTATCTTCATCCGGAACTAAAAGCACAATAAATATTGCTAAAAAAGCAATTGCCGCAATTGGGCGAATACCTTTTTGCTTTTTCTTATCCCCCTTTGGGGCCCCCTCATTGCTTGGAGGAAGAAGTGCATTCAGCTCTTTTTTTTCTTGTTCTTCTTGTTGTTTTTTTTCTTCTTCAACTTCTTGCTCTGTTAATTCCACTTCTCGATGCAATTCGGGCAGTAGTTCTTTAACGTTGGCAACTTTTGTTTCTTCTCTGGTATTAATTTTTTCTTCTTCTGGCGTTTTCTCTGCCTCTTCTAAAATTTCAATCTTCGCGGGGCCATTTTTTTCCATTGTTTTAGCAAAAAATTCTTTAGGATTATAATTCAAATCTACAATTCTCGTCGCATCGGCTGTCTTTGTGGTGGCCAGTTTTTTGTTTATAATTACTGTCTTGTCGTCCGAAGAATTGGATGGATTTGATTTTGTGGATGAATTGCTTTCCTTTTCTCCAGAAGACTTCTTATAATTAAATTCATTAAATGGCCCTGTCTTATCACCACTTTTTATCTTCGTTTCCAAAACATTTTCCTCTGTCTCATCCTCCTCTTGCACAGATGGTTCATCGCGATAATGCGCCATTTTAGCGGTTAGCTCTTTGTGTGCGGCGGCAATTGATAAATTTATGACCGTTTCCGATTCTTTTACATCTTGTTGGCCAAGATTTATTTCTTGAGAAATTATTTTTACGATGAGCTTACTAAGCTCCGAAACTGTTTCAATTGGCTCCCATTTACCATCAGGAAAAACCTGACATTCTTCTGATCCATCTATGATTTTTTTAAAAAACATTTCGCCAATTTTTTCTATTGGAAAAGGGCCAACAATTCTTTCATTTTTTAATTTAACTCGATATTTTGTACTCATCATCTATTCTACTTGATAAAAATTGATGGAAAAATACCCAAAACAATAAGCGCGATTATCAAGGCCATTTGCATAATAGTGGAAGAGATGGTCACGCGGCCAATCTCTGTTTCATTACTAGAGGCCAATAGCAAATCCATCTCCTGGGGATAAACATTAACTTCTGCAATAAATCGCAACAGCGCCACAACACCTAAAACAGATGAAATAATAAAAACAAAAGAAACCAGGAGATGGCCGTCGCTAATTAGGCCAGAAAATAATAATGCTCTGGAAACGATAACTCCGGAAAGAGGAGCCCCAGTTAAGATTAAAATCGCAAAAATAAATTTCCACTTACCAAAATTACTAGCTACAAAATATCTTTTGACTCCACTAAATGTTATTTTTTCCTTTTGATCTTGTGCCCACAGTTCTAATATTACGCTAAACGCCAAAGACAACGATAGCATCGTAATTACCAAATGATACATTAGACTACGAATATTTCCATGCTTGTCACTCAATAATATTACTGCCGCCAACAAACTGATTTGAGCGATCCCGTTGTATGATAAAGATTTTCGCAGTTCTCTTTGCGCAAGTGACATAATATTTCCATAAATGTTACTAGTTACAAATATAACTGCCATTGCCAACAAGATAGAGGAATGGAAGGCCGGCGAACTCTTGGCCAGAATTGTCTGCATTGTAACAGTAAAAACGTATATGACTGGTGCTAAAAAAGTAAAAAAATAGGAAATAATTTGTCCTCGCGAAATACCTTGGTGAATGGCCAACACCCAAAAATTCAATGGGGCCAAGCCGATTTTAAAAATCATTGTTGTTAACAACAATACAATGGAAATGCGATATGCCATTTCATTTCCAACAACAATGTTTTCTAGGCCCATCCTTCCGGTTGCCATATAGAAAATTCCTACTCCAATAAAAAAAATAGTCGAAACTATGGTGTTACTTAAACCTGATTTAATACTAATCTCAATGGCTTCTTTACGATTAGAAAATTGTGGGAGCACCGACATAATATATGAAAGTGCTTCAATAAAAACAAAAAAGGCAATTAAATTGCTTGTACCCAAAATAAAAATGGAAAAAATTAGCATAAAGCTTGATAGAATCGAACTACCTAGATCAAAATATTTCTGAATTCCATTTATGACTACAGTAAGAATGTTCAGTAAACATAAAAGCATAGCAAAACGGACTTCAATCTTGGAAAGAGTCAAATATTTATATAATACAATTTCTTTAGAAGAAAAAAATAAATTACCTAGAAGCATTGCCGTTGAAAAAATCAATAGCAGGCCAGAAGCTCTACGCCAGTTTTTACCACCAAAGGAAACTATTGCGGCAAAACAGGTGACAACAATAAATATCACTATTGTCGTATCGATTTTTAAAATATCATATGCATCAAATTTCATAAACTCACATCACCAGATCTGCGCGAAAAAACGCAATTATATTTTCCGGCAATATCCCCATAAAAAAAATAATGGCCAACAATAAAATAAGCGGCATAAGCTTTCTCCATTGCAAATGTGCGGGAGCAGGCCACGCTACTTTTGCAGAAGTGAGTGTTGCGACAGCCCCCTTTATGAATATGTAATGGCCGTAAAGTAAAAGTAAAAGCGAGGCCAAAAGAAAAGCTAGGCCATTTTCTAGCATTGTTGATAGAAAAAAATATTCACTCCCAACAACTGCTGAAAATGGAAACATGATCATAAAAACATATAAAGCAATAACCAATCCTGCGGGAAAAAAGAAAAACTCTGAAGCGCGATGATATGTTAGTGCACCAAAAAAAGTATTTAACATAGAAATAATAAATAGAATATAAAAGGCCCCTTCATGTGCCCTGTTTGAGGGCGAAAGAATCATCAGGACAATAACAATTCTCGCAAGACGTAAAAAGAAATTGCCAGTGTTACTCTTATAATCACTGGTCAGCAGACCTATCGCTGAAGAAAGGATAATTCCGCCTATTATCCATGGCATATAGGCTGTCATCCCCGCATAAAAATAGGTAAAGAAATATTTATATAATCCAAATATAAAAAGCGTGTCATATATAACCACCAGAGAAATATTTAATAGAGAGCTAATTTTTTTATCTGTCTTATTACTCCAATGCTTCAGTGGAAAAATTCCCATTTTCATCAAATATGCCAATAAAAGCATTGCTCCAACCAAAAGACGTTCTTTTGCGAATTGCTCATCTCCTAGAAATCGTCTGACCATTTCATCACTTAATTCAATCACTCCGAAACTAATTTTACCCACAACTAATAATATAACCATTGAGGCCAAAACCAATGCTGATGATATGGATGCATACACCAAAATTTCTTTTACACTTTCCTTATTTCCTAACGTGGATATTAAAAGAAGATATGTGTAAACAACTAATTCTGAAACTAGATAATATTGAAAAATATTTGTACTGCTCAGTGCCAAGGTACTTAGTCCCAAAATAACCATCTGCATAAACATAATCGATCTGCTGTCATATATTTCCTCTCTATGCCAGGTGAGCAATAATATAATAGTGACAAAATAATTTAGCAGCACAATTAACGAAGATAATTTTGTAATTCCAAAAACAAACAAATAGTGGCCAGCAACCACCGCAGTATCAACTGACGTAGTAGAGAAATCAGAAGGCCATCCCTCGTTATACCAAAGAAGACGCACAAGATAGGCAAAAACAGAGAACATACCTAAAAAGCTATAAACCCTTACCAGTTTTTTATCTTTAATCTCTAGTAAATATCCTGCCGCCCATAGCATAGGGAGAAAAAGTATTATGGTTTGGCCCCAATAAAAATCCAACATCTACCTTCCTCCCAAAAGCGCGACAAGTAATAATACCAAAATGATCATTAAAACCAACGTAATGTTTTGTAGTAGATCACTCCGTCGACGTGACAGCAAAAATATCCGCAGCATTCTCCAACCATCTGCCAGTAGGACTTGCGGCATTTCCAGCATTTTCTTTAACAAGACGAGGGGCCACACACAAAACTCAATTGCCGCCTTCGTGCTATAGGAAGTAAAAAGGCCAAGTTCATTACTCCGTCTCATTTTAAAGCTATGTGACAAAAGTAATTGTTCGAATTTTATCGCAATAGAAGATCCTTCCTTTAGTTTCTTATGGTATAAAAAGGCAGCAAACGCGGCCAGAAGGGCCACCAAAGAGATGCTGGTTATTGGGATTAATGTTCTCGTGGCAGAACTTTCCTCTTGGTTTATGATAAGAAAGTTTGCAACGACACTGTTTTCAGATAGAGAATGATACGTTATAAAAATTTGTGCAATAGACAAAACAAAGTATAGTGCGGTTAATATCTGTTCTTCTAGCGAAAATGGCCAATTTGTAGATTTAAGTTGCGGATTAAAAGATCGGCCAATCAACAACTCTCCCAAAAATCGCCCCACGATAGCAAATGAAAAGATAAACCAGGAAAATCCAAGTATGATAATGTTACCTTGGCCCAGGCCATCATTTTTTAAAATGGCAGTTATCAATGTTGATAATTCATGTGAAAATGTAAACGGGAAAATTCCAATAATTGTTGCAATCACATAAAAGACAAGGAATGTTTTAATATCCAACTTTGCCAACAATCGATTGTTACTAGCGTAATGAGTATAGGCCAAAAACATCGTAATCAAAAGGCCCGATGCAAATATCTGCGGAGAAAGAGTTGGCAAAACATTAATTGCGGCAACGAATGCAAGTAATGAAAAAACACCGGCAATGCGAACAAATACTGCAAAATAACTACTTAACAGAGAAAGACTAATAACACCTAGTAAGAGGTAGCATCCCAAAATCATTGTAATTAACGGAGAATGGTTTTGAAACAAGTCAAAAAGGGGAGATAGTCTATAAAATATAATGGCCAAGGGAAAAGAAACAAAACTAATCTCTTGATACAACGACATGAGCGGATGATCACCCAACTCCTCTCGATCAGGATAAAACAGTTGATTGCGTAGGCGCAAAATAATTACCATAAACAGAAAAAAATATGCCATGGCCAACTTTTTAGAAACAATTGTTTCCGCACTGACTAGGTCATTAAGTTGATAAAAGCTCTCTATCTGAAATTCTGATTGAATCAAAATCCACATAGCGGCAACAGCGAGATATTGACTCGTTCTAAGCACAATGTTGCCAACTGTAATTTCTGCAAAAGAAGCCTCAAAGAGGGCCATTAGATCTAAAGCAATTAGTGACATCATTAATGTGATACCATTTCCTGACATGGCAACAAACGCCAATATCGTCATCTGTAAAATTAAAGTCATGCCAAATTTTGAACTATTTGTTGGCCTTGTTGCCTGATATATTTTTATTAAAAGAAAAATAGATAACTGTGCTCCCAATGTAAAAATAGTAAAGCGATCAACTTGAAACATTATGGAACTTGCTCCAACTCCGATAATCAAATATTTCCACCAAACAATAACTGTCCCAATGGCCGCTTCCGCAATGCTTTTGTTCATTATGAGAAGCAGCACACCCCACAAAAACCCCGCAATTATTGAAACATATTTAGTGTAGCGTCCATCAAAGAACAGCTTGTCATACAAGCAGAAAAAAACTGCTGAAAACGAAATACCGAAAAATAAAAAGAGTAGCACTCCCACTATTCATCCCTTTCAAAAATATCTGTCTTTAACGACTTCTTTTCTTCATGTAAAAAAACAAACTGGCCCAACAGTAAAATTAACATCAAAATAATAGGAACCATCGAATAGAGGCCAAAAACTACGCCTTCCGGGCCATGATTAGCAATAGAAAGAAAATACATTAAGAAAAATGAACCGTTCCAAAAAAATAAAATAGCAAGCAGTTGATCTACTGCTCCTCTTCTCATGGCCATCCGGATAATGCCAGAACAGATTATTAGTACGGTGATTAGCAAATATAAGTTCACACCGACTCATCCTTCTGTTTTTTTATTAATCCTAGCGTAAAAACAGTTATAAAAATTAATATAAAAATCGCAAAATATATCATACGGTGTTCCACAAAAATTGGATTTAAAACTTCAATAGAAGTTCCTACTACCTCTTGGCCAACTATTTTTTTTCCATCTTCAAAGAAAACAGCGTTTTCCTTTAGAAAAATTATAACTATCCCCAAAAGGGAAGAAAAAACAATTAAGAAAATTACAAACAGTGAGCGCTGGCACTCATCCATAAAATTTTTTCTAATTGGATCGGAGACCTTGTTTTGCACCAAAATAGCAAGAAGTGCTACAATTGTTGTTGCCACGGGAACAAAAATAACGGGGGTCGACCAAAAAACTTCCCCTACAACGAAAGTAAGCGTCATTGAGGTGAAAATCAAAGCACTAGCAGATACAACAATATTTTTGCTCCATAAAAATATCATCCCCGAAAGGAGCATAACTACGGCCACTAATATTTCCCAGATTACCACTTAAAATACCCCTGTTTTATAAAAATGACGGTAGTAATTAGATTTAACAAACCAATAATAAAAAACCTATTCCAAGAAATACTCATTAGAAAAAAGTTTGAATGTTTGGGTATAATTACCTTGGCAAAATTTATAATAAATAAAACTGCCGAAGTTTTTAACAAAAAGATAGAAACTTGAATAATCGGGATATAGTGCTGTGAAGAAACAATGCCAATTTTATCCAAGTGGCCAGTGTAAAAAATTGGGCCATATCCTCCAAGAAAAATAGCTGTTATCAGCATGGCCCCAATAACTATATGTACGTTATTAAAAAAACGTAAAACAAGAATAAAAAAAAGATCTCGGCCCTTATCTATACCACCGATCCATTCCTTCTCCAGCTCTATCACACTATATGCGCTAGAATGATCCTTTGATAATACGACAAAAATCACTGATAAAAAGGCAATTGGTTGTATCAAACAGCCGATGGCCGGCAATCCACCAATTGTATACTCATTTTGCAGTTGTATGATTTTGTGAAGATCAAAGGTGCCAAAGGCCAAAAAAACAGAAAGCAACGACACCAACAGTGGTAACTCCGTCGTCAGTAGCTGTTTATATATGCGATATGATGAAAGCTTTGCTACATTATCTCGCTGGCCAATAGACAAAACAAGATAATATAGGGGATGCATGGCCATAAGTACTATGAAGAGAAGAAGGCCATCTTTCGAATATAGAACTTCTCCATAATTTAGTTGGCCCCAAAAAGAGAAAGGGGCCATGACTGGTAAAACAACAACAGGAGCAATGATAACCACCGTTAGAAAATACAGCAAAAAAAGGTCATTAAAAAAATTATCTGCCGTCGATTTATTAAACATTTTTAAAATATTTCGTATTCCCGTATTAATTATTTTTCCAGCATTAAACCTATCTGTACGCAAGTTTGTAAGCTTACCAACAACCAACTCCCCCCAAAAAGCATTAAATGCAACCAGTCCGGCCAGCAGTACAAGCAAAAATACAATTTTAAAGAATATAATCATTTCGAACATTAAACGCTCACTAATGGTCATTAAAAATTTTAAATCTTTGGAAAAAGCGCACACCGCCCAGTAAAAGATACGCCAAAAATAAAATACCAACAGAAAAAAGAACGATCTCAAATCCCGCCCCGTCTTTTTTGTTTAAGAAAAAAACCAAAGATGGGATTAAAAAAAGTAACGCAATAATAAAAACCGCTAAAATGACAAATTCAATTTCTCTACCTATAGAGTAGTTATTGGACAAAGAACGCATCTTACTCTGCATTATCTCCTGGCCACTTGTTCTTGAAAAATTTTTGACATGACTACTGTTAACAAAACGCAACAACCCATAAATGGCCAAATCCAAAAAAAATAGGAAAATTAAAAAAGTAACTAATGACGACAACGCCCGACTCCCTTCGTTTGCGATTAAATTCCTAAAAAGTGCACATCCATTAAATCATGGTTTATTGAAATTGCTAAGACAAAACCGATGAAAAAATAGATGGCCATGATTATATTTTGCATCCTGCTTGCGGTTATGGCCGAATCTTCTTTTTCGCTTATTAAAAGTGAGGAAATTAGTTCACTATCCCCCTTAATAATATCTCGTAAGAATTGTCGCTTACTTATTATAAAAATAATTAATGCAAAAAAAACAATTCCCCGTTGCCAAGAAAAAACCAGGGCACCTCTTTGACGAAATTGGATTAACAATATTTCAAAAAAAACCAGTATCGCAAGATAAGACACCATCATCCCAACCACTTCATACCGGAAACGCTTAAACATGCCAACTAGTCGCTCGCGATGATCATTGTTAAACACAGAAACGACTCTGAGCTGAATTGCCTTGGCCGTCACTGCCACCAGAGCAACTCCTAGGGAAGAAATGGCCAAATACTTCCCTTGAGAAATAAAATTAATTATCAACAAACCACCAACCAAAAACATGTTGTCAAAATTGCCAAGACGAACCAATGATCGCTCCCAAAGCGACAATACACCACCCATTACAATCGAAATAATTAACAAGTTAACTATGGAAAGTTCTATTCCCATGTACGGTAGGGCCAAATCTAATGTTTTAAAGTTCAACAAAATTCTTAAATAAAAAGTAAAAATAGAAATTTTTATAAGAATATCCTCAAATGGCCATTTCTTAGAATCATTATTTGTATTTTCCATATTAATAAACGGAAAAATATAGATATGACGGCCAAACAGTAATACCAGGGCCAGCATTGTTGGTTTTATGAAAGAAAAACTATTCTCCTTTGCCTGAATTACCTGCGTCAAATTGCCACCATCCAATAAAAAGATAAGGGTAATGCTGGCCATCATGGTTAAAAAAATTTTAATTTTTTCCCCGCGGTGCCATGAAAAAAATTTATCTTCAAATGAAAATAGTGAATCCAAAAGAAAAAACAACTCCAAAAAAACGATCATCCAAAGATTGTTGGCCGATATTGTAAAAAACGAAATTAACAAAAAAATTTGTTTTCTTGCCGTCCACTTTTCTATTTGTGCAACAGAAAATATAGCAAAAAAAATGATCAGCAAAAATTTCATAGCATGGCCGACGCGATCTATGACAAAAAATGATTCAGATAGCGAAATGGCCGGATAGTTAAGTAATAGTCGCTGGCCTAAAACAAGTGCAATTATGGCAATTGCAAAGTAATTGATAAAAGCTGCTATCTTGCTTCCTTTGTTTTTCCTGGTGAAAAAAAAAGTAAGTAAAATAGAGGACAACAGAACAATTTCTGGTAACAAATTATCGAGAATAAAAAACGTCTGCATCAGCATAATGTATATATTATTAATGCCGCTACGGCCAAAGAGGGTAGTAATGATTCTTTTCCGTCACCTGAAGAAGTTGCAATTCTTCCGAACAGATTAAGAAGCAAAAAAGGGGCAATAAATATTCTCTCCAGCGGCAATAGATACTTTTTCATATTATCTTTCGTTTAATCTTGTATTTAGAATAACCTAGGCCTATCGTTATGGAAATATATATTGCGCTTTGTTTTTTTCTCGAGGATTACCATATATGCATGGCCTTAATCTGGTGGCCGAAAAAATTTTGAATTGGCACAAATCCTCTAACGTGCCCATGAAAATTTCTGGAATGGGGCCATCTGAATGGCACTTTTTTTATACCAACTTTTTATTGAAAAGAAAAAAAGAAGAAATACCATCGCATCATTTAATTGTTTGCCCAACAGCAGATGTTTTAGAAGATGTCTATAGCAATTTAAAAAAAGCAATCCCCGATATTTTGATTTTTCCTGGCCATGAAATAAATCCCTTTTCAGAGGTTTTTTCATCTTCCCGAAATCTTTTTCAACGCTTTTTTGCCTTGGCAAAAATTTTACAAGGGCCAAATCCCATAATCCTTCTATGCACTCCAGAAGGACTTGTTTTGAAAAATCCACCACTTTCTTTTTTTTCAGAAAATAGTTTATTGATTTCTACTTCTGATATTATCTCCCCTGTCGATTTGGCGGCGCGACTGATAAGAATTGGATATTTTTCGTCAACTACTGTTGAAGAGCCGGGAACTTTCTCTAGAAAGGGCGAAATTTTTGATATTTTTCCTACGCTCGGTGGGCCTGTTCGTTTGCATTATTTTGATGAAATGATTGAAGATATTTTCTTAATTGACCAACAAACCAACAAATCAATTCGAGAGAAAAAACTTAAAGATATTTTTATTCCCCCGGCACCTGGAATTTTCACTAATGATCCGTTCCGTTCACAGCTTCGCGAAAACTTGCCGATGCCTTCTCCTTTGTTTAAGCGACGACATGAGGCACGAAAAGAGTTGTTACAGTCTTTGGCAAATGGCCGTCTTTTTGACAATTATCCACTTTTTGTCTCTTCCTTTTTTGCTGAACATTCTACTCTTTTAGATTTTTTTACCACCCCAAATGGTTTGATAACTTTTATCTCCGCAGATGAATCTGTTCGTTCACAGACAGAAGAGTTTGAACTAATTCGTGCAGACTATGCGCGCCGTCTTGCCGATTCTGAAGATGAAATGGTTACCCCTTCTCCCGAGAAAATATATGACCTAGATAGATTTGCTAAAATTGATTCAATAAAGGCATTGCAGGTAAACAGTGTTGCGATGGATGCTCTTACTTGCGATCTTGATAATAGCATCGCTGTGCAAATGGAGTCGGCCCGCATTTTCTTAAACAACCATGTCAATCCAGCGCAAGACAAGTTTGAATATTTTAATCAACTTTTTGATTTTTTTAAAACCCACTTCCAATATAACGGAAATATAATTTTTCTATATGAAAACATCAACGCCAAAGAAGAAATTGCCTTTTTAATTGATGGCCACGCTTTTTCTTCGGAACTGCTGTCACGAATTTCATATCAACAGTTTTCTCTTGATCAGGGTTTTTACTATTTTGCAGAAAAGTTATTAGTTCTAACTTCTGCAGATCTTTTTTCAAAAAAGCGCAACAAGGCCAAGGCCACAAGACAAATTAATATTGATCTTTTCGCCGAACAAATGGCATCCCTCGTTCCTGGCGATTATGTAATCCACAGCACACATGGACTTGGCCAGTATTTAGGTCTGGAGGCAATGCAGGTTGGAAGCAGTACCTCAGATTTTTTAGTTTTACTTTATGATGAAAACGATAAGATCTATGTTCCTGTTTATAAGATTAACCTGATCCAAAAAAGTGCACCAGCTACTGCCGGCCTAAAATTAAATAACCTTCGCTCAAAAAAGTTTCAACAAATTAAAGAACGAGCAAAAAACGCGGCCAAAGAACTGGCCTTTGATCTTTTAAAATTACAGGCCGAACGAAAGTCATCACCGGCGTTTGCCTTTTCCCCTCCGGACCACCATTTTAAAGAGTTCGAATTGGCCTTTCCTTTCAATGAGACAAAGGATCAAGTTTCTGCCATTAACAATGTTCTTGACGCCATGCAGGCACCAACACCGATGGATCACTTGGTTTGTGGCGATGTAGGTTTTGGTAAAACAGAAGTAGCAATGCGTGCGGCCTTTAAGGCCGTGCTTGATGGAAAACAGGTGGCCATTTTAGTTCCTACCACTATTTTAGCGCTACAGCACTATAACTCTTTTGTAGAACGTTTCGCCAACTTCCCAGTTAAAATAGATTTTCTTTCTCGCTTCAAGTCCGCCCCGCAGGCAAAAAAATTGAAAGAGGATTTGGCCGAAGGGAAAGTAGATATTGTCATTGGTACTCACATGTTGCTTGCTGATTCTATGAAATTTAAAAGTCTAGGACTTGTTGTCGTTGATGAAGAGCAGCGATTTGGGGTAGGCCATAAAGAAAAACTAAAATTAATGAAAGCAACTTTGGATTTTTTAACGCTAACGGCAACTCCGATTCCTAGAACTTTGCAGTTGGCATTTTTGGGACTACGCGATCTCTCCTTAATCCAGACAGCACCTCCAAAGCGACAATCAATAAAAACTTATTTGATAAAAGAGGACTTCAACACTATCAAGCATGCACTTGAACAAGAACTGGCCCGCGGCGGCCAAGTATTTTATGTACATAATCGCGTCAACGATATTGAGATGGTACGAGAAGAAATTATAAAAATGGTTCCAACTGCCAAAATCGTGGTGGCGCATGGCCAACTTCCTGAGCGACAATTAGAAGAAAAAATTTCTGCTTTTTACTCTGGGAAATATCATATTTTACTATCCACAACTATCATTGAATCTGGAATCGATATTCCAAATGCTAACACCATGATAATTAACCGCGCGGATACCTTCGGCCTGGCCCAACTCCATCAGTTACGTGGCCGCATCGGCCGCTCTGACCGCAAGGCCTACGCCTATTTTGTTATTCCCAAAGAGAAAAAACTAACCACAATTGCGGAACAAAGATTAAAAGCATTACAAACTTACGCCGATATGGGATCTGGATTTTCAATTGCTTCTTCTGATTTGGAAATTCGTGGGGCCGGCGACATCTTAGGAGCGTCACAGTCTGGCCATATTGAAGAAGTGGGCCTAGAGCTTTATATGGAGCTTTTAAAAGAGGCCATCGCCGAGCTGAAGGGAGAGCAAAGACGAGTTTCCCGCGATTTGGAAATATCAACTCCTTTCCCGGCCTATATTCCGCACTCATACATCACAGATTCAGCAGAGCGGTTGCGCATTTATAAAAAATTATCTAACTGCACCGATCTAAGCGTCCTATATCAAATTATTGACGATATTTCTGATATTTTTGGAAGTTTTCCAGAAGAGATTAAAAACTTGTTCACAATTATTGAGGCAAAAATTATTCTCGGCCCCTGCGCTTTAAAATCCATTGCGGTGGCCGGATCTACTTTGACCTTTAAGTTTGACCGCGAGGCCATTGACAAGGATACTGCTCTTCGTGATCGAATTGTTAAGCTTTTTACCTCTCGACCAAAAGTTTACAAAATTAATCCCGACTATAGCGTTATATATGGCCACCGAGAAGTTATCTCTCAAGAAGTTTTATTAAAAATCTCAAAAGATGTTGCGGAGCAACTGGTAAAATGTTAATTTTTTACTAATATTATTTGTTATTTCTAATGGGTAACAATTTATCAAAGGACTTATGATGAATTATCTTTTCTCTTTTTTCATCCTTTTCTCTATTCCTTTTTCAACAATGGCCCGGCCAAGTAATCCCAATGCGGTGGTTGCCTCCATCAATGGTACAAAAATTCTCGCTGGTGAATTAGAGGTTGCCTATCAGCAAAATGCTCTTTTTGTTTCGGACAAAAAGGTAACTCGCGAGTCAGTATTGTTGGATCTTATTAATCGCGAACTAGGCATCCAAAAGGCCAAACAAGCTAAACTAGAAAATGATCCTACGGTCAAATATAAAATGGAAGATATTCTTTTTCATGCACAGGTTTCAAAAGACCTCGAGGGCAAGCTAAAAGAGATTGTTGTAACTGATAAAGATTTAAAGGACTACTACGTTAAATTCCCAGAATATCGCACGGCCCACATTCTTTTTCGCACTACGATCAATCCCAAAGACGATGAAGTAAAGGCCGCCTTAGCACAGTCGCTAAAAGTTTACGAGGAACTGCGTAAATCTCCTGAGAAATTTCCAGAAATGGCCAATCGCTTCTCTCAGAGCAGCACCGCTCCGGCCGGAGGAGATATGGGTTTTCAACCGGCCAAAGCACTTGCTCCAGAATATTTCAAGGCCATAAATGGAAAACCAGTTGGCTATATTGCTCCACCAGTGCATACCGCTTTTGGATTTCATATTGTCAAAATTTTGGCCATTAATTCTTTCGACCAAATTAATGTTGCCTATTATAAAAAAATTATCCACGATATTAAACGCGATGAAATTATGGAGCAGTATTTCGCTGCGCAACGCAAAAGTGCTAAAATTGAAATTGACAAGAAGATGCTAGAATAGGGCCATTATGAACATACTTTTACTTTTTACTTTGTTTTTTTCTTTTCTTGTCTCTCCGCTTCGTGCAGAGTTGCTGGATAAAATCGTTGCTGTTATTGATGATGAGGTAGTTTCTCTTTCGCAAATCAATCAAATCAAAAGCAATCTTGCTTCTCGCAAAACCATCTCCCCAATTGTTTATTCCAATGAAAAGATGACCGACCAACAAATAGTTGACACGATTATAAATGGCCGCTTATCCCGAGACAAGCTTAATGAAGTTGGTATTGTTATTGCTGATGAGATGGTAGAAGAGCAAATAAAGTTAACGGAGCAACGCCTAGGTCTTTCTAGGTCAGATCTTTTACAATACTTAGAAAGCAATCGATTAACCTTTGATGAATATTTTGAACTAACTCGGGAGGCAATGGAAAATCAATATTTTCATCAAAAAGTCATTCGTCCACTGATCTCCATTACTGAACAAGAAGTTAAGAATGAATTTTACAAAAAAAATGTCAACAACCAAACCCTGGCATTTCGTTACAATCTAGTAGATTTTTCACTTCCTAAGGCCAGCGTTACTGGCGATATGTTGAAACATTTCAAGGATGTTTTAACCAATTTTCAAATATCCGGTGATCTTCCTAAAGAGTTTAAAAGTTTGGAGACCAACGTTATCGGCGATATAACAGAAGATGGCCTCGCAAAAAATTTAAAAGATCTTTTAAAAGTCACTGATGAGGGCAAGTTTAGTGATCCTCTTTCCCTCGGAGACGGCAAGCAACATGTTTTTTATGTAAAGAAAAAGGATCTGGTTGAATCTGAACTTTTCATTAAGCAGAAGATGGAAATTCAGGCGGAACTATTTTATAAGCAGTCAAAAATAACGGAAGAAGTTTGGTTTCAGCGAGAACGTAATAAGCATTATATTAAAACTTTTTTTTAATACTTTGTAGATTATGATTATTGTCTCACAGGGACATGAAAGGTCTATAGCATTAGAGGTTTTTTTTAAAAGCTCTCTCTTGCTTTCTCCTCGTGAACTATCACAAATTTTATTAGTGGCCGACGAAAGTTCCATTGCTAAAAATTTAGAAGATTTACGGTTTAAATTTAGCATTAAAAACAAAAGCATTATTATTAATAAGAAAATTATTCCTTTTCATGCCACAACAAGCTCTCTCGTTCCACTTTCTACTAATTCTTTGTCGACGGCACTGTCTCTTATAAATCCAATACGGGATGTTTTGTTGACATTACCGACCTCCAAAGATCAGCTCTCAATCGGGAAAAAGCAACTGGCCGGATATACCGAGTATTTGCGTGAACACTTTGCTAATCAATTTTTGGCCATGAATTTTGTGGCCGACAAGCATCAAATAATGCTTGTTACTGATCACTTGCCTCTTAAGCAAGTATCCTCGACTATTAATTCCAATTTAATTGTGCAAAAGAGTATTCTTTCTCTCGATGGTTACCATAAATTTTTTCAAACTATTAATGAGATTTATTTTGCGGGCATTAATCCTCATGCTGGAGAAGCTGGAATTTTAGGAAATGAAGATCGTGTTGTTTCTGAAGCAATTAAAGTTTTGGCGCAAAAGTATCCCTCTAAAAAATTCCATGGCCCTCTTTCGGGAGATACACTTCATACTATTTCACCTCTAAGCAATCGCTTATTTGTTTATATGTTTCACGACCAGGGATTGGCCCCCTTTAAGGCCCTCCATGGTTTCACTGGACTTAATGTTTCTCTCGGACTACCTTTCTTGCGATTAAGCGTTGACCATGGCACGGCCTTTTCTCTTTACGGAAAAGGAAATGCCGATCATTCCGGCTGCTCTTTTGTTTTAGCGCAGGCACTTTCGGTCAACCAAAAACTTGCAAGAGGTGAGTGATGGCCATAAATGAAATTCAAATCACTGGCGCGCGCGTTCACAACCTAAAAAATATCTCTCTGGCTATTCCCAAAAATAAACTAGTCGTAATCTCTGGCCCTTCTGGTTCGGGAAAATCTTCCCTGGCCTTTGATACTCTCTATGTTGAGGGCCAACGCCGCTACATTGAATCACTTTCCTCTTATGCTCGCCAATTTTTAGAACAGTTTCAGCCTCCGGAAGTAGAATCTATCTCCGGCCTCTCTCCGGCCATAGCCATAAACCAAGGAACCTCCAGTCGAAATCCTCGCTCTACCGTTGGAACCATCACCGAAATATACGACTACCTTCGTATTCTTTATGCACGAATTGGAAAATTATATTGCCCTACTTCCAATATTGAAATTCGCAAATATTCTCCAACTCAAGTGGCCAATGAAATTTTAAATCATGAACTGGGGGCCAAGATAATTATCTTTGCTCCTCTTTATTCTAAGCTGGGAGAAAATATTCCCGAAAAACTACATCGCGCTATTGCCCAAGGATTTACCCGAGCACGTCTTAATAATGAAATCATTTCCCTCGAAGAAGTTAGTACTCCCAAAGAATTATCACAAATTGATATTGTAATTGACCGAGTTATTCTCAAGGCCGATATAAAAAAACGTTTAGTTGATTCCATTGAATTAGCAATGAAGTTTTGTGATGGCAATGTACTAGTCGATATCTCTGGAAAGAATTTTCTCTTTAGTGAGAAGAATGTTTCTCCGGCCACTTTTGAAGTTTTTCCTCCTCTATCTCCTCAACTTTTTTCTTTTAATTCTCCCGTGGGAGCATGCCATACCTGTAAGGGAATTGGCTCTAGTCGCCTTTTTAGCATGGAAAAAATGATTCTAGATAAATCACTCTCCATAGCAGATGGCGCCATTCGTGCCCTTTCAAAGCGCAACTCTTTTTTTTATAAAATGGTGCAGACGGTGGCAGAAATTGAGGGCGTAGATTTGGCCACCAGCTATCGTCATCTTCCTAAAAGCTTTATTAAAATTTTATGGCATGGTACCTCCAAAAAGTATGAATTTGTTTTTACTTCTGAGAATTCACAATTTAATTTTACCAAACCGTTCGAAGGTATTTTATCCTTCTTAGATCGCAAATATCTCGATTCGGCCACCGATAAAAAACGTCTGGAACTTGAGGCATTTATGTCCATTCAAACTTGCCCCGATTGTGCTGGACGAAAGTTAAATCCCATTGCTCTTTCCACTCGCATTGGGGAATGCAATATTTCTGAGCTGGCGGAAATGACTATCGCCGATCTTTATCTTTTTATTACCACCTTAAAGCTTGATAATCATACCAGTGAGATTGCAAAAAATTTATTAAAAGAGATTCGCAATCGTTTACAATTTCTTTTAGATGTTGGCCTTCATTATTTAACACTTAGTAGAAATGCCGCCTCTTTGGCGGGAGGAGAGGCCCAACGCATTCGTCTAGCAACTCAAATTGGCTCATCGCTCACTGGTGTTTTATATATATTAGATGAACCAAGCATTGGATTGCACCCGCGCGATACTCATCGCCTAATTAATACTCTGATTAATTTAAAAAACCTGGGTAATACCGTCATCGTAGTTGAACATGACCTCGAAGTTATAAATAGTGCCGACTACTTAATTGATTTTGGCCCAGAGGCCGGTAGTCGAGGAGGAGAGATAACTGCGGCCGGCACCCTGGATGAGATTCGTAATGCTACTCATTTTCCGCACTCAAAAACTGCCCAGCTTTTGGCCAATACCCTTTCTATCGCCGTTCCGGCCACTCGCAACGTCAGTACTAATTTTTTAAAAATTTTTGGTGTCAACAAAAACAATCTCAAAAACATTGACGTGGAAATTCCACTTAACTCTTTTGTCTGTCTTACCGGCGTTAGTGGCTCTGGGAAATCAACACTCATGCACCAAGTTTTAGTTCCGGCAGTGCGTAACAGTCTAAGTAAAAAATCCTCCCTTGAACAATCCACGAATTATCGCGCTATTTCTGGCATTGGCCAGCTGAAGGGGATTATAGAATTAGACCAAGGGCCCATTGGCCGCACTCCTAATTCAAACCCTGCGACCTACACAGGAATTTTTGATGAAATTCGTAAAATTTTTGCAATGTCTAATGAATCCAAACTCCGAGGTTATTCTGCTGGCCGCTTTAGTTTCAATGTTAAAGGTGGCCGCTGTGAAGAGTGTGAGGGCGATGGTGTAAAAAAAATTGAAATGCACTTTCTTCCCGATGTTTATATCAAGTGTAACGAATGCAACGGTACTCGCTATAACCAAGAAACTCTTTCCATTCTCTATAAGGGAAAAAATATTCACGATGTATTACACATGACAGTGGCCGAAGCAATGGACTTTTTTTCTAATCATCCTAAAATTTATAAAACTCTTTCAACCCTCAATGATGTTGGCCTTTCCTATTTGCAGCTTGGCCAGCCGGCCAACACTCTTTCTGGCGGCGAAGCACAACGCTTAAAACTTTCTCGTGAACTCTCACGCAAAACTTATGGCAATACTCTTTACATTTTAGATGAGCCTTCAACCGGCCTGCATATCTATGATATTAAAATTTTACTCTCTGCTTTGATGAATTTAGTAAAAAATGGTAATTCCGTATTAGTCATTGAGCATAATATCGAAATTATCAAAACCGCAGACTACATAATTGATCTGGGCCCCGAAGGCGGTGCCGGCGGCGGTGAATTGGTGGCCTTTGGAACTCCCGAGCAAATTTGCCAAACGGCCGCAACACAAAACTCACATACTGTTAAATATCTGGCATCTGCGCTTACTCGTTAATAGCTAAGAAATTCATTTCGCGAAAAATTTACACACCACTTTTCTTTTCAAAGACCTATAGATATCTTGGGAAAAAAAATTGGGAGAAATTTATGAATTTATTTAAAAAAGGTATTTATTTATTATCCATTACTATCTTTTTTTCGGCCTTTGCTCAAAATTATGAATCAACACCCTCTTCCCGCGAATATCGAAAAAAGGCCCTTTTTATATGCCACCAAATTAGTGCTTCTTCCGAATTAAATTATTCTGAGAATTTCTCTGCAGAATTTGTGGCAAACATAGATAAGTCAACTTTGCTAGAAAATTTTCAAGGAATCTATCGTGCACATGGGCCATGTACCCATATTAAGCTGGCCTCTCTCCCTTTTGATCCAACCAAAACCATTTATTATCATTTCTTTTTATCCGACAACCAATTTGCTGTTTTTAGCATCAAATTACAAGATGACGGCAAAATTTCCGGCCTTCGCTTTCATGGCACCGATGATCCAACGATCAACCTCGACATCCGAGAACAGATGATTCCGATGCGCGACGGAACTCTTCTTCGAACCTTCTCTTATGTTCGCCAAGGCGATAACACTCCTCGCTCAACGATCATAACTCGAACTCCCTACCTGGTGCTAAACGACAATCCGCGCCTGTATGAGAGTTTTTACGCGGTTACTGCCAAATATTTTATTCGGCGCGGCCACAACTTTGTATTACAGGCCATTCGTGGAACCCATGGCTCTGAAGGACAATATAAACTTTTTCATCCACACGAGATTAATGATGGATATGATACAATCGAGTGGGCCGCCACTCAATCTTTTTGCGATGGAAAAATTGGAGTAACCGGAACATCTTATGACGGATTTACCTCTCTTGCTGCCGCCATTTCCAATCATCCTGCATTAAAAGTTGTTTTAGCGGGAGGCTCACCTTCTAATTTGGCAACAGACGCCTTTATGCCCAACGGCATTTTGATATTAAGCGCTCTCGACTATATTCGTTACAACCAAACAGGCCACGGTAACGCTTGGACACCTAACTTTGCGGCACTCGCTGCTCAAAAATTACTTGATGTACCTTTGGTAGAAAATTACGATGAAATTCTTTTTGGCCAAGATTTTTCGGAATGGAATCTAATGGTAAAAAACTATTCCGATCTTAGCGCCCCTTTTTGGAAGGAACGCCAGATTTTTGATCGCTTGCGAGATATTCAAGTTCCCACCTATCACATTGCTGGAATGAGGGTGGACGGAGATATGCCCGATGTCGTACGCAATTTTGAAGAGATCAATAGAAATTCTCCCTATAAAAATAACCATCATCTTATCTTGGGTTATTGGGATCACGGCAACTCAACTCCCGCCTGGGGCGGAAGTAATCTTTCTCCTTTTATGCAAGAGCGATTCGGGGCCTTGCTAAATTATTATTTAAAAAATGTCGACACCCCTTTTGCCCACGCTCCTCGAGTACAAGTGGCCTCTAATTTCTCGGATAAATTTATTGAATCTGATAATTATCCCCTTCCCCTTTCAAGATCCAGCAAACTTTTTTTTAACCATCAGGCCAACACTTTCACCTTGGATGCCACCACTTTTGATAGTTCTCCCGCATCCTATGCCTTTCGTTCATTAGAACTTAATAACTTTGATCCAAGCAGTGGGCAATCGCTTATCTACACCAAAGTTTTCAAAAAAGGCGAAGCCCTCAACATTAATGGTACCATCGACTTTAACCTCTATCTTTCGATTGATACCCCTCAAACAGATTTTCTGGCCATAATTGCCAAGCTGGGAGTGGATGGAAAAGAAGAATTTGTTACCAACTGCTTAAATGGCACTCGCATTAAAAATGATGGCCCACCAAACGAGGTGATCAACGTACACTTTCAGTCATGTCCCATAATGAAGAAATTTCAAGAAGGCGAACAATTGCTAGTTATTTTCGCCAGCAACCTCTTTCCATCCGTTGTTCGCAGCTCAAATAGTCAAACAGGAGAACTATCTTCTTTGAATGATGCCAATATTACACTATATCAGTCATCAGAATACCCCAGCAGCATGGCCATCTCCGAAGAATAGTGCTCCTTCTTTTTAAATAACCATTGACCGCCTTTAATTCTTGGCCATAGAATTGAGGCGCCAAAATTCAATGCTTTTTCACCTAAAACAAGAGAGGAAATATGGACTTTTACACAATCAACCCAACTACTGGCGAAAAAATTAAAGGTTATAACTATGAACCCTTTGCATCTATTTCAAAAAAATTAGATGCAGCACAGGAGGCCTTCAGTTTTTGGAGCAAACTCCCTCTTGCCGAACGATCTAAGCATGTAAAAAACTTGGCGCAATCACTACGCAAAAATATCGAGGCTGGCGCAAAGGCCATTGTGGAAGAGATGGGAAAAACCATCGGTGAGGCCAAGGGCGAAATTGAAAAAAGTGCATGGCTTTGCGAAGTCTATGCGGATAAATCTGCAGAATGGCTATCTGAAGAAACCGTTCAGGCCGATGGCCTAATGCATAAGGTGCGCTACGAACCGCTCGGCGTGGTTCTTTGCATTATGCCTTGGAATTATCCATTCTGGCAGGCCATTCGCTTTGCCATTCCAGGGATTATGGCCGGAAATGTTTCTATTCTTAAGCACTCTAATAATGTTCCCGAAAGTGCATTAATTCTCGAAAAAATTTTTTCTGATGCCGGTTTTCCTAAAAATGTTTTTCAAGCGACTATTACCAACCACGCCAACGTTGGCAAAATGATCGAGTCTCCCATTATCAAAGGAATTTCCCTAACTGGAAGTACGGCCGTGGGAATGAAAGTAGGGGAGATGGCCGGAAAAAATTTAAAGAAAATGGTATTAGAACTTGGGGGGTCTGATCCCTTTATTGTACTAGATGATGCCGACCTTCCTGCTGCGGCCAAGAATGCTGCACAAGCACGCTTACAAAATTGTGGACAAAGCTGCATTGCCGGCAAACGCTTTATTGTTATGGAAAAAGCAGCAAAAGAATTTTCTGAACTTTTAAAAATCGAAATGG
This sequence comes from Bdellovibrionales bacterium RIFOXYD12_FULL_39_22, assembly GCA_001770205.1. GTDB lineage: Bacteria > Bdellovibrionota > Bacteriovoracia > Bacteriovoracales > Bacteriovoracaceae > YD12-FULL-39-22. The sequence goes on from MEQL01000039.1 coordinate 377,987, forward strand.
AAAAACGCATCACTGGCGACCCAACCAACCCTGCGACACAAATGGGCCCACTTTATGCCTTGTCTGCTGTAAAAGAGGTCGAAGAACAAGTTGCTGATGCAATAAGAAAAGGTGCCAAAGTTTTATGTGGCGGAAAAAAAATGGAAGGCCCCGGTGCTTTTTATCCTCCCACCCTTATCACCAATGTAACGATGGATATGAAGGTTATGACAGAAGAGGTTTTTGGCCCGGTTGCTCCCATCTTTATTGTTAAAAGCGAAGAGGAGGCAATTAAAATTGCAAATTCTACTGAGTATGGATTGGGCGGCTGTGTTTGGAGTAAAAACCTAGACCGTGCTGAGCGCGTTGCTCAAAAGGTAGAGTGTGGAAGCATTTTTATAAATGCTTTTACTAAATCCGATCCTCGTATGCCTTTTGGTGGAATTAAAATGAGTGGATTAGGCCGAGAACTTTCCAAATATGGCGCACGCGAATTTACTAATCTCAAGGCCTACAACATTTACAAAGCATAAATACTTTCGCCAGGCCGGCCATAAATCTGGTGGCCAGCTCTTTTTCTTTTTAAATTATCTCGATCCTAAGGGGATCTTTTAATGAGTATATATTTTTTACAATTATCAAAAAAATTTTCCACTTGATTAAATTTATACAGTAGTGTAATTATCAGAAATATTTATATTGTTTTTATTAACTTTTTCTAATTCAGGAGTTTTTATGAAGCTTTCTTTTCTTTACTTGTTGATAATTTCGGCCCTCTTTCTTGTTATTGGCTGCGGTGGTGGTAATTCTAAAAAAGAAGATAAAAGTTACACTGATTCACAATTTCAAGAAGGTGATTGTGGCAGTAGCGTAATTTATGATTACAATAGCATGGTGCTAACCTGTTCAGATATTTCTTCTCAGTCTGATATTAAAGAATGTGACAATAAAATTGGATCTTTAAAAAAGAAATATCCAGATATCAGCTGTAAAGCAATTATTGAAAATGAATCTGAAAAAGGGCCTGTAACCATCAACGAAGCGCGACTAAATTCAATTTCTGAAAAACTAGAAATACAAAAAGGAATTTGTACAGACGACGTAATCTCCGACTACAATATTATGGTTAATTATTGTAAAAACTTGACTAATTACTCCACTTCTCACTCCGTTTACATGTGCAAAAACAGTATCAATGAATTAAAGATAAATTATCCGAATATTAACTGCATTGCAAAGTCTGATTCGTCTTTCTCCGAAATTGAGATAAGCATAGAAAAGCTGGATGAGTTGCTTGATGTGATTAACGATTCTGTTTAATAATTGAAAATATCGCTGGCACCAAGTTAGTCGATTAGTCCGCCAACTGGTGCCAGATAAATTGTAAATTCTTCTTTCCCGTTAACTTTGATAATTTTATCCACCAGCTCTTGAATGTATGCCGCAATCATACAGGTACCAAGACGTAGAGTCTCACACGATAGGTGCAAATTTTGGCCAACATGGCCGGCATCTAATAAAACTGATTTCATTGCTCGCTCTATTCCATATCGCCACTCAGTGCGGTAAGGAAGTGCTGCCCAGATAAAAAGAATTGGTGCCTTGGCGCAAAAGACTTGGCCGCAACATGCCTCCAAAATTCTTTTTTGCGACACGGCCCGCTTGCTAACAACTACCAGAGAATTTAAGGTAGCAACATAGCGATAAACTCCGGGCGACAGACCTTTTACGTTTTGCACGACAATATATGTTTCAAAAGGATGTCGCGATCCACCAGAAGGAACGGTTCGCTTTATGGCGTGATGTGAAATCTGCTGATCTAAATTTTCACGCATTCGGCGAATTCCCTGGGTGGCCCAAAGCAAAAAAGATAATTCCTGCATAGTAATTGCTCGATCCGCAAAACGTCTCGTGCTTTTGCGATCATGGATGCAGTCTTTAATTTCCGGTTTTATTGTAGCTGTTTGCAATGGATCAGGGAGTTTAACTATTTTCAAGCGGCCAACTTTTTTCTCCGGCGAAGGCAGCGGAAGGCCTTTCTGCTGATCTGATACTTTAAATTTTTCTCCCAGATGAATTCCCTGCATAAGATGAACAATTTTTTTTCGCAACATTTTATATTCCTTTTATTTTCTGCCTTAATATTTCACTTAAAGGTTAAATATTATGAATGTCTGTTTCTAGCGCAAAAACATCCATGGGTATCATGCTAAAAATCCAGGTTACTGGCACAAACTCTTCATGACTAGATAAAAGCGAATCTCTAAAAGCAATCTCTCGATACTTTATTTCCAATTCTTGTATCTCGCGTCCAAAGTCCTCATATGTTCTTTGGGGAAGAGTAAAAAATCCCGGAAAGTCTGTTCTGAAATTTTCATTGTCCAGATTTTCCAATTGAAGTTGCACTATTTTTTTCATAAATTCCGGGTAAAAACGTTTCATCCACGGCCCGTTGTGCAACCATCTCAATTTACCATAAACCAAAAAGCGCAGTCTATTTCCTGGGTGCACTTCTAAAAGGCCAAGCTTTTCTAGCCCCAGGATATACTTTAAAACAGATTTATCACTAAGCTTATATTCTTTTTTAATCTGTTCCAAATCTTTTTTCTCAAAAAAACATTCGCGAAAAAAATAGTAGTAATGAGGATTTTTGGCAAAAAAAGTTTCCTGTAAAATATTAAAAGAAAAGTCATTGGCGTCCTCTTTATTAGCAAGATTAACCAGATCAGGAAAAGAAATATCTGCCAATTGGCAAATTTCTAATAACCTATCAATGGACATATTGTTTGCGTGAAACATATTTTTTAAAGTACTTTCGGAAAAAGAACTTTTCTCGCACAACATACGATAGGTAATTTTTCTACTCTTTAGAACTTGTTTTAAAACAACAAAAAGTTGCTTGCTATTAAACTTGCTCATCTCCCCCTCCGCTTGATATTTTACTCAGAGTAAATTTTACAGTATAAAAATATAAAAAATAACCCCTAAAAGGGCCAAAAAGTATAATATAGTAAACTTTTTTGATATTTATTGCAAAAAGTCCGAAATGTGCTAGTTTGCGGCAACGAAATAACTCACACAAAGGAGAACATATGAAAAAGTTATTATTATCTGCCATTTTTTTACTTTCCTCTTCCCTTTTTGCCTCTAATTACCCTGCTGATTATTGCGCACAAGTTGCACGCTTTCAGTCTGATGCACATGTCCTTTTCGGAACTGTTTCTAGCGGCTGTATGACTACCAAATATTTAATCGGTTATAAGAATGGTGGCATCTTCGGCAGCAAAGATAGCATCGATGCCGTGATAACACTTCACTGTACAAATTTTGGAAACTATTCAATCCAAGACACACAAGTTTATAGAATTGAAAGAGAGTGGAACGGTACCGGATTGCTTAGCATCCCTATTGATTTTCGCTATTCCTCTTGCAGAAACGGCCTAGCAGTTACTTCTGTTGAAATAGCTTTTGCCGTTAAAGGCCAATGGGATTCTCGCTATGGCCAAAACTATAAATTTGATCTGCAAAATCGCGATGACAACGTCCGGCAGTACAAATCATCTAACTACTCTTATCATGATTCAGTTAGTTCCGATATCTGGGATTTTGTTGTCGACTTAATGAGAGAGTAATTTATTTTTTCTTGAGGCGGTGTGAAGTGCACACCCCCTCAAGATTTTTTTATTTTCACACTACATGTTTTTTTCGCAAACGAATATTTAAAGACTCGACAAACAAAGAAAAGCCCATCGCAAAATAGATATACCCTTTTGAAATATGCTGCCCCAGTCCTTCTGCAATTAAAGTAACTCCAATGCTCTAAATTCCTCGTTCTGGCAAAACTATACATCACACTCTGATTCAAATGTCGAATATTCATACAAGGATCTATCTTTAACCCATCTTGTCTGAGGATCTATGTTTTGTGCCCTGAAAAGCTCAATCTCGTTACCAAATGAATGCAAGCGGAAGGCCTTGGTCTTTTTCTCTTTTCCCTTACCAATAGTGATAACCAAGGTTGGTGTGCGTTCTCGTCCGTTGCTTATCTCTCCTTCTGGCACATAACTCCAAGTTCCGGCAGTTTCTTCATATCCAAAATGGCCAGAGTCTTCATCATAAGTTGGCCGCTTGGAAATAAGGGCCCCCTTTTCATTCAAATACAAATACTCAAATGGCCCCATGGCACCGCTGCCTCTTGCAAAAAAAACTGTATTAACTAAAAAATCTGGACTTCCTTTTTCTTTAGGAAATGCGGTTGTCCCAAAAGGTACTATGTTTTTTTCTAGTAACTTAAACCCAGCATTCTTCCACAATAAAATCCGAACATTTGATCCTGTGACAACGGCACTATCTTTTACTTTTGCTTTACGATATAAGTCAAAAACATCGATAACGGAAGCATCTAGCTCACACCCTTTGCCAGCAATATTGGCCTCTGCCAATTCGTCGGCAAGATCCATATACTTTTGGGCAAGCGACTCTCGAGTTGATGCTGGTGATCTAACTTTGATCGTTTTATCCGCAGATGATGAAATCTCGGCGGCAATTAATAATACTGGAAACAGTAAAAATGCAAGTAATAATTTATTCATAATTCCTCCTGTAAAATGGATTTTATATGAAATCTAAATTCGCGTCCAAAAATACAGCGAAGGAATAATGTTCCCACCGGAAAATTATATAAAAATTTTTTATATAATTACTAAATGTGAACGTATTTTGCCGCCGGAACACCACAAATAGGACACTTGTTTGGAGGTTTCCCCAATTCAATATGTCCGCAAACTGGACACAAATACGCCTCCGCTTCGAGATCTTTTCCGGCCATAACCGCCTCTAGGGCCTTAGTGTATAACTCTGCATGAACTTTTTCTGCTTCCAATGCATACTTGAGTATTCTTTTGGCCTTATGGTTTTCTCTTTCTGCTTGCTCATACATGGCCGGATACATTTCTTTATACTCATATGTTTCTCCGGCCACTGCTGTTTTTAAATTTTCCAATGTTGATTTTACACCATCTAGCGCCGCAAAATGGCCGAGGGCATGGATCGTTTCGGCCTCCGCGGCGGCCAAAAAAAGCTTAGCTACATTTTTTAATCCCTCTTTTTCGGCTGCTTTTGCAAAGGCCAAATATTTGCGATTGGCCTGACTTTCTCCCGCAAATGCTGTTTTCAAATTTTCTTCTGTTGTTGCCATGTGATCCTCCCTCGTTTATCCTTTTATTTTATGTTGGAATTAATCTAATCCATTTACAATCAAATGTGAACAATCAAGGATGTGACTTTGGACTACATAATTTTGGACAATTTTGCTCAGACTTGGATAATCGCTTTAGCATCCACCTTCCTCTTATTTATTTTTTTTAAGCTCTCTCGTCGCATAATTAGAAAGCGACTTAAATTTATGGCCCAAAAAACAGAAACTATCATTGATGATCTGGCCTTTGAATTCATCTCTGCTATCGGCCCTTTATTTTCCTGGATTGTGGCCATCTATATCAGCTCCTCCTTTCTAGCTTTATCAGAGGCCATTCGTGAAATCCTTTATAAAGTATTCATCGTCACCGCCTTATTACAGGCGGGAAGTTGTGGAAAAAAAGTTGTAACTTTTTGGGTAGAAAATTATTTGCAGAAACGTTCCTCGCACGATCCGGCGGCAACCTCTAGCGTCTCTTTGGTGGATTTTGCTTTAAAATTTTTACTTTACACTATAATTTTCCTGCTTCTTCTACACAATATCGGAGTCAACATCACCACTCTGATTACCGGACTTGGGGTGGGAGGTATTGCTGTAGCACTTGCAGTGCAAAATATTTTAGGAGATCTTTTTGCTTCTCTAACAATAATTTTAGACAAACCTTTTTCTGTTGGTGATTCCATTACTGTTGATGGCTTCATTGGGACAGTAGAGCGAATTGGACTTAAAACTACTCACTTACGGAGTTTATCTGGTGAGCAATTAATTTTTTCCAACAACAGCATCTTGCAGTCGCGAATCCGAAACTATAAAAGAATGTCTGAGCGAAGAGTGTCTTTTACGCTAGGAGTGGTTTACCAAACAGGCGCTGACCAATTGGAAAAAGTACCCAGCATCATCAAAGAGATTATCACCAGCACCTCAACAGTTCGGTTTGATCGCTGTCATTTTTTAAACTTTGGCCTATCTAGCTTAGATATTGAAGTTGTTTATTGGGTTTTAAACTCTGATTTTAATGTATACGCTGATATTGCGCAGAAGATAAACCTAGAAATTTTTCGTCGCTTTCAAAGCGAAAAAATTGATTTTGCCTATCCTACTCAAACCCTCTTCGTGCAAAAATAATCAATTGTAAATTATTGTGAAAAACTAACGCTCCCCTCTTCTGTCTTTTGAAAAAAGACTAATCGTCCGCGAAGAGCTTCTGCCTCAGCTTTTTTGGCAAAAAGTTTAACATGCGACTCTATTTGATCACTATCTACATTTATCTTATAGTGAACTTGCACGAAAGAGGGAATTTTATCTTTTTCCCAAAGTTGTTTTTTAAAGTCATAGAGAAACATTGAATGATCCGAGTCATTCGGAGAAACAATAGCCGCCGCAATCTCTGCCCATTCATTTTTGATGATAAGATCAAAGTGTTCAACACAAAAAAGCATGCTGTCATGTTCTTTGGTACATGCCTCACAAAAAACCTTTTCACAAATTCTACAGACCGTACTGCCCGAAACATCTGGATGATTTTGACAAAAAAAAGTCTGTTCGCTGCGCCCCCGTTTAAAATCTCGCGTCAACTTATCAAAATATTGTTTTAAATTACTCTCTGGCCGTCTATTAAGTACTAAAATTAAATAGACAATCACTCCAACCAAAAGAGAGATTATTCCCAAAAAAAACAACAGAATATACAGGATAAATTTTTCATCCATCATTCTTTGTTATTTTAAGCGCATTTCTTTGCTTCGGCCAATATATAATCTTTTCATGTTCTCTTGTATAAATTTATGGCCGTGATAATTTGGCAAAATCGCATTTAATTTACAATTGGGAGTACATATTATGGGCCAACAACTTCTTGTGTATTTTTTATCAATTATCATGCTGATCGGCATCAGCACAAAGGACGCTGACGCATATTACGATTATGTTACAAATCTATCTCTTGATCGCTCCGTTTTAAACAATCAAGAGATGGAATTCATTTCACGCGAAAGCAGTGGTGCCATGGCCATGAATATTCGTTATTCACCGGTTGTTGCTCTTCGCAAACAAATAATTTTGGCACGGGGCCATGGACTAAAAATTTTTGATGGCTGGGATGAAAATGGCGAGGCACATGTCACGGTTATAACTCCTCCTGAATTCAACAATATCATACGCAAATATATTCCAATGAAAAGAATCGAGGCCATTGCTCTCAGACACAGCATTCAGTCAAGCGAACTTCAAGTTTTGGGCCTAGGAAAAGGATCTGCCTTAGTAGATGGCCAAAAGCAATTAACATATTTCATAATCGTTGATGCCCCTAATTTGATAAAAATCAGAAGAGAAATATATAAAGAATTTATTCAACAAGGAGGGCCTGCCGCATCCTGGGACCCTGATCACTTTTATCCCCATATAACTATAGGGTTTACTAGTCGAGACCTACATGAATCAGATGGCGTGTTTAAAGATGTTTCGCATTGCCTTGATCCAGCATTTAATCTTCTTGTTGAATAAAAATTAGTTTAGCATTACCGCAAGTATCTCTGAAATCTTCCTACTTCCTGCTCTTCTTGGTTTGGCCTTATCCCACTTTAAAAAATTTCTTCTGCTCTCGCTCATGTTCTTCTGCGTGAGTAATACAAAGACTTGCCCACGGATGTTTTTCAAGACGCTTCGAAGAAATTGGCTCCTCGCACTCTTCGCACAGTCCATAGGTCCCTTTATCTATTCGATGCAAGGCCATATCAATGGCGCGAAGTTTTGCCAATTCCTTATTTTTTATCTCAAAAGTAACATTTTGCGAAACAACATTGGCCGCAATATCTGTCTCATCTGGTAAATCTTCCACCGACAAGGTGAGATCATCACTGGAGCTCAAAACTCCGCTGTTAATTATTTTGGCCTTGTGCTGCAGTAGTTCTTTCTTAAATTTCACAGTATCAATGGTTGCCATAAACTCTCTCCTTGCTTTACTTGGTGCACCCTAATCAATGCACCTTTTAACTATTCTGAGATGAGGCCCATACTAAATTTTACGATAAAAACAAAATTAAAGATAAACGTAAAATTTTGCCTAGTCCCTTGCTTGCTTCACAAGCGACTTCAACTCCTATCGGCAAATTTTAAAAAACTTTAGAGACTTTTATTCTGCCTTTTATTCTGCCTTGTAGTAGTCCGGAACATTTAACAAACAAAGAAATTGCTCTACTTACCTATGGATATCAACAAGTGGCACCCAAACCTTTTTATCAACCACTATCAAAAAGCTCAGCAAAAATAATTGTTTGTGAGCAGATTAATCAATAAAAACTAAAAAAAACGAGAAAATATCCGATAAATTTTTATGACTAGACGACTTATACTCTTCCTTGTCTTCCAACTATTGATTGCCGCCCCACCGGCCAATTATAAGCGTCATTCTCGAGGAACAATCTGCTTGTATCAAGCAATTGCTTCAATGAAAAAAGAATGGAAGCAATTAACTAGTGGACTGGAAAGAACAATTGAATCAGAGATTAAAATTGATCAGATTCTTCCATACATTACTACTGACGATGGAACAATGAAATCGTTGGTTAAATACCATGGCCCGGAGTGGTTTGAAAAACTTTTCCCAAACAGACTTCCACAAAATGTTAGCTGGGCCGGACAAAGACCTGAGGTGAAAAAAAAAATTTTAAACGAGATTACCAAAAATCAAACTTTTTCTTGGAGGCGTGAAATTTCAGGACTTCGACTTAAAGAAGGAAAACATCCCCTTAGTGATTTCCAGGGCTATGTGGAACTAGTCAGCCCTAACGATGCTGGCAATGTTCACATGGTCGAATTACACTTGCGCGGAAAAGAGCGAGCATCTACCCTTGCCCTCAAGGCCAGAGATGCCGCCAAACAAGTAGGAGTAGACAAAATCTCTCTGCATGCTCATATTACTTTTAAGGTTCGTACAAATGAATTAACCACCGCACCATTTTTAGCATCTATTCGCCACGGAGACTACATTCGGCGCAGCGAACTTTATTCGCAGATGCATTCACTTTTTGAAACAGCTGATGACTTATCTCCAGTAAAAGATAGTGGCAGCACTTATTTTCATGCAATGGAATCTCCACGTGTGCTTGTAAACATTATGCGCGATTTTTTTATAGAGGAACGCAAAAACATGATACTCTAATGCTTACGCGGACTAAATCATATGTCGGTACAGCCGGAGAGCCCTTTTATGACACCGCCGGCATTTATGGAATTGAAGCACGGGCAATTAACAAAAAAATGAGCGACACCTCTATTGTAGCACTGCTAGATGGAATAGAGTCTTCTGGCGAGGCCAAATATTTTGGATTCAACGATGATCGAATTAATGATTGGATAATAAATAAATTTCAAACAAATGATACACCGGAAGAGCTAGACTCTGTTGACCGCATCCGCACAGTGGCACGCATGCTCTACCCTAGCTATGATGTGTATCTCTCCGATGAGCTATTTATTAAACATCTAAGTAAACCAGAGCTAGAGCTTTTCCATAGAATGAAAAAAGAGCAGTGTTCTCGTCGATTTGTTTTAATTTTGCACAACTGGGCAGATGATGTGCTTTTTTATGATAACCCAGATGCTATTACTAGAATAAAAATGGCGCGAACAAGTGCAATGAGGAAATTACTGCGCGGAGAAAGCGAAAAAGAAGTTACTCGAGAATTTCTGTTAGACTCTGGAATTTATCAGACCTTGGCAGATTCGCTTGGCATTAACGCTAGTGCTTTAGAACCATAAAACCGGACAACAAACAAACTCGCGATAAAGAGAATTATAATGGGGATTCTTCTAGCGTGAAAAATCTGCATATAAAAATTTATTAACCTCTCGAAACAACCGCGCCTCTGTTTCATCGCTGACATTTAAAAAAATTATACCCAAAATAGCAGCATCGTTGTGGTTTTTTCTAATGTACAGCGGCCGAAATAGCGGTATTTCAAATTTGGCCTCCGCAAAATGCAGCTGGGCAGGGCCATACACTTTACCCAGCTCAAACATCTTCTGCTGTGCTTCCGTCACGAAAATTCCAATTCCTCCAGTTGACAGACTATCGCCATAGAAGCGTTTATTTTCAAAATCCAGAACAAAAGCATCGACCTTGTTAGTGAAAATGCGAAAATTTTTTCGCTTTTCTGTCTTGTATAGCTCTTCGCTCACCTCTAACAAAAAAGTATCATCGCCAATTGAAGAA
>MEQL01000040.1 GCA_001770205.1 Bdellovibrionales bacterium RIFOXYD12_FULL_39_22
TTCAATTGTAACATAAAGTATGCCTCCTTGTTTGATAACTATTTTTCAAGGATGGCAGATAAATCAGACTAAATCACTGGCTGCTGTGAAAGCCTTACGATTTTGACTACTTGAATGGGGGGACTAGTAAATTCTCGTGATTCAATAATTGATTTACTTCTATCTATACTAAATTCCGCCATAAATAATTCTCGCTATTAATTGACGAATTTTCTTTATCACGATTTCATTAATTCGTCTATATTTAAAAACCAATTAGCGAATTTATGCTTGTCATTTTGTTGCAAGTAAAAACTAAATTCCATGTAGGAATAAAAGGAAGTTGTTATGAAAAAAATGTTTTGGTGCCTTACTCTTTTGACAATTGTTCATCTTTCTATTGTGAGGGCCGATTGCCCAAAGGTAATTAAGCTGCGAAGTCAAAATAATACCTACATCACACTTAATGCCAATATACAGGAAGAGGTGAAATACACAGATTTGTCCCCTAGTTATCTCACTTACATTACAAAACTAGACATACTTATCAAGGGCAATAATCTGAAAAATGATTGGCCTCTTGAAGTTGAAATGGAAAATATTTGTTACGAAAATTATTACGAAAGAGAAAATTATTTTTCCGTAACACATTTTTTGACTTTGCAGTGGGATCAGAATGCCCAGGGATTTGTTGGTGATCTATTACACGCCAAGAGATGGACAAATGGCGGCACAACAATAACGACTCCGTTAGAAAAAATTCCAGTTTATGGAAATGGACATAGAAAATACAGAGATTGCTTCCAGCGTCTTCATATCAAAGAAGAGTCTCGAGTGATTGGAGAATGGTCCTATCCTGGAGAACAATTAATTGATCCTGTTACAAATTTAGCATATTTCACAATGGATATTTAATTGTAGTACTCAAAGGAATTTTTGTGAAAAATATTTTTACATTGGTGATGATGATGATTTCTTTTAAGTGTTTGTCTCAGACTTATTCGAGGACAGTCCAACTTCATCTGTTCGAATGGCCATGGGAAGATATTGCAAAAGAGTGTGAGCAATATCTTGGCCCAAATGGATTTGCTGCGGTTCAAGTATCTCCTCCACAAGATCATGCCATTTTACCTGGAAGACCCTGGTATGAACGTTATCAACCAGTTTCTTACCAACTCATCAGTAGAAGTGGAGATAAAAAAAGCTTTATCAATATGGTTCAAAGATGCAAGCAGGCAGGTGTTGATATTTATGTCGATGCGGTTATTAATCACATGACATGGATTCCGCAAAATAGTGCTATTCTTAATAGCATTGGGGGGAATCAGTACACCTATTATCAATATCCCAATTATAGGTACAACGACTTTCACCATTTTAATTTTAATGGAGATGGTAGTATCGCAAATTACAATGATCGCTTTGAAGTGCAAAATGGTAATCTGGCTCTTTGTGCGGATCTTAATACGGCTTCGCCTTATGTTCAAAATACCATCGCAAATTATTTAAATGAATTATTATCAATGGGTGTAACAGGCTTTCGAATAGATGCTGCAAAACATATTCCCAAGCAAGATTTACAACAAATCTTTTCAAGACTTGCTCATCCTCCATATATTTACCAGGAGGTTATTGATTATGGAGATGGGCCAATAAGGGCAAATGAATATTTACCAAATGGAGATGTTTTAAATTTTAAATATTCTAAAATTATTAGTAACGCTTTTCTTTACCATCAAACGGCAACACTTATTGATAATTTAAAAAACACAATGGATATTCCTTCAGACAAGGCAGTCGTATTTGTCGATAATCATGATCTCGAACGAAGCGAACAACACATAAATTATAAGAATGCAAAAGCGTATTACCTTGCCAATGTTTTTATGCTTGCATTTCCTTGTGGGTACCCTCAAGTGTTGTCTGGTTATCACTTCAATAATTATCATGAAGGACCTCCAACAGATAATCAAGGTTACACACTGTCTCCTTATCAAAGACCTGAGCGATGGGTATTATTTCACAGGAAGGTAGAAATTTTAAATATGGTACAATTTAGAAACAGAACCAATTCATATTTTGCTTTAACGAATCCTTGGAGTGGAGCTGATGGCCAAATCTCTTTCGGAAGAGGACCGCTAGGCCATGTTGTTATCAATCCTTCAAACAAAGGCTTTCGGGCAAATATTCAAACATCAATGCGACCTGGTATATACAATGACCTTTTAAGACAAGGCAAGGTAGTTGTCATTGATCCTTTGGGGAAAATAAATATTTCGTTGGAGCCATTTGAAGCGATGGCCATTCTTACAAAATAATATTCTCCTGAGCGTTCTCCATCTGGAGAAAAGTGGATCAGAGATTACAAAACTTAAAATATTGTCATTGCTTCATAATTATTTCAAGTTGTTATCTTTGGATAACGCAAAGCAAGCAGTTCGAAACCTTTCGCACATTCTCCGCCACTATCAAACCAACCATTTGTTAAGATTGAAATTTTATTAGAAAAATTTCCGAGCTGTCTGGTTCTGTCTGGTTCGGTTGACCCAAACAGATCTCTCCGCCACAGTGAAATTTTAAACAGTGATCTGGCCAAGCTGTCTGGTCGAGTTTATGGTGATGCGCAAAATTCAAGAGAGATCTTCTTTTTTTTAAAAAATCATGAATTAGACAATATAAGAAATAGCATTGGCTCAATTTTCTATTTCTTTGAGTCAGTGAAGTGCACTAAAGACATTTCAAATATTATTGGTGACAAATATAGCTGTTTTATTGAAATTAAAGATAAATATCTAGATTGACGACCAATTTGCGACTACAAAGACAAGATAATAATGAGAAGGGCTCTTTTTCGTAGCCCTTCTCATTTCCTGGCATTAAAAATCAACCAATGATGAGCATTGTGAATTGTCTTCGCGCCGGGCCATTAAAAGGCCAAGCGGCGCGCTCTACTAACAATTTAACTATCAATTGTTAAACTGCGATTTTGAAAACATCTTCTAGATCGTTCATCTGTTTTGCCATAGACGAGGGGCCGAGAATACTAAGGCCGTATTTTTCTCTAAAAAACTGTTGAAGAAAGTAGGCGTGGGAGTGATCGATCAGTTGATCGATGTCTTTGCCTTCCCAATTAGCAATCGTCGATTGGCCGACGTTCAAAAGATTAGCTAGATCGACTTGTGTTATTCCTGACGTCTTTCTTAAAAATCGAAGCTCTTTTCCGCGCAAGGGAATATTATTTTTTAAAATGGCAAAAGCAATTTTTTCGTGAAGCTCTTTGACGTTGGGTATGTTTATGGAGCGGCCATACTTTGTATTGATGGCCTTAACCTTTTTTATGAAGACGTACTCTAGGCCAGATTCGAGGTAGTGATAGTTTTCAATGATTTTATTTTCCATAAATATCTCCAATTACGGTGATGACTAAAGTTTTTGTCTCTTTTAGATAGGCCATGACGATTCTAATTATTTCGCCATCGCAACCTTTTCCATCCCAACAGACCTTAATTTCTTCACCAGTATCTATTTCTATTTTTGAGATGCCGCCGGTTAAGTACGCGTCCTCAACGTCCGCAATAGTAATTCTTCGCTCAACCATTCTATTTCGCGCATGTTCCGTATAATAAAAACCATCATGCAAGACGAATGATTTTTGTATCAGCGCTTCAATTTCCTTTTTTCTCATAAATCCGCCTCTGTTGATAATATCATAAAATGATAAATATTGAAAGATGATAACTAGTTATATTTCATATTTTATCCTAATCCTTTATTGAAAAAAATGTCGGAGACGTAATTTCTTCACCACTTAGATTTTTAGCTGTCTGGTCGGCCGGTCTGGTTTTGGTCTGGTCAGTTGCTAGTTTTAATGAAAAATAATGAGATCAGATGAGAAAGGAAAATAGGATAAGTTTTTGATTTTGCTCTTAGCAATCATCAGAAAACCTTTACTTGCTGTGTCTGCAATTGCAGACCACATAATATCAAAATGAATTCTTATCATGATCAGAAATGCCCATTGCTGATTTTACAAAAACATGTCGCGAATATATAGGCAATCTAGACAAATGAGCAATCCAAAAAATTAATAGCAAGGGAAAAATGAAAAGGGCCATCGTGGGCCCTTTTTGCTATTGGATGAATTTGCGTATTCCGCTGACAACTGGCCAACGATTCCGCTCGTAACTGGCCGGCCATTCCGCTGCTAACTGGCCACCCCAAAATGCACAAAAAAACTTTTTTACTCTTCTTTATTTATCGTCATTTTTCTTTTTTACTTGAGCTTTTTATTTCAGGCTTCTTATTATTTTTGTCAATTTCTTTTTTCCCATTTTCGTTTTGAACTTTTCTAAGAGAAGGGCCATCTAATTCTATCCGATATGAGTTATGAACCAGTCGATCCAAGATGGCATCTGCAATAGTGGAATCCCCAATAAGCTCATGCCAATTTTTAACAGGAATCTGACTCGTCACTATAGTTGATTTTAAATCATGCCTCTCCTCAATAATTTCTAAAAAATCTTTTCTCTCCATTTCGTTGAGTCTTGAGAGGCCCCAGTCATCAATGATTAGCAAATCAACTTTAGCAATGGATGACATTATTTTTGGGTAGCGGCCATCTCCGTGCGCTACGGCCAGTTCTACGAGAAGTTTTGGCACCCTGGCATAAAGAGACGAATACCCCTCTAAGCACGCTTTGTGGGCCAATGCACACGCTAGGAAGCTCTTTCCAACACCAGTGTATCCTGTAATCAAAATGTTTCGATGCTCTTTTATCCATTTGCACTGGCCGAGCGAGAGGACAACGCTTCTATCTAAATTTCGATCACTTTTAAATGATAAGTTTTCAAGGCAAGCGTTGTGCTTAAGCTTGGCACTTTTTAAGCGGCCGGCCAATCTTCTATTGTCACGATCGAGGGCCTCCTGTTCAATAAGATGGCCCAACCTTTCGTCAAAATTTAGTTTGGAATAATTTTGTGACCTAAGCTGTTCTTCAAATGCCTTCACCATGCCGCTTAATTTTAACTGTTTCATTTTTTCTAAAGTAGGTACTATCAACATATGCTCTCCTTGTTTTAATGAAAATATTCGGGCCCTCTAATATTTTCATGGTTAATTGGGTTGTCATCATGTTTCGATATCGGTTGAGAATCCAGCCCTTTGTCTAAAATTGATTTGATATGCTTAAAGCCAATTCCTCCAATGGAGATTGCCCTTTTGCAAGCATTGTCAACGCGCTCTTTTGTGTAATGTTTTTCAAGGCGAATAATTCCTAGACACGTTCGAAAAGATAATTCGGGGTGCTCACCCTGTGAAAATAATTTTTCCACCGCGGCCCGAACGTTGGGCCCAATCTTCTCGGCCCAATTTATGATCCTCTCCGGTGACCACTCCGCATAATCACGATGCCCCTTTGGCATATGATCAGGGTTGGTCGTTTTGGTGCCCCTTTTATAAATACGTGTATGGGTAGCAATCCTATGATTGTTTAAAAAAATCTCCACGCAAATAGTAGTATATCTTGCAGTCAAATCATGATTTCTATATTTAAAATGAACGCTGTAATAGCAATGATCAAGTTCAATATGATAATCAATGTTTGCTCTGACATTTTTCCACTCGGCAATTTCAAAATGAGTTTCTGGCAACTTCTTTAATTCTTTTTTTTCAATCTCTTCAAAAACAGATCGGCGGCTTCCTTCCCGTTTTTGAAACTCCTCGCCGTTGTATTTTTCTAGCAAATCCCATATCGCCATATTCAATTCATCCAATGAAAAAAAGGTTCGATTCCTGAGTGCTGCCAGAATCCATCGAGAGGCAATAAGCACGGCTCCCTCAACGGTTGCTTTGTCTTTGGGCCGTTTTGATCTCGCGGGGATTACGACTGCATAATAATGTTTTGCCATCTCCCTATAGGATTTATTAATTGACGGCTCATACTTATCTGCCACCGTCACTCCACTCTTTAAATTATCAGGAACAAGTATCTCTGAGCACCCATCAAAATATTTAAAAGCATTAATGTTTGAAGTTAAAAACTCTCTTGAGGTTTGTGACCATGTCGCCTCAATGTAGGTGTAGTGACTCAGTCCAAGAGCAGCAATAAATATTTGCGCTTCTCTAATCTCTCCTGTTTTGGGATTAGTTATGGGAACAGTTGTTCCCGCATAATCAATAAACATTTTTTCTCCGGCCTTATGAATTTGTCTCATACTTATCTTCTGATCATTTTTCCAGGCACGATATAAATCACAGTAGTGAGAGTAGTTGCAAAGATCCGGATTTTTCTCTCGACCTTCCTTCCATAAAAGTTTTAGAGTTACATGTTTACGCTTGAGCTCCTTATGAATATATTCAAAATCGATTTGAATATTCTCCGCACCCATGTCAATATTTTTGAAAGGAAAAATTTTTATTTTTAACTCTTCATCTGATAATTTTTCAATGTCGGTGAAGATTGTAATACCTGCATCAGTGGCCCTATCTACATATGTGGCAACCGTTGATTTTGAACGATGAACAATACTCCCAATCAGCCGGTTACTTTTTTGTTCATTAAATTTTAGTCTCAAAATTTCTCGAACTAAATTCATACAAAACCTCTCGGGTACTGCCATAATTACTCCTAATTTGTTTAAAAAAAACGATTAGGTTTTATTATGACACATTAAAAAGTTTTGCATTTTGGGGTGGCCAGTTACGGCCGGAATCGGTGGCCAGTTAGCAGCGGATTGAGTGGCCAGTTACGAGCGGAAAGACCGGCCAGTTGGACTGGAATACGCAGAATTCACACACACACTGAATTATGTTCAATATTTCTGCATTCAAGTTCTTTTTAAGATGCTCCACAATCTCTCAATATCTTCAAGAAGTAATTTGGCCATGAAAGTGGTGTAAGGCACGCCTAAGTTTTTTGCTAAGATTTTTATCTTTGTGAGAGAATCGCTATCGATCCTCATATTAACTTGTGACGATTTTATCAGCGGTACGTTTCTTTTTTTATCAGCAAGCTTTGTGATTGCCTCAACGTCATCTTTCGATAGTGAGCTTAATCTGGATTTACTTTTAGACTTCATTTTTTCCTCCCAGGCTTACGGCGATAAGCATTTACGATTCCCAAAATTTCTAGATCTTCTCCCCCTATGAGAAAAACGAGTCGGTAGATTTTTGGCGTATCACCATACTCGACATCTGCAACATAATATTCAATATCCTTTGTCAATGAGTCTACCTCGAAACTATGCCCGTTGAGCATATAGACAAGCTCCAAGATCAACTCATCATTCATATACGAAGAATGTTTCCCTAAGTAGTGGTTGCCAATTCTTAGGAGTTTAATATTATGATGATTAACCTCAATGTTTATCGGATATTCTTCATATTTAAAATTATTCATTAATTAAGCTCCGCGTGGCTATACGAAAATCATTATAACATATCGATTTAATGAATACAACATGTCAAAAACGTATAGTAATCTAATTAGTTAAACTAATTCATAGTTGTTGAATGATTTTGTTGGTTCCTGATGAAATTAATAATATTATTAATCTTATTAACAGGAGGAGAGTATGGCCGCAAAAATATTATCAATCTCTTTACCCCAAGACTTAAATGATGAGGTTGTAGCAATTGCAAATGAAGAGCGAAGAACTATTTCAGAAATTTTCAGGGAAGTAATTCGGCAGTACGCCGCAAATAGAGCGGTGGCCGATGTTAGGAAGGCGATTAAACGAACGAAAAAAAATATAGAGAGGAAGATATTGAAGAAATCGTTGATAAGAGAAGAAAATGAAACCTCTTGTCAAAGCGTGCGTGGATACTAGCGTCTGGCCTAGTGGTCTTGTTTTTTCTGGCGTACCGGTGAATGGGAATGCTGGGCAATTAATAGATCTTGCGCGGAAAACAATGTTCATGGCCGGCCACCGCTAAGTTGAAGGTTACCTAGTGGCTAAAGAAGAATTTTGCGGAAATTAAAAAAAATCACCAAATAAATGTGGGTTTAGCTAAGGTTTAAAAGGATGTGAGAATTAAATGATGCTGGGAAAAGTTATTCTAAAATTGCGGGAGAGGTAGGCACTGATCGTAGGACGGTGGCAAAATACATCAAAAGCAATACTGTAATAATTGCATGTCGAAAAAAAACAAGCCTGGCCATAGTACATACTATCATCAAATGTTAAGTGCGGCGATTGTCCATCCAGACATGAAGGCAGTGATTCCACTAAACCAAGGGCCGATGTTGAGGCAAGATAACAGTGAAAAAAATGTCTGCGAATTTAATGCTTTTAAAAGATTTGCCAGTAAGTTTAGAAAAGATCACCCGAAACCCACGGTTGTTCTTTAAGAAAATTGCAATAGAATCGTATTGATTAACAAAATGTCCGCAGGTAGTATTTGTATGCATGAAATATTTTTTTATTTATATAATACTACTTATGGGCGCGCCTTTATTGGGGGTGAATGCTAAGACTATTAATCAGACCGATGTAACTTGGATTTCTAAAATAATTGAAAAACAGATAAAAAATTTCAATATCTGTGGATCAGCCGATATTTTGTTGAATAAAAAATCATTGAATAAAGATTTTTTTCAGGGAGTTCCACCGCGAGGGTATTTTTTTACAGAAATGATTTCCTATCAAGAGTTTTTAGATGTTTTGGCCAGTAAGAATTTATTGGATGCAAAGGTTGCTCTTTTACAAAAATTTAATATTTCTCATCTTTGGATTTTTACAGAGGGAAAAGGATTGGAGGATTTTGGAGTTCCTTCTAAAATCGATTTACCATTTACGGCAACAATTAAAGATTGCGTAGAAGGAGCTAAAACAACATTAGGTAATGATTGTTCAAGCTATAAGTTGAGTGAAAGGCGTAGTTGTTGTGCTGAAAAATTCAGTGGACCTTCCGTGTATTGGGGGAAAAGAAGTGATTTTAAATTGATGTATAGTCCAGATCCCAGTGTGCGCTTGAAAGTTTTTGGCGAGAGCAAACATCGTTATTGTAACGTTCAGTCATTGGTAATTCCCAGATGAAAACCATTAATAGTTATTTCTTTTTTTTAATTTTATTTTTTTGTAACAATATCTTCGCTGGCTATATGTACTCTATGGGAAATATCTATCCGGTTGGATATAAAGAAAAATATTTGGCCAACACTGGGGTCGCTCTAATTGGTGAAGTCGGTAATGCCATATATAACCCAGGTGCACACTGTTTTATCAAAAAAAACAGCGATATTTCGGTTAGTGGATTATCTCTCATCTCATATCAGGGTAAAAAATTTGAAACAGATGAAACCATTGATTCCAAGCTTGCTTATACCGCTATCGCTAAATCACATGGTAAAAAATCATTGATTTTTTACGCCGAGTCACCCTTTGCTATTGCGAGTAAAGATTACTACAGCAGCACTAACATGCAGATGGATATTTCCTTTAAATTAGAAAGTTTCTATTTTGGAGTTAGTTTTTCCCGGAAGTTTGGAGATAGCTTTGGACTGGGAATTACCACTCAGCTGGTCAAAGAAAAGCAGACGACTTTAGGAAACAGTTTGATAGATCTTTCAGGTCCTGGCGGCCAGAAAGTTTTTAATGCTACTAAGTACACGGATAAAATTAGTTTCATCGAATTAAGTTTTGGAGGGTTAATAAAAGTTAATCCTGATTGGCAATTAGGATTGAAGCTGCTGCCACCATTTATAGCGGTGGACTCCTATTCAATTTTTCAGATAAGCACTATGTCTTCTGCTGGAACTTTTTTGAAAACTAGCAAAGAGTATGAGACGAAGTTCCGTGGACTATTTGATATTTTGGCTGGCGCTAGTTATCAAGTAAATTCACAGTGGCAGATAATCTTTGATGTTGGCCATATTTTTCCGCATAAGACAACATCGACCTTTCTATCTACGCAAGAAAGTGATGTTGCTGGCCAGTGGCGAGTTAGTGCCGGGAGTTTAATTAAAATTAATAGCAAATATACAGCTCTAGCTGGCGCCTTATACAAATACCGAAGTTATGAAACTTCAAAAATGGTTACCGCCGGACTGTCTTATAAGAAAAAAGAGCACGAATTTACCTGGGGTGGATTTTTTTTAGAAGATGAGATGTTGGAGAATGTTATCGGTGTCAATATTAGTACATTGTATAATATGTAGTTTTATTCGGAGAAAATAATGAAGAGTATCGCTTTAAAAGATGTGGTAAAAAATTACTATTTGGGTGAGGTGGTAGTTCCTGCACTTAAGAGTGTTAATTTAAATATTAGTAGTGGTGAATTTACGGTAATTGCTGGTCCTTCAGGGAGTGGGAAAACAACACTTCTCAATTTGGTTGGATGTGTGGATACCGCCACTGCTGGAATAGTTTCGGTGGGAGATGAAGATACCGCAAAGTTGTCAGAGAGAAAATTAACAGACCTTCGTTTGCACACCATTGGATTTATTTTTCAAAATTTTAATCTGATCTCAGTTTTAAATGTCTATGACAATGTCGAGTTTCCACTTCTTCTAAGAACGGATATTTCCAAAAAAGAGAGAAGGGAACGGACGCTTAAATTTATTAGTCAAGTTGGACTAGAAGGACATATGCATCATCGTCCCAATGAACTATCAGGGGGACAGCGGCAGCGAGTAGCAATTGCCAGGGCCCTGGTCTCTAGTCCAAAAATTGTTTTGGCCGATGAACCAACAGCTAACCTAGATTCGGTCACAGGACAGAAAATTATTGATTTGATGAAAGAGATAAATGAAAAAGAGAAGACTACCTTCTTATTTTCCACTCATGATGAAAAAATCATAAGTCATGCCAGAAGAGTTATTAGAATTCTTGACGGCCAGATTGTGACAGAACAGTAAAAGAGCGAGGTTGCTATGATTATTATAAAAATGGCGCTCAGGAATCTCTTTTCTCATAAAATGAAAACTCTGATCGTGGGAACTGTTTTGATTTTAGGATCTTTTTTTGCAGTAGTGGGAGTGACTTTCGTTTTTGCCATTTCAGAGGGAATGAAAAATAGTCTTACTCATAGTATTACTGGCGATTTGCAAATTTACTCTAAACTGGCCAAAGATAAGTTTTCTATTTTTGGCGACGAGAATGGTTCTTATCCTGATATTGATTATGTTGAAAATTTTGCCACCATTAAAAACATTTTAGAAAAAGAGGTCTCTAATATTGAGGCCATAGTTCCGATGGGTGGTAATTTTGCGATGGTTAATCCTGGAAATATTTTAGATAAGAAACTAGAGGAGCTAAGACAGTGCTTTAAAGAAAAAATTTTTGATGCGGCCAAGATTTTAGAACTTAAAGAACATGTGCATGCTATTATTTTAGATATTGAAGCACAGTTTTTTAACAATACTGCATCCATCGTTAGTGTAAGCGCAGAAGATAGTGCGAAGGTACGTGCTGATCTTGATACAGCGCGAGCAGAGAGTTTTTGGAAAGATTTTGATGCTAAATTTGAGAGAAAAATTGAGTTTTTATCTAATAAAATTGCCCCACTTATTTTTGATGATAATGTTTTGTATGTAAGTTATATGGGCACCATTCCAGAAACGTTTGCCCGTTCCTTTTCGCAATTTGAGATCGTTAAAGGAACCAACATCCCGCCAGGCCATCGTGGAATGGTGCTTACTGATCGTTTCTATGAAGAAGAGGTTAAGCATCGGGTTGCTAGAAGACTTGATAAGATTAAGCGATCTCTGCTGGAAGATCATGAAACCATAAAAGGTTCAAAAACTCTGCAGGACAAAATTACTTCGAATATTTCTCAAAGTGCCGAAGTCTATAATCAACTTACTCCAAAGCGGGCGGAGGAAATTGTCGTAAAGTTGCAGGCCTTTTTATCCTCTAAAGAGAGTGACATCAAAAAGCTATTGGAAGATTTTTTAAAAGTTGATGATGCTAATTTTATATCCAGATACGATTTTTTTTACAGCGAAATTGCGCCTTATATTGTTTTGTATAAAGTAAAGGTGGGAGAAGTTTTTCCAATAACAACATTTTCCAAGTATGGAACTTCTCATTCTTTAAATATTAAAGTGTATGGAACCTATCGGTTTAAAAGTTTCGAAAGATCGCCCATTGCTACTGGTTTTAACTTAATTGATTTAATGTCCTTCCGTGACCTGTTTGGACTTTTGACGCCCGAGCGAAAAAAAGAAAATAGCGAGATGGAAGCAGAAATGGCGCTGGAGGATGTCTCCATTTCAGATATGTTTAAAAAAAGCGATAGTAAAAAAGAGAGTGAGGGGGCTAGTCTATCCAAACTAAAAAGCACAGTGTTTACCAGCGGATTTAAAGAAGATTTTGCGTCACAAGGCGATAAAGTATTTTCAAATGCGGACTTAGAAAATGGAATATTTTTAAATGCGGCCATATTGTTAAAAAATCCGGCCAAAATGGCCGCTACTATGAGGGCCATCGATAGCGTATCAGAGAAGGAAAAGTTAAATATTCAAGTTATTGATTGGAAAAATGCTGCAGGCATTATAGGACAGTTGATTTTATTTATTCGAGTGCTCCTTTTTTCTTTTATTGGTATTGTTTTTGGAGTCTCAATTTTCATTATAATGAATGCCTTTATTATGGCCATGCTGGAACGCTATAAAGAGATAGGTACTATGCGGGCCATTGGAGCACAAAAACAATTTGTACTTTCAATGTTATTTTTTGAAGTTTTAATTCAGAGCGTCTTTTTTGCATGTCTGGGGATTTTATTATCTTGGCTGGTAATTGTGATCGTAGGAGGGCGAGGTATTCCTGCTTGGAATGACATTGCTACTTTCTTTTTTTCAGGATCAAGGCTCTATTTATTTTTTGATTGGTGGTATGCTGCCGGAGTTTTATTGTTGGCGGTAATTGTTTCGGCAATTGCAGGATTATATCCTGCCTATCAGGCAACTAAAATTCCGCCAGTTTCGGCGCTCGGGAAAACGCATTAGTTAGCTTGTGAGGTTTATATGGGAATATTTTTTACCATTGGATTTAGAAGTTTGATTAAGCATAAGACTCATTCCCTTATTTTGGGTTCAGCAATTATTTCGGTTACAATTTTGCTTATCATCATCACCAATGTCACATCAGGTATTCAAGATACTATGATGAAAGGCTCAACTACTTTATTTTCTGGCCATGTTAACATAACAGGCTTTTTTAAAACTAGCACGTCATCAGCAGCGCCAGTAATCACAGATTTAGCGCGGTTGCGAAAACTTGCTCGCGAGATTGTTCCGGAAGCAACCTTCATTGTCGATCGGGTTAATGGCTTTGGAAAAATTATCTCTGATCAATCATCCATGCAAATTCCCATGATGGGAATTGATGTAGAAGAAGAGGCTCCTATTTTGAAAGATCTGTCGGTGGCAGCTGGTAATATTTCTGATCTGTCCAAAAAAAACGGACTGATTATTTTTGAGGCACAGGCAAAAAAATTAAAGGTGGCAGTTGGAGATCGAGTCACGGTATCTATGCCCACCTATCGAAATATGTATAACACGATGGATGTAAATGTGGTGGCGATTGTGCGTGATATGGGGTATCTCTCCAACTTTAGTGCCTTTTTAAATAAAGATGATATTCGTGAGCTTTATCAGATGAAAGAGGACTCTTCTGGGAGAGTTATGATTTTTCTTCCCAATTATAAAACAGTAGCAGCAGTGGAAAGCCGAGTTAGATCTGGCATTGAAAAGGCAGGATTCCGTTTGATGGATAAAGATCCGCAACCATTTTTTATGAAGTTTGATAAAGTGGCAGCTGAAGGGTGGACTGGTCAAAAAATTGATATCACGAACTGGGAAGATGAAGTATCCATCATGAAATGGATTATAACACTGTTTAATGTTCTCACCGGAATGCTCACGATGATTTTGCTTACCATCGTTTCCCTGGGTTTAATGAATATGCTCTGGATTACTATTAAAGAGCGCACAGGTGAGATAGGGACGATGCGTGCTATTGGGATGCAGCGTCGATCGCTGGTCATTTTATTTATCATAGAGCCATTTATTTTATCATCACTGTCAACAATCATTGGAATTGTCATCGGACTTTTAATTTCGGCCGGTCTCAATGCGATGCACATAATCATCGCTGATAGCGCACTTCGCACATTTTTAATGAGTGATACGTTGCTGTTATCCACCAGCTTTTCTCAAATAATTATTACTTTTATTGCAATTACCACTTTTACAACCGTTGGGGCAATTATTCCAGCTTGGCGGGCCGGAAAATTAAGTCCGGTTATTGCGATGAGTACGATTGATTAATTTTAGGAGATTGTGATGAATCATTTTTTTGTAGTTATTTTATTTTTAATGGCCGCAAATTTATATGCACTGACTGAGGCTGAAACTTCGGCAATAATTAAAACAGTTGATGATTTGCAGCGCAATAGTGGAGACTACACTTCGCTATGCTATATTAAGGACACTGAGAAAGGAAAAGAACCAAGGCTTAATCAAGCGCTAGTTTATAGGCGAGATACTGATAATAAATTTATGATTCTTTTTACTAAGCCCAAAGAGGATGCTGGGAAAGGGTATTTGAAAATTGATAAAAATCTTTGGAACTATGAACCCAGCACTGGTAAATGGGATCGTAAAACCGAACGAGAGCGTATTGGAGGAACTAACTCCCGGCGTGGTGATTTTGATGAATCCAAACTTTCAGAAGAATTCACTGCCGTATATGACGGGGATGAAAAGCTTGGTGATTATGATGCATATAAGTTTACCTTAGCTGGCAAAAATGGGGTAGATGTACCATACCCAGTATTAAAGCTTTGGGTCGATAAAGCATCTAAAAATATTTTAAAAAGAGAGGAGTATTCACTTTCTAAAAAGTTGATGAGAACCTCCTTTTACCCTAAGTGGATGAAAAAATTTAGTCCTTCTAAAAAATCGGATGTTTGGATTCCGGAAGAAATTAGAATTTTTGATGAACTCGAAAAAGGAAATACCACTATAATTTTAATTAAAGAGGTTGATCTTAATACACTGCCAGAGAATATGTTCACTAAAGCTTGGGTGGAGAGTAAAAGCAAATGAGAAATTTATTTTTTGTAGGTGCATGTTTTTTTCTATTTAATCTAATTGCTGCAGATTTTCCTGGCGGTGATTTTGCTACTGAGATGGAAGCTGGGATTGCTGATATGGAAAAAAAACAAATTGATGAAGATGATCTGAAAATTGGTGGTGATCTTACCATGGAGTATGACTATCGATATCTGGATAGTCATCATGAGGAAGC
This sequence comes from Bdellovibrionales bacterium RIFOXYD12_FULL_39_22, assembly GCA_001770205.1. GTDB lineage: Bacteria > Bdellovibrionota > Bacteriovoracia > Bacteriovoracales > Bacteriovoracaceae > YD12-FULL-39-22. Next base: position 15,231 of record MEQL01000040.1, read on the forward strand.
AGGAGCACTATCTATGCCACATGAATTAAATCTTTATATGGATGCACGTAAAAAAAATGATATTCGCGGTTATATTAAAGGTAAATATCTTGCTGATACAAAAAAGTTTACGCTGGATGAGATGAAAATGATGCTTAATCTCTCGCATAAAGTTTTTATGACATTAGGTAGACAAAAAATTAAGTGGGGGGCGGGGAAGTTTTGGAATCCCACTGATTTTATGAATATTAACTCTCGAGATCCTTTGAGTAGTGAGGACAGTAGATCGGGAGTTGATTTAATCAAGGTGCATGTTCCTATTGGTAACTCTAATTTTTATATGTTGGCCGATCTAACTGATGCGGATACAGTCAAAAAAACCAAAGCTGCCATGCGATTGGAGATTCCATTTAGCTCATCTGAAATCTCAATATCAGCGCTATATAAAGAAGGAGAGGGACAGAAACTTGGAGTTGACGCTTCCGTAGGAATTGGGGATTTTGACGTTTATGCTGAGTACGCTGAAATGGATTTTTCTGAGGTCGTACTTGGTTTCGTCTATGAGATTCAATACTCGGATGAAGATAGTTTGAATTTGATTGGAGAATATTTTTTTATGGAAAGGGGAGAGACTGAAACGCCAAACTATTCTGCACTTCTCTTTTGGGGTAACTACCATCCATATCATGAGGCGCGCCACTATGCTATGCTTGGACTGAACATTCCTAATCCGGGAAAATTTAATAATTTAAATCTTTCAATTTTTAATATTATGAATATTGTCGATTCAAGTTTTATAACCAGACTAGAGGCGGCGATAACTTCTTATACCGATGTAGTTTTATCTCCTTTCATAGGGTATCATTACGGACGAAATAATGGCGAGTTTGGTTTTGGAGAGCAATTTTTGGATTTAGGATTTAGTTGTAAGATTGCCTTTTAGCTTTTAAAGGTAATTTGGGTTTATCTAACACGGATGCTTTTTACCACTGGCATTTAAGGTTCGATGGCCATCATGACTCCGGTTGGCGTTCCGTTGAGGTTAATAATGCCAGAAAATGGTATGCCCTTGGGATTGTCATACACGACTGTTCGGAATTATTTACAGCAGACTGGAGTATAATTTGGCAGTTTAATTTGGCAGTTAAAAAACAATTTTTAAATAAAGTTGAGCAAGACGACTGAGTAATCAAGCTAAGTCGCTGCATTTTTGACAAAACGCGACGATGAGAAAGTAGTTTTAAAGGATTTTTACAATTTTTTAAATCAGATCTAGAAAAGTGGACTATATTATCACTCGCTCATCTACTTATTGAGCGAATAATTGAAATACTTCGAAGAGAGTTTTTGGATCATTTTTTATTTTGGAGCATGGTCTCTTTTACTGGTTATTATAAATTAGATGTGTCGGTTCAGGATTATTTGTCCATCCGGATTCTTAAATTTTAGAATTTTTCTAAAATTTAAGGGTGGCCCTTTTCTTTACCTAGTATTAGTATACTTCATGTTTTAATTCAGCAGTAGGCATTATGTTATCTACACAAGCAGTGGAGGAAGTATGAATATTCATGAATTTCAGGCCAAAGAATTAATGCGTAAGTTTGGTATTACTACGCTAAATGGCGGTGTTACTACTACAGTTAACGGAGCAGTTGAGGTAGCAAAGAAACTTGGAGGGAAAGTATGGGTAGTCAAGGCACAGATTCATGCCGGGGGCCGAGGGAAAGCAGGTGGGGTAAAGCTTGCCAAGTCACTAGATGAAGTTTTAGAACATGCCAAAAATATTTTGGGAAAGACTCTCATTACTCACCAAACGGGGCCAGAGGGTAAAGAAGTTAAAACACTTCTTATTGAAGAAGGATGTGGCATTGAGCACGAATATTATGTTGGCCTGGTTATGGATAGATCTAAGGGGAAAATTACATTTATGGCCTCTGCTGAAGGTGGAGTGGAGATTGAAAAAGTTGCAGCAGCGACCCCTGAAAAGATAATAAAAGTTTCTATTGATCCGGCCGTGGGATATTCCCCTTATGTCGGCAGAAAGCTGGCATTTGGCATTGGCCTTAAAGGTGATTTGGTTAAAAAAGCGGAAAAGTTTTTTGAAAATTTATATAAATTATATATCGCTTGTGATTGTACAATTGCCGAGATTAATCCTTTGGTGACGACTACTGATGGTAACGTATTAGCGTTAGATGCCAAACTTAACTTTGATGATAATGCACTTTTTAAACATCCAGAGATTGAAGCATACAGAGATTCTAATGAAGAATCGAAATTGGAAATGGAGGCCCATGAGTTTGGATTATCCTATATCGCCTTAGATGGTAACATCGGGTGTTTGGTAAATGGAGCTGGATTGGCAATGGCGACCATGGATATTATTAAATTACACGGAGGGACTCCTGCTAACTTTTTGGATGTTGGTGGAGGTGCTACTAAGGAAGCAGTAGAAAAGGCATTCTCGATCATTTTAACGGATCCAAAGGTGAAGGCCATTTTGGTCAATATTTTTGGTGGAATTATGAAATGTGATGTTATCGCTGATGGAATTATTGCTGCGGCAAAAAGCTTGGGAGTAAAAGTACCACTGGTGGTACGTTTGGAAGGTACCAATGTGGCCTTAGGTAAAAAGATGTTAAAAGATTCTGGTTATGAGATTATTGCCGCGAATGATTTGGGTGATGCAGCAAAAAAAGTTGTTGAGGCGGCCAAGAGTAAAATTTAATATCAAGCATCGAAGGAGCAAGAGATGGGAATTTTAATAGGTAGAGACACAAAATTAATAACAATTGGCTTCACCGGCAAGCAGGGAACTTTTCACTCCTTACAATCTAGGGATTATGGAACAAATTTTGTGGGAGGAGTTACTCCCGGGAAAGGCGGAACTGTCCATGAGGGTTTTCCGGTTTTTAATACTGTTCGGGAGGCAATGAATAAAACAGATGCAAATGCGGCGATGATTTTTGTACCTCCGCCATTTGCCGCTGATTCGATTTTAGAGTGTATTGCGGAGGAGATGCCACTAATCGTTTGCATTACTGAAGGTATCCCTATTGCTGACATGATTAGAGTTAGACCTATTCTGCAAAAGTCAAAATCACGCTTAATTGGGCCTAATTGTCCAGGCCTAATTACTCCAGGAGAATCTAAAATTGGGATTATGCCGGGACACATACATATGCCGGGTAAAGTAGGAGTCGTTTCGCGTTCAGGAACATTAACCTATGAGGCCGTCTATCAATTAACCCAAAGAGAAATTGGCCAATCTTCTTGTGTGGGAATAGGTGGTGATCCTCTGGCCGGTACGGACTTTATAGATGTTCTAAAACTTTTTGAAGCGGATCCACAAACGGAGGCCGTGGTAATGATAGGAGAGATTGGTGGTAGTGCGGAAACAGATGCTGCTCGTTGGATACAAAAGAATATGACGAAGCCGGTAGTAAGTTTTATTGCGGGTGCCACGGCCCCTAAAGGCAAGCGGATGGGCCATGCCGGTGCCATCATTTCGGGAGGAGAGGATACTGCAGAAGCAAAATTTGCAGTATTGGAGAAATGTGGAATTACCATTGCTAGATCTCCGGCCGAGATTGGCCAAAAAATGGAAGAGGTGTTAAAAGCAAGAAGCAAACATTAATATTATTCTTAGAAGAATCCATGAATTCAATAATGAGCACGAAGGAGAGTTAGTATGTCTATCGAGAGAACTTTAAGTATTGTTAAACCAAACGCGGTGGAAGATAACAACATTGGAAATATTGTTGGACGTTTTGAAAAAGAGGGCCTACGGATTGCGGCCATGAAAATGGTTAAATTATCCAAAGAGCGTGCAGAAGGTTTTTATATAGAGCATAAATCTAGATCTTTCTTCACCTCGTTAGTAACTTTTATGACTTCTGGCCCAGTTGTTTTAATGGTTTTAGAGGGTGAAAAGGCCGTTGAACGCAATCGCACAATAATGGGATCCACTAATCCTGCAGATGCCGCTAATGGGACATTGCGCAAGTTATATGCAAAATCATTAGAGGCAAATGCCGTCCATGGATCAGATTCCTTGGCCTCGGCGGAGCGTGAAATTTCCTATTTTTTTGATAAAAATGAGCTCTGTGGCCGTTTTTAACACCTAGATTTCCTCATAATCTACTTTTAAATCATGTAGATATTACAGGCCAGCTTGTAATAAGCGACGCCTTGCGGTAAATTTACGCGGCCAAAGGGCCATATGGGTTTGTCGGAGGTATCTATGTTTCAAATAGGAGATTATGCGGTATGTCCAGGCCATGGCGTAGGCCAGATCTGTGACATTGAAGAAAAGGATATCGCAGGAAGTAAAAGGTCTTTTTATATGTTAAAAATAATATCCAACGGTATGACGGTTATGGTTCCTACTGATTCAGAAACTGGTATTCGTCAATTGACTTCTGCTGGTGATATTGACTCTGTCTATAATTTACTAACAGATCACGACATTAAGATCGACACCTCTACTTGGAATCGTCGTTATCGCGAATATATGAATAAAATAAAAACTGGTTCGCTCCTGGAAATCGCTGACGTTTTGCGCGCTCTTTTTCTTTTAAAAGATAAGAAGAGTTTGAGCTTTGGAGAAAAGAAAATGTTGGATCAGTGTCGGGAGTTGATTTCTTTAGAAATCTCTCTTTCTGGTGGCGAGGAAAAAAAGGCCATTGTTGCCAAGATAGACTCCTGTTTTACTACCTCAGAAAATGTGCAACAGTAAGGTGCACGCTAGATAATTTTAACATACAAATTTCGCAATCTTTATAATACAATCATCTCTCTATATTCTTTATTCTTTTAGAAACATGTACTAGAAACATGCGGAGATGATTTATGTCGATAAAACCGAGAGTTCGTTTTGCTCCCAGTCCAACAGGTTTTTTACATATTGGAGGTGCTCGAACTGCGCTTTATAACTATCTTTTTGCAAAGGCCTATGGAGGAACTAATATATTACGGATTGAAGATACAGATTTAGGTAGATCGACACCAGAATATGAGCAGAACGTAATTAACGAACTCAAGTGGTTGGGAATTGAATATGATGAGAGTCCAGAAAGGCCTGGCGAAGTTGGGCCATATCGCCAGTCAGATCGACTGCATATTTATAAAAAATATGCTCTAGATTTAGTAGAACAGGGTAAGGCCTTCTATTGTTTTTGTACAGATGAGGAGTTGGAGGCCAAGCGTCAATATGCTGCTGATAATAATTTGGCCCCTCACTACGACGGAACTTGTAAAAAATTCTCCAAAAAAGAAGTAGAAGAGAAATTGGCCAAAGGAGAAAAGGGGGCCATTCGTTTTTCTGTGCCCAGCAGATCTTATACCTTTAACGATTTTGTACGCGGGGAAGTAACCTTTGAGTCAGGGGTAGTCGGAGATTTTGTCATTATCCGAGCCAATGGATTGCCTATTTATAATTATGGGTGTGTTATTGATGACTGGCAGATGAAAATTACTCATGTGTTACGAGCAGAAGATCATCTTCCCAATACTGTTCGTCAATTGATGTTATACGAGGCCTTTGGAGTGACACCTCCTATTTTTGGCCATCTTTCTTTGCTTATTGGTAATGATCGTCAAAAATTATCAAAACGCCACGGCGCAACTTCGGTTACTCAGTATCGAGAAAGTAGTTATTTGCCTGAGGCGATGAATAACTATCTTTGTCTTCTAGGGTGGTCGCATCCAAATGAGACAGATATTTTTACCAAAGAAGAAGTTACAAAACATTTTACGCTTGATCGCTTTACTAAATCGCCGGCCGTTTTTGATCTAGAAAAATTTCGCTGGGTTAATGGCCAGCATCTGCGTGGACTAGATGGCATAACTTTGCATCAAGAGGCCTCTAAATTTATAAATAAAGATTCGCCTTACCATGCGCAAAATGAAGTATGGCAAAAAGAATTTTTAGATCTATTTAAAATAAAAGTAGATTTTTTTAATGAGTATAATGCTCATGCAACAGATATTTTTAATCCTACTCGTCAGGAAAATGAGGGACTCAAAGAAATCTATGGCTGGGAATCAACTGCCACTATTGCCAAGTTTGTAAAAGATGAAGCAGAAAAACTAATAGGACAAGGAATTTCATTTTTAAACGCGGAACAATTTAAGAGTTGGGAAGATCATCTGAAGATTGAAAAGAAGATTAAAGGAAAATTTCTGTTTAAAGGTTTGCGCGGAGTGATTACTGGAAAGGATGAAGGCCCGGATTTACATCGATTGGCCCTACTTACGCCTTTAAAAATTATCTCCGGAAGGATTGATCTATGAAAGAGGTTCGGCTCTATAATAATCTAACTAGAAACAAAGAAGTTTTTTTCCCGATTACTCCAGGGGAAGTGAAGTTTTATTCATGCGGGCCGACGACATATGATTATATACACATCGGCAATGGGATGGCCTTGATCGTAGGAGATTTGATTCATCGCTGCTTTAAGGCCTTAGGTTACAAGGTTACTTTTGTTCGTAATTTTACCGATGTAGATGATAAAATTATTGATAAGGCCAAACTACGAAAAATTGATCCGTTGGCGCATTCTAAAGAATTTCTGCAAGAGTGTGAGCAAGATATTGCTTCATTGGGCCTATTGCCTGTTACTTATGCCCCGAAGGTTTCTGAAACTATTCCAGAGATTATTGCCATGATTGAGGAGTTGGTGCGTAAAAATTTTGCCTACGAGGTTAAAGGAGAGGTTTTATTTCATGTTCCGGCCTATGCGGATTATGGCAAGCTATCCAAAAAAGATTTGGAGAGTTTACAACATGGAATTAGAGTAGAGGTGGAGGATCATAAAAAGCATCCTTCTGATTTTGTTTTGTGGAAGCCATATAAAGATGGTGAGCCTTGGTGGGATTCTCCGTGGGGGCGAGGCCGGCCTGGTTGGCATATTGAGTGTTCGGCGATGGCCAAAAAATTTTTAGGAGAGACCATAGATATTCACCACGGTGGTGTAGATCTGATTTTCCCTCATCACGAAAATGAAATTGCGCAAAGTGAAGCGGCCAATGGAAAACCTTTTTCACACTATTGGTGTCATAATGAACATCTAAATTTTGGTAAGGAAAAAATGTCCAAGTCCTTGGGCAATGTCATAACGGTTCGAGGGTTTGTAGAAAATTATGGTGGAGAAATTTTGCGCCAAATAATTACTTCTGCTCACTATCGTTCAAAGATTGAGTGGGGAGATGCGGCGATTGATCGTGCCATTCGTGATGTTGAGCGTATTCACAAATTTTTAATAAATTATGAACATGCTAAGAACAATAACATAGATAAAAGTGCTCAAAGTAGTCAAAAAAAGGAAATTGAAAATATGCTGGCCTCCATGCAAGAGGAGATGGCCAACGATTTGAATGTATCTGGAGCACTTGGAATATTTTTTACAATGATCCGCAATCTTAATAGGGATTATTTGGCAGAGAACCTTAATTACCAAAATAAGAAAAAATTAACCGTGGATTTGGTATCGGCCATTGATCAGACAATCGCTTTTTTTAAATTGGCCACGGGCCTTATTCATGATCGTCCCGAGCAGCTTATTGAAAAAATGAATATTGCCCGAGGGAAATTAAGTAGTAGTGATAAAAAGTTAAGCGAAGAGGAAATCGTTGCATTATTGGCCGAGCGGAAAGTGGCCAGGGGGGAGCGTAATTTTAAACGTTCCGATGAAATTAGAGATCAACTAAAGACAGCGGGGATTACCATTAAGGATAATCCTGATGGAACAACTTCCTGGAGCTATTAGGTTGTCAATTTTTAAATTAAAGTCACACTTTTCTCCTCAGGGAGATCAGCCGGCGGCCATAAAAACATTAGTAGATAAATTTCAAACAGGGACAAAAAGACAGACGCTTCTTGGAGTAACGGGATCTGGTAAGACGTTTACCATGGCCAATGTCATTGCTGCCTTAGGAAAAAAAACTTTAGTTATGGCCCACAATAAAACCTTGGCCGCACAACTTTATGGAGAACTAAAAGATTTTTTTCCAGAAAATGCAGTAGAATATTTTGTCTCTTACTATGACTATTATCAACCTGAGGCCTATGTTCCACAGACGGATACCTTTATTGAGAAAGATTCTTCAATTAACGATGATATTGATAAACTTCGTCATCGTGCGACTCGAAGTTTATTAGAGCGAGATGATGTTATCGTTGTGGCCAGTGTTAGTTGTATTTATGGTATTGGTTCTCCAGTAGAATATGAGTCTTTGAAAATTATTTTATTTTCAAACGATGAGATAGAGCGAGATGAACTTTTACGTCGACTAATATTTATACAGTATATTCGCAATGATATTGATTTTGTGCGGGGAACTTTTAGAGTGCGTGGAGATGTGGTAGAAATTTTTCCGGCACATGAAGATAGTAAAGTTATAAGAATAGAATTTTTTGGAGATATAATTGAAAGAATTTCGCTAGTCGATCCTTTGCGAGGAAGAAAGCTTGAAGAGCTTTCTCAAATCATTATTTATCCAAAGTCTCATTATGTTGTTGGTAAGCAAAGGCAAGAAGCGGCCATTACCACCATTAAAGTGGAATTGCGTGAGCGGTTAATGGCGTTAAAGGCCGAGGAAAAATTATTAGAGCATGAGCGCTTAGAACAGAGAACCATGTATGACTTGGAGATGCTAGAAGAGATGGGATATTGTTCTGGCATTGAAAATTATTCTAGGCACCTTACTGGTATGAGTCCAGGAGATCCACCACCTACTTTGATTGATTATTTTAAAAAAAATTTTCTTTTAATCGTCGATGAATCGCATATGACACTGCCGCAGGTGGGAGGAATGTTTCGCGGGGATCGTGCTCGCAAAGAGACTTTAGTTAATTTTGGTTTTCGTCTTCCCTCGGCACTAGATAATCGCCCTTTGAAATTTGATGAATTTGAAGCGCGCCAAGACTTAGTGCTTTATGTTTCGGCCACCCCGGCCGATTATGAGCTTGCGCAAACTAGGGGGGAGTTTGTCGAACAAGTAATTCGGCCAACTGGACTATTGGATCCTCGGATTGCAATAAAGGGCGCAGATAATCAAGTTGATGATATGTTGGAAGAGAGCAAAAAGGTGATTGCGCAAGGAGAGCGTGTTTTGATTACGACTTTAACCAAAAAATTGGCCGAGGAGTTGACTAATTTTTACAAAGCGGAGGGAATGAAAGTAGAGTATTTACACTCGGATATTTCCACCCTGGAGCGAGTTAAAATTATTCAAAGTTTGCGTGATGGAGAATGTGATATTTTAGTGGGAATTAACCTTTTACGTGAGGGAATTGATTTACCGGAAGTTTCACTAGTGGGAATTTTGGATGCAGACAAAGAAGGATTTTTACGTTCTGAGCGTGCGCTCATTCAAACAATTGGGCGGGCGGCCAGAAATGTTAATGGGAGAGTTATACTCTACTGTTATCGAGAAACAACCAGCATGCGCAAGGCGGTAGATGAAACAAATCGTAGACGTAAGATTCAAGAAGAATTTAACCAAAAAAACAATATTATACCAACCACTATCGCTAAGCGCAGTTCTCGTCTTATTATGGAAAAAGAAAATTCTGAAAATGGATCTTTCAAAAAAGGGGAGCATATTATTTCTCAGTGTAAAAGCATTGAGGATCTAGATAAAAAAATTCAAGAATTAACTGGTAAAATGAGAAAGGCAAGTAAACGACTCAGGTTTGAAGAAGCGGCGGCCTTGCGTGATGAGATAAAATTGCTGGTTGATGCACGTCTTTTGCTTTAATGATAAACTAAATTATATGCATGATTTTTTGCACTACACAATGCTGTTTATTGCTGTTGGCTCGCTCGTTATGGCCTATACTGTTATTAAAGGTAGTAGGCTTTATAAAAAATTACTAGACAAAAAATCTCAACGTTATTGGAAGATTGCCCTTTTTTTAGAGCTATTTTTTGTACTTGCTTATTGGGCCCTCTTTATCTTAATTCACGAAGAGAATAATTATTTTTTGCTGGCCGCCACCATTGCGGCAATTTGTTTTTTTGGCTCTTTTTTTGTTTTTTATGTCACCAGTATTACTACTTCTATGACGGAACGACTTTTGGAGCTCAATTTGGCGCAGCAAGAGTTAATTGCGTTAAAGTCAAAAAAATTAGCGATTGTGCAAGAGGAGTTATCCGATAAAGATATTCATTTGCAGCAAATTTTCAATAGCGCTCCTGACGGAATGGCGGTGATTAGTCCGGACTTTGAACTTTTGGCCGCTAATCCACGCTTTTTAGAAATGTTTGGTATCGATAGAGATGTGTTGGTCAAGGACCAATATTGCCGCGATATTTTAAAAAGCGAACATTGTGGGGGAGAACGTTGTCTTTTGGAAAGAATTAGAAAAGGGGAAGAGAAGGTTATTGTCGAAATGGAAAAAGAGAGAATGGATGGTAGTGGAAGTAAATTTTCTTGCTTGGTAACCGCGGTTCCTCTAACTAATTCAAAAGGTGAGATTTGGGGAATGGTAGAGCACATAATGGATGTTTCGGTTTTAAAAGAAAAAGAACGAAGAGAACAGGAGATGCAACGGCAGATTTTTCACTCTAGTAAGTTGGCCTCGGTAGGGGAGCTGGCGGCCGGAATTGGCCATGAGATAAATAATCCACTTACGATAATAAAGGGCAACGTTAAATTACTGCAAAGAGAAATGCAAAAGCAAGGGGTGGGAGAAGGGCCATACTTAGGTATTTTAGATGTGATGACTCGCACGATTACTAGGATAGAGCTGATTGTGCGTGGACTAAATGCCTACGCTAATATTTCCAATCGAAAGGTTCAAAATATCTCCATCAATGAAATAATTATCAATAGTCAATCACTGATTGATTATCAATTTAAGATGGCATCTGTGCAGTTAGAATTAAAGTTGGATAATAATTTGCCAATGATTGAAGGCAATCCCAGCTACGTTCAACAATTGCTAATGAATCTTTTGAGTAACGCCAAGGATGCTTGCAGTGGAAAGGGAAAATTCAATGGTTTGGTGGTAGTATCTTCAAAATATCTAGCAGCAGAAAAAATGCTTTCTATCTCGATTACTGATAATGGAGTAGGAATTCCCGCTGATAAGTTAGATAGAATTTTTGATATGTTCTATTCCTCCAAATCAACTGGAACTGGGGTTGGAATGGGATTGGCCATGGCCCATAAATTTGTTAAAGAGTTAAATGGTAAAATAAGTGTTGCCTCAAAAGAGGGAACAGGGACAACTTTTACTGTTAGCTTTCCGATTTTTTAAATTAGGAGAAATCTATCTGATCACTTATTATATGAGCGTAGTTGTCAAAGAATTGAAAGATTTGCGTAATATTTTTATGGTTGTAAATTGGCCAATAAGGATCATAATTAGTTTATGCTTTTAAGCATAGGTTAACTTATTTTAAGGAGGTTTTTGTATGAGACTTATTTTTGTTTTTTTGTCATTATTTTTTTCTTTTTCTATGTTAGCAGCAGAGTTTCCGCTAAGAGGAGAGTATCCTGATGTTAAATTTATTACTACGAACGATTTGCTGACAGAATTTGGTAAAATTTTTATTGTGGACGTGCGTAGTGCGTTTGAATATGAAATTGTCCATATTCAGGGAGCTCCAAATATTGAGGAGTCCAAGGCCACCTTTGTTGACAAATTGGCAGAGGCGGTTGGGGGAGATAAAAGTAAAAAAATTGCTACTTACTGTAATGGATATAAATGTAAAAAAAGCTTTGATGCGGTAAGAAAGGCCGTGGCCGGAGGTTTTACCAACGTTTTTGTCTATGATGCGGGTATTTTTGAATGGACGAAAGCACATCCTGAAAAATCATTTCTATTAGGGAAGACACCTGCTGATCTTAAACAGTTAATTTCGGATGAGATGTTTAAAAAGCATATGCTTCCCAATGCGCAGTTTGAAAAAGATGCTGCCGGGGCCAATGCTTTTTTAATTGATGCTCGTGATCCAAGTCAGCGTAAAGTTATTCCACCGTTTGCTAGTAAAGCACCTAATTTCCCTTTCGAAAAGTTACAACAACTTTTGGATAACACAGAATTTAGAGGAAAAATTGCAGGGAAAACACTTTACATTTTTGATGCGGTTGGAAAACAAGTTATGTGGCTGCAATATGTTTTAGAGGCCAAAGGGATTAAGGATTATTTTTTTCGCGAAAGTGGAGCAGAGTAAATAGGCTGCCATTTAGTTGAGGTTTTATATGTCGAATCAATTGAGTTTGCGTATAAGGTTTCTCTTGGCCGTACTTGCCGCCTCTACCGTGATGCTAGCAATTTTTAGTGTAATAATTTTTACTAGTATTTCGAAGGCCCAACGGGGAGTTCTTTCCGATTTTAACGCGGTCATGGACAAGGAGAGAGAAAATCAAGAAAAGGCCTTCAAAAACATTACCAAGCAATCAATTGATTCGACATCCACTATCGTGGCAAATCTTTCCGGCCCATTGCTAGGCAGTTATGATTATGTTGGACTAGAAAATTTGGTAAAGGCGGCAAAACAAGCAGAAGGAGTTGCCTATTTGGCCTTTCATGGCAGCGATGGTAAAAAAATTACCAAAGAAGAGGAAGTAGAGGGTGTAGATGAGGTGTTGGCCAAGAAGATTGTCTTTGATGGTGCTCCTCTGGGCGAACTGTTCGTGGGGATAGATTACAGTTTTATCAATGCTAAGGTGATGGCCATCAAAGAGAGAATGGCCAATACCACAATGGCATTTCAAGAAGCAAGTCAGGTGCAAAATAGAAGCTTGCTTTTACAAATTTTTTTGTTTGCCCTGGTTTGCTTAGCGCTTTTAAGCTTTGTGATTTATTTTACAACAAACAAATCAGTCATAGGGCCTATTAAGAATATGTTGAGTGATCTGCAGGCCAGCGCTACGGAAGTTCGCACCGAATCTAAAGGCGTAATGACAGTTAGCAAAGAGTTATCAACGGCCTCTAATGAACAGGCCAGTGCAATTGAGCAGATTTCTGCTTCTATGGATGAGCTATCTGGGATTGTGGAAAATAATGTTAAAATAGCACAGGAGACCCAGGGTAAATTTCTACAAGTAAAAGAGGAGTCCTTAAAAGGAAACAAGTCCATGGGGGAATTAGTTATTTCAATGCAAGAGATTATTCGCTCTACAGATGATATTGAAAAGTTGGTACAAGTTATTGGTGAAATCGCCCAGAAGACTAAAGTCATTGACGAGATTGTTTTTCAGACAAAGCTGCTATCCTTTAATGCTTCAGTAGAAGCAGAGAGGGCCGGCGAGCATGGACGAGGCTTTGCTGTGGTGGCGCAAGAGGTGGGTAATTTAGCGGCCATGAGTGGTAAATCTGCCATGGAAATTTCATCTATAGTTAAATCAAGTATCGACAATGCTCGTACTATAACCACTAATAATAAAGAAAAAGTTCGCGCAGGTGGAGAAATGGTAAACATGGCGGCAGAAGCGTTAACAAAAATTGCTAGCATTGCCAACGATGTTTCTGCTCGGGCCAGCGAGATAGTACAGGCGTCCCTTGAACAATCTCGTGGAATTAAACAAGTAAATGTGGCCATTACGCAGTTTGAAAAACAAGTTCAAGGAAATAGCGATCTATCATTTAAAGCGGCGCAAAGTAGTGAGTCTTTGGATCAACAATCTCAATCCTTAGAAGGAATCATCTCTAATATTTCACAAACTTTCAGGTGAGATATCTTGTTACTAGTGATTCGATCTTGGCAGATTCGGCCAGTAGTTGACTGCTGCTTTTTCCTAATTCATCGACTAATTGTCCATTTTGGTGCGTAGATACTTCCAAGTTAGCGCTAGCAGAATTAATTTGGTTAATAGAAGAGTATTGACTATTGGTATGATCAGAAATTTCTTTCATTAGAGCGGCAACTTCATCAATTCCTTTGGCAATTTCGGAAAGTTTGGCATTGGTTGTGGAAACTTTTTCTGACCCGAAATTTATATTTTCAAGACTTACTCCAATTAATTCTTTTATCTGTTTTGCCGAGGTAGAGGCCTTTTGTGCCAGATCGCGAATTTCAATGGCCACAACAGCAAAGCCTTTTCCGTGATCGCCGGCCTTCGAGGCCTCAATGGCCGCATTGAGGGCCAAAATATTAGTTTGAAAAGCGATCTCGGTAACGATCTTAATAAAGCTTTCTATTTTTTTTGAAGAATCGATAATAGAGGCCATCGCCTGTTCTGTTTCTTTAGAGAGACGAGTCCCATCTTGCGCCACTGTGGAGGCGGTAAGCGCAATGTTGGCGGCAATCTGAGCGTTGGAGGCAGTCTGTTTAATAGAAGCGGTTACTTCTTCGGTGGTGGCAGAATTTTCGGTGATAAAATTTGCCTGTTCAGTAGTTCGCTGTGATAACTTTTGATTATCATCTTCTAGCTTTTTCGACAAGGCGGCCACGATTTGTGCGGAGTCGATCAATGTCTGAGATGATTTATTGAAGGAAATGGACAAGAAGACTAGAAATATAAAAATTGCCAGGATAACGACGCCACCGCTTAGTGCTACTGTTAGCAAAAAGGATCTCGAACTGGCGCGGCCACTTTCTGCCGTGGAATCCAGTGATTTTTTATTTTCTTCAGCAGCGACGGATAATTTTTGTGAGATATACGATTTAGTGACGCCAACTTCTAATCGCCCGAGCAAACTATTTCCTCCAGTTGGCGGATAGATATCTTTGCTGGTAGAATAATCCGCTGCCAAACTTTTAGTTGATTGGGCCGCAATAATATTTTTATCATTGAAAAATTTGATAAAACTTATATCTTGATCCTTCGCCACGATGTTAATAAGTTGCGTGAGTCCCTCAAAGTCGTAGTTATTTACTAGGGCACTGGTATTGTTTGCCAAGATGGAAACTATCGATTCAATTTTTGTATCTAAAGATTGGCCAAGTTGCTCGGCCTGCTTTTGTCCTTGCGCAACAACAATATCAGAAAAGAGGGCCAACTGTTCGTTACCAGATTTTTGAACAAAGAATGAAAGGTAAATTACTACCGCTACCATAGCAATAATGATACTTGCTGTGCCGACAATAACTTGTTTTTTTATGCTCTCTTGCAGACCAATTATATTTTTTAGCACTAAAGCTCCTTGAAGATTGTGAGAGATATTTTACTACTTAAATAAAAAAAACAAAAGAAATATTGAGGAAGACATCCCCAAGTTTTTAACTCAGATGTTGGGGGATGATTTGAGTAGTTGCATTTGATTAGAAGCGATAATATACTTTCTTGTACGCAGCAATTAATAATATGGGTGTGATCGTTTGCACTACGATGTAGTATTGTAAGTAGCAACAAAAAAATATCATCAAGGAGGATATTGTGAAAAAAATTTGTGCATTGGTACTGTTTGTTTTGTCGTTTTCGCTGATGGCCGAGGAGATCAAAATCTCCGGTGGGGCCGCCCCGCTCAATAATGTGTTTAAAAAAATTCAGAGCGCGTATGAGGCATCATCAGGTAATAAACTTATTCTTGCCGAAAATGGGCCAGATCTTGCTTTTATTGAGTTGGAAAAAGGGTTAATTGATGGAGCATCTGGAGGTGTAGGATTTGAAGATTGGATGAAGATGATGGCAGAAAAAGGTCATCCGGTGGCCAATCCTACCGATTATAAGTACCGAGTTGTTGGCAAAGATATTGTGACAGTTGTTGCCAGCAAAGATGTAACCAAAAAAGAATTATCCAACGATGATTTAAAAAAAATCTTTACGGGAGCAGTGAAAAATTGGAAAGACGTTGGAGGATCGGATCTTCCTATCAAGCTAGTATTGGGGGAGAACATCCCAGGAACGCTGAAAGTTTTTAAAAAACAGGCCATGGGTGATGCAGAGTATGCTCCTAGTACTGTTACTGGTGCAAAGACGGCCGTAGATGTTGTCGCCGTGGTGGCCAAGACTCCGGGATCAATTGGGGTTTCTGCCAAGGGAGTAGATTTTTCAGCGGTAGCACTACCTAAAACTGAAATATTCGGCCGACCAATTACCTTTATTACCAAAGGTGCTCCATCAGAGAAGGTGCAAAAAATGCTAGATTTCATTGCTAAAGAAGGCAAAAAGCTAGGGGTAGATTAGTTAGAATTTGCCTTAGATATTTTTCCTTCCCTTTTTAATACCTGTTAGCTGTTGGTATTAAAAAGGGAAGGAATCTCCCAATCAATTCCTGCTATATCATTACTTTCCAAAAATTTATTGGCCTGCGAAAAGGGGCGGCTGCCAAAAAAACCGCGATAGGCCGAAAGCGGAGAGGGATGGGGTGATCTTATAATCAGATGTTTTTTGTCATTCAGATTAGCTCCCTTGCTTTGAGCATAAGAGCCCCAGAGAATAAACACCATGGCCTTTTTTTGTAGGTTTAAGGCCTCTAAAACTTTATCAGTAAATTGTTCCCAGCCACGTTGATGATGAGATGCCGGGCGATTTTGCTCCACGGTTAAAATACTGTTTAATAGTAGGACTCCTTGCTTGCTCCAACTTTCTAAAAAACCATGATTAGGAGGTGCGATTCCTAAGTCCGAAGAGAGCTCTTTGTAGATATTAAGTAGCGAAGGCGGTGGCGGTATATTGGGTTTGACGGAGAAAGAGAGGCCATGTGCTTGGCCAGGCCCGTGGTAGGGGTCTTGGCCAATAATTGCCACTTTTACGGCGTCAAAAGGTGTTGCCAGAAAGGCCGAAAAAATTTCAAAACTGGGAGGGTAGATGATTTTTTTTAGAGCAAACTCATGGGCCAAAAATTGGCGCAGTGAGGCCATGTATGGTTTGGAAAATTCTTCTCCCAAATGTTGCATCCAGCAGTCCGGGAGAGGCGGTTTTTTTTGTTTGCTTGTATTCTCCATGAAGTTGAGGATAAACTATTGTGGATATAAAAAGTAGAGAAAATTTATGGCCAGTAAATTAATCACCAAGGCCCAGCAAGCTGCTGGATATTACCTTGACAAAAATCAAGTAAAATCAATTATTCCCTTGGGGGGTGGGTTAATTAATAAAACCTTTCTTATAATTTTTGAGCGTAGCGATGAAAAACTAATTCTACAAAATATCAACAAGATGGTTTTTAGTGATCCGTTATTGGTTATGCAAAATATTGAGCAGGCCCTCTTCTATGTTGCGGGCCAAGAAACCTCTTTGGAATTTCCGCGCTTTTTAAAAACACGAAATGGAAGATATCTCCATCTTGATGAGCAAGGAGAATTTTGGCGTTTGATGACATTTATTCCGCACACTCTATCATTTGATAAAACAGAAGACTTGGCCATCATCGCAGGAATGGCAGAGAGTTTGGCAAAATTTCATCTCGCCTTTAATGACGCTCCTCTTGGAAATTTTTCCGTAACGTTGCCAGGATTTCATAAGACTACAAGCTATTTAAAAAAATATGAAGAAGATTTATTATTATCTGTAGGCCTAGAAGATGGCACCGCCAAAGAAGATAATTATTGTCGTCAGATAATTAGTAGATATGGAAAGCAAGCGGCCGTACTAGAAGAGGCCACCGAAAGGGGAGAACTAGCTTTGTCAATTATGCATGGTGATCCAAAGCTTTCTAATATTTTATTTGATGCTATTACCAAAAGGCCTAGGTCTATTATTGATTTGGATACCATTATGCCCGGATTAATACTGTATGATGTGGGTGATGCGGTAAGATCTGTTTGTAATTTGGCCGGGGAAGATAATTTAAAAAATCAGAAGATAGAGTTTGACCTGAAGTTTTTTGCCACTTTCTGGCAAAGCTATCGACGACATGCTGCTTTGCTAATCAATGATGGGTTTATAAAATATCTTTTTGCCGCCATTTGGTTATTGCCTTTTGAATTAGGACTGCGCTTTTTCTTGGATTATTTACAGGGAAATGTTTACTTTAAAATCGATTATCCACAACATAACTTAAAGCGAGCGCTGGGACAATTTCACCTAATGGAAGATATCTTTGTAAAAAAAGAGGCGATTTTAAAAATCATTAGAAATGGTGGGTTTTATGAGATTTGAGTTGCGGCAATTTCCCGCAGACAAGAAAAATTATCCATTCAAAATATATGGTGATATCTCAATGTTCCATCAGGTGATGAGAATAACCTTTATCCTAGAGGGAGATTTATCAGAAATTAATCTTCCTTCGCCAGGCACCTCCAACCGTCGTTTTTGTTTGTGGGAAGATAGTTGTTTTGAAGTTTTCTTTCGCGATAGCAGTGGAAAAATTCCTGGTTACTGGGAGTGTAATTTTGCACCATCGACAGAGTGGAATATTTTCCGTTTTTTAGAGTATCGCAAAGAGATAAAAGAGGACTTACATTTTTCACAGATAAAAATTCATCCGAAACAGACCTCCTCTTGTTTGGAATTATCGATTGAATTAAATTTGGCCGAGAGCGATTTTGAATTGTTAAATCTTTCGGTGGCAATTTCTGCGGTAATCAAAAATAAAGAGAGCAAAGAGAGCAAAGAGAGCAAAGAGAGTAGTCTGTGGGCATTAGTGCATGGTAGGGATCGTCCGGATTTTCACAATCCAGATAGTTTTGTTATTGAATTACCCTAAAACTATAGCTGAAAAATTACGCATGCATTCCGGCCTGTCGATCACCAACCAATTCTATCCAGTATTAAAGTGTGGCCAACTAAAATCAATCTTTGCATAATTATCAAAAATATATTTTAGGAGTTAGGTGTGACAATAATATTGAAGCAACTTTTTAATTTCATAAAGCTACTCAATTCAGATACCGGGTTAAATCAAATTTCCGCTGGTATAGCGTGTGGTTTTATTTTAGGAATGGCCCCGGTTTTTTCGTTGCAGACTTTATTGATTTTATTTTTGATGTTTTTTTTCCGCATACAGATGGGAGCGGCCTTCATGTCGGCCTTCTTTTTTGCCTTTATGGCGTATTTGTTAGATCCAATTTTTCATGAAGTTGGTTGTTTTATTTTAGAAATGGATTCCCTCTATGGCATTTTTGCCGTTCTTTACAATACGCCGATTATTCCCTTTACTCGTTTCTATAACTCGGTGGTGATGGGAGCAGGAGTGACTTCTATTATTTTGTCTCCACTAATCTTTTTATTGGCCCGAGTTTTGATTAGTAAATATCGCCAGAATGTAGTGGAAAAATTAAAGAAATCAAAATTAGCAATATTGTTAAAATCAACCTCTTTTTACAAATGGTATGCAAAATATGACCAATTCTATGGATGATGACAAAAATAATACTAAGATGACTACAGACGTTAAGGCCTCCCCTCCTGTTGAGGCCTTGGCCAAAATTCCTAAAAAGCAGGGCCCCATTCGTTGGGGCGCGGTAATTCCCTTCGCGGTAATTGTGGCCTTGCCGACACTCTACTATACCATCTTTTTTGATGCTCATTTTAGAGGGGCCATCGAAAAATATGGAAGCAAATTTAATAAAGCACCGGTAACGGTAGGTGATGTTCGAAGTAGTTTTGCCAACGCCTCAATAGAGATCACAAGAGTGGCCGTTACCAACGCAGAAAAACCGGCCTACTATAGTTTTGTGTTAGGCAAGTTAACGTTCAAAATGAGATGGGATGCATTGCTGCGAGGAAAAATTGTCATAGACGAGGCCTCTTTAGAAAGGATTGAGATTAATCCGCCCAAAGAGGGAATTGCAAAATCTAAGCGAGAATCACCATTTGATGTAGATTTAATTGCAAGTAGCTATGCCGAAGATAGCGGAGTAAAAGGAATGGCCTCGGAGGTTTTGCAAGAAAAGTATGAAGGAAATATTTTGGGTGATTTGGCCGCTATTTTAGATGGAGGTGATCCTCTGGCCGGATTTAAACCAACTTCGGAAAATTATGAGAGCTTGAAGAAAGTTAAAGAGATTGAGTCGGCGGTGACAGAAAAAGAAATAAAGTGGCAAGAGCGAATTTCTAAGCTTCCTACCACTGAGAAAATTGATGAGATGAGCGCCAAACTTAAGGCCATTGATACCAAAAAGTTAAAAAATCCTAAGGATATTAAGGCCGCCGCCGAAAGCATAAAAGAGGTGGCCGATAACGCTAAGAGTACACTCAAAGTAGTAAAAGATGCCAAAGAGGCTGTGGGCGCTGATCTAAAATATTTTAAAGAGGGAGTTTCTCAAATTCAAAGCTTGGCCGAAAAAGATTATGAAGAATTAGAGAAACGATTAAAAATTCCCGATATAAATGTGGCAGACTTAGGGACTCAACTGTTTAAACGCTACATAATGCAAAAGCTGGCCCCGTATCAGAAATACATAGATATGGTGGACGACTATCTTCCTAAACCCAAGAGAACACCCAAAGAAATTTTGGAAAAACCAGCAAGGGGAGTTGGCCGCAACTATAGTTTTGGCCGACAAAATGCTTATCCTCTGTTTTGGTTGCGACATGCGAAAGTTAGCTCTACTTCCACTGACTCTGCTTTTAGTGGCGATATCAGTGGTGAGATTAGCAATTTATCTACTGATCAGAAGATATCTGGCCGTCCTATTGAGGTGGCCTTTTCCGGAGCTTTTCCACAGCAGAAAATTTTGGGCCTCAGTGGACGAGCGACTTTTGATCATACAAAAGAAGTGGCGGTGGAAAGTTTTTTATTTAAAGTAGATTCCTATCCGGTGGATACACAGTACATCGTTGATACAAAGGGAATAAAATTTGGATACAAAAAGGCCCTGGGAGAAGCGCAAATAAATGGCACTTTCTCTGCAGGAAAAATTAATCTAACTTTAAACAATAGTTTGCAAAATGTGGACTATGATGTTTATGCGCAATCAAAAATTTTATTGGATATTCTCAATACTACTGCAGAAAAAGTGGAGCCTCTAACTATAAATAGCAAAATCAGTGGTGATTTTTCATCTCCTTCCGTTTTAGTAGAATCCAATTTGGCCTCAGCATTAAAGGACAGTTTAGGTGAGCAGCTTGATTTGAAAGTGGCAGAAAGTAAGGCGCGAGTGCGTGAAATGGTGGATGCACAAATTGCCGGGCCCAAAAAAGAGTTAGAAGATAAGATTGCTAGTTTTTCCTCAAAATATGAGGACAAATTAAAACCCATTGAGGAAAAAACTAATGGGATTTTAAAGTTGGGAGATGAAAAAAAATCTGGGGCGGGAAAACAGGGTAGTAACGCTGTTAAAAATACCGCGAAGAAACAATTAGGTGGATTGAAAAAGAAACTTAAATTCTAATTGAGCGGCCATTTTTATGGGCATTTTTAAACTACTTCTGGAGAAGCGACTAGGGCCACTTTTTTGGACTCAATTTTTTGGTGCATTTAATGATAACCTTTTTAAAAATGCCTTAATCATTTTGATTGCCTATAGCGCATCTGGGGCGAACGCTATAGTTTTGGTGAATATTGCTGCCGGCCTTTTTATTTTACCCTTTTTTATTTTTTCTGCCTTTGCCGGCCAATTGACAGATAAGCTAGAAAAATCTTGGATTATCAGACAAACTAAAGTTTTAGAAATTATTATCATGCTTTTAGCGGCCTTAGGATTTTATCTAGAAAATAATGAATATCTTATTTTTGTGCTATTTCTTATGGGGGCGCAGTCAGCATTTTTTGGCCCCGCTAAATATAGTATTTTGCCCCAACATTTAAAACCAGAAGAACTAATGAGCGGAAATGCGCTGGTGGAGATGGGAACTTTCTTGGCAATTTTGCTGGGAACAGTGGCCGGAGGAGTTTTGATCTCTATTCCTCAGCGCGGCCCGTTTTGGGTTTCTCTGGGACTGGTGGCCGTTGCAGTTTTGGGTTGGCTTGCAAGTTTGAATGTTCCGGAGGCCAAGGCACCTAATCCCTCTTTGCAAATAAAATACAATCCGATGGTAGAGACTTTTAAAAATATGCGTGATTTGGCAGATAATCGCTTTGTTTTCATTGCGATCATGGCAATTTCCTGGTTTTGGTTTTTTGGATATTTTTATTTGGCACAGTTTCCTTCTTATACCAAAGAGATTTTAGGGGGAGATGAGCATATCGTTACGTTGTTACTTACCATTTTTTCCATTGGGATTGGCCTGGGGTCTTGGTTATGTGAGCGCCTATCCAACAAGCTAATTGAGTTGGGGCTAGTTCCTATCGGGGCCTTAGGACTTACTATTTTTTCCATTGATATTTACCTGGCCCGGCCAGTGGCGGCAGATAATCTAGCGGCCCTCATCTCGATTTCTGAATTTTTAAGTGTTGGCGCGAATTATCGCCTTATCTTAGATCTTATTTTAGTTGGATTATTTGGTGGTTTTTTTATTGTTCCTCTGTATGCTGCAATTCAAGAACGGGGTGATCGCACTCGACTTTCTAGGCAAGTGGCCAGCAATAATATCTACAATGCACTTTTTATGGTAGGGGCCGCGATCTGCGCTATGATATTGGCCAAGTTTTCTATCACTATACCGCAGATGTTTGTTATTATGGCCGTGACAAATTTAGTTGCACTTTTTCTGCTAGTTTTATCACTTCCTGAATTTGCCTTGCGTACCCAATTGTGGTTTTTGTATCGTTGGCCGAAAGAAAACAAAGAAAACAAAGAAAATCAAAGAAAATATGTGCTAAAAGAAGAGCTACTCAATGTAGTAATACTTCCATCTTCTTCCCAAGATAGAAACGCATGGGGAAATACAGTCTATCACTTAAGACAGAGGGCCGTTTTATGGGTGCCACAACTACCACTGCTTTATCGACTCTTTGGACGTAGTGGGCGAGATTATATTTTATATGAAGAAGAGATATCTCGGGCCTTAAGTGATCCTCATACGGTGTTGGTAATTGATCAAATGTTGTGGGATAAACATTCCCCGGCAATTTTAAAATTCTCTCCATCTCTAAATATTTTATAAAAAATGGGGAGCAAAAAAGCTCCCCGCGAGATAACAAAAGTTTAAAAATTATCTTATTTAGAAGGCGGCCAAGGAGATGTTCATCCCATAAGTGGCCATTTCTGGATATTTGGTGATGTCTCCTTTGAAGGCCTTGCCGGGAGAGGCCGAAAAGGGAAACGCATCAGCAAAGAGTGATGCCGAAACATTGGCCGAAAGGGCATAATCTATAGAAGGAATTAAGCGTAATGCTTGGTAGTAGTCTGGTGAAGCTTTGTCTTTTACATTGTACAATACCACTGCTGCTCCAGCAGATAATTTGTTGGTGAGGGAAATTGAAGGCGCGGCCTGTAGCACAATATAATTTTCATCACTGCCTCCGGCCACGCGGGCAAATTGATAGAAGGCAGCGCCCCCACTCATACTTAGTATGCCCATAGAACGCGACAGGCCAACTGCGACTTTAGCATATCCTGCCAAACCATCGGCCTTTTGAGTGGCCTCTGAAGGAGTTGCACTAACAGTTAGCGAGGCCCCCATATTAACGCCATGCTTATCTTGTTTTAAGATTCCAGAATGGCCATATTTTATAAAGGATTCAGAAAAATTAGTTTTTCCGGGTGCGCCGGTGGGATCGGATTTATAGTTAACTTCATTGTACCAGCTTAAACTATCACTTTTGGTTAGTTTATATCCCAAGGTAGTGGCCAAGGTATTTCTAAAAGATTCTGGCCTCTTGTTGCCCAATGCATAAGCGCGAACTTCATTATCAACGGATAAGCTAAAAGATGTTTTTTGTAAAAGATGTCTTAAGTTTGAGATGCTAGTGCCACTGCTGGTGGCCGTAGATGAAGAAGTTGATGCGAGTGCCAACGAAGAGAGCGAGAGCGAAAAAAGTAGTGTGTTAAAAAGTTTCATGATTCCCCCTGTATTTTTGTTGTTATCCAATTTGGTAAATCCCCGGGATGAAACTAAGCAAGTGATGTGCCAACAAAATTGCAAAAAATTTTGCAAAAACGTTCTCAAATGGTGTCACAATATATTTTTTGCTGCGGAGTGCGGTGCGAGTTGGGAACAGTTCTCTGAAGCTAGTTTTTCATTGTAAGAAAATGACAGATCGTCTTAATGCCACCATTTTTGAAACGCAGTTTTTCATGAAGGTAGTTGATGACTGGCGGTAGTTGGTATTCTGCTGGAAAAATGATTGCCGCTCTTTGTGGATGGAATTTTTCAATAACAGTTTTAACGATAGAGTCAAAATAATTTTGGAGATTGCTCTCATTAACTTGGAGACGTTCGTTGTAAGGAGGATTAACAAAAACTATATTGTGTCCACTTATGGGCGGTGTCATATTGACAGCAAAGAGATCTTCTTTTTGGAAAGTTACGTTTTGAAATCTACCATCAGCATTTAAAAGGGAGAAATTTTTTATGGCGCACTCAACTGTTTTTTTTTGGATATCTGTTCCGTGCAGAGAAGAAAAAGAAAAGGCCAAACAGCACTCATTGGCCAGAGAGATGTTTTTATCAGATACAATAGGAAGGCCGCGGTATGCAAATGGCCGCTTATCATTTATCTCACAAAAAAAGAGCGCTTCACAAATAGAAGTACCACTTCCACACATGGGATCTATAAAGTTATAGTGCTGACTTTTATCTAACGGGGATAGGAGTTTATAGATTAGTCCGGCCGCTAGATTTTCGCGAATTGGTGCTTCGGCCGTGAATTGACGATAAAAACGTTTATGTAGATTTTCTCCTGAGCTGTTGATACTGATGGTGCAGTCATCATTGTGTATGCGTACAAAAATTTCTTGTTGGCCGGCGGCCTGTGTCTGGGCCTGTGCTTTTTTACTTGGGGGATTCGCTTTGAAGTAGCAGGCGATTCCTTCCAGTAGGGCCTTTTCTATTTTTTTTGTGTGCATAAGACGAGAGCTGGTGGCAGAGATATTAGCGTGGATATTATTGTTGGTTATAAAGTCAACCCATCTAATTTTGCAAATTTTATTGTATAATTTGGGGTAGTCTCGGCACTTGAAATTGGCGATGCGAAGGAGGATACGGTTGGGGATTTTTAAAAGATGATTTAAGGCCAGGCCCTCTAATAGAGGTGCTGAAAAAGAAAAACCTCCAGTATCGAGTATAGTTTTAGGAGGAGCTTTAGCGAAGTAGTTTTGAAATTTTTCCCTAAATTCGGCCATTGCCAACTTTTCAAAATCAAGCGGGGTGCTGATGAAAAAAAGATTTTCATTAATTTCATTTTTTAGCATAGATCATCTTGCCAAATAATGGTGTAAAATACAATATGAGAAAAATGGCCGGAAAATTAACACTAATTCCTACTCCGATTGATGAAGAGACTCCGCTGGATTCGGCCGCGCGCACTCTTTTACTTTCTGCTTTTGAAAAAGAGAGAGAGAAATCTATTTTTGCCATTGAAGATATTAGGCCTGGCCGTCGTCGTTGGTTGCGATTTGGTTTGCCACGAGAGGCCGTTGATAATCTAGTGCAATACAATGAACATACTAGAGAGAAAGAGAGTGGCCGTCTGATTGAACTAATGCAGCAGGGGATGAATGTTTATCTAATGAGTGATGGCGGCCTTCCGGCCTTTTGTGATCCTGGCCAGGAGTTAGTGGCCCTTTGCCATCACCATAAAATTAAAGTAACCGCCTCTTCTTTTGCTAATTCCACCCTCTTGGCCTTAGCGCTATCGGGTTTTTCTCATAAAAAGTTTGTTTTCGAAGGGTTTTTGTCGGCCAAAAAAGAGGAGCGTTTTGGGGAATTGGAGCGCTTATGCAAAGATAAACGGACAATCATCCTGATGGACACCCCCTATCGCTTAAAACAGCTATTAGAAGATCTATCTCTTGCCTTGGAGAAGCAGGGCCAACCAGATCGCAGAGTTTTTTTGGCCTTGGATTTAAATGCGGCCAATGAAGCACTTTACCTTGGAACTGTCGAGGCCTTACGTGCCGGCATTAATTATGAGAAAAGAGAGTTTATTTTGGTTCTTGATTGTCTAAGACCGTTTCCTTAAATCAAAGATTTACCTTACAGTATAAGAGCTCTATTTAGTAATTTGTGCCCTTATTTATAATTACATTATTTCAAAGGTAGTGACTTTTGATTTTTGCTCAGTTATCAACTTCTTTGCTTTATGAAATCAAAAAAAGTTATAAAGAGAAAAGAGGATCATCTTGATCTGGCCAAAAAGGCACAGCTTTTTGCTGATTTGGCCGATGGCCGTTTTGATTATGAACCGCTTTTTTCTGCCCATCCCTCTCTTCAACAGTGTAAGACAGATTTATCTGTTAACTTTCTAGGTAAACAACTTATGGCCCCTCTCTGGATTTCGAGTATGACTGGAGGAGGGAAAAAATCAGGCCAGATTAATGGACGATTGGCAGAAGTTGCCTCTGAGTTTGGCCTGGGAATGGGATTAGGCTCTTGTCGTCAACTTTTGGAAAAAAATTGTGCAAAAAAGGTTTGGAACGATTTTGATTTTCGCCCAATTATTGGCGCGAAACTTCCCTTTTTTGCCAATCTGGGAATTGCACAGATTGAAAAGATGCTAAAAGAGGGCCAGACTGAGCGGATTTATGAATTGATCGATAAGCTTTCTGCTGATGGACTGATTATTCATATAAATCCCTTACAGGAGTGGCTGCAGCCAGAAGGTGATAGGTTAGAAAAATCTCCTCTGGAGACACTACAAATTTTTCTCAAAGGTGCCCCCTTTCCGGTTATTGTTAAAGAGGTTGGCCAGGGGTTTGGGCCGGCGTCTTTACAGGCATTGATACAACTGCCATTGGCCGCCATTGAATTTGCGGCCTTCGGCGGTACTAATTTTTCGCTTTTAGAGTCACTACGTCGCAGACATCAGGGCCCAATTTCTACTTTGAATCCGCTATGCTTGGTTGGACATAGTGCCAGTGAAATGGTAGAAAATACGGGAAAATTAGTTGTTAAGTTAAAAGAGCTTGCCCTATGCCGCAATTTTATTGTTTCTGGTGGGATTAGCAATTATTTGGATGGGTATTTTTTTACTTCCAAACTAGAGCAGGCAGTCGGCCATCCAGTGCTTTATGGGCAGGCGGCGGCCTTTTTAGAGATGGCAACGGTTTCTTATAAGCAATTGAAAGTCTATGTCGCAAAACAGGTGCAGGGATTAATGATGGCCCGCAATTTTTTAAAAATAAAGTCATCTGCGGGAGAGGTATTGTGACAAATTTTTCCGGTTTTTCAAAATTATCTAAAGAACAAAAAATTTCGCTCCTTTCAAACCATTTTATTTCCGCAAAAAGCAATACAGAAATGGCCTCACTGTTGAATGGTTTTTGTCACGCAGATAAAAAGATTCAAGAGTTATTTGATAAATTTAGTGAAAATACTATTTCTAATTACCATTTTCCTTACGGTGTAGTACCGGATTTATGGATGAATGGAAAATCTTATTGTGTTCCTATGGCCATCGAAGAGAGTTCCGTGGTGGCAGCTGCCAATAAGAGTGCGAAGTTTTGGCGCGCACGAGGTGGTTTTCATAGTGAGATTATTTCTACTACTAAAATTGGGCAAGTTCATCTGCTTTGGCACGGAGAGTCTTCTCGTCTATTTTCTTTTTTTGAGAGAATTAAAAGTTCGTTGATAGTTGAAGTTGCTCCGCTAATAAAAAATATGGAGTTGCGAGGTGGCGGAATTTTAGGGATGACGTTGGTAGACAAGACCCAAGAAGAGGCCGGCTATTATCAAATTTTTGTCACCTTTGATACGCGTGATGCTATGGGGGCCAACTTTATTAATTCTGTTTTAGAAAATTTGGCCAGAAATTTCAAGGCCCAACTGGAGCAGGCCGAGGAATTAAGTGAAGTAGAGCGAGATGTCGATATTATTATGTCGATATTATCCAACTATACGCCGGAATGTTTAGTACAAACTTATGTGGAATGTAAGATTGAAGAGCTGCATGATAATAAATTGGAGATGGATGCGCTGGAGTTTGCCCATAAATTTCAGATGGCCTGCAAAATTGCTAAGCTGGATGTTTATCGAGCGGTGACACATAATAAGGGAATTTTTAATGGGATTGATGCGGTGGTGTTGGCCACCGGAAATGATTTTCGGGCCGTAGAAGCTGCCGGCCATGCTTATGCGGCCCGCGATGGGCAATATCGAGGATTGACCGATGTCATCATTGACAATGGTATTTTTAGATTCACTCTAACGATTCCTTTGAGCGTTGGAACGGTGGGAGGACTCACCTCCTTGCATCCTCTGGCCGCACTCTCGCTGGAAATGTTAGGAAGGCCTTCGGCCAATGAGCTGATGATGATTACCTCGGCGATTGGTTTAGCACAAAATTTTGGGGCATTAAGATCTTTGGTCACAACAGGTATTCAAAAAGGCCATATGAAAATGCATTTGATTAATATTTTAAATCAATTGCAGGCCGGGCGTGCCGAGAGCGAAGCGGCCTGTAGTTATTTTGCTGATAAAGTTATCTCTTTTAGTGATGTTCGCAATTTTTTGAAAAATGATATGCGGAGAGAAACGAATGTTAATTAAATCCAGAAGAAATAATACCAACCAATATGATCAGTTCTTTTTTGGCCGAGGAAAGTTACTACTGACTGGTGAGTATTTTGTTTTAGATGGTGCAACTTCTTTGGCCTTGCCTCTTAAGGTAGGACAGGCCTTGACAGTGGAATATGCTCAGTCATATTCTCCCAAACTTCATTGGCGCAGTTTTGATGTTAATGGCAACTTATGGTTAGATTGCCGTTTTGAATTTTGGCGTTTTAACTGCTTGGATGAACGAGTGCCAAAAGAGATTGAACTTTTACAGACACTGTTGCGTCAAGCACGCAAACAAAACCCTCATTTTTTGCGTGATGAAGTAGATGTTTATGTTACGACCAAATTAGGCTTTCCTCTTGAGTGGGGATTGGGAAGTAGCTCTTCACTAATTTATAATATTGCTCAATGGGCATATATTAGTCCTTTTGAATTACTTTTTAATACCTATGGTGGCTCTGGCTACGACATCGCTTGCGCTCAATCAGACGGGCCAATCTTGTATGAAAAACAAAAAAGTGGCCCGAACTGGTCACCAACCAAATTCAATCCACCCTTTTCAGATAAATTGTATTTTGTATATAGAGGAACTAAGCAAGATTCGCAGGCGGCAATTTTACGCTATAATCAATCATGGCCTTATCCGCCTGAAGCGATCTATTCTATCTCGGAAATAACTAAAGGAATTCTAGAGGCAAAGAGCTTAGATGAATTTAATTTTCTGATTGCCGGCCATGAGAAACTAGTTGCCAAATATTTAAAACTTATTCCGGTAAAAGAAGAGTTTTTCGCTGATTATTGGGGGGAAATAAAATCACTTGGTGCCTGGGGCGGAGATTTTATTTTAGTGACCAGTGATCGATCTTACAAAGAAACTAAGGCATATTTCGAAGAACGTAATTTTAACATCTGTATTCCCTACAAAGATCTAGTACTTTCCGAAGATAGTTGTAAGGCCACGGTTAATACCACTTCCGTTGCAGATATTTTAGCAGAAGAAGTTATTCCCCTGGCCGTGGTTAATGACGGAAGAGCAGGATCAAATGTGCAGCTACAGTGATGGTGGATTGACGCTGAAACAAAGTAAGCTGACGGCCGCAGAAATAGAAAACAAAATTATTACAGTCAGCTCTCCCTCTAATATTGCACTGGTAAAGTACTGGGGGAAACATGGGAATCAACTACCGCTTAATCCTTCGATTAGTTTTACCCTATCACAGGCAAAAACAGAGAGTCGCTTACAAGTATCAATTTTGAAAGAGAGTTCTTCGGAGGTTGCATGTAACTTTGTTTTTGCCGGTGCTTCGGATACTGCCTTCGCTTTGCGAATAAAAAAATTTTTACTAGAATTGGTTCCGATTTTTCCATTTATAAAAGAGCTAGAGTTCAATTTCGCCACGAAAAATACTTTCCCCCACTCCGCAGGAATTGCTTCTTCAGCCTCGTCTATGAGCGCTATCGCACTCTCATTATGCCTGTTAGAAAAATTTATTTTT
Source organism: Bdellovibrionales bacterium RIFOXYD12_FULL_39_22 (assembly GCA_001770205.1). GTDB lineage: Bacteria > Bdellovibrionota > Bacteriovoracia > Bacteriovoracales > Bacteriovoracaceae > YD12-FULL-39-22. Next base: position 45,086 of record MEQL01000040.1, read on the forward strand.
TCACATTTGCTAATTAATGACGAGGAAGATGCTTTAAAAAAGAAGGCATCTTTTGTTGCTCGTTTGGGATCGGGGAGTGCTTGTCGTTCTATATTTGGCGGGGTGGTTTGCTGGGGAGATGTCGATAAAAACTGTGAGGAGCGTAACTATTTTGGAAAAAAAATTACAGAAGTTGCCCCTGTTTTTTTAGATTATCAAGATGCCATACTCATTGTTTCTTCTGCCAAAAAAGAGGTTTCTAGTTCTCAAGGACATCGGTTGATGGAAAATCATCCTTTTAAAAGAGCACGAGTTGAGATGGCCTATCATAATGCTTTGGAAATGCTGACTGCTTTACGCACCGCAGATCTTGCGAGCTTTGCTCGAATTGTAGAATTAGAGGCACTGACGTTGCATGGATTGATGATGTCTTCTTCTCCTTCTTATTGTTTATTACATCCAAATAGTCTGCAGATTATACAAAAAATAAAAGAGTATCGATCCCAAACTGGCCTGCCGCTGACTTTTACATTAGATGCAGGGCCCAATATTCATCTTCTTTTTCCTTCCAAAATTCAAGGAGAAGTTAAAAACTTTATTACTAGAGAACTGCTTTCTTTTTTAGAAGATGGGCAGGTGATATATGATTGGATAGGCGAAGGAGCAGGTGAGATTAGTTATGCCACATGAACGTCGTTTTTTTTCTAAAATATTACTTTTTGGAGAATATAGCATCATTAAAGATTCAATGGCACTGGCCACTCCGTATGCTCTTTTTGATGGACACTTGAAATTTAAAAGCTCTCCTTCCCGTAGCAGCGATAATGGCAACTCTCAGGGAAATGAATTTCGCGCCTATGCCCAGCACATTGAAAATTTAATAGAACAAAAATTGTTGCCAGTAGACATTGATATTAATGCGTTTAAGTTTGATATCGCGCAAGGTTTATTTTTTAGTTCCACTATTCCACAAGGCTTTGGCCTGGGAAGTTCCGGCGCATTGGTGGCGGCAATCTACGATCGTTATGTAGATAAGAAAGATCGCGAACGCTTGCGCGCAGATATATTAAAATTAAAAGAGATATTTGCCTTATTGGAATCACACTTTCACGGAGCAAGTTCGGGAATAGATCCCCTGATTAGTTATTTGAATACTTCTATTTTACTGCGAAGCAAAGATGAAATTTCCGCAGTAAAATTTCCTGATTACACCGAGGGAGTGGGGGGTATTTTCCTTTTAAACACTGGGCGATCTAGGAGAACAGAGCCACTAGTTAATCTTTTTTTGGAAAAATGTAATAGTAATTTAGAATTTAGCAATCTTTGTGTTAATCGCTTGGCCCCTATTACCAATAGTTGTATTAACTCTTTTTTGGAGAAAGACACGGCCACCCTCTATCAGGCATTTCGTGATATCTCTGATTTTCAATTGAGTCATTTTACCCCGATGATTCCAAAATTGTTTCGAGATATTTGGGAGCGAGGCCTAAAAAGTGAATGTTACTCATTAAAACTTTGCGGTGCTGGAGGCGGGGGATTTTTGCTGGGTATAACAAAAAATTTTAGCGATACTTTTTCTATGTTATCTAAGATTGAAGTCCGTTCATTATTTAAATTTTAAGGAGCAAGAGAGATGAGTAATGTCTATCTAGCGCGAGTTTCGTCGTCAGCCTCAACAGCAGAAATCGAAGATAAAATTAGACTTCTGATTAAAAAAAGTGACCTTCTCCGCGTAGTAACCTCTAATGACCTAACGGCCGTAAAATGTCATTTTGGGGAAGAAGGAAATAGTACCTATTTACCGGCCAACTACATCAAACAAGTAGTTGAGGCAATAACCAAGGTAGGAGCACGGCCGTTTGTAACAGACACAAATGTTTTATATAAAAGTCGAAGAGACAATAGCTATGATCATTTGCAGTTGGCCAGAGAACATGGTTTTTCCCATGAGACATTACAGGCCCCTGTTATAATTGCCGATGGAATAAAAGGGAAAAACGAAAAAGAAATTTTAATTGAGGCCCCACAAAATAGAACAGTGTTTATTGCGTCTGATTATGTAGATGCCGATTCGCTTATTGTGATCACACATGCCACTGGCCATTTGGCCACAGGACTGGGAGCAACTATTAAAAATTTAGGTATGGGGATGGCCTCGCGTAAAGGAAAGTTGCGACAACATTCTGTCTCTCATCCGCTTATTGATGCTAAAAATTGTACAGCATGTGAAAAATGTCTACAGTGGTGTCCGAGTGATGCAATAAAAATGGTAAGTAGTAATAGTGGAAACAAACATCATTATGCTCAAATCAACGATGAAGATTGTATCGGCTGTGGAGAATGTCTGGCCACCTGTCGGATGGGGGCCGTAAAATTTAAATGGGACTCTTCTTCAAAATTTTTGCAGCAACAGATTGTTGAACATGCGTTGGGCATTGTGAAAATAAAAAAAGACAAAATGGCCTATTTAACCTTTTTAGTGCAGATGACAAAAGATTGTGATTGTTTACCTCAAGCGGCCGAATTTGTAGTGGAAGATATTGGTATTTTGGCCGGTTTTGATCCAGTGGCCTTGGATCAGGCCGTTTTGGATTTAACGACTAGGAAAAATGGTAAAGATAATTTGGCAACACTGTCTTATGCCGCTCACGATCCAAGTATACAACTAGAGTATGGTGAGCAAGTAGGTCTAGGCCAACGAGAGTATCAACTGATAGAGATTTAGTATAATTCAAGTTGCATCTGGAAGAGTAAGCGTCGCTTTTTTATTAATTTGGAGTGCACGCTCTGATCGGGATAAGTTCCAGGTGCGAATTATTTGTCCATTTTGAGAGTCAACATGGGCGGAATAACTTCGGCGTTCTTGATTGGGCATAATAAAAAATATATTTACTCGCTCAATAAAACGGCCTTCATTTTTGCTGTTTACTTCTATCCAACTATCTTCGTGATTAATAATAAGCGAAGTATTTTCCTCTTGAAAGCGAAAGAGTTCCTCTCCCAGTTTTGTCTCCCAGTCAGCAGAGATTTCATTGAGCATAGGGAGTTCTATTTTTTCATCGGTAAAGTTAGAAATATTTGCTCCAGTTAAATAACGATTTAGGCGTTTGGGATATTGGCCTTGTGCAATAAGCTCATCATTTTCCTCATTGCTTGCTTCATTGCTATTTTTTGTAGAAGTTAGCGTATCGGCCGGTAGTTTATTATCTCCAATTTGTAATCGTTCTAAATCATCATTTGTTGCTTTGGTTGCAGAAATCGTTTGATTGGATTTTGTGTAAAGGGTATAGCGTTGTTCTTTATCTTGGAGTGATGATGGGCGAGTTATTTGTCGATTGCTAGAATCTGATTTTAGAAAATAAAAAGGAGAGAGAATAATTAAAGTGAAAATGAATAGGGATATTAGGGCCAAGATATTTTTTTTTCTCATACAGGCCAAAGTCTATAACGGCGCAAAAGAGACGTCATTATTTTTTTGCGTTGATGGTTGCCAGGCATTTTGAGGTAGTGGCCTTACCAAGTTTATTTAAAATAAAGCGAGAGGCAACTGCTAGCTTATTTAAATCAACACCGGTGTTAATCTTGGAACTTTCTAACATAAAAACTAAATCTTCGGTGGCCAAATTACCAGGTGCCCCGGGAGCATATGGGCATCCACCCAATCCCCCAGAGGATGAATCAAATTTACTAATTCCATGCTGGAGACTGACAAAAACATTGGCCAAAGCTTGTCCACGAGAGTCATGAAAATGCATGGCAAATTTAGCAAGGTCAAAATTAAGTTTAAGTTCATTTAAGAGTTTATTTACTTCCATGGGGGTGGCCACTCCAATGGTATCACCCAACGATATTTCATAAGCACCTAGAGTAAAAAGTTTTTTGATTACCTTTTTTAGAGTAGAAATCTTAGTCTTGCCCTCGTAAGGGCAACCAAAAACAGTAGAGATATACCCCCGCACTTTGCACCGATGCTTTTTTGCTAGCTGAGTAATTGGAATAAAACGGGTAAATGACTCATCAATGCTGGCATTGATGTTATGGCGATTAAAACTCTCTGAGGTGGCGGTAAAAATGGCCACTTCAGAAACCTTGGAAGCAATGGCCGCCTGCATTCCCTTGGCGTTAGGAATAAGAACAGGAAGATTTATAGAATTGCCAAAAGCAGACTGGAGTTTTGCCAGTAGATATGCGGCATCGGCCATTTGTGGTACGCGATCTGGGCGTACGAAGCTAGTTACTTCGATATTTTTAAGGCCTGCAGCAACTAAAAGTGAAATGTAATTAAATTTATCCTCGCTACTAAGCAGCAGACTTTCATTTTGCAGGCCATCTCTTGGCCCAACTTCAATAATTTTAACTTTTCTAGGAAGTGAGAATTTTACTGGCCTGGCGGTACCTGATGACATCTCTATTTTTCTAGCTCAATCAGATTTACACCGCCATTAATAACCTCTCCCTCTTTAAAATGGATTTTGGAAATTTTACCATCGCCGTTGGCCTTAATAGTGTGCTCCATTTTCATTGCTTCCATGATTAAAAGAGGTTGGTTTTTTGCCACAGCTTCACCTTCTTTAACCAGGATTTTAAAAATTTTCCCCGGCATGGGAGAGAGCATTCCTCCATGTTCGGCCTCGCCACTTTTTTTGCGTGTGCGTGTTGGAATTTCCATTACTACATCTTTACTTTGGATAACGGCATGAACCTTGTTAGTTCTTCTGTTTTTGGTCATGGAAACAGTAAAATTTTTCTTCCCATCGTTAATGACTAGTTGATCCCCTAGTGCGGCCACTTGGCGGAAATTATAGTTTCTATTCATAACAGATAATTGTACTTCACCGTCACTATTTTTTGTAAGCTTGTAATCAACTTCCTCCCCATTAATTATAATTTTGCGGCCAACAAAATTGGCGGAGAAACTACCTAGGGTATCCCAAGCAGTAGTGGCCGAGCCACGAGTAGTAGCATTGTAGTTAACGTTGGTATGGTAAGTTTCTTGTGGGCAGAATAACTGAGAAGAGATGGCCAGAGCGATCTCCTCTCGGCGTAAATCTTTTGGTAACAGTTTATCTTTATTTACTTCCACGAAGTTGGTGTAGGTAAGGCCATCTTTAAATTCTTTTGTAGAGAGGATACGTTTGAGATAAGCGCGATTAGTTTTTAGGCCCAGAAAGATTACATCATCCAAAGATACGCCCATTTTATCAATGGCCTGGTTACGAGTTGCCGCATGTACAATCAGTTTTGCCAACATAGGATCAAAATTAACGGTAACTTCATTGCCATCAATGTATCCGGTGTCCAGGCGAACATTGTTCAATGTAGGTCGGCCTGTTTTTAACACTTTGCCAATGGAGGGAAGAAAATTATTGGCCGGATCTTCCGCGTAAATACGAACTTCAATGGCGTGTCCTTGTTGAGAAATATCTTCTTGCTTAACAGATAGTATATCTCCCTGGGCCACTTCGATTTGTAGTCGAACCAAATCATAACCGGTTACCATCTCGGTAATTGGGTGTTCCACCTGTAAGCGAGTGTTCATTTCTAAAAAGTAGAATTTTCCAGACTGATCCAAGATAAATTCCATCGTACCGGCCCCTTCATAGTTGATATAGGAAGTAATCTTGGTGGCCGTAGCGGTAATATCTCGACGAATCTCTGCGGTGAGAGCAGTAGATGGTGTTTCTTCAATAATTTTTTGATGACGTCGTTGAATAGAACATTCACGTTCAAAAAAATGTAGATGATTGCCATGTTTATCTGACATCATCTGAACTTCAATATGTCTTGGATTTAAAATATATCTTTCCAGCAAAACGATATCATTACCGAAAGAGTTTTTGGCCTCTCGCTTAGCACTTTCAAGAGAGGATTGAAAATCTGCGGGATCATTAACCACGCGCATGCCTTTTCCTCCTCCACCAGCAGAGGCCTTAATCAAAACAGGATAGCCAATTTTATCGGCAGTCTCTTTAAGGAAGTTTGGATCTTGGTTGTTTCCATGGTATCCAGGGATTAAGGGTACGCCGATTTTTTCAACAGTTTCCTTGGAAGTTTTTTTATCTCCCATTATGCGCATTGATTCGGGAGAAGGGCCAATAAAGATAATTCCCGCTTCCGTTACTTTCTTTGCGAAAGTGGGGTTTTCAGAAAGAAAACCATAACCAGGATGAATGGCGTCTACTTTTTGCTCCAAAGCAATTTTTACAATTAGTTCTTGATTAAGGTAGGTTTGCGAGAGTGGGCCTTGTCCTAAACAGATAGAAAAATCACCTGAAAAGGTGTGGGGTAATCCTATTTCATCTTCAGTGTAAATGGTTACAGTTTTAATGCCCATTTCTCGACAGGTATTGATAACGCGAATGGCAATTTCGCCACGGTTGGCAATTAAAATTTTGCTAATTTTCATAGTTGATCCACCTCGGTTGACTCTTATTTAATAATGAATTCATCCCTTCTTGCCCCTCTTGTGATATTCTGGCAAGAGAAATTGCTTGGCAGGTATAATCTCTAATCTCTTCTCTGTTTTTATTTGATTTTACCTTTTTAATTAATTTTTTAGCATTAGTGGTTGCGGATGGGCCGGCCTTTAAAAATTCCACAATAATCTCTTCTGCTTTTGCAGTAAGCTCGCTGCTTGCCACTACTTGATGAATGAGTCCCATAGTTTGAGCGCGGGCCGGAGAGAAGAGTTCGCCCGATAAAAAAGTTGCGCGAGCGTTGCTTTCTCCTATTTTTGCTATTACATATGGGGAGATAACCGCTGGTAAAAGGCCTAGACGAACTTCCGTAAAACCAAAACGGGCCGCTTCAGATGCCAAAGCGTAATCGCAGACGGAGACCAGTCCCGCGCCACCACCCAAAGCTGCTCCATTAATTTTTCCGATTACGGGGCAGTTACAGTTGTTTACTGCCTCAAACATGGCCGCAAGTTTTTGACTGTCTTGGTAGTTTTCCTCTTGGGTATATTTGGCCATGCTTTTCATCCAATTAAGATCTGCTCCCGCACAAAAAGATTTCCCCGCCCCAGTTATTACGACTAGGCGCGTATTGAGGCCATTATTAATGGATTCAAAGAGTTCCGTCAACTCAGAAATCAACTGATCGTTGAACGCATTATGTATATCGGGACGGTTTAAGGTGATTGTTAAAACACCTCGCTTATCTCGATTTTCCAAAAAAAGTTTTTCTTTTGCACCCACAGGAAACTCCCCCTTTTGGCCATCTACATACGGAAAATACCCCAGCTACAATCTTCTATTTCGCTGTTTAGCGAAGCGGCCAGCGCTAGACCTAAAATATCCCGGGTCTGTGCGGGATCGATGATTCCATCATCCCACAAGCGGGCAGTAGAGTAGTATGGATGGCCCTCTTTTTCATATTTTTCTAAAATGGGTTTTTCAAATTCGCGCTTTTCTTCAGCATTCATTTCTGATTTCTTTTTACTCTTCAAATTTTCTTGGCGCACGGTAGAAAGTACTCCAGCTGCTTGCTCTCCTCCCATTACGGAGATACGAGCATTAGGCCACATCCATAAAAAACGAGGATCGTATGCCCGGCCGCACATTCCGTAATTGCCAGCGCCAAAGGAGCCACCAATGATGACGGTAAGTTTGGGCACGTTGGCGGTAGATACGGCCGTAACCATCTTTGCCCCATGTTTGGCAATTCCTTCCGCTTCATATTTGCGGCCGACCATAAAACCAGTGATGTTTTGTAAAAAAATCAGAGGAATTTTTCGCATGCCACATAACTCAATAAAATGTGCACCTTTAACGGCAGATTCGGAAAATAAAATTCCGTTGTTGGCCACAATGCCTACTTGATGGCCATGAATACGAGCAAAGGCACAAACTAAAGTAGTTCCATATTTTTCTTTGAATTCATGAAATTCAGAACCATCTACTAGACGACAAATAATTTCTCGAACATCGTAAGGGATTTTGGTATCTTTAGGTACTATGCCGTAGATTTCATCTGGTGAGTAGAGGGGGGGGGCGAAGGGGTTAGTCTCCTTCTGGCGTTTTAAGCTACCCTGTGATTTATAATTTAAATTCTCAATAATGTTGCGAGTAATCATGAGTGCGTCTTCTTCTGTTTCTGCAAAGTGATCGGCCACTCCAGATTCTTGCGTATGCACTCGTGCTCCACCTAAATCTTCGGCATTAACTTCTTCTCCGGTGGCCGCTTTTACTAACGGTGGACCGGCCAAAAAGATAGTTCCATTCCCTTTAACGATGACTGATTCGTCGGACATCGCTGGAACGTAGGCACCACCGGCCGTGCAGGAGCCAAGCACTACTGCAATTTGAGGAATACCTTTGGAGGACATTTGCGCTTGATTATAAAAAATGCGGCCAAAGTGTTCTTTATCAGGGAAAACTTCATCTTGCATAGGGAGAAATGCACCTCCGGAGTCGACAAGGTAGATGCAGGGCAAGCGATTTTCGAGGGCAATTTCTTGGGCGCGTAAATGTTTTTTGACGGTCATGGGGAAGTAAGTTCCACCTTTAACGGTGGCATCATTGGCCACAAACATACACTCCACTCCATGCACTCTACCAATACCACAAACGATTCCTGCCGAAGGAACATCTTCAGGATACAACCCATAAGCGGCCATTGGAGATAATTCTAAAAAGGGAGTCCCCTCATCAATAATGCGTTCAATACGTTCGCGAGGTAAAAACTTACCGCGCTTGTGGTGGCGCTCAATATATTCCGTGCCTCCGGCCTCTTTGACTGATTCTATTTTGGCCATCAAATCTTTGCGTAAATTTAGATTAAAGGCGCGGTTTTTCTTAAATTCGTCGGAATGAATATCAACTTGGGAGTTAAACTGATCCATTTGTTTGCCCTTTTATAAATTAAATTTTTTCAAAAGCTAGCACATTGGGCCATTTTAGAAAAGAACAATTAATTCGGCCGGTTGTCGATAGTTTTGACAGTTGTTATACTTTTATCTATTTTGATTTCAACTTGCATCTAATTTGCCAATTAACTTACTGATTTTCAAGATATTATTGTTGATCGGTTTGGTCTGTCCATTGCAAAGAAAGTAGTAGCGGTTTCTGATTAGCTTAATTTGGCCAATGAGGAAATAAAAATGGAGAATAACAATAGTAGCGATAATTCTTTTGGCGACAAGGTGGTTGATATCACCCGGACTAGGATTAATTTGAAGCAGTTATTGGCCGAAAAAGATCCAATAGAGGAGCTTTTAAATGAATTTCCAGATGCAAAAGATGAAGATGAAAATGTTGATGATGTAGGGGGCGAGTTAGTAGAAAAAAAAATAGAGAGATTTTGTGATAGCAAGCACGGACGGCCAACAACTGCCGGTGAGCAATTAGAGAGAGATTTGCTGTTTTTGGAAGAAACCATTAGAAGGATAAATTACTACATTGATGAAATAGAAACATCGCTGTTAGACTAGGCTCAAACATCTAAAAAACAAATTGTAATTAATTATCGGCCACCACCGCCACCGGGAGGTTTGTCGCCACCGGGACTAGTTCCGCCACCTTCGTTGATTGGGTGGCTTGTGGTATGATCACGAGTGGGAGATGCCACAGCTGCACTGCTATAGACGGCCACAAAGGTTGCCAGAGAAAGCATTAATAGCGTAAAAAATATTCTTCCCATACATTTTCTCCTAGTAGCTTCTTCCCCAAGGTTCGAAATGGAAAAATGCCATTGCGAACGAATAAGGGAATTGACAATAAATTGATAGCATGGGCCATTCATTTCGTAAAGCCTTTAGTCGCAGTTTAATGAATTGTGAAGTTAAAGAGAAAAAAAAATTAACGGGTAGACAGAATAAGTTAGTTATTATATTTATTTGTACCAATAATTCACTATTTATGTTTTGGCAGGCCTCGTAAGTGACAAGCTACAGTTTGATTTTTTTAAAAATTTTCTTACTTTTCATTCTTTCTGGAGAGATTTTTGCCCTCTATTCACTAAAATCGACGGCATCTAGTGGTTACTATCGCGATCGTAAAAACCTTGACCACGTCACGACTTTTTTTGATTTTCAATACCATTACCTGGATAAAAGTGGTGTGGAAGGCTTTCTTGATTTGGGGTTAAATAATAATTTCTTACAGGATACGTGGGGAGTTTATCCACAGCAATTTAATATCAACGTGCCACTGGATAATGGGGTGAAAAATGCCCCATACTACAAGTCTAGAATCATCGTTGGCCGGCAGCTTTTAACCGAAGGTTTTGAAGTAGATCTGTTAGATGGATTGATGTTGCCATACTATTTTTCGGCCGATGTCGGAGTAATCAGCTACGCCGGAGTATTACATGTGCTTGAACAGGCTCGAATTGTTACCTCCGATCAGATATACGGAACTTCACTACTCCTTAGAAAATGGGATTTAACTACCAAGATGGGGCCTGTCATAAAAAGCAGAGAAGGAAGTGAGCGATTTTTAGGCCACATGTCGGTGATGAAAGATTTTGGAGAAACTTTTTTATCTCCAATTATTTTTGTCAAAACCCAATTCGACTTGGGAGAGATGGAGCACGATCAGAGTTTGGCCGAAGCGCAACTTTTTTACAAAAAATTTCAAGGCGTACTTTCTTACTCCTCGCGGCGGCCAGATCGACTGTTACGGCCGGAGCGTAATTTTATCTACTCGTTGGTTGCCATTGATAATCAGGAGAGTGTTGGGACGGCAATTTCTTGGGATAATGAGCGTGATCTTACTTTAGGCCATAAGGTGAATGTGGTTAACTTCACATCATCTAAAGGAAAAGAGAGTGGCATGATTCAGGAGTTAAATGGTGACTGGAGGAAAGGGGCGCAAAAAATTTCACCGTTTTTAACTATGATTTCCTCTTTTGGAGGGGAATATTATCAGGGTGGGGCAAATTATATTTACGTTGTGGATGATTTTCGAGAAGTTAATGTGGAATTTGATGTGGCCAGATGTGATAAGATTAACGGTATTGAGGCGTGGTTGTACCACTCTCAAGTCGGTATGAATTACAATTTTTGGAAGAGATGGAAAGCTCTTCTATCTGTAGAGGGAGAACGCAATCATCTTTTTGATTTTAATTTAAAGGCCGTGGTATATGTCACATATTTTCAATATTAGGTTTTCTTCTAAAGTTATACTTTTCTGGACATTATTGTTCGGATGGGGGTTGTTGTCGTTTGCTAGCGATAAGGACAAGGATAAAGATAATGAACTCGGCTACAGCGTAAAGGATCCGAAGTTAAAATTGCCATTGGAAAAGTTATATTCCCATGGGCATCATGCTTTATATTTTGAAAATTTAGGCGTTAAGTGTAATGATTGTCATAATTTTTCCATTAAATCAGATAGTGGCCCTTTAGCTCCTCTGGTGAATATTCGAGCGCTGAAGTCGAACAAAAAAACCTGTCATGAATGCCATCTTGGGCAAATTTCTATTCCGAGACGTAACCAATGTTCGCTCTGTCACGATGATATTGCGGTATTGATGCCAAAAGATCATAAGATTAACTGGAAAAACAGACATGGGGTAAAGGCCCAGTTTGACGGAGATGCATGTAAGCAATGTCATCAACAAAATGAGTGTTCGGCATGTCACATGCGAAGAGATAATATGAATCCCCGCGTACATAGAGGAAATTTTAGATACATGCACTCGATAGAGGCACGGGCCACTCCGGCCAGCTGTGTTAGTTGTCATCAATCACAAAGTTTTTGCAATGATTGTCATATAGGGAAGAGAAATTGATGAGCAAGATATTAATTTTATCATTGATGTTTGGTTTGTTGATCAGTTGTGGCCAGGATCGACAGTTGGAAGTTTATGATCAAATGCAAGAGTGCAATTTAGATTTAACAGAGAGTAATCATGCCCATGGATGGCAGCAGACAGACTGTTTTTATTGTCACGTTATGGAGAATATTCATCAGGCAGATCAGCAAGGATGTGGAATAGTGGTTGCCGGAGAAATGACTGATGAGCTTAGTGATTGTCTTTCTTCTTGTCATGGCCAGAATGGAGTTGAATAAGTGAAGTTTAATTTTAAAAGATGTCTTTATTTTTTTCTATCACTTTTGGTGCTTGTTGGTGGAATTTCAGCGCAAACTTTTAAACGACTTGATCCACATGGTAGTCCAGAAATGAATTTAATGCATGCGTCGGTGCAAGCGGAAAACATGTGCTTGATCTGTCATTCCTACGATACCGGTAAAAAAGGAGAAGATATTAGGACGTTCGAATATAATGGACATAAAATGGTGTTTTCGTTGACAACGTTACCAAATGCGATTGAGCGTTGCTCTTCTTGTCATAGTGGGATGCCTCATAGCGGATTGGTTGAACATCTCGGTGCTGATTTGTCAAAATTAAAGATTGGAGTGAAAGGGAAAGTTGACTGTCTTAGCTGTCATCGACCACATAGGGCAAAGATAGTAACTGAGGAGGATAAACGCAAGATAGCTGTCAGAGCAAAAGTGCCATTTGTGTTCAAAAAGCGTGGAAATTTAACTTTGCCTGCAGGAATGATAGAGCGACGCAACAGTACGGCCATGTTAAGACGGGAGTGTGTTGATTGTCATACGAAGGATAATTTATTATGACAAAAATGTTTTTTTATGCATTGGTTTTTGCAGCAATGGCCGCGCAGACAATGGGCAAGGATGTTGCTTTCGAGTCCCTCTTTAAAAAGAGTATTATTGGCCCTTCACTGCTTACTGTCTGTGATGGAAAATTATGGGTATATAGTGTCGGAGAGGGAAAGTTTATTGTGCTAACTGCCAGCGGTGAAATGCTAAAAACTTATGGCGTTAAATTGCTAGGTGTTTCAGAAAAAGTTACGGCCATGAGTTGTCGTGAACAGGAAGTTATTTTCGCTACTTTAAATGGGCAAAATAAGGCCGAGTTATATCTTCTGGATGGTGGACAGGCCAAAAAGTTAAATTATGTGGTGGAAGATCAGGGCCACATTCATACGATTGCTTGTCAAAAAGAGAGTTGTTTAATTGGGCATAAAAATTTTTATATTTCTGCAGATTTAAAAAGATGGAAGCAATTAAATTTGATGTCGACAGCGGCGATTCCGCTGGCACAGGCCGACAAAGATCTGAATCCGTTTGTTGATTGGCAAAGAAATTTTGAATTGAGTAAAGATAATTATTCGCGAGCAGTTATTACTGATTTAGCGGAGCTTTATTTATTAGATCCTTTTCAGGGCAGTGTCTTGTTGGCCGGAAAGTTGGATAAAGGGGCGTTTGTCGCTGAGAGTGTTACTGCAAAATGGGGGAAGTGGGGGGCCTGGGAAGGGCAGTTGATGTATCCCAAGGCCATCAAATATTGGAAGAAGCATGACCTTTTAGTTTTTGCGGATGTTGGGTTGAAACATATTTTTTTCTTTGGTAAAGACGGTGAATATTTTGGCAAGCTGGGGGTAGAATCGGCTGATCTGGCAGAGATGAATTATCCGTTAGATGTGGCGATGAATGATAATTACATCTATATTGCGGATTTTTTGTCAAATATAGTGTGGGGGGTTGATCTTACTAAATTTGAAAAGAGTCCTGATGTGATTCCGGCAGAAGTAGAGGATTATTTTCATCGCAACCTTTTTAAAAATGAGCGAGTTAATGCAGGATTTTCAAAAGTAAGATGTCTTAATTGTCACGATGGGTTGGAAGTTTACAGTTTAGATAATTTTGTCAAAGCAAGAAGTCATCACCCACTAGATGTTGAGGTAGCAAAAGGGGTGGATTTGCCGCTGTGGCTAGGGAAATATATTTCCTGCGCAACTTGTCATACCCAACACCACGTTCCACTAGAGGGGAGATCTTATACACAAACTGGCAAAGAAAATAAGGTCGAAAAATTGCCGCACAACTTGCGAAGAGAGTATCGACAGCTGTGTACAACTTGTCACCAAGATAAGACGGAAACAGGCAACAATCACTTGGATTTAAATTTAGATATGAGATCGAGCAAGGCCGGTGGAGTTAAAGTTGTTTCGTGTTCTCAATGTCACGAAATGCATCGTGCCAGTGAGAAGTTGTTAGTCGGAGAGGATTCCGCTGTCTGTGTTAGTTGTCATGGGCCGTCCCATACTCCAGTTTCTCATCCTTTTGGGGCCGTGAACGCTTGTATGAGTTGCCACAATCCTGACAAACGGCCATCTACTCATCCTGTTTTGCCAGAGACTGCTCATTTTGCTGATCAATTGGCCAACAAGAAAATTCAGTGTTTCTCATGTCATAAGATGCATAATTCTAGCAAAGCAGATTATTTTCCTCGCAAAGATGACAAGGGACGAGATTGGAGTTGTTTGAATTGTCATCAAACTTTTGCTGCCTACGTTGGTACTAATGCACACCTTATCTCCTATGGTGGGCCAACCGGCGTGCCGTGTATGAAGTGTCACAATCCCCATGATAAAGAGGTCAAGAATATTACTGTATTGTGTACTCGCTGTCACGTAGATAGAAAACAGCAGCATCGAAAAATTCCTGCAATGGAGCGTTACGGCGCGGATAATGTTAGATTGAAAAATTCAGAAATTGTTTGTTCCACTTGTCATCAACAACATGGACTTTCAAAAAATGAGAAATTTTTACGAGATAAAAATGTGATTGCCTCCTTCTGCGCTAGTTGCCATGCTGATGAGGCCCCACGTTTGTTTGAGAATTTCCATAACAAATTGCGAAGATAAAAATTTAGAGTATCAAAGAGATGATTATGAGTACAGATTTGGATAAAGAAGAATTAGTTCGGCCGGAAATTTTGAAATCAGCAAGTAATAGATTCTTTTTCCGGATAGTGGGAGCGATGTTGGGTTTTTTTATGGTGATGTTTGCGGTATTTCAAATTCTTTTTTTAGCTAAAGTTCTCCCGCATGGAGGATTATTTTGAAGAAGTTTTTATTGAAAAAATTTTGGATGGATCTATGGAGTAGATCGTTGCCTGTTTTAGTTTTTATGTTCCCTTCAATAATTGGAGGCGGAATTGTGGGCGCATATCCCGGATATAAAATTTACGAATATATATGGGAAGATGCCGATTTTTGTACTTCTTGTCATGTTCATGACTATGCAACACTGGCCTGGCAAAAAAGCAGTCATGGGAAGCTTACTACCTGTCACGACTGTCACCATCAGCCGCTTATTGCTTATGCCATGGAGCCTTTGATAATGATCACTCATCAACCTAAGTTTCCGCAGGATTTAGATCATGTGCCGCATGTTCCTAATGGCCTTTGTGAGGCCTGCCATGTTTCTGATCCACATGATACTTCCACAATAAGTGGGCCGATGGCAGAAGCAGATATTAGAAAGCTTCCCAAAGTAGATAAAACCTACCTGCATCAAATCCATTTAAATGCCAAAACCACTTACCTTTTATTGAAGGATTTTAAAATTCCGAAAGAGGCCAGGGAGAATAATACTCCAATAATGCCAGATAGGGAAAAAGGAGAGGCGCGTTCGATTACATGCAGTGATTGCCACGGTGGCCCTTCAAATAGGGGACATAATTTCTCGGCCGTTGATAGTGCTTGTATCCGTTGTCATAATCAGGTGCATACTGATTCAACAATGGTTCAAAAGTTCGGTTGTAGAAACTGTCACTTTGCTGGATTTATTATGGAAGATATTACGGAAAAAGCATTGGAAGGGATAGAGCAAGAAGTAGGCGCAAGAGAAGAGTAATTAGTAAAAAGTCCGACCTTTGTCATAAGCTATTTTTATATTGATTAAAGTTTTTAGTTTTTAGTTAAAAAATTAGGTTAGTTGCCGACAAGGTTTTTAGGCCAGGTTTGTTCAACTAAAAGAGTAGGTGAGTTAAATGAATAATTTTAATAAAAAGTCATCTTATAGAAAGTTATTAGGTTTGTGGGCCCTGTTTGTTTTGCTATCTTTTTTAGCTATTTCCTGTACGAAGATGACTGAACTTTCAGAAGATGATACTACTCATGGACGGATTGATCCGCTGGCGTCCTGTAGCAGTTTTCCACATTCCACTGATTTTAAACGAGGCCAGCATGGGAAGTGCTTTTCTGCGCAGAAAAATTTATGTAAAACTTGTCACGGCCAGGATCTGACTGGAGGCAGTAGCAAGATTTCTTGCATAGGTTGTCATAAAATGTTTGATCATGATGATGATTTTGTCTATTCAACTCATGGGGCAGAGTATTTGCGAGATAGTTCTGCTTGTACCGGCTGTCACGATATTGGAGTGCTAGCGACGACTAGTCGTCCGGTTTGTTGGAATTGTCACAATTATCCTCATCCATCCACCTGGTCATTACCGGCCAATCATGGGAAGAAGTTGTTGGCCGAGTTTGATAACGGAGATATCGTGGTAAATTGTAAAGATTGTCACGCCAAGGACTCTTCTTTGCGCGAAAGGTTTCCTGAAAAATTTGTGGGTTGTGATGCTTGCCACATAGAGGTACCTCATAGCGACGATTTTACTGATTATGATCATGGGGAAGTGGCCAGAACTTATGCTGGTGGGTGTACTAATTGTCATAAAAATATGAATACCCTTATGCCTCGTTATGGTTCATGTCGCTACTGTCATGATGATGATTTAATTCCGGTGATGAAGTGGCTTACAGAAAAAGAGCGCAGTAGATATGGCGTACTAAATCAGAGTAATAAAAATAAGGCCAAACAGGCGGTAAGAGTTGGCCGAAATCCTTCTTCCATAGAGGCCCGGCCCAAGACTATTTGGGATAAAATAAAAGAACGTGACGTAAAGAAGGCCAATCTAAAAAATACCCCTTCTAAAAAATAATTGATTAACATTAAACTTAAAAGTGGATGGTAGCTTGAAGAGTATAACAACGGCGGCGACCATTTTGATAGTAGATGATGGCCCCGATTGGTTGGACACTTGCCGCGATATTTTATCAGATCATGATTTTAATGTATTGACGGCAACCAGCGGCAAGGATGTTATTAAGATTATCCGCGATAATTTTGTTGATGTTATTATCACAGATTTAGTAATGCCTGAAATTGGAGGATTGGAGATTATTGAGAAGATTATGGCCCTAAAAGAGGGCCATAGTTGTATTTTAATGACAAGCTTTCCCTCTATCGAATCGGCCATACCCGCCTTGAAATCGGGAGCGGCCGATTATCTTATTAAACCTTTTACTCCTGAACAGCTACTTCACTCGGTTCGTAGTGTTTTAAAAAAAGATCGCTTGGCCCGAGATAATAGATTTTTGCGCGCCGAAATGGAACGTATTGGCCACTATGGGGAGTTGATTGGCAAAAGTGATGTCATGAGAGAACTTTATCGCCAGTTAGAGTCGGCCAAGGGAATTGACTCAAGCATGTTAATTTTAGGAGAGAGTGGAACTGGTAAGGAGCTGGTGGCCCGCATTTTACACAGAAACTCTATTCGTAGTGCGAACTCTTTTGTCCCTATTAATTGTGCTGCTATTCCGGCCGATTTATTGGAGAGCGAACTATTTGGCCATGAGGTGGGTGCCTTTAGTGGAGCAGTAAAGGCCCGCGAAGGATTATTTGAGGCCGGAGAAGGCGGAACTATTTTTCTTGATGAGATTGGAGAGATGCCATTGGCCTTACAGTCTAAATTATTACGGGTATTAGAAGATAAGAAAATTAGACGAGTGGGGGCCAATCGAGAAAAGGCCATTAACGTAAGGATTATTTCTGCTACCAATCGTAATCTTTTAGAGATGGTGAAAGAGGGGAAGTTTCGCGAAGATCTCTATTATCGCTTAAATGTTATTTCTATGGCCATACCACCATTACGAGAACGTCGAGAGGATATTATTTTATTGCTGCAACATTATTTTTCCGTATTTGCTAGCAAAGATCGGATCGCGCCCAGCAAGATTAGCACTCAAGTGCGCGATGCCTTGCTAAAATATGCTTGGCCGGGTAACGTAAGAGAGCTTTCTAATTTGGCCCAGTTTTTATTGTATGCTAGATGTGGGGAGAGTGTGGAAGTAGAGCATCTGCCCAAGCAATTGCAGGCCATTGTCGAGCAGGCAAATGAGGAGTCGTTTGTGCAAGAGCGTTCATCATCTCAACTATTGGTAAATGATTTTTCTGCACTATATGATTTGCCTCTGGCCGAGGCCAAGCAAAAATTGGCCGATCATTTTGAAAAAAATTATATCAAAAATTTACTTATTAAATATGATTGGAATGTATCTCAAGCGGCGGAAAAGTCCAGGTTTGATCGACGCTCTCTTCATCGTATTATTCATCGACATAATTTAAAACGGCCAGAGTGAAATTGGGGACTATTTTAAAATGGCCTTGATGACGTTTTCTAGCTCGGAAGGGCCGTAGGGCTTCGGAACAATGAAAGAGACTCCATTTTTTTTTAATCTCTCGGTTTCTTCTTCGGAGAATGAATTACCAGTACAAAGAACTATTGGAACAGAAGCGTTGAGCTTATGTATTTCTGTAGCGAAGAGATCACCGCGCATAAATGGCATAGATAAATCAGTGAATACGGCCAAGTAGTTAGTTGGGGAAGACTTAAACTTTGTTAATGCCTCCGTGGGGTTTAGATGAACCTCCACTTCATAACCCATATCTTGTAAAAAGAGCGTGGCAATTTCGGTGATATCAAACTCATCGTCAACAAACAAGATAGTCTTTTTGGAATGTGATTGGCACATAATTAATTATTGATCAGATCCAAAAAGAAGTCATCCTATTTTTTCTTTAAAAATAAGCTCACACGCCTGTGAGTAGGAGTGCAATTGTTGTTGGACAATAATATTTAAAACCGCTTGATGAATTTGCGCGGTCTTTTGGGTGAAAAAATTAGAGATAGTTTGGAAAAAATACTCTTCATTTTTATTTAAGTGCAGGCCTTGTTCTTCAACAAATGCCATCAAGAGCGGTGCAAGGCCGGTTAGTTCAGAAGGAATGAATATTTTTTCCATAGATAATCTTAAGACAGCTTCTGCGGAAAAAAGTGATAACTTGCTATGATCAAAAATATATTTACAAGCAGAGTTAGAAATAAAATTTTCAGGAGAAAACATCTCTGAAGAACAGAAAAAAATCATATCACAATCTAGCTTTTCTGTTCCAGAGAAAGAAGTGGCAATCAGAGTTGGTATTTTTAATGCTGCTTCTGTAAAGCTGCAACGACGGTAATTAAGAAGGCGGTGTAATTGAGATAGTTCTTCTAGGGAATTTTGTTGTTTGAAAAGTAGGGTCTCTTGGTTTTTTATTAGCGCTATTATTTGAGCGTTAGAGCTGGCCAGCGTTTTTGCCAAAGCAAAGGCATTAAAATCTGTTCCCACAATTAGACAGCGTTTTCCGGCCAGATTATCTGCTAGATTAGTTAAAACACTTTTTGCCAGACATCCAAGATAGATGCCAATATATTCTGCTTTTAGTGGGACTCCTCCGAGATCAACACTCTTTCCTAAAATAGTAGGAGATAGCGTGTTGATATCGGATGGTGGAAGGTTGGCAATGAGAGCATTAATTTCACGAGTAGATACCCCATTATCTGCGCAGATAATATCTCGAGTATAATCATCACAGTTGTCCAAGTACGCTAGAATGAAGTTTTTACAAAAGGACTTAATTTCTTCCTCGGAGTGGCCTTTGGTTTCAAAATCAACAGCACAAAAACTGGATGCCCAGGGGAGTTGAGAGAGAATTAGTTTTTTTAAATTTTCGTAGGCCCATGCTTGAGTCATCTGGCCAGTTATTGAAAGATGAAAGCGCAAGGGAACCAGAGATTTAATGGAAGAAGCTAAGTTATATCCATCTATAATGGCGCGATAGGCGTTGCTAGTTTTTAATTCTTTGCGATCATTTTGCCACTTAACTTGAAAGTTAATAGTGTTGGAAGAAAGATAGTTGTTAGGGATATTTGAGTTATTCATTTATTAAAAGTATTCCAATATTTTTTTTGCTATTAATTTTGGAAGTAATATTTTTCGATGTTCGAATGTGTTTGAGATATTTGGTGGTGGATACTATCTCTTGTTTTTCTAAAAAATCCCATTGCAGAAAATCGGAAATGCCGGCCACTGTCATATAAGTGATTCCCAAAGAGGTTATATTTTGAAAAAAATGCGTTCCTTGGGAGGGATCGGCCTTGAAGTTTCCAGGAGAGGTTTCAATAATACCTGAAACATTGGAAATATCATTCCAACTAACAGGAATGCCAAGATGAGGATCAGAAGAACCCCAACGGCCTGGGCCAATCAATAAATAGTGAACTCCATTTTGGCGCATCTTTTGATTTAGTTCAGTAATCTCTTTCACAATCTCAGCTGATGCCTGAGTGATATCTACACCGGGCCGGATATAAATAATATTATTAACATCAATGTATTCTCCAATACCGAGTGCATTAGTAGAGTGACAGAAGGCCTTCTGAATATCAGTGTCAGAAATTTCCACATCAAACTCTTGAGCTAAAGTAGTCATTGGTCGAGTTTGTAAGAGATAAAAGTCGCAAGGGGCCAAAGGGTCCTCCGGAATATTAATGGCAAATTCAATCTCGATTTCACATCCCAAACCAGCTCTGCCAAGCTGCAAAAGTTTAGATAAAAAAGCAGGGATTTGATAGCGTTGCTGCTTTAACAAAGAAGCAAAAGTAATAATGGCCCCTCCGGCGGGTGAAAAATTATCTAGAATAATATTATCATCAGGGGAAAAGGTACTGCTTAGTAGTCGGACAGGTGCTTCATTTATAGCATCAGAGATATCGCGTTTGGTTAGATAGGCTTCTTCATCAATCCATAAATCATTACTATTATCACGAGGCCGCATATCCATGGCATAAAAATATTTTTGAGAGTTGGCCAGGATATCATTGACAGTAGAGAATTGAGCAATGTTTTGAGGATAGGCCGGTGAAAAACGTAAAGTTTGGCCTCCTTCTACGATAATTTTGCCAAATCCCATAGAAAGATTGACGATTCCCTCTTCGGCCTTCATGAAGTTTAGGGGATAAAAATTATGTGATTGGGCGGTGCCAGAAATAGTGGGATAGTAAAAATTGTCGTAACGTTTTCCAACAACTTCTTGTACCAACACGGCCATTTTTTCTTCTTCGGTGCGATGTAGGGTATTACGAGAAAACGCTCGCGGGCCACGAAAAAAAACCGAAGCAAAAACTAAGCGAATTGCCAGCGAAAGTTGGCGCAACCTTTCGTTAATGTCGGAGTGATTATTGGGCAACATGTAGGTGCTATAGAGTCCGGCGAAAGGCCCATCCTTATTATCTTCCAAAAGACTTGAGGAACGCACGGCGATAGGATAATTTACTTTTTCTAGATAGGCGCGTAGATCTGCCTCTAATTTTTTAGGAATTTTTGCCTGAGAAAAAAGACGAGACACTAATTTATCAGAGTATTTTACCTCCGAGAAATCTTCAAAATTATTTTCTTCCATGAATTCATCAAAACAATCAGTAGAGAGCACTAGTGTTTTGGGAATGGCCACGTTGATGTTCTTAAATTCAGAAAAGTGGACAATATTTTCTTGAAGATATTTGATCATGAAGGCAATACCGCGGGCCTTCCCTCCCAGCGAACCATCATTGATTTTAAAGAAAGTTGTTTCCGGATCGAATCCTTCTCCTCGAAAGGAGAGAATGATTCCTTTTTGACGTAAAATTCTGGTGTTTTCTAAAATAGCAATTAGTTCTTTGCGCAGAATATCTACATCTGTATAATCTTCAATCAAAATTGAACGAAAAGTAGCGGCCAAAGTAATTTCTGAACGTGCCAGTAGCCAGCTAGAGAAGTGGTGGCGCTTGGCATGATAGGCCAAAGAGTCGCGGTGAACGGTTTCTAAAACTTTTTCCAACGTGGCCAGGTTGGCCGCGCGAGTTACTTCGACTCCGTTGGGCATACGAAAAATAAAATCGCCAAATCCCATGTAGTCTACCAAAAATCTCTTTAGTTCGAGATGTAAAGATGGTGAATTTTTATCCTGAAATTTTACCGCAATTTCGTCAGCGCGAGATTTGTTAGAATTTTCGGTGCTAAGAAGAAGTAAAGATAGATCAGGGTATTCTTTTTTTACTTTGGATAAAAATTCAATTCCCGCGTTGGGATTAAGTTGTCCATCTTTAGGGAAGCGCGTATCGGAAAAAATGGCAAGAATATATGGACGATATTGGGTGTAAAGTTCCATCGCTTCCTCATAGGAGGATGCCAATAAAATTTTAGTACGGGCGCGCAATTTCATCAGACGATGTTCTTCATTTAAACTATCATCAAGAACTGCCTGTGTTTGTTTGACAATTGATTGATATAAAATGGGTAGTAGGGAAGAGTAGTAAAAAGGAGAGTCTTCAATTAAAATTAAAACGCGAACCATCGCTAGTTCAGTATCGTGGGCAACATTGATCTTATCTTCCCACCACTTCAAAATAGTCCATAGAATGTTGCGATCTCCCGACCAAGTAAAAATGCGATCAATGGCACCAGTCGGGAAATTTCCTCTAAATTGCGCCAAACTTTTTGTACTATGAGCAAGTAGAATTATAGGTACATTTTTATATAAGCGCTTGGCCTTTTTGCCAAATTCAAAAAGATCATTGCGGATAATTTTAGGCATAGAGACAATTATGTCAAAAGTCTTTTGGGCCAGCATATCGAGTGCTTCGGTAAAGGAAGAGACTACCGTAATTTTCGGTGGCTCAATCAGACTGACTCCACGTACGCGCATGAAGACATGTTCGAGTAATCCGCCGTCTTCTTCCATTATAAAGGCATCATAAGGACTAGAAATTATCATAATCTCACGCACACGATTGGGCATGAGATTATGATAGATTTTAAATTTAGTGGACATGCTGAAGTCCTACTTAGATGTTTATAGTCCCATTTTGTGCAAATATTTGGCAAATGCCATTTCCCTAGCATCAGGAGCAACAATTGCTTTTTTAACTTTTAATTTCGAGACCTCTTTACTAATGCCAGAAGTAGCATCAATGCCAGAAAGTTTTGCCAAAAGCTCTGCAATAGTTGGTTGTGAGGATTTTATATCGCTGGCCAGCGGTCTGACTACTCCATCTACATTCAAAAAGCTTCCGTTGCGCTCTAATTGATCTAGATGATGCAAATAGCTGTGTGCCTTAGTTCCTATCGCAAAATTAGAAATGGCCACTACTGGAATTGAGCGTGGTAGCTTTTTAGATAAGTATGCACCTAAGATGATGGCCCCATCTGCTTTGTTAAAATTGGTTTTTGTATTGGCCGGTTTGGCGCCTATTTTTTCTAAAAATGCCACGTTCGTCACTCCAGGAAGTTTTGCAAAAAGATGTTTCTCTTTTCCCTTACGCTTGGGGTCCGTAAGATAGAAGAGAGTGCCTTTTAATTTTTGGGCCAACTTGCCTGCGGCCGCTAGATCTTCTAATGCCAACCAGGGGGAAACAAAGATTGCCGGTTTTTTCATCTTAGTGATAAGTTTTTTTGCGTGAGAGATGCTTTTGTTGCTATTTTCTTTATTTAATTTGTATTTGAGTAGAGCATAAGAGAAGCGTCCTTCTTTGCATATCACTCCGCCATTTACTTTATCATTGGCCACTGAAGAGGCCTTGATTATTTTTTTCTCATCTACACTACTTACTTGTAGGGCGCAACCTCTTCCACATGCCGTACAGGTAGTGATTGCTTTGGGGCCTTCCCATACTCCTTCATATTTGGAGTGATTCATTACGATAGTACCAGTTGGACAAACATCAATACACATTCCACAGGCATCACAATCAGTAGCTTGAAGTGGCCGTTCAAAATTAGGCGCGATATGAGTTTTAAATCCGCGATCAACAAAAGAGAGCGCAGAAATTTGGCGAACTTCGTTGCAGACGCGAACACAGCTGCCGCAATTAATGCACTTCTCACCCTCGAAGCGAATAAGTGGGTGACGTTTGTCTATTTCTGGTTGATTCTTCTTTCCGGGCATTATGGTTTCGCAAGCACCATATTCAGTAGAGTAGTCACGCAAACTACAGTTAAAACGCGCAGAGCAGCCACATTCAATGCAACGAGATGCCTCGGCCATAGATTGAATTTGAGTGAGTGATTCATTGATCGGGGCATATCCGCCATTGGCCAATCTTTTATCGGCCTTATAGATAATTTCTTTTTGTCTTTTCTTTTGCTCAAACCGGGGAGCAAAATCTTCGCGCTCAAGTTCTTTTATCCTTCCTTTAGAGATACGATACTCTTCTCGAAATTTTATGTCGGCCCCATTTAAGTATAACGAGATGGCGTCGGCGGCAATTTTACCTTCTGCACATGCTTGGACGACGGTATTCGGGCCAAAAGAGCAATCGCCAGCAGTAAAAATTCCGGGAACTTTAGTTGTCATGTTTTTGTTATCATAAACAACTGTTTTCCACTTAGTGGTTTCTAGTTTGATTGGATCTTTTTCCAGGCAGGCAACTTCTGGATCTTGGCCGATAGCACTAATAATTAAATCAAAATCTAAATCTTTCTCGCTACCAGGTACTTCTTCAGGTCTCCGTCGGCCGGAAGCATCAGGCGCTCCTAAGCGCATTTGGGCAACTTTTAGAGCACGAGCACGGCCATCACTACCAACTACCACCGCCTTTGGTGCGGTCAAAAATTGAAAGTGTACTCCTTCTTCATGACACTCTTCTTGCTCATGTTTAAGTGCGGGCATCTCCTGCTGAGTTCGGCGATAAAGCAGGTGGACATCCATATTGGGTGCGAGCCGTTTTGCCACTCGAGCACAGTCCATGGCCACGTCTCCACCGCCTACTACTGCTACTTTGCGGCCATGTTTTATCTTCTCTCCCAAAACAACTTTACGTAAAAACTCGACTCCGCCTAAAATGCCGTCTACTTGTTCATTTTCAATTCCCATTGGTTTGGAGACTTGAGCTCCGATTGCAATAAGTACTGCATCGGCCCCTTTTTTTTGTAAATCAGCGATGGAGAAATCAGTTCCCAAACGCTTATTGGTGTGAACTTTTACTCCTAAATCGATAATGGATTTGATTTCTGAATCTAGCTTATTCCAAGGAAGACGAAATTTGGGGATACCATAGCGAACCATTCCTCCTAACTGAGGAAGTGCTTCATAGAGGTCTACCGCATGGCCATGTTGACGCAAGTAGAAGGCCGCCGATAGGCCGGCCGGGCCGCCGCCTACGATGGCCACTTTTTTTCCACTTTCTTTTTTACACTCCGGTAAAAAAGGTCCGGCCTGAATATCGTATTCGGAAGCAAACCGTTTAAGTGCACGAATGGCAATGGGTTCATCCACTAATCCGCGGCGACACTCATTTTCACATGGATTTGGACAAATAGTTCCGCAAACCAATGGTAAGGCCAGGCGCGATTTAATTAGCTTGATGGCAGAGACAAAATCCCCGTTGGCAATGTGTGCTACATAACCTTGTACATCGGTGGCCGCAGGACAGTGCACTTTGCATGGTGCTAGACAATCCCCGGAGTGATTAGAAAGCATCAGATCCAAACACATTTTTCGAGTGCTCATAACCTTTTCGCTGTTAGTTTGCACTTCCATATTGGGTGCCACTTTTGTACTACAGGCGGGGACAAGGGTACGTGCACCCTTGACTTCCACTACGCAGATGAAGCAGCTAGCAAAAGGTTTCATTCGATCATCATAGCAGAGTGTAGGAATATCTACTCCTTGCTGTCGGGCCACTTCCAAAATGGTTTGATCTTTTTCGGCCTTGATAATTTTTCCATTGAAGTTGATATCTATTTTATTGTCGCTCATATATTCATTTTCCTTTCTTACTATAGATTTTTGCTAAAACTAAAATACTCTAATGGCATCTGTTCTACATACTTCTAAGCACATTCCGCAATTGATACAAACCTTTTTATCAATTACAAAGGAGCCCAACTGTTTAGGGGTTCCAGAAATGGCACCCACAGGACAGGCCTTTTTGCAAATGCTGCATGCCGTACATTTATCGCTCATGATTTCGTGGGTGATAAGTTTTTTACAAACTCCGGCACGGCATTTCCTATCCTTAATGTGCTCGATATACTCCTCTTTAAAATATTTCAAAGTGGTGAGTACTGGATTGGGGGCAGTTTGCCCTAATCCACAAAGACTTGAGGTTTTAATTTTTTCTGCTAAATCTTCCAACTTGCCTAAATCTTCCATAGTTCCTTCACCATCGCAAATTTTGGTGAGGAGCTCTTTCATGCGTAAAGTTCCAATCCGACAGAAGGTACATTTGCCACAAGACTCTAGCTGAGTAAATTCTAAAAAGTAGCGTGCTAAATCCACCATACAGGTTTTTTCGTTCATGACAATCATGCCGCCAGATCCCATGATGGCCCCGGTGGCGTTGATAGTGGCGTATCCAATTGGAGTATCAAAGAGGGCCTCGGGAACACATCCTCCAGAGGGGCCTCCTAATTGCACGGCCTTTAATTTGCTGCCATCGTGAGATCCTCCGCCAATCTCTTCTAACACTTCACGAATTTTCATTCCCATGGGAACTTCTACCAATCCACCTTTTTTAATGGCCCCCGCCAGAGCAAATACCTTAGTTCCGCGAGATTCTTCTGTGCCATATTTGGCGTATTCGCTGCCACCTTTGGCCAAAATCCATGGGAGGTTGGCCAGAGTCTCTACGTTATTAATGATAGTTGGAGATTCAAAGAGACCTTTAATGGCCGGAAAGGGAGGCCGAATGCGTGGCATTCCGCGTTGCCCTTCGATAGAAGCAATAAGCGCAGTCTCTTCTCCACAAACAAATGCCCCGGCACCTTGTTTAATTTTAAGATTGAAGGAAAAATTAGATCCTAAAATTTTACTGCCCAAAAATCCTCGCGCTTTGGCCGCCTCGATAGCAATACCAAAATTTTTCACTGCCAAAGGATATTCTGCGCGGATGTAGGCGTAACCATCAGAAGCACCAATAGCATATGCTGCTATCAACATCCCTTCCAATACGCTGTGCGGGTCACCTTCTAGCAAAGAGCGATCCATAAACGCGCCTGGGTCACCTTCGTCACCATTGCAGATTAAATACTTCTTTTTACCTTCTGCACCTCGGGCAAAAGTCCATTTCATATGGGTAGGAAAACCCGCTCCGCCACGTCCTCTCATTCCAGAGATTTTTACCTCTTCAATAACTTTTTCAGCGGCCATTTTGGATTTGATAATTTTAGAAATGGCCTCGTATCCTCCGCGTGCAATATACTCGTCGATAGAGGTAGGATCTAACATTCCGACGTTGCGAAGTGCAATACGGGTTTGTCTTTTGAGATACAATCCACCCTCTAATTGAGGAGAGTCTGTAGAGCTAAGTAACAATGCAGTCGGGAGTGCTCCCGATCCGCGATGAAAGTCTAAGATTTGTTGAATGTTTTTTGGGGCAAGTTTTCCATACATAAAACTTTTTTTGGCCCCATCAATAATTTCGGCAATAACCTCTTGATGGCACATGCCTACGCAACCGACGCTTCTTATTTTAGCAGTGGGCGCTAGATTTTTAAAGGCCTCTAAAACGGCCAGAGATCCTGCTGCTTTGCCACAGGTTCCTTCTCCTACAATGATTTCTAAATTTTGATCACTCATACTTTTCTACCTTCTTTTCTGCATTTAATTGATACTATTTTTTTTAATTTTCTATTTAATAGTTTCATTACTGTTTTTGGCGTGTCTCGAGAGCGTTTTGCTGGCCGAAGCGCCGGTTAACTCACCGTAAACTTCATTGTCAATGACCATGACTGGGGCCAAACTGCAACAACCAACACACGCGACATCATTGAGAGTGTAAGCGCCATTGTTAGTAGTGTCTTGGCCTTTAGGAATTTTTAAATCGTTGGTAATGGCGGTATTTAGCTTGTCGGCACCGCGCACATGACAGGCGGTGCCATGACAGATTTTAATTAGGTGTCGGCCTACTGGTTTAAGTCGAAACTGGGAGTAAAAAGTGGCAACCCCATAGAGTTGAGAGCCTGTTATCTGGCTATTTTCTACTACTAAATCCATGGCCTTTTGTGGCAGGTATCCGTAGGTTGATTGAATTTCTTGCAATAGTGGAACGGTAGCAGACGGTTCTGTGCCGATTTTCTTTATCCACTGCAAAATTAATGACGGGTCTACATTGGCCTCAAGGGATTTCTCCATTGTGGTTCCTCCTGAAAAGAATTTTATAAATTGGTATAAAAATTGGTTTAAACATTTTTAAACATTATGCCACCCCTGTCAATCTTATAAATGGAGAGATTAATAGTTCGACAAAAAAATAAAAATACTTTTTAATATAATTAGAACGATCTGTTTTTTTAGAGAAGAGGAGATTCTATTTGATGGTATCAAAGCGAGATGAAAAAATGATAGCGGACAGGAGCAAGATTTTATTGGTGGATGATGAGGAAGGAATTCGTCGCAATATGAAGGCCATGCTAGAGGATTCTGGCCATCAGGTTGTTACCGCCGCCGATGGGGTAGAGGCCTTGCAGATTTTTTCTGCTGGCCCGGCCAGCTTTACTTTAATCATTTCGGACATGTCAATGCCGGCCATGACTGGATTGCAATTGATTAAAGAGTGTCGAAAGCATCGGCCCGATATTTTGGCCATTATCAGTTCTGGATATAGTACAGAGGTTAACGAAGATAATGCTCATAAGTTGGGAATTAATGGATACATTACAAAACCGGCATCATTAAAGGCCATTGTGGCCACCGTGAAGTCTGTTTTAGCTAGTGCAGAGAAAGAGAAGTAGATTAGCGAATGACCTTGTCTGCACGACGCAAAATATGAGAGGGGATGGTGATTCCAATTGCGTTAGCAGTTTTTAGATTTATGGCCATGTAGTCTTCGGCAGTTTCTACCGGAATATCGCCAATATTGCGTCCTTTTAAAACAAGATCTACCAGTCGCGCTACTTGCTTTCCTACTTCAAATCCATCGAAACCGTAACTATAGAGGGCACCTCGGATTACCAGATCGGTGCGGGTAGAAGATAGAATTAGCTTATGCTTGATGGCGGCAGTAACAAAATCATCAATTTGGGCCATAATCATTCCGTCGCGTGGAAGATAGATGGCGCTTATATCGCCTGGGAGGTTTGACAACATTTTATTGATTTCTTCGACATTCCTGACTGCCTGTTCTTTAATCTCTATTCCTAAAATTTTAGCGGCCGCCTTTGTATTTTTTAAGGAAATAGTGGCACTTTTATCGTCTGGATTGTATGGTAGTAAGACGTTTTTGTTTTTAGGTGAAAAATCCAAAATAAGTTGTAGCCGTTTTCCTTCACTTTCTGTCAACATTACTCCGGAAATATTTCCCCCCGGATGTTTTTGATTGGTGATTAGTCCTGCACCTACAGGATCATTTACGGGGCCAAAAAGAATAGGAATTTTATTTTTAATGGTGGCCTTTTGCAAGGCCAAAAGAGGTGGCGTTGGGGCAGAATAAATTAGATCTGGTTTTTGTGCTAGGAGTTTTTCCACTGCTGAATCTAGTTCGTCAATGCTATCAATGGTGCCATTGAAGAGGTAGTGAATATTTTTTCCTTCCACATAGTTTCGCTCTTGTAGGCCAGCTTTTAGTCCTTCAAAGTTAGGAAGACTGTTTTTTGTATATAGCAGGATTCCAACTTTTTTTATATTAATCTCGTTGGCAGCATAGATGCTAAGGGTTAGATACGGAAAAAAGAGAAATAAAAAAAAAGTGGCAAATTTAAATTTCATATTATTGGCCTTCGTTTATTCGTGTTTTGTGAGAAGATAACTTCTAATTGATCATTTTTCTAGATAATTCTTGTGGCGTGAATTAGAATTGTGGCCTAAACGGATATCGCAACCATTCAATGAGGAAAATAGTGTTTAAAAGCATTCGAGTAAGATTGGCCACTACCTTCATAAGCTTAACCATACTTCCACTCATTTTAGTTGGGACAATAATTTCGCTAAATAGTTTTTGGGCCTTAAGAGAAGAGGCGATTGGACATCAAAAATTAGAGGCAACAAGGTTGGCCACCGCAGTGCAAAGTGTTGTTAATGAGGCAGTCAGAGATTTGGAAATGGTTTTTATCGGCCGTGATTTTATTGTCCAAAAAGAGTTTGATCAAAAAAATATTCTAGCGGAGTTTATGGCCTACGATAATCACTTTCAAGAGATAGTGTTGATGGATAAAAGAGGTAAAGAGTTAATTCGTGAGGACCGAGCTAAAGTAGTGACGAAGGAGTCGCTACGAGATCGTTCCGATGAGATGATTGTACAAAAAGTATTGGAGCAAAAGCGTAAGATATTTGGCTCAATTGAATTTGATGCACGCACTGGAGAGCCACTGATGTCTGTTGCGGTTCCAGATATTTCTATTTTAAGTGGAGAAGTAAAATGTCTGCTTATTGGAAAAATTCGCTTAAAGGCCATTTGGGTTTTACTCGCGGATATTTCTCATGAAGGAGAGGTGGCATTTATTGTAGATAGTCAAAATAATATTGTTGGCCATTCTGATCCTTCGGTGGCCTTAAGTGGACAGCGCTTCACTATGCCAAATTTTCCAGAAGGAGTGGTTTATAACCCTAATTCAGGTGCTGTGATTATGGCAATTGAAGAAATTGTATTTGGGGATGGCAAGTTATATGCGGTGGCACAGCGTTCAGAAGAATTTGCTATGTCATTGGCATGGAATATCGTAATTATTACGGTGGCCGTAGTTGTGGTAGCATTAGCGGTGGCAATTTTTATCTCCATTTTTATGATTTCGGCCATTGTTGGGCCGTTGCGAAATTTAGTGGAGGCAGCTCGCGCTATTCATAGCGGTGATTTATCGGTACAAGTAAAAAACTCTGACTCGGAAGAGTTAGGAGATTTGTCATTGGCATTTAATGCAATGACCGCTAGATTGCGACAGTCTATCGAAGATTTGGAGCGAGGAATTGCGGAGCGAGAGTTTGAAATTTTAGAGCGCCAAAAAGCAGAGATTGCGTTGAAAGAAAATCGGGCGACCTTGCGACAGATCTTGGATACTGTTCCACAATCTATTTTTTGGAAAAGTTTAGAAAGTGTTTATGTGGGGTGTAATGAAGTTTTTGCACAAGCGGTAGGATTATCCGATCCAGAGCAGATAGTCGGAAAAACGGATTATGATCTTCCTTGGCCTGTTGACGAGAGAAATAGTTATATTGCAATTGACCAGGAAGTGATCAAAACAGGACGAATAATAAAGCATATTATTGAACCTTTACAGCAGGCGGATGGTAAGAGGATTTGGATTGATACCACGAAAGTTCCGCTGAAAAATGGGGATGGGAAAATTATTGGTGTGTTAGGCGTTTATGAAGATATCACCGATAGGAGGAAGTCCGAAGAGGAGCGGGCCCGCTTGGAAAAACAACTAAGACAATCGCAAAAGATGGAAGCAATTGGAACGTTAGCGGGAGGTATTGCCCACGATTTTAACAATATTTTGGCCATTATTTTGGGTAGTACTGAGTTGGCGATGGAAGAAAAAAATTCTAAAAAGCGAGACGAGGAGTTGGCGCAAATTCTATCGGCCGCAGAGCGGGCCAGTGATTTAGTTAAGCAGATTTTGACCTTTGGCCGTCAAAGTGACGAGAAACGTCGCCCTATGCAAATTTCTCTGGCAATTAAAGAGTCTCTAAAAATGTTACGGGCATCAATTCCCTCCACGATTGAGATCAGACAAGAGATTGCCTCTCAAGCATACGCGATGGCAGATCCTACTCAGATTCATCAGATTGTAATGAATCTGAGTACTAATGCTTATCATGCTATGCGCGAAAAAGGGGGAGTGTTGACGGTCTCTTTAAAGGATGTCAATGGTGATGGTGATGGGCTTATATGGACCGAAGAGAGGGCCGGAAGTTATATAAAACTGGAAGTAAAAGATACTGGGCAAGGAATGAGTGCAGAGGTTAAAGAAAAAATTTTCGAACCATATTTTACGACTAAAAAAATTGGTGATGGAACAGGCCTGGGGCTTGCTGTTGTGCATGGACTGGTTAAAAGTTATGGTGGGCATATTATCGTAGAGAGTGATTTGGGTAATGGGAGTACATTTTCGGTATATCTCCCCGCACTAAATTCACAGTTGGAGGAGATTGCTGTTGATAATGCTACTCATAGTTTTAAAGATTTATTAGGTCATGGTGAGAATATTTTATTTGTAGATGATGAAGAGTCTATTTGTTCTGTGATTAAACTGATACTTACAAAAAATGGCCACAATGTGGTGACGATGCCCAACGGAGTCGTTGCCTTGGCGGAGTTTCAAAAAAATCCCAAAAAATTTGATCTATTAATAACAGATATGACTATGCCATACATGACGGGAGCAGAATTAGTACAAAAGGTATTGGGAATTAGGCCGGATCTCCCCATCATTTTATGTTCGGGACAAAGCGAATTAGTAAATATAGAACAGGCCAAGGCCATGGGGATTGCAGAGTATTTGGCAAAACCAATTTCTAAAAATGATCTACTATCAGCGGTAAAGAGGGTAATAAAATTATGAATTGGACGGCCAAGCTTAGCGAAATTTTTGTAAAGAAAGAGAGTCTATCTTTATTAACACTGGTTGCACTTTTTGCCTGGGGAATACTTTCTTTTTTTGCGACTCCAAAGCAATATAATCCGACGATCATAGCCCCTGCCTTTCAGATTGTAGTTGATTATCCAGGAGCGACGCAAAGTGAAGTGTTAGAGCAGGTCACCAAGCCTCTGGAGAATGCCCTCACCGATCTTCACGGGGTAGAAGATATCTATTCGGTAACTACTCAGGGCGGACAAGCCGTTGTTAATGTCAATTTTTATGTTGGCGAAGATTTTGATAAGGCCAAAATATCCTTAAGCGATAAAATTCAAAGTGACATGATAAATGCACCGCCAGGAATCTCTCGTCCGCAGATTAGATCGGTTGATTCGGAAGACGTGCCTATCTTATCTATAGCGTTAGATTCAGATCTGATTGATGCTGTGGACTTACGCAAATTTGCTTTTAAACTAAGGGATCGATTGCGAGTAATCCAGGGGGCATCGAGAATTAGTGTTATTGGAGGAAGACGGCGAGAATTATCAATTTTGATTGATCCTCGAGTGTTGGCACAAAAGGCGATTAGACTGGATCAAATTGAAGATTCTATTGCTAAGAATAATCTTTTTTTGCCTTCTGGATTGATAAAGGGAAAAGAGCAGTATACGCCGGTGGAAGCTTTTGGAATAGTGGAGGCCCCTAGCGATATTCGAGATATTATCGTTATAGCTCATGAGATGAATGCCATTAAATTAGGGGATCTGGCAAAGGTGGAAGAACAAGTTGTTGAAGTTGACGATTATGTTCGCCATCTAAAGAAAGTGCAAGAGAAAGTAGTAGAAAGAGAAAATGTTGTGTTGCTTAGTATTTCTAAAATACGAGGCACTAATATTTCGGATGTTACGGAGGCGGTTAATCAGTCTTTAGGCCATTTAAGAAGTGGATTTATTCCACCTGAGATACATGCGGAGGTAATAGTTGATGAGGGGTCCGTGGCCAAGGAAGAAATTGATTCGTTAGTGATGAATTTAATCACCTCAGTTATTATAGTAGTGGTAGTCTTGCTTCTTTTTTTAGATTTGAAGGCCGCTTTAGTTGTGGCGGTGGCCATTCCTCTCACTCTTACTTCTGTTTTTGGTATAGCGCAGCTATCTGGGCAAAATATTAATCGAATTACTCTATTTGCGTTGATTTTATCACTCGGCCTTTTGGTGGATAATGCTACCGTAATAGTGGAAAATATTGTTCGACGCCTAAAACTGAAAAAGGCCAATGAAGGAAAAGATGATTTAATTATTGCTTCGGTGGGAGAGGTTGGGCCTGGACTATTTATGTCCACGATCACCACTGTCTTGGCATTTGTTCCAATGATATTTGTTACCGGAATGATGGGGCCATATATGGGGCCAATTCCTTTTTTTGTTCCTGCCGCCCTTATTGTCTCTTTGCTTTTATCTTTTACCTTAAATCCTTGGATGGCATATCGTTTTTTAGATGTTGAATCTACTCCTTCAAAATGGTCTTGGCCTTTTATGTCAAAATTGGGCCGACTGTTTATGCAGCGTTATGAGTTGTGGTTAGGGAAATTGATTGAGAACAGAAAAAATCGAAATATATTTTTGTTAACTATTTTGGCAGCAGTGGTGTTAGTTTCTGCTCTTCCGGCCTTTCAATTGGTAAAATTTAGAATGTTACCAAAGGCAGATAAAAAGCAATTTTTTCTTTATGTCGATCTTCCGGCCGGAAGTCCACTGGATAAAACCTTGCAGGTGGCAAAAAAATTGGAAGAATATTTATTAAAAGAACAAAGCGTTACGATGGTACAAAGCTATGTTGGCCATCCACCGATCATGGATTTTAACGGATTGTTTCGAGGCGTGGAGGCCAGGCGCTTTGCGCATCAGGCAACGATGCGGATAGGTCTAGTTGATCCTGCTAAGCGCGATCGGAAATCAGAAGATTTAGTTTTGGCCTGGCGTCCACTGATAAATGCTAAAATTAAAAAAGATTTTCCTGATTTAGAGATTAAGTTAAAATTGGTGGAAGATCCTCCTGGCCCACCAGTTTTGTCTACGCTATTGTTGCGAGTGCAGGGGCAGGATATAGATTTTTTAAAGAAAGTGTCCGCAGATATTTCTCCGGTTATTTATGGAATTGATCAGGTCGTTGATACCGATACTTCTGTCCCACAGGCCACTACCACTTTGGAGATAAAGGTTCGACATTCTTTGGCCTCCATGATGCGTGTTACTCCTTATGAAATAGTGGCGACACTGAATAGTTATTACTCGGGAAAAATTGTTGGCATTTATCATAGTGGGGATAATATTGAAGATGAGAAAATTATGATCCGACTAGAGAAGAATTTTCGCTTAACGCGAGAGGGATTGTCTCAAATATATTTGCAAAATACGTTGAGAAATCCAGTAAGCTTGTCACAATTGGTAGATATTTTGGAAGTTGAAACAGTGACGCCTATTCGGCGAGAAAATCGAATGAATACAGTCTATATCTATGGTGATATGGCAAAACGCTCTATAACTTATGCGGCCATCGACTTACTTAAATTTTTATATGATTATCGACTTCCTGATGGGAAAGGAGAATTAGTTAAGTTCTCTTTGTTTGGAGCATCTTATCGAAGCGCAAGTGGACAAGAGATGGAAATTTCCTTTGGGGGCGAATGGGAATTAACCTTAGAGGTGTTTCGCGATTTGGGGTTGGCCATGCTGGTAGCAATTTTTTTAATCTATTTTGTGTTAGTGGCACAGTTTGGCTCTTTTTCTGAATCCATTTTAATTATTTCTACCATACCACTGGGGGCCATTGGAGTACTTCCCGGATTTATGATTTTGGGATGGTCCAGCGGTATTTATTTTACGGCCACTTCGATGATCGGCATGATTGCTTTGGCCGGGATTGCTGTTAACAATGCTATTTTGCTTCTAGAGTACGTCAACGATGAGAAGAAAAGGGGGAGTCCAATTAATCGCGCCCTCTATGATGCTTGTCTAGTGAGATTTCGGCCAATAATGTTAACAACAGCAACTACACTACTGGGGTCTTTAACCATTATTAATGATCCAGTATGGGCCGGATTAGCATTTTCTTTGCTCTTTGGCCTAGGAATGTCCACGGTTTTAACTCTCTTGGTTTTTCCGGCCCTGTATATGGTGATGATTAAATCATCCTAGGCGAGATCTCTTTCGCTGTTTAAAGGATTTTTTTATCCCAGAAGAAATGCGATGTGCTTGCAATTGATCGCGTTGCTTATTGCGAGAGTTTTGGCCTTTGGCCACAAAAATTTCTTTTTTGCTATATGGATCTATCTGTGTCCAATACATGGCAGATGCTAGGGTCATGGGTAAAGGAATAAATGCCTGGACTTGTTGTAATTGCCAATTTTCCTGTTTTAACCAGCTAGATATTTTTTCCATCATTTCTGGCGTACTTCCAGGGAAAGAAGAGATAAAATAAGGAACGATATATTGTTCCTTCTCTGCCTCGCTAGAAATTTTTTCAAAGATTTTCATAAAGGCAACAAACTGGGAAAAGCTAGGTTTGCGCATCAAATTTAGTACTTCCTCGTTGGTGTGCTCTGGGGCAACTTTAAGATGGCCGCCGACATGTTTGCTGATGAGTTCGCGAAGATAATTCTCATCACGCATGGCCAAATCGTAACGCACTCCGCTGGCAATAAAAATACGGCGAACTTTTTCTATGCTAGATGCTTGTCGTAGAAGATCTACTTGTCGAGAGTGATTGCAATCCATATTCTCGCAGATATCGGGATGTAGACAGGATGGGCGATAGCACTTTTTGCACATCTCCAGATCCTTCCCTTGTAGCTTGTACATGTTGGCCGTAGGCCCACCCAAGTCAGAGATTATTCCAGTGAAGTGTTTACTCTTGGTTAGTCGTTTTATCTCTTCTAAAATAGATTTCTCGGATCGTGATTGGACAAATTTCCCTTGGTGTTGAGTTAGTGCACAAAAAGAACAACCACCAAAGCATCCTCGATTAATAGTTATTGAGTTCTTAACGGTCTCTAGTCCGGGAATTTTTTCCTTATAACTCCAGTGTTGTTCTTTGGTAAAAGGTAGATCGTAGATTTCATCCATTTCTTTTTCAGATATTGGAAGTCCGGGGGGCGTTACCACGATAGCAATCTCTTTGTGAAATTGAATTAGTGTTTTGGCGTTGTAAGGATTAATCTGATTTAAAGAATAAAGCATCGCACGAGAAAATGTTTTCTTATCACGCCTGACTTCTTCAAAGCTTGGCAGGATTATTTTTTCTTCAATTCTACCCACATCTTCTCGTTCCATCTTAAAAACAAATCCACGCTCGTTTTGTAACTGAAGTTTTCGCAGTACCGGACGCCACCAATTTGGGTTGTTAGTGGAAGCATTTTTTTTGGCATTATCTAGTTGCCGGGCCAGCAGTAGCGATTGCTTTTCGGCCATGCCGTAGGCAATCAAGTCAAAGGGGGAGTCTGCTAAAATTGAAGGCACTACTTTGTTTTGCCAATAGTCATAATGGGCCAGTCGGCGTAGCGCAATTTCTACTCCGCCTCCAATTATTGGAAGGTTTGGAAAGATCTCTTTAGCATACTTTGCAAAAACTACTCCGGCATAATCGGGGCGTAATCCTCCCTTGCCACCTTCTGAATAAACATCATCGGAACGTTTACGCTTATTCGCAGTGTAATTATTCACCATGGAGTCAACCACTCCAGTTCCAATGCCAACAAAAAGGCGAGGAGTTCCCAGCCGAAGTAAGTCTTGGGCGGTTTGTGGTTGGGCAACAATTCCTACGCGAAATCCATTGTTTTCTAAGAAGCGGGCCAGGAGAGGAATACCAAAACTTGGATGATCGACATAGGCATCACCGGATACGAATAAAATGTCTAGCTCGCTCCATGCACGGGCATCCATCTCTTCTTTTGACATCGGAAGAAATTTACAAAGCAGTTCTTGTTTCAATTAGGCCTCTCGCTTAACAATGGAGGCCGAGGCTTGCGCGTTAGGTAAAACTATAATGTCGGCCAAATTGACATGAGGCGGGCGAGTGGCCACAAAGAGAATGGTTTGTGCAATATCGTCGGCGGCAAGGGGCGTTAGACCGCGGTAAACACTTTTAGCTTTTTCATAATCTCCCTTAAAACGCACTAGAGAAAATTCCGTCTCCACCATTCCAGGATTAATAATGCTAACTTTTATTCCGTAAGAATTTAGATCCATACGCATGCCACGATTGAGTGCGTCTACTGCAAACTTAGAAGCACAGTAAACTGCGCCATTAGGGTAGACTTCTTTTCCCGCCAGTGATCCAACATTAATAATATGGCCAGCTTTACGCGCAATCATAGAGGGAATTATTGCTTTAGAAACATAAAGTAGTCCCTTGAGATTTATATCAACCATTGCCTCAATATCATCCATTAACGCAGAGTCGATGGGATCTAATCCGTGTGCATTGCCTGCGTTATTAATTAGAATATCAATTTGAGTAAATTCTGCTGGTAGTGATTGGATGGCATTTTCAACTTCTGATCTATTGCGCACATCAAATTTGAGGGTATGTATTTTGGCGAACTCAGATAACTCATTTTGTAGTTCCTGTAGTCGTTCTTCCCTGCGGCCACAAAGAATTAGATTATAGCGCAACTCTTTGGCAAAGAGATTAGCGCAGGCCCGGCCAATACCGGAAGTGGCGCCAGTTATAAAAACAGTTTTACAATACATGAAATACTCCTCAGTTATTTATGGTGTTACAAAATCCAACGCTTTTGTACTTTATGCCACGATCTTGACCCATTATCAATAGTGGTTCTTTCTGAAGGGAAATCAAGTTTCTCCAAATACGATGGCCTCTTATACAAACAACTCTACTTCATTTCTTTTCCATCCATCCCAACTAATGTTTTAATTAGGCCATTCCAGAGATTGATAGAGTAACGTTTGATTTTATGATCAAAAATTTTATCTCTAGTTCTGGCATCTGCATTTTGTAAAGACTCTTTAATTTTATTAATATCCTTTTGCGTAAGTCGGCGCATATTCGCTACATCTTGGGCATCAATTCCATTTTCCTCGCGAAGAAGTTCATCATGAATTGTCCCTAATTCATCAATGTATTTAACTTGACCTATGTGGATGTAACTCATTTGCGCCAGTATCTGATTGATTGTGGCGCTACCACTTCGCTCATAATTTTTTGCCATAGTATATGGAACAGTAGTGACGATATCCAAATGATTAACCAATCGATAGTGAGCAACATTAAAGGCCAACTGAAAGGGAATATTTGCCACCCGAGGAGAGCCAAAGGTGTAGAGGGCCACAACATTAGCACCGGCCTTCTCTAAACGGTCGGCGGCCAATGTGGCCAGTGCAGCTCCGAGACTGTGTCCAGTAATCCAAAGTGGCCTATTTGTTCTATCTTTTTTTGCAAAATATTCTGCAATTTTATCCCACACTTTATTTAATACTCGTTGAAATCCGTGATGTACTTTTCCTGCGCCATATTCATTGCTGGCCAAGGCAACTCCTAAATCAGCAATCCAATCTAAAACTGCCTGTGTTTGTTTGCCTTCCGTGCCGCGAAAAACTAAGATTGTTCCATGATCATTACTGAGTATATATACTTGTGTGCTCTCTTCTGAAAAAAAATCAACTTCGGAAAAACCAGCGGCCGCAAAGTAGCTGGCCGCTTCGTTGTTAGGAAGATAACTAATACCGGAGAGTTCGCTTAACCACCAAGCATTTTTTAAATTAAACTCCCGAGTATCGTAGTCAAAGGGGATTTTTTCAGCATTTTCTAAGTATTTGTAGTTTTCAAGAGAGAGCATCTCTTCTCCCTTAACTTCGCTATAACTTTTAGATGTCAATTCGAAAGTAGAATTGGGAGTTCGATTGATTTGAGGAAGAGCGCAGGATGACAGTGCCAATATCCATGCCAAAATTAAAACTGCACTCTTTTTTAATCTAAGCATATTTTGCATAATGTGCCTCACTGGTTTAACTAGTGAGTAGCAAAAAAGAGGCCGGCCGGTCATCGATAACTGGGCGTATTTTGGTTTAGGCCAGAGAAGAAAATGTATAGAAAAAAATATATGTCAAAACTTTAGTAAGGGTTTTTTAAGTACTCTTGTACCGAGGCAACAAGCCGTTTGATACCAACGCCATCAATTACTCGATGGTCAATGGTGGAAGAAAAAGGGATCATTGGCCTTACCACAGGGGCCCCATTTTCCGCTACTACTTGATCGCCTATTTTTCCAACGGCAATCACCATGGGACAGCGAGAGTATGGAACTAGTGGAGCATAGGCCCGTTCCAGCCCCAGTGAGCCGATAGAGGTTACCATGGCGCTTCCAAAACCATCACGAGGAGCACCGATAAGCGGTGACCAGAAGTTTAGATTGTATAGGATAAAGGCCAAAGTATCGAGCAGTGGCCCTACAAACCATCCAGGTAGTAACTCCATAATACCTTTAGATTTGCTATATTCTTTTTCCTCTCCAGTACGAATTTCTACCACTTTTTTTCGCACCTCTTCCGCAATTTCATCAAGTGGCCGTTTATGGCAGTTGCGAATGACTAATCCGGAGAGATCCTCCCCATCATCATCAGTGGCAACCTGTAAAAAAATATCTACATTTTTGCGTCTATATACCCGTCCAAAGCGCTGCAGTACATTGGCGGAGGGAACCTTGTCTAGCGCTACGGCGATGGCCTTGGCAGCAATAATAGTGGGGGTAATTTTAATGTTGCGCAGGCGGTGTTCTTCGATTACTCGTAAACACGGCCTGGCATCAAAATACATCTCACCATAGACGGAAGGATCTCCCAATTTTCGCCAAGTTCCGACCGCCACTTTTCGCCAGGGACTGTTTTTTTTGTATGGCAACAATTCAACATTATGAAACATTCTTATTCATCCTTTGATCGCTTGTCGTAATTATTTACAGTAATTTTCTTCCCAGAAGTAGCGATCGCATATGAAGGTGCTATTTATACAATCCATGTTATTGCTTGAGTTATAAACTCTGAATCGGCACTGACGAGACTCTTCCTGATTGATGGATACCACAAAATCACCTTCGGCCATCAATACATTATTTTTTAGCAATCGATAGTGGATATTATTGTTGCCTGCATCGAGTAATGGACGTTGTAACAGAGTCCAGACCCACAGATTAAACGAGGAAGAGCTTTCCTTGTGTAGTCGATTAAAGGCCGAACTTTTTTTAACGATTTTTCCATTTTCCCAGGTAGCAATAAGTTCTACTTTGTCAGCGTCAATATCTGCATCGTAATAAAATTTCGACCAATTACCCCCAGAAAGCATGTTAGCGGCACATCGCTGGAAGCTTGTTTCATAAGCATCATATTCAAAGCAATGAATTAGAATTTCACCGCGAAGATGGGCCACTGTCAGATTATTGCCGGAGCGAAAACCGGCCAGTTCATTGGCAAAAAGAGTGTCTATAATAAGAAAGGCCATAATTGAAAAAAATTTCATATTACCTCCAAAAAAAATAAAAAGAAAGTGCTCCCATGAAATGGTAGTGTGGCCTTAACCCTTTAGCAAGTTGCATGAGAGAACTTTTTATGGACGATTTTTTAGGTCATTTATAATTTGTGTGACACATTCTTCAAGGTCGTACGGTTTATAAAAAACCCGAACGACTCCGCGACGCCAAAGGCCCTCCATTTCCGGATCATAGGAGCCTGTTGTGGCGTAAAAACTTATTCCCTGGGCCTTTGTCATTTCAAAAAGTTCTATTCCATTTACAGATGGCATACATACATCTGAAAATATTGCATCAATTTTATTATTAAAGACTATATCGAGTGCTTGTAAGGAAGAAGTTGCGGTGTATACGCGAAGTCCTTCGCGAGTAAAAAAATAGTCACAAATGGCAAGTAAATCCTCCTCGTCATCGACAATTAAAATGGAGTAAGGGGAGTGC
Organism: Bdellovibrionales bacterium RIFOXYD12_FULL_39_22; assembly: GCA_001770205.1. GTDB lineage: Bacteria > Bdellovibrionota > Bacteriovoracia > Bacteriovoracales > Bacteriovoracaceae > YD12-FULL-39-22. Next base: position 86,527 of record MEQL01000040.1, read on the forward strand.
TCTTTTTTTTCATCTTGTGAATTCATTGTTGGCCCATATTGTTTCCATATGGAATATTATTGGCAATATTTAGAGGAAGTAAAGGAAGATAAATATTCCATATAAACTTAAGCACCTGAGCTAATATGCTGATAATACATGCTATTTATAATATATTGAGAAAAGTTTATCGACTAACAGATCTGTTCTTATGTTATTTTAAAGTACGTGTTATTATTCTTGTCGCATAAGTTATTGGCAAACAAGGATGAAGAGTTGTTTTCACCAAATAATGAACCAGAGATCCACAAAAATGTTAAAAATTTTCTAGCACGCCTACAATTTGGATTAAATTTGTCTGACAATGAATTGGCAGATTATATGGGGTACCGCCTCGTTGATTTTGAACAACATGTGCGAAAAACATTTGATATTTCCATAAATCATCTCGCAAGATTGGCAGAAAGTTTTAATGTTGGAGTGGAAAATATTATCCAAGGAACAGCTGATGTTTCGCAATTAATAAAGAGGTTCCAGGGAGATGTCTATTGCTTACCAGAGCGTTATCAAATTTTTAGTAAAAGTAAGATGGAAGTGGCCAGATATACCTTGGGATTTATCGAGGATAGTTTTGGAGTTGATACCAAGCAAATGGTTATGCGCCAACTACAGCTTTCGGATCAACTGATTTTTTCAGATTGCCACGAAATTAATTTATTACTGGCAGTTGATATTTGTGAACGGATTGCGAAATTACCGCATGGCCAAGAGATGTTGATGCAGATGGGACGCAACTTTCATGAACGCAATAAAGAGCAACAGTGGGCCAACGCAGTTAGAGAAATTGAAAAATATGGTGAATTATACTCTTTTTTTAGTGAAGTAGTTGTTCCCAACTATGTAGAGAAAAATTTTAAATGGCAGGTGCAAAAAGTCGAAAATGGCTCCTTGATTATAACCGGAACTCCGGAGGTCGAATTATTGGAGATGCTTGGAAAAGAAAATGTGTGCAAAAAATCAATGGCCCATTTACGTGCCGGTTTTTTATCCTCTGTCGCACAATTTGCCGGCCAAGATCCATTATGGGCAGAGCTTTTATATTCCACCGCTGATGGATATGACTGCGAGGCCTATAGAATCCATTTTAGTGGCGACGTAAAGTTTAGAAAAAACATCATGTAATGGCCGGCCACTATATTCTTATGCTGCCCGCTGTTCTTTTTGTTTTATGATTTCTCGATTTTCTATGATGTAGCGATCTTCCCAAAGATGGAGATATTTACTTGCATGTTTTAGGCCTTCTTGCGAAAAGTGTTGCTGGTGCATTATGTAAAATTCTCCTCCATGTAAGGCATAGCTGTTAATGGTGGGAAGTTGTCGGCCATGGCGGGAGAGATATTCCCAACCCAACTCTTTTTTGCGTAGATCAATTTTATATTTTGCCGCACAGGTCGCAATGACATGTCCAATATTATTTGACTTATATTGGTGCACAATCATCGTTACGATAATATCCCAGAAAATTGCCATATTCTCCTTAGTGCGCAAATGGGGTTGTATTGTAAAGGAGCCATTGTAGCCTAGATTTGTTCCTCCATCCTCTTGACGGTGAAATTCTACAATCTCTGCAACGGCCTGCAAATGATCTGGAGAACAATTTTCACCACTAATCATACCAAAGATGGGGAAATTTATTCGATGAAAATCACATTTGGCCAGCGTGACGGACTTCATTCCCATGATAGGTTCAAAAAAACCATTCTCTTCAATACAGAGCAAAATATGGTCTGCTACAAAATCAGAGGCATCAAAGGGAAGCACCCCAAGTGGATATTCTTTAGTGTATCCTGCAATTTTTAGAGACATTACTTTGGGAAATAAGCTACGAGCTAAGTGTGATTGCGTTGATTCTGTTAGTAATAGATCGTACATGGACTTAATAACCACAATTTTAAATTTTCTCTGGTCAATGGCCATAAAATATCACTCCTTTCAATTAATATTGATATTATTAGTTCTGTTCGGAATTAAATTTTATGGCATTAGAAAAAATTAATGAGGGATGGAATTTTGCCGATAGGCCCATCATTAACAAAAGGGGGGCAGATGGGATATTTATTAGAGAGTAATGATGAAGCAAAAAGGTTAGAATTTCAGGCCAAACAGAGAAGTTATCTATTAGAAGGTGAAATGCAAATTCTTAGCAAACTTCCCTTGGCCGCCAATGCCAGCGTTTTAGATGCTGGATGTGGCACTGGATTAGTTTCTCGTTTTATAAAGAAGGTGCGGCCAGATTTATTCCTAGAGGCCTGTGACTTTGCAGATATACGACTCAAACAGGGTGATATTTTTGCTCGAGCAGAAGGTATTTCAGATATCTCTTTTTTTAAGGCCAATTTAGAACAGATTGAGCGTGCGGATGCTTCGTATGATTTAATAGTTTCGCGTTATGTTTTTGAACATTTATTAAATCCACAGGCAGTGGCCCATGAACTTTTTCGTCTGGCCCGACCTGGGGGATCTATTTGTTTAATAGATTTTGATGGTATTTTCGCAAATTTTTATACTCCCAATAAAGAAGTAATGAAAATGTTAAATAAAATTATGTCGGTATTGGAATTTGATCTTTTTATTGGAAGAAAGTTACCAACACTTTTACATTGCGCAGGTTTTTCCAACATTGAATGGGAGGTCTCTACTTCATATTTTAAAGGTGATGAGCTAAAAGAAGAGTATGAAAATTGTAAAGAACGACTTTCCTTTGCTCGACCTAAAATTGTGCAGGCACTAGGAAGTGATGGTGCTGCCGATCAATTTACAAAGTTATATCTGGAGGAAATGCAGCGGCCACACACTACACTATTTTATAATAAATTTATTACTCAAGGATATAAGAAGTTTTGAAGAGTATGAATAAAGTGATCTGACTCTTCTAGTGAGGGAAAGTGGGCACTGTTGGCAAAGATGACTGATTTATAATTGGAAGCTATTTTTTTGATGAGATTATTTTGATGGTGAAAGTTAACCACTTCATCGTGAGCACCATATATGGCCATAGTCGGAGTATTAATATTGGAAGGTAATTGTACGTTTAGCGTTTGGCGAACTCCAATAAAAGAAGTGACATCAAATTGCCATTGAGGGGATGAGCTGTTTATGGACCAATATTGCTCCATGGCCAATTTATTGGCCCAATAATGGCGTTCTAAATGTGGATAGTCTGCTACTTGCAAAAAAGCATCCAAGTTAAAAAAATCGCTGCGGGCATTCTTTAAAAAATCAGAGTTTTTAATATTTGCTACAAGAGAAAAAATCATCTTATCTACATGAAAAATATCTATGGCCGGAGCGATTAAGATTAGTTTTTTTATCGAGGAAGATAGCTCTTGGCATAAAGATAGTGCCGCAATGGCGGCAAATGAATGTGCGATGAGAATGGTGTTTTTATGGGTGATGCTGTTTTTGGCAGAATCAAACCACGCTTCGTAGGGAGAGAGTGAGCTATGTTTGTATCCACGGTTTACGGAGGGTTCATGCCAAAAGAAAATGTTGGACTGATCAAGGTTTAAGGCCGAAGAAATTTTATTCTTCAAAAGTTGTTCTTCCGCATTAGAGTTTCTGCCGGGGCCACCGTGTAGATAGACAATATTCACTTAGCACTGTACCTCAATTGTGCGTCGTGAGTTTTCTTGGGCAGACTCATTAATGGCCGCAGAAGATTTGTCAACGATGAAACTATTTAAATAATCTTTGGAGAGGTATGATAGAAAAACGTCTTCGTTGTCAGAAAAGTTTTTCTTAAATTCCGCTAGATGGCCTTCGGGGGTAAGCGAGAAAACCAACTTGTTTTTGGATTCATCCAGGATCTCATAAGAAAAATTGGATTCATATTTTTTAGCGTTACGGACTAAGCGTTTTATCAAAGAGATTGGATCGTTATCAGAAAAAAGTTTTTTGGCAAAATTACCATGTATTGATTCTTGTTTTACTAAGGCGAAAATATTATTGGTATCCACCGAAGCTTCGGTGGCGGACTTTTTTATTTTCTGTAAAAAATCAGTGAGAAAGTTGATATTAAGTTGATTGTCATAATTACAAAAATAATCAGGGTCAATGCCCATCTCGGTAACTGTCTTTTCAAAACCATCATTTCCCATTAAATTTTTGGCAAAAAATATAAGAGTATTAAGGCCTCTTATTTTCATGGAGCGTAGATAGGAATAGCGCTGAGGAATTTCAATGCCAGAACTGATTCGGCCACTTTCAACTTGAGAGAAGGTCATGTCGTCTAGATAGCCATTAATCACCGAATCCATATTTACACCGGTTAATTGGCAAAACTCCGCCCAAAATACCACCGAAGGAACATTGATTCCGTTTTCAATTTTAGACAGATACGATTGAGATATACGTAAGTTTGAGCAGACTTCCTTTTGAGTTAGTCCGGATAATTTACGAGCGCAACGAACCATACGTGCGACTTTGGGGGCAGATTCTGCTTCTGAAGGATTCATGTATTTTACTCCGATAATAAAAGACTATCATCTTAAATTATAATTCCAAGGAACATGTTTTTACAAGATGGGAAGGTAATTAATGTATATCAAACAAGGAAGAAGAAATATTATCGGAAATGTTCAATAAATTGCCAAACCATTTCGCGTGATTTTTCCACAATTTGAGGTATTTTCCTCGGGGATGGAATTTTCTCCATTCCAATTTCGACTACAATTGCCCGTGTTTTTTGTCGCCAGTAAAAATAGTCAGCACTATTACCGGTAGCGATATAGATAGTGGTAGAAATTTGTCCGGCAATATAACCGTTTTCATGTGACATCTTTTCTACTAATCCCATGAACTCCCTATCATCTTCAACGGCCGGAGCTTGTCGTGTGTGACCCCAGGGGTACATTACTAATTCACCGTAAGCGTGAAAATCAAGTGTTCCGGCAATTTGGTGGATATTAAAAAAATCAATCCAGGCGGCAACGCAATCAATTGGTTCATTGCCAGCATCACCTGGCCAAGGGAAAACGCGGTTAGGATCCTTGTAGTCGATATAACGCTCTTGAGCGATAAAGCTATCTGGACTAGTTACTGGTAAAATGTAGATTATGTGAGAATCGATCATTTGGGTTAAACGGCCATCTACCCCGTATCCAGCAAGTAATTCTGCTACAAGCGCTAGTACTACCTCTACTGTAATTAATTCATCTCCATGAGTTGCCGCACTAATTGCCAGAGTTGGACTATTTTTAGAGAGAGCTGTTTTTGAAGCTATTTTAAGTGCATATAAATTATTTTCGCGCTTGGTTTTTCCATAAACTTCTAAGGAAGCGATTGAGGGGTAGCTTTTTACCCATCCAGTTAATGTTGCCGCCACTTCCGGAAAGGAGTGGTATGCATCTAGTTCAGATGACTTTTGGCCTTTAAGGAGTTTCAATCTTTTATTTATGTCGAAGGTAAGCAGCGTTGCCTCAGGGGCAAGTTGTAAAAAATCCTTCTCAAAAATAATAGGGACATAAACTTCGTAGGCAGAATTATTATCTATTCTTTTTACGATCTCAAATTTTTGCGCCACGCTAGATAATCTTGGATTATCTAGCGGAAGACGATAGCTTCTAATTATTTCTTCTGCCAGAGCGAAGCTGGTATTTAGTATTATTGTTATTAAGGCCAGGAGTGTAATTTTTTTCATTGGAATATGCTTTTATATTTAAGCGAAGCTGTAAAGCTGGGAAGTCTGACAAAATCTGTCTTCGTTAAAAGCTAATTTGTACTGACTAGCTGTTTAAAATGAAATATAAATATTAGGCTTGAGTTTCACGAAAGTATGAGAAGGATCTCAGAATATATGTCACAACTTTGCGATTCATACAAAAGACGTTTAAATTATTTGAGATTGTCGTTAACAGATCGCTGTAATTTGCGTTGCTCATACTGCCGGCCTTTTGAAACAGCTTCAGACAATGAGATGGCAGGGCCACTTACCCCGAGAGAAATTGAAAATTTGGCCCGGGCCTTGGGCCCACTAGGTATATGCAAAATTCGCTTAACCGGAGGAGAGCCCACGTTGCGTCGCGATCTGTTAGATATTGTGGCAACACTAAACTCTGCAGGCCATTTTGAAAAAATTGCGCTCTCAACCAATGGGGTTTTGCTTAAAGATTTGGCGTTCGGCCTAAAAATGGCAGGAATTAACGCCATCAACATAAGTGTGGATACTCTTGATAGAGAAAAATTTGCGAACATTACTGGGTATGACAAATTGATGGATATCTTGCACGGGATTGAGGTCGCCTTGACTGCTGGAATTACCTCCATAAAAGTTAATGCTGTCTTGATGAATGGTATAAACGATGGTGATGGAATAAATCAATTTTTACAGATGGTAAAGGTATGGCCTATTTCAGTTCGTTTTATTGAGCTAATGAAATTGGGCGTTAACGAGTCTAGTTTTGCCGAGAGGTATTTATCTCCTTTGTCGATAATTGAGCGATTGGAGCTAGATGGTTGGGTGGCCCAGAATCACCGCTTGTCTACTGATGGGCCAGCGCAAATTTTCCGCCACCATGATTTTCGCGGGAGTGTCGGTTTTATTCTTCCGTATAGTAGAAAATTTTGTGGAGAGTGTAATCGTATCAGAGTTGATAGTCGCGGCCGTCTGAGAACTTGTTTGTTTGGAAAAAACGATTATTCATTAAGAGATTTGTTACAAAAAGAGGAGATGCGTTCACATCTGCAGGATAAAATATTATCGTTATTAGATTTAAAACCCAAAGAGCATCATCTTGAAATGGGGGATGCTGGTAAAGTAGATGGGCTGGTTTCCATCGGAGGATAGGGAAGATGAATGTACGTTTTTCTAGAGGTAAAATTCGTTTTCGCATAGACACTGCGGAGTTGGATAGATTAATTGATCGATCGCCAATAGAGGAGAGCGTTTTTTTTGCTGCTGATGATTTTTTATACTTTACCATTATGAGTGTTGCTGGCGGCGATAGGTTGTTTAAAATATCTAAGCAGGGTAATAATATCTCTTTGGAGGTGTCTGCCTTGGCGTTGGAAAATTTAAAGTCAAATTTGGCCCATTCCGATTTTCTGTCCGATAGTATTTACTTCGCGGAAGGTAAGAGCGTCAAAGTTGTTTTGGAAATTGATTTGCATGATCCTATGCTAAAAAATAAAAAAGTGAATAGAAATTAGGATTTAATATGACGACAAAACAAGAGACAGTGATGACCCATGTGGATGGAGATGGTAAGGCCCAGATGGTAGATGTTGCGGATAAGAAAGAAACTATTCGCGAAGCCTCGGCCTATGCACAGGTGAGATTATCTCCAGAGGCCTTTGCGGCAGTTGCAGAAAATAACCTCAAAAAAGGTGATGCGTTAGCAGTGGCCAAGTTGGCCGGTATCATGGGCGCCAAAAAAACTTCTGAATTGATTCCGTTGTGTCACAATATTTTTGTATCTAAAATTGATGTTGAACTATCACTTAATGGCCAGGAAAAAAGTATAGAGATTGTATCTTCTGCCAAGGCCCAAGGACAAACTGGCGTAGAAATGGAAGCGATGATGGCAGTTTCTATTGCCGCCTTAACCATCTACGATATGTGCAAGGCCATTGATAAGGGAATTGAAATTTCCGCTGTGAGATTACTCTCTAAACGTGGTGGGAAGAGCGGAGAGTATTACTATAAAGGGAAAGAAATTGCTGGCCGTGGTATGGTAGTTGCCATTTCTGTTAGTGAAACAGTCGGAGTGCAAAAAAGTAACGTTGAAGCTGCCGAGTTCGTTGTTGATCATGGAATCAAAGGTGATGCGCATGCAAAAAATTGGCATCGGCAAGTTAGTTTTTTGGCCCAGGAAAGTATTGATCAAATGATAAAAAAAGGTCTGACACATTTACGGCCAGGAAATTTTGCCGAAAATATTACCACAAAAAATTTGAATCTTCATAAACTTCCAGTTGGAACCAAAGTACAAATAGGCCGTGAAGTTACCATGGAAATTACTCAAATCGGGAAAGAGTGCCATTCCCGATGTGCAATTTATCATGCTGCAGGCGATTGCGTTATGCCTAAAGATGGTGTTTTTGCCAAGGTATTAAATGGTGGAATTGCTAGAGTTGGAGATGAGATAAGGATTATCACATGATTTCATACCTCAACGCACTTTCAATTGTTCGCAATAGTGCAAACGGTTTTGCCTTGTGCCAAGAAACAGTTCCCCTTTTAGAATCGTTGGGACGAGTGTTGGCCGCGGATGTAATTGCGGATATTAATCTTCCTCCATTTAATAATGCGGCAATGGATGGCATCGCTATATCTTACTCCTCCGAGAGAAGGTATTGGAAACTGCAAGGTGAGATCTCTGCCGGCCACTATATGGAGATTTCGTCTCTACGAGAAGATGAGGCGGTGCAAATTATGACGGGTGCAAAACTCCCTTCGCAATGTGACACCATTATTCCCATTGAGGATTTGCAAATAAAGGGAGGTGGTGCCTCCTTGGCAGTGGATTTTAGGCAAATAAAAAAAGGCCAACACATTCGGCAGCAAGGTGAGGATTTGGCCAAAGGCCACAAGGCACTAAGTGCGCATTGCAAGATTTCTGCAGCACAAATACCTATTTTGGCCACCTGTGGCCTAGATTTTGTGCCAGTTTTTCGCAAACTTAAAATTGCTATTTTATCAACGGGTGATGAACTAGTAGACATTGATAAAATTCCAACTGGTGATCAAATTAGAGTATCAAACCTATCATCACTTTCCGCCCTAGTAAGTAGCATCGGACATACTTCGATCAATTATGGTGTTGCGCGTGATGCGTTAGATGCACCGACAGGAGTGCTGTCCAAGATGTCAAAAATTTTGGAGAGCGATGTAGATATTGTGCTTTTAACTGGTGGTGTTTCTATGGGTAAATTTGATTATGTAAGAGAGGCCATGGATTTACTAGGAGTACAATCACATTTTTGGCAGTCCATGATTCGCCCTGGAAAACCACTTACTTTTGGCACACATGAAAGTGCAAGAGGGCGAAAATTTGTCTTTGGCCTTCCGGGAAATCCCGTTTCTTGTTTTGTTAATTTTTATACTTATGTGGTGGCTTTGATAGATAGTATTACAGGAGTTGACGATAGCGTTAAGCGCGTGCGCGCGAAGCTTGTTAATGATGTTCGTAAGCGTGATAATAAACGACATTTTATGCGTGCTAAATATTTTGTTGATCCAGAAAATGGAGAGTCTAAAGTTTTAGTATTATCAGAACAAACCTCTGGTAACTTATATGGACTTGGCCAGGCAAATTGCTTGGCAGTAATTTTGGAGGATGTATTAAATCCTTCGGCCGGTGAGGTGTTAGAATGTATTCTGATATAACAGGTGTTATTTTGGCCGGAGGAAAGAGCACGCGAATGGGCCAGAATAAGGCATTGCTGAAAATTGGTAACGAGTTGGCCATTGAACGAACTGTTAAAATGATGAGGCGAATTTTTTCGCAACTTATCTTAATCACCAATACTCCTAACGAATATGCATTTTTGTCTCTTCCCATGTATTCGGACCTTTTTAAACAACAAGGCCCTTTGGCCGGAATTCATGCAGCATTAAAAAATGTTGAGAGTGAGAAAGTATTTATTATTAGTTGCGATATGCCTCTTATAACCGAGGAAACAATCCGTTTTATTTTAGATTACCCATCTTTTTTGCCAATTGTAGTTCCGAAGGCAGATGGTTTTGTACAACAGCTTTGTGGTATTTACTCTCGCTCGGTTGTGGAATTGGCAGAGGGACTTTTATCCTCGAGTGATGAAGAAGAGGGTCGAGATAAACATCAACACAAAAGAAAATGCAAAGTAATGAGTTTATTAGAGATGGCAGGTGCGACGAAAATTGAAATGGAACAGGAATTTGGAGATTATAAAGCGAACTCTTTTTTAAATATGAATCGCCTGGATGAATATGAGGCCATTTTAAAATTGATATAGATAGGTTGATAGAAGTCAGGAGAGATATGGGTATGTTTAAAATAATTGTCTTGTCATGTATTGCCGTGCAAACTCTTTTGGCAGTTGAAATTTACAACAGTGGAAGTTTGGGGGGAGGGAGTACAGATAATGTTAATTTAACCTATGATGGTGCGATTGCTGATAATTATCTATCTTTTTCTCATGGCACAAAATTTTTATTCAACAAAGATTTCTATGCTAAGGTTCGACTCGAATTATATAACTATTTTACGGAAGAACAGAACTCTTCTTATAATTTACAGTCCGCATTTGATAAAAGTTATTACTGGTTTGGAAATTGGGTTACGGACATTGGCGCGGCGGCATTTTATCAGCGTTATCCGCACGGAAGTGATCCAGAGACCACTAGCACTTTTGATTCGATGGGTGGAGAAGTGACATTTGGGAATACTTATCAGGGAGAACAGCATGCTCCCTATGTAGTTATTGCTAGCTCGGGCCAAAATTATATCGAAGTGGATGATCGTTTTGATTTAGAGTTATCTTTAGCGTTAGGAGATGATCACTACCTAAGTGATTATCTTTTTTTAAACTACGATATAACTATTGGGTTTGTTGATTCTTCGGATAGTTACTATAGCAATAATTCTTTTTCTTGTTCTTTTAGTGGAGAGTATCTCTTTTCGGCAAATTTATCGCTTAATGCGCTTATCTCTGTTGAGCGGACCTCCTATCCAAATAGAACTATTTCTTCTAGCGGCATGGTTATGGGAAGTCAGAAGCAAAATCAAAGATTATTGAATGCAATGAGACCTAATCGTGATTCGTCAGATAGTATTTTTTCTTTGCAGTCGAACGAAGAATTTCAAAATTTGATTAAGTTGGGTGGAGGATTTGCCTATAAAATTACAGAATTTCTAGATGGAGAATTTGATTTGTCGGCCACTTCTAATTCCTCGAACACTCAAACTGAGCGTTATAGTGCGTTGGAATTAAGTGGCCGTTTAGCGTATCGATTTTAGTTTGTTTAAGGCGTTGTTGGCGTTGTGGTTGCCTTCTCTTCTTCTTCAGTGGCAGTAGTACTGGCAGCCTTGTCATCAGAAGTATTTCCCTTAACTGATTTTTTCATCTCGATCATTTTCGAGTGTTGTTCGCCTTGAAATTGTTTATTTTCTGCGATTTGTTTCTTTTTAAATTCGGCAATGGCAGTTCGGCGTTGTTCTGGAGTCATGTTACTGTCACCGGCCAGCTTATCATAAAAAGCTAGAGATTCTTCGTATTGAGCATTTCGATGTGCCAGTCTATTAGTATGGTTTGTATCGAAGGCGGCCAAAATTTCTTCTCGTTCAGCATCGGTCAGTTTACTATTTTGCGCCAAACGTTCTTGTAATCTATTGCGATGTTCTGCAAACTTATTTGCTTGCATTTCGTTGCGTTGCAGTCGACGCTGTTCTTTTCGTTCGCGTTGTTCTTTTTTATGCTCTGCTCGTTGTCCTTGTCTTTGTCCTTGGCCAGAACCTGTGCCACGTTCTTCATTTTTAGCGTAGCTTGGAACGAGTAGTAATACAATCATGGCCAGTAGAGAAATCAACCTTAATTTCATATTGCCTCCTTTATAATTAGTAATTGTGTTTGCTATAAGATAGAAGGATTACACAATATTAATTTTTCTTCAACTTTTTTAGTGGTAATTTTAAGAAGAATGGAGACGCCAATTGCTTGGCAACATAGTCCGATTGCCAGGCCAATCCAAATACCACGTGCAAGTAGGTGATGGTTAAATGCTAGATAAGAGCCAAGTGGGAGGCCAATTATCCAATAGGAAACCATAATGATAAAGAATACGCGATAAGTTTCGCCTAGTCCGCGCAAAACTCCAGAGAGAGTAACTTGCACACCATCAAAAAGTTGAAATAGTGCAACGATGAATAGAATTGGTACACCAACTACGATTAGTTGGGAATCTGCAGAAAAAAGTTTTAAACAATATTCTGGGAAAAAATAGAATGCTAGGCCAGAGCAGCTCATAAAAGTTAAAGATAAAAACAGAGCACTTTCTATAAAGAGAAAGACACGATCTATTCTCTTCTCTCCAATGGCATGGCCGACCTTTACAGCTACTGCGTTGGATACGGCCAAAGGGACCATGAAGGTAATTGAGGCCAGAGTTAGAATTACATTGTGTGCTGCGGCCTGTATTGTTCCCATCATTCCAGTGAGAATGGACGAGAGACCAAAGGCCGCCACTTCCATCCCAACGGTGAAAGCAATGGGGATACTGAGTTTCGTTATTTCCCAAAAAAGAGTGGTAAAAATTGAAAAAGAGTGAAGATATTTTTTGGCATAAATAATTATAGCAATTGCCAGTGAAATTCGAGTGATAATACTGGCAATTGCCAATCCCACAACTCCATAGGAAGGAATTGGCCCTAGGCCAAAAACGAAAACATAATTAAGGGCAATATTAGAAATTACAGCGATAACGGATAGCGCATTAGAAAATAATACATCTTCAAATGATTGAAGAAATTCTTTTACGGCCTGGAAAATAAAGGCCCCCAAAAAGGAAAAAGAAAAAGCGATACTGTATTGGCGAATTAGTGGAATTAGTTTTGCTTCAAAATTAAAATAAGGAATGAATTGAATGAGTAGGAGAGTAAGCAGCTGAGTTATAATTGCGACAATAACAGCATAGACGATAGAGGTTACAAGATATTTGCCAACATCTTCACCCTCTCCTCTTCTTTTAGCGAGGATCGGGGAAATTCCAGCAAGACAAGATAGTCCAGCAACAAAAAGAGGTGAAATAAAACCGGTGGCCACCCCCGTAGCGGCCACTGCTTCAGTAGAATATTTGGCGGCCACTAAAACATCTCCTGCGCCAATGAGCATCTGTCCTAGTTGGCCCAGAACAATTGGAATTGCAAAGATAAAAAGTTCTTTTGAAGATAAAACAATTTTACGTAGAGACAATTTGGGCAATGGCATAATCTTGAGGGTTTTTTACCAGGTTAGTGTCCGATTGGCCCGCTTTTTGTGGGAGATGATTTTTGTTGGACTTCTTTAACTCGGCAGGCAAAATCGCGGATATTGGTAAAAGGGAAATCAGATTTTTTATCAGAAGATTTTTGCTGTAGAAATTTTTTCCAATCCTCTGATTGAAAATTTGCCCATGCAAATTGATTTTCTTGGGTGCGACTATTTTCGAGAAGTGGCAGAATAAATTGTAAAAGTGAGCGTTTGGTTTGTAAGCGCGCAACGGGTGATTGATTATGAATATTCCTCAAAGTTTTTAAAATAACTTCATCCCTATCACCATCTTCATAATATTCTAAAATAAGGCCCGAGTTCAACATCTCTTCGGCATTAACTTTTTTAGAGGAGAGTAACCAGCTTCTTGCGTAGCTTTTTGGTATTATGGCACCTAAGATGCCAACGCCGCCACAGGTGGGAACAAGTCCTTCGCTGGCGTGATTAAAAGAGATGGTAGCACTTTTTTTTGCCAATCGGATATCGCCACCTAACGTCAGTTCTGCTCCAATGCCGCTTGCACCGGCCTGAATATCCATAACAACAGTTTGAGGAAGAAAATACATTGAGTAGATTATTTTTTGTAAGCGAAGTAAAAGGGAGTTTAATTTTTCATTGGAAAAAAAATCAGAGTCAATTATATCATGTCCTTGGGAAAATAGATCGGAAGAGGAGGTAAAGAGTATGGAGTCAATCTCTAGATGGGAGGTGGCCCATGTTAAGAATGATTCCAATTCAAAAATCATTTCGTTATTTACAGCATTGTTGCACTCTGGGCGATGTAATTCCACTTTGATTGATTTGTACTTGGGAATTGCTGAGACTTTTATCGTTTGATAGTTAAAGAGAGTGGACATAAATGACCTTCCTTGGTTTATTGTTGTCCGCAAAATTTATATGACAATCCTTCGTCACATTCATGCTTGTACATTGTTTCAGGTTTGCTTTTATTTTGTCAAAAAATAATTTCGCAAGTTAGAGATTGTTGGCCATTGATGGAGCGCCGAACACAGATATTAGGCAATAGTTGCCGAAAACAGTTTGAGTGAACTTCTTTTTAAATATATTTAACTTCAATGTTGGCGAGGTAGTGTTCGATTGATTCAACGTTGCTTTTTGATCTTTGCAGATCTTTTTTTGTGGCGTTAGTTTCTAGATTGGCCCCTATTTCGCCAAGCTCATCAAATCCATAACTTCCAGCATTGCCACTAATTTTGTGGCCAATGTTGCGCGCAGTAGTAAAATCCCCCTTCGCAAGAGCATCTTTTAGGGTAATTATTTCTTTGCGGCGGTTTTCCAAAAAACCTGGAACTATGTCAGCGATATCTTTGTCAATTTCAATAATTTTTTTATTAGACATACTTTCTCCATTCTTGAATTTTGAACTATCAAGCGTCAAATAGTCTGCCACACTTTGTCACAAAATCAAGATATTGTTTGGATAATTAACGCGATATTCGTTGATAAAATTGATATGGCTTAGCAGAGAACGATTTGAAAAGACTAAAATTATTTTAAGGAAGGCAGTATGACAGAAGTATTATTGGAGCGTAATTATTGGAATGATTTTGCGGATATTTACCTGCAACGAGAGGATGTTAGTTTTTTTACAAAGAATATTTTGGTGGTTGATGATGATCAAGATTTTGCTTTGTACGTGAAAAAAGTGTTGAGTGATATAGAAGATTTATCGGTTGACCTGGCCATTGACCATTCAGCAGCATGGAAATATTTGAACAGAAAGGATTACGATATGATTGTTATGGATATAGCAATGCCGTCAGTTAATGGTGTTGATCTTGCTAAGTCTATTACGGAGTGGTACCGCAAGGGGTTTCCGATTATTTTCGTTTCAGGAAATAGAGAGCGTAGAGTTGATTTAATTAGAAAAAAGTTCAACTCAAATCACGTTGATTTTTGCCCTAAACCGTTGGATAAAAATTTTTTCAAGTTATTGGTCAAACGTAGAATAAATAGCTGGTAATTGATATACTTTAGGTTATTAGTTGTCGGCGGTTAGCTTGTATCCTTCTGCATAGATACTTTCAATTTTGATCTTTCCTTCAAAAATTTTCTTTCTTATGGATGTTATATGATTATCAACTACGCGATCAGTTACATTTGCCTCTCCCCAGACGATATTGAGTAGACGATCCCTCGATACGACTTCTCCCTCGTGGGCAATAAGAAAATTGAGGATTTTAAATTCTTTGGGAGTTAAATCGATTGTTTTGTTGCTAATGGTAACGGAGTGAGAGGTAAGATCTACTTCTAGATTACCTATAAGTTTTTTGGTTTGAGTTTTGCTGCGTTTAAAGATGGCCTCGATCATGGCCAAAAGTTCTCCTAAATCAAATGGTTTTTCTAGATAGTTATCGGCACCAAGTTTATAGGCCATGGTGTGGGCAGAGGAGCCTTTTTTTGAGGAGAGAATAATGATCGGAGTATCATTCAGAAAAGGGTGGTTGCGAAACTGGTTGCAGAACTCGTAGCCAGAAACGCCTGGCAGTTCCAGATCAAGAATTATCAAATCTGGCCGCTTCTCTTGTGCCATAGACATTCCGGCCTCTGCGTTATCGGTTGATAGTAGTTGATAGTTGTTGCTTAGATGTTTTTGTAAGAGGTGTCTAATTTCAATATCGTCATCAATGGCCAGAATAGATTTCAAACATCCTCCGTATTTTTAGCTAGTGAAGTTTATCGTGCATACTGGTTATCAATTACCAGATATTGTACGAGTGAAATTAATTGTACATCATTTTGATTATGCCTTGTGCGGTAGAAATTTCCAACATGGAAAATCAAAATTAACTTGAATTTAATTTTAAATTGGTATGATGAATCAATGCAAATAAAAATACAAAATTAACTTTTTTAGAGATTTTTTACCAATCTCCTGATATAAATATTCTCTGCTTTTAACTAATTGTGCCCAGGTGGCGAAATTGGCAGACGCACTACCTTGAGGTGGTAGCGCTGGCAACGGCGTGCTGGTTCAAGTCCAGTCCTGGGCACCAACTCATTGTAAGGGAACCACCACGGTTCCCTTTTTGTTTTTAGAATCAACTAGTTGGCCTTCCTTTTCAAATGTAAGATTTCGCCAAAATCGTCGCGTAGGGGCATAATAGGGGCATTTTTTTCAATTTGCTCAGAATGGCCCACTCCAAAATCCATGAACTGAACTGACTTCTGTAGATGGTCTGATGAAAAGTGCGCATACCGCAGAGTCATCTTCACATCGGTGTGTCCAAGAATTTTTTGCAGGTCAAAAAGACTTCCGCCGCTCATCATAAATTGCGAAGCAAAGGTGTGTCGCATGTCATGAAAACGAATTTTATTCTTAATGCCGGCCATATCCGCATTTGTGAAAGCGACGGTAGAGGTGGCCATAATCCACCGGCGTTCCATCTTCCTCACAAAATACAAAGCGCGGATTGAGTTGTCTTCGCATCAGCCCCAGGAGCAGCGAGCGAACGGACATTGTCATTGGAATGATCCGCTTTAGTTTCGTTTTCGTTGTATCCTTCATTTCGTATTTATCGCGATTTCGAGTAACCGTGATTTGATTGAGTGCAAAATCAATCCGATCCCAGCACAGTCCACAAAGCTCACCCATACGCAACCCTGTGTGTAGTGCCACAAAAAAGAGGGGATAAAGAGTGTCGCGATTATTGGGCAGCAGGAATTGTTCAATCTCCTTTTTAGACCAATATGCATCACACTTTAATTCAGCTTTTTGCCTAGGCACAAACTCCCACGGGTTCCCAAAAATGATTCGTTTACGTCTGGCGTAGTTCAAAATACTCTTCACCATGCCGACGTTATTATTGATTCCTTTGGGTGCATGCTTGGTTTCTTTGAGCTTGGCAATCAGCCTCATTCCGTGTTCTTCGCGCAAATCTTGAATGTTTACTTTTCCAATGACCGGAAAAACATTGGCCCGCAGGAGCTGTTCATAGTGAATGAAGGTTCGATACTCCCGATTGGCCTTGATGTGTTCTTCCAGCCAAATCCTTGCATACTCTTCAAACCTTATCTTTGTTGTCTGCACAAGAGAGTTATCACCACTGGCCTTGGCATGTTGTTTTTTGCCCTCCATGGTTGTCTTCCAAGTTTTCGCGTCGGTCTTGCGGTCGAAATATGGACTAGCGCAAGTTTACTAAACTAATACCACAAAACCGCAACAACCATCTAGAATCATTAATCTAATTGGCACTTTCAAATGTATACTCTGAAAT